>JBEKRZ010000003.1:0-155610 GCA_049517435.1 Smithella sp. | reverse complement strand
GGACATACTGAAATAAGGGCTATAATGCCCAGGAAGAAATGAGTCCTCCTGCCTTCCTAATTAATATTACAAATTAATTATACATCATTCTATATACGAATTCGTGGTAGGAGGAAGTAAGAGTGATTAAGCATTGTAAAATTTTCGTATTCAGAGGGCATAATATATCGCACTATCGATATTGAAAAATGCCCCTACTCCCCGACTGTTCTGTTAGTTTAAAAACCCTTATTTTCTTTCTGCTTGTAGGGGATAGTGTAGAGGAAAGTTGTTTTCTGAATGATTAAAAGATTGAAAAAACTTATCAAGTATATGATTTTATTTTGGTAGTCCCACGGGGAGTTGAACCCCGGTTTCCGGCGTGAGAGATTGTCGGAAAAGCCAAATTCCGCCATATTATTGAGCTTTTAAACCTGTCTATACCTCTTAAAACCTATCAAGTCTCGACCAAATTCACGACCAAAAAACATTTCTTTCACCTTAGTTTCAGTAATGGGCAGTTATCAGAATTGAGGATTACGGGTTGAAATCATCAATAAAAAATTTGGCTTAATCATAAATGACACGTATTATTTTAAATTGATTATTCTGAAAATTATTTGTAAAATTCAAAGAGATTGGAGAGCAAAGTCTAAAAAAGACACATTCTTATCAAAGGAGAAAGCTATGAAGAGAATCATTATGCTGGCAATGGCTTTAGTGATTATGCTTGTATCTATTGGAGGATGTTGGCCATGGCGGAATGAAGGTGGCAGAGATGGAGGTCCTGATAAACATGATAGAGGTGGAACTCCCAGAGGTCGTGATCTTGGAGAACCTGATGGAGGTCCTAGTGGTGCAGGTAGTGGTCATTGAAACGATGAAGACAAAATAAGGATGTAAAAATTCATGATTCTGAAAAAAACTTAAGGCGCCATGATTGCTGCAAGATTATGGAGCCTTTTCTTTGTATGACCCTATGGTGAAGACAGGCAAGCAGAGGTTTGCCATCGGGCGTGATTTTTTTTATTACGGATTGAAAGTAAGCATGTCAATGAAAAATCATAAATACTCACTTACTGGAAGAAATGAAGGTATACGGCACCGGCGAGAATGGGCTCCCGCTCAAACGTTGATTTCACCTACTATTCCACAGTATTTGACAGTTGTCAGAATTGAGGATTACCATTTGAATTGTGGTATCCGAAATCGATAATGAGCGAAGGATAGACCCCTTTGTCCTTCCTGTTGCTCATATCCCATTGAATAGTAATTAACAAGAATATTTAATTCTTTCAAAATTTGGATTTTCTCAGTCCCTCATTAGTTGTCTTGTTTCACGCATGATTTCAATTTACCATCGATATAGAAAGAAATCAGAGCATCTGGTTTGCATTTACTCTTAGATATGGTAACCTCCGCATACAGCACACAAGATTCTAATTTGCCGTTTTTATAAAAGCTAACAGTACCACCATTTTTACATGTGATGTTATTTGCATCGTAATTATCTTTGAGTTGGCAAGCTTTTAGTGACCCGTTGTTATGAAGAACAACGTTTGCACCAGGATTACAAATTGATTGGTTAGCGGCGTAGACATTAAAACTAACTAATACTGATGCTAATAGTAAACTCTGGAAAAACAAATTTTTTATAATTTTCATAAAATATTGCCTCTTTTGGCTATTGACCTTAATTCATCCTGACTCAATTGTTACGTTTTAAGTCGATTTATAATTTTTTCTCTGTTATCCCTATGAAATCTAATCACCGTTGTCACAGGATTTTTGAGACTGCCTGGAAAACCGCAACGCCAGAGGAGTGCAGTGCGGCTTCCCTGGCATCGTTACCGATACGGGCATGAATTACCCGGCTTCGTAGTCGCACGCGGTGGCATGTCGCGATGAAAAGCTGTATCGAAACACGCCACCTGCGCCAGGTCAGGAACGGAGATTAAATGCATCTATGCTGTTTACCTTTTCAGTTTTGTAAATTTAGAACCTTCTATCGTGGCACCGGCCATAAGCCCTTTCTGGCTAAATACAAACCCGACAATTGGTTGCTTGAATTTCAGTGTGCTTAAGGATTCATCGGCGCCGACCTTGACCACGGTTACGTTGGCGTCAACACCCGCTTTCCAGTTTTTACTGTTACGGAATTTATTCAAGACCTTATCACTCATGAAGACAAGGATGATGTCCTTCTCTTGGGCTCCGATCTGATAGCCGAAAGATCCGGAAACGATGTTGTAATAACTGACCGTTTTCCCGCCGATCCTTAAGGCTCCCTCACCATACTCGGCTCCGACGACAAGCCCCCCCTGAATGACCTTAGGGATGATGAGAACTCCCTTGGCGGCGTCAAGAAACTCCTGCGCACCCTTGACTTCTTTAACAAATCGGTCAAGGGACGCATTTACGCTGGCATCGATCTCATTGGCCGTAGCCGCATAAGAGTAAATTGAAAAGATTCCTATGATCGCGACTATGCACGCAACTAAAAATATTTTAATTCTTGCTTGTTTCATTTCTTTTCTCCTTATCCCGATGCTCTTATTGTACGACTATTTCAAAAAGAACTCTCATGTTTGACTTTGCTGCTTTTGAGTAAAGCTCTTTAGGCTCTGCTTCGTAACTTGCCGGATTTGCCTCGCCATAGCCAATCATGGTAAGCCTGTCCGGTGCAATGATGCCTTCATTAATGAGGTATTCCTCAACAGCTTTTGCCCTTCTTTCACTCAACTTCTGGTTATAGGCTTCAGTGCCGGAAGCAGAGGTATACCCTGCAATGCGGACTTTAGCGTTAGGGTTATCTTTCAGAAGCTGGAGATTCTTTTTCAGGATCGACCGCGCTTCCGGCTTAAGTGTCGCCTTATCGAAATCGAAATGTATGTCCTCAAAAGCAAGGACAATGATCTTCGGTTCTGCTGCGGCGACCATAACCTTTTCCGGCTCAGGCGCAGCACTACATTTTGCCGGGCATCCATTTTTATCCATCATATGGGCACACCCAACCATCAAACTCATGAAGAACACGGCAATTACGAACATGAGCACTCTCTTTGTTGTTATTGCTTTCATCCTTAAGCCTCCTGCTGAATATTTTGTTTTCACATCCCAAACTTTTACTCAAGAAATCCTGTTTTTCTACTTTCTTCCTTTTTCATGGTTTCCCTGTTGTTGCTGTTGAGGTTGTTGTTGCCTTGATCGCTTTTGGTCCTTCTTCATACCTTGGACACCCCAATTATTTTGTTTCTCCCAATGCTTATTCCTTTCCCATGTTCTCCAGTTCTGTTGAACTTGTTGGTGGGGTACTCTTTGTTGATTCCATTGATTCCCTTTCCAACGATTCTCCCTGTAGTTATTCCTCCAACCGGAGGGTACACTTCGATAAAAAGATGGACGCCCTCGATAGTGGCCCCAACCTGAATCATAGTTCCGCGAGCGGTACCATTGCCCTTCCCACGGACGCCACCACCAACCACCATAGAAAAAAATGTCCGCATCTACGCTAGGGACAGCATAGACATTCGTCTCCGGTATCACTACCAGTTCCGGTGGTCCGCCAAATACGATGGGTGGCAGGGAAATACCAACGTTTACACTTACTCTGGCCATCGTTGGAACAGGTAATACAAGTACCAACGCCAAAAACTTTGTTCTACTCCCTCAAGGATTTGCATTTAAGACTAATGTCCGCGGATCTTGCGTTTTATCCAGGCCATATGCAAGCATTCTCTTATCAGTAAATTCTACTTTCTTGCCGACATTTTGTTCTATTAATCTGGTTAGATCACTGGGTGACGTGCTGCGAGGATTGAATCTGGCAACCTTGATATCATTGATTGTTTTATTAGAATGTTTTCCACCAGACATATATATGCAGCCGGTACTGAAATCTACTGCGAATGCAATTACTCCGGGAATGAAAAAGAAAATCAGTCCGACAGCATCAAGAATTACTATCGCGGGGTCAAGCCTTCCTTCTCTCTGTCCTTTTCTCTCAGGAAACATGATTGTCCCGCAGGCAATTAAATTAATGAAAAAACCTATCAGAACTCTCTCAGGAAACATGATTGTCCCGCAGGCAATTAAATTAATGAAAAAACCTATCAGAACAATTGAAACTACAAACTTCACTTTTCTTTTCAAAAAAATTTTCATGATTACGTACCTCCAATAGTTAGGTTATGGTTAGGTTGATAGGTTTACTGAGAAAATAAGAAAAACTTTTTTAATAAGTGCTCCTATTAGAATGGAAAGTCAAGGGTAAAATTGCCGCCTCAAATAGACCATACTGTATGGCAAATTTAAATCATTTCTAGTTGTAATCTTCAATTTACTGCTGAAATTTGACTTTGACACTTACAGGAAGAAAGAAACAAAACAGATTAAGTCCCAACTATTATTCAAATCTAAAAGAAATATCAAATTTAAAGTAGTGTAACTAGCTGAGATTATTTTTTGTTTTGGTAGTCCCACGGGGAGTTGAACCCCGGTTTCCGGCGTGAGAGGCCAGCGTCCTAACCACTAGACGATGGGACCATATTGGCTGGGGAATCAGAATTCAAACCTATGTAGCAGGATTCAGAGCCTTGAGTCCCACCGCCAGACGATCCCCCAAATAGTGTGGAAAGTTGAGGGTGAGTATCTATTCAATTCGACTTTAAAAGTCAAGATGAAATTGGTGCGGTTTGTAAAACACCTCAACTGCCCCGAACAGACCTATTTGCTCTGAGTTTTAATGTAGTCAATTGCAGCGTTGATTCTTTGCACGACCCGATCCTTTCCCAGCGTAACCATGACTTCATCAATGCCGGGACTGACGGTTTTTCCCGTCAGCGCGACTCTCAGCGGCTGGGCGATCACTTTAAACTTGATGTCTTTTTCCTGCGTGAAAGCCTTGAGGAATTCTTCAATGCCTTCTTTACTGAAGTTTTGCACCGTTGGAATTGTGGTGGCCATCGCCTTCAAATGAGCGGAAACCTCCGGCACCAGAAACTTCTGGGCGGCTGGTTCTTCATACTGGATCTCATCGGCAAAGTAGAAATTCGCCGCGTTGGCCAGTTTGACAAGTGTTTTGACGCGCGGTTGTAAGTCGGCAATTACTTTTTTAGTGAAAGCAACATCACCTGTATTGGTGCTGTCAGGCCACAAGGGCTTCATTTCTTCCATTAACCGCACAGGATTTGCTTCCTTTATATAGTGCGCGTTGAGCCAGAGCAATTTTTCGGGATTGAAAACAGCGGGCGATTTGCCGACGGCGTCCAAAGCAAAGTGTTCAATTAGTTCTTTTTGCGAAAAAATCTCCTGATCTCCGTGCGACCAGCCGAGGCGCACCAGATAATTAACCAACGCTTCCGGCAGGTAACCCATCTCTTTGTAGGCCATAACGGAGGTGGCTCCGTGACGCTTGCTCAGGCGCGCCTTGTCCGATCCCAGAATCATCGGGACATGGGCGAATTTGGGCACATCGAAACCCAGCGCCTGATACATCAAAATCTGGCGTGGTGTATTGTTGACATGGTCGTCGCCACGAATGACGTGCGTGATGTTCATGAGCGCGTCATCGATGACGACGGCAAAATTATAAGTCGGATAACCGTCGCCACGCTCAATAATCAAATCGTCCAATTCATCATTATTAAAACTGATATTACCTTTAATCAAATCTTCTACAATAGTTATACCTGTTTGCTCGCCACGAAAGCGCACAACACTACCGGGAGTTTTCTTTAGATTCTTGTCGCGGCAGGTACCGTCATATTTTGGCTTTTTTCCAGAATCCAGTGCCGCTTTTCTCTTCGTTTCCAACTCTTCCGGCGTGCAGGTGCAGTAGTAGGCTTTGCCTTCATTAATCAGCTTTTGCACCATGTCTCTGTGCAGATCAACACGCTGGGCCTGGAAATACGGGCCTTCATTCCAGTTTAAGCCTAGCCATGTCATGGCATCGAGGATGGCTTTGGTGGATTCATCTGTTGACCGTTGCTGATCGGTATCTTCAATCCTCAAAATAAATTCACCGCCGTTGTGACGAGAGAAGAGCCAGTTAAAAAGAGCTGTTCGCGCTCCTCCGATGTGCAAATAACCGGTTGGTGAAGGAGCAAAACGGGTTCTGATTTTTTCCATTATTTTATTTTCCTGTATTTTTTTAGCTTTATAGGGTTGAGATTGGTTTTTTGTCAAGGCCCTTAATATTTTCCGATATTTAAAATACTGAAAACCGGGGAATAATTTCTATAATGCAAAACAATATAAAATGCGACGCTTATAGTAAGTACCTATCTGGCTATGGCTGCAAAAAATGATACAGATAATTAAAACAATTTGAGATTTTACTGCTCAATCCTTTAGTAAAAAAAGCAAATTATGCTTGACAAGGCAAAGAATTTATAATTTACTTCTCCGATTAATGATTTTAGCAAAATTTTTTAAGGCAGTATGCTTGCGATGTCTAATTCTTTGAAAATTAACGTAGTTCTTATCCACGAGGAAGGGCAGAATTTCGTTTTTTCCGAAGATGGTGCTTGGTTTAAGGGATACTTTAAAGACAGCGATAGTCCTGATTTTACTCTGTGCCATGTTGATGTAAACTGTTTGATAACAAGAACTTCAGGCACTGTTTTTATTAAAGGCTCCTTTTCTGCGCTTATTGATATTGATTGCAGTCGCTGTTTGGAAAGCGCAAGCCTGCCGATTGGCGGCGATTTTACTTATACTTTAATTCCCGCGAAAGCGGAAAGCAGGGAAGATTTAGAGCTGACGCCGGAAGAGCTGGAAATAAGCTATTATCAAGGCGATTTTATTGACCTTGCGCCTATTATCTGTGAGCAGATAATTTTGCAAATACCAATTAAGGTGCTTTGCAGTGAAGAATGTAAAGGTTTATGCCCGCACTGTGGCACTAATTTGAATACTTCTTCCTGCAATTGTCATTTAAATTTTGTTAATGATCGTATGACTGTATTAAAAAATTTTAGAGTAAAAAATTAATCATTAAAGAAGGATAATTTATGCCAAATCCGGTAAAGAGACATTCCAAAACCAGACGTAACCAGAGAAGGGCGAACGATTTCTTAACGTCACCTTCATTGTCTTTATGCCCGCAATGCAATGAGCCGAAATTGCCTCATCGCGTTTGCCCGACATGTGAAACCTATAAGGGCAGGGACTACAAAAAGACAGAAAAGAATGCCTAGTGTCAGAATTCTAAGAAATGTTTTAGGCTGCGCCAGTTATTTCCAACTGTAATCCGGACATTTTTACTAAGGAAAATATCCGCTCTTGTTGCTAAATTAAATAGTTTTATCTGTGACAAGGGACGGCAAATAATGGGAAAAAAGTGGTTCGCAGGCGTTGAAACAATTGTTGAATTTGACAGGGAATGAAAGTGTTAGACCTTATATATAAAAATATCTTCTAAAAATCATCGAGGAAACCTTTTTTCTGTATAAAAGAGCAGATTTTTTCCTCATAGAAAAAAATAAGGAATTATTTTTAAAAAACAGGTAAAAGAAGTACAACTTGATCCAATTTTTTTAGGCAATACATAGACAGAGGAGGATTTTACATGACGTTAGAAGAAAAAGTCATTAAACTTGTTATGGAACAACTGGATGTAACCAAAGAACAGTGCGTTTTGGAAGCTTCTTTTATTGACGATTTAGGAGCGGACTCTTTAGATATTGTTGAACTCCTTATGGAGATGGAAGAAGCTTTTGGAGTAGAGATAGCTGACGAAGAGCTGGAAAAAATTAGTACAATTAAAGATGTTGTTGATTTTCTTAAGCAAAAAGGCATCAATTAGTTCACTGTGCAGGATTTTAGCCAATGAAAAGGCGTGTTGTTGTAACAGGTCTTGGAGCGTTGACCCCTTTGGGAAATTCCGTTAGCCAATCATGGGAAGGCGCGATTTCGGGTAAATCAGGCATCGGCCCGATTACCAAATTTGATTGCAGTCTTTATAAAACAAAAATTGCCGGCGAAATAAAAAATTTTGATCCGATGCAATTTGTCAATAAACAGGAAGTCCGCCGCTACGACGACTTCATTCTTTATTCTATTGCCGCTTCGGAAATGGCTGTCGCTGACGCGAAATTGACGATCAGCCCTGAATTTTCCGAACGAACCGGCGTGATAATCGGCTCGGCCATCGGTGGTATCGCCACGCTGGAGGAAGAATTAAAAAACCTGTTTAGCGCCGGTCCCCGTAAAATTTCTCCCTTTGCCGTTCCGGCAATTCTTGCCAATCTTGCATCCGGTCATGTTTCCATACGATTCGGAGCCAAGGGTCCCATCAATTGCGCTGTTACCGCCTGCGCCGCAGGAACATCGGCCATCGGCGATGCCTATAAGGCCATTGCTTATGGAGATGCAGATGTAATGATTACCGGTGGTGTCGAAGCGGCGGTAACGCAATTAGCAGTGGGCGGCTTTGGCGCCATGCGGGCGCTGTCGGTGAGAAATGATGAGCCGCAGAAAGCCAGCCGGCCTTTTGATAAAGACCGCGACGGTTTTGTTATCGGGGAGGGTTGCGGTATAATTATTTTGGAAGAATTATCGTTTGCACTGGAGAGAGGCGCGCGTATTTACGCGGAACTCGCCGGTTACGGATGCACATCGGACGCTTTTCATATGGCTGCTCCACCGCCCGGTCACGAAGGCGCAGCCCGCAGCATGCGGGTCGCGATAAAAGATGCCGGTTTAAATCCTGAAGATATCGATTACATCAATGCCCACGGAACATCAACGCCGCTGAATGATTTATATGAAACTCAAGCCATCAAATTTCTCTTTGGAGAACACGCCAAAAAGCTCATGGTCAGTTCTACAAAGTCTATGACCGGACACATGCTGGGAGGGACGGGAGGAGCGGAAGCCATTTTCGCGATCAAAGCTTTGCAGGAAGGCATCATCCCGCCCACAATTAATCTGGACAATCCCGGCGAGGAATGCGATCTTGATTACGTGCCTAAAGTCGCCCGGCACAAAGAAATAAATACAGCCATGTCCAACACCTTTGGTTTTGGCGGCGTCAACGCTGTTTTATTATTTAAA
This sequence comes from Smithella sp., assembly GCA_049517435.1. Taxonomy (GTDB): domain Bacteria; phylum Desulfobacterota; class Syntrophia; order Syntrophales; family Smithellaceae; genus Smithella. The sequence goes on along the minus strand of JBEKRZ010000003.1, from coordinate 146,574 downwards.
AAATATAATGAGACTCGCTGAAAACGAATCCCGACGAGTCGGGATGAAGTCTGAAGCGTCAGTCGAATTATCCCCTGAGCGAAGCGAATGGGGATTGTGAAATACAATTGAAAACGAACGGAGTTAATTTATAGTGTTAGTTGTAATGAGGCATAAACTTCAAAAGCAATGCGCATTGAAGTTTATTAGCCGAATTATCCAATAGCCAAAGGCTATTGGAAATTATTCCACCAAAGGCGGGGGGTTTAAGACCCGAGATATATAGAAATTAAGAATGAAGGAGAGAACAAATTCCATGTCTTTTTTAGAAAAAGTTGATCCGAAAGTCAGTCAGGCCATTGATCTGGAAACACGCCGTCAAGCGGGAAAAATCGAGCTGATCGCTTCAGAGAATTTTGTCAGTGAAGCGGTATTGGAAGCACAGGGCTCTGTTATGACCAATAAGTACGCTGAGGGATATCCGGGGAAACGTTACTATGGCGGCTGCGAATTTGTCGACATTGTGGAAAGTCTGGCGATTGAGCGCTGTAAACAGCTTTTTGGAGCAGATCATGTCAATGTACAACCACATTCGGGCACGCAAGCGAATATGGCCGTGTACTTCGCTGCTGTGCAGCCGGGTGATACGGTTTTGGGAATGAATCTGTCTCATGGTGGACATTTGTCTCATGGAAGCCCGGCCAATTTTTCGGGTAAACTATATAAGATTGTTCCTTACGGAGTCAGCAAAGATACGGAAACTATTGATTTTGATGAAGTGGAAAAATTAGCCAAGGAACATAAACCTAAAATGATTATTGTCGGCGCCAGCGCTTATCCTAGGGTGCTTGATTTTCAACGGTTCCGAAATATTGCCGATGAAGTCGGCGCTATAATTATGGCGGATATCGCCCATATCGCCGGGCTTGTCTGCACGGGATTGCATCCTTCCCCCGTTCCCATTTGTGAATACGTCACGACTACAACGCATAAAACTTTGCGCGGACCACGCGGTGGTTTGGTCATGTGCAAAGAAGCTTACGCCAAAACATTGAACAGCAGAGTTTTCCCCGGCATGCAGGGCGGGCCATTAATGCACGTTATCGCCGCAAAGGCTGTTGCTTTTCAGGAAGCGCTTCAGCCGGAATTCAAGGAATATCAGAAACAGATAATTAGAAACGCTCAGGCAATGGCGGATGAACTAAAGAATCAGGGATTCCGGATTGTTTCGGGAGGAACCGACAATCATTTGATGCTGGTTGATTTAACTGCCAAAGGCGTTACAGGAAAAGACGCTCAGGAAGCGCTCGACCGCGCTGCCATAACTGTCAATAAAAACGGTATTCCTTTTGATACCAAGGGACCACAGGTAACCAGCGGAATTAGAATTGGTACTCCCGCTGTGACTACGAGAGGCATGAAGGAAGGCGAGATGCGTTTAATCGCTTCCTATATCGCCGATGTAATTGAAAATATAAATAATGAGAAAAATATTCAGGCTATTGCGGAAAAGATAAAAACTCTTTGTGCTCAGTTTCCTCTTTATCAACGAAGGATTAAAAGCCTGTAAACAAATTCGTGAAAGCGTGTAGCTATGGCCCCAAAAAAAGTATCTTCAGCGAATCTGCCGGAGAAAATTAATAAGAGGCCCGATTGGGATACTTATTTTCTGGACATTGTCGAACTGGTATCCAGGCGCAGTACTTGCCTCAGGCGCTCTGTGGGATCCGGATTGGTGCGCGATCGCCGGATTCTGGCCACTGGTTATAATGGCGCCCCCTCCAAGCTTCAGCACTGTCTGGATATTGGCTGTATGCGCGAACAACTCAAAGTTCCTTCGGGTGAACGTCATGAATTATGCCGTGGACTGCACGCGGAACAAAATGTGATTATTCAGGCCGCCATGCATGGTGTTATTACCAAAGGATCAACACTTTATTGCACCAATCATCCCTGTGTTATCTGCGCTAAAATGATTATCAATGCAGGAATTGTCCGTATCGTTATTCGTGACGGTTATCACGACAAGTTAGCCGCACAGATGCTCAAGGAAGCAGGAATCAGCGTAAAACAACTCTAAAATATAGAAAAAATTAATAAGGTAATCAAAATCATGAAGTGCCCGTTTTGCGGTCATGCGGAAAATAAAGTTATTGATTCGCGAATAAGCAAAGACGGCAAAGCCGTCCGCCGCCGCCGGGAATGTTTGGGTTGCACGAAGCGCTTTACCACTTATGAATATGTCGAAGATATATTGCCGATGGTCGTAAAAAAAGACGGCCGCCGCGAACAGTTTGACCGGCAAAAAATTATGACAGGCATAAAAAAGGCTTGTGAGAAGCGTCCGATCAGCATGGAGGCGATAGATAAGCTCGTTGAAAATGTGGAGCAGGCCTGCCAGGAAGTTCAAGCCGAAGAAATTTCTTCGACACTTATCGGAGAAAAGATAATGAACGAACTGAAAATGTTCGACGGCGTTGCCTATGTCCGGTTTGCTTCGGTTTACCGTCAATTTCGCGATGTCGGAGAATTCATGTCCGAATTAAAAGATTTGCTGAGCAAGGGTAAAAAATAATTTATGTTTACCGGAATTGTAGAAGGATTAGGCAAGGTGAAACGCCTGACAATGAAAGGCGCCGATGCCGTTTTAGAAATTGAAACCGCAATCGACTTAACAGATGTGTCCATGGGCGATAGTATTGCGGTAAACGGCGCTTGTCTTACCGTCACCTCCAAAAATCAACAGAGTTTCAACGCTGATGTTTCCGCCGAAACGCTGTCCAGAACAACACTCAAACTTTTACAGGCCGGGCACAAAGTTAATTTGGAAAAATCATTACGGGTCGGAGGTTTCATTGGAGGCCATTTTGTTTTAGGCCATGTTGATGCTGCCTGTCGAATTCTTTCTCAAACGCAAAAATCCGGCTCACTGATTCTGGCTGTGGAGATGAATGATAATCTGTCACGCTATATTGTGGAAAAAGGTTCGGTGGCCATAGACGGCATCAGTCTTACCGTAAACAAACTTGAAAAAAGCCGGTTTTATGTTAATATAATTCCGCATACGGCGGCAAATACTATTTTGCTTACGAAAAAAGAAGGTGATTTGGTCAATATCGAAACTGATGTTCTGGGAAAATATGTGGAAAAATTATTGCATTCTCCTACGGGAATAGATAAGGATTTCCTGGCCCAGCACGGTTTTTTAAATAAATAAGGATAAATACGCAATGGCAATCAGTACAATTCAGGAAGCAATAGAAGATATTCAAAACGGGAAAATGGTAATTCTCGTTGATGACGAAGACCGGGAAAATGAAGGCGATCTTTGCATGGCGGCGGAATTTATTTCGCCGGAAACAATCAACTTCATGGCCCGCTATGGCCGTGGTTTGATATGTTTGACGCTCAACGAAGAAATAGCGGATAAACTTCGTCTGAAGCAAATGGTTCAGGACAATCAGGCGCGTTTCGGAACGGCGTTTACAGTTTCCATCGAAGCGCGGCACGGCGTTACCACAGGCATCTCCGCTGCCGACAGGGCGACAACAATTCATGCCGCTGTTAATCCCCTGTCCAAGCCGGAAGATTTAGTGAGTCCGGGCCATGTATTTCCGATCCGTGCCAAACGGGGCGGTGTTTTAGTACGCACCGGACAAACTGAAGGATCGGTGGATTTATGCCGCATAGCCGGTTTGACGCAAGCCGGTGTAATCTGTGAAATCATGAAAGATGATGGCACAATGGCGCGGATGCCCGATTTGGAAATATTTGCCCATGAACATAATATAAAAATTGTCACCATTGCCGATCTTATTGATTACCGGATGCAAAACGAATCTCTCATCAGACGGATGGCGGAAGCGACAATTCCTACCAGTTTCGGCGGAGATTTTAAAATTATCGTTTACGAAAATGATGCTGATGATTGGCAGCACATTGCTTTGGTTAAAGGTGAAATTACAGAAGAAGATGAAGTGCTGGTGCGCGTTCATTCGGAATGTCTCACCGGCGATCTTTTTGGTTCCAAGAGATGCGACTGCGGAGATCAACTCCATTGCGCAATGAGAATGGTGGAAAAAGAAGGAAAAGGCGTGATTGTTTATATGCGACAGGAAGGCCGGGGAATCGGCCTGGTCAACAAAATCAAAGCTTACGCCTTGCAGGAAAAAGGCAAGGACACAGTCGAGGCCAATATCGCCCTTGGATTTAAGGCGGATTTAAGAGACTACGGCATCGGAGCGCAAATCCTTGTTGATCTGGGCGTGCGCAAAATGCGATTAATGACCAATAACCCCAAGAAGATTGTCGGACTGGAAGGTTACGGAATCGAGATCACTCAACGAGTCCCTATTGAAATAGATCCGAACGAAGACAACATAAAGTATATGAAAACAAAACAAAAGAAGATGGGACATCTTTTGAAAATATAAAAAGTTCTATCTGTCATTCCCGCGCAGGCGGGAATCCAGTTGTTTAGAGTGTTTTAATGGGCAAAAATTGAAAGTTACATGGTTATAAAATTAAATATAAAGGATGGTAAAAGACAATGCCGAAAATAATTGAAGGAAAAATCGTCGCCAAGGGAATGAAGTTTGGCATCGTGGCCAGCCGTTTTAACGATTTTATTTGCGGCAGGTTAATTGAAGGAACCATCGATGCGTTGATGAGAGCCGGCACGGAAGAAAAAGATATCGTGATCTATAAAGTTCCAGGTTCTTTTGAATTACCGCTCGTAGCGAAAAAATTGGCTGAAAGCGCTCGCTTTGACGCCATAATTTGTCTGGGCGCCATAATTCGCGGCGCGACTCCGCATTTCGAGTATATAAGCGCCGAAGTATCCAAAGGCATCGCCAGCGTTGGTCTTGAAACAGGAGTCCCTGTTATTTTCGGTGTGTTGACGACGGATACAATTGAACAGGCGATTGAACGCGCGGGAACGAAGTCAGGAAATAAAGGCGCCGATGCGGCTATGACGGCAATAGAGATGGTTGATTTATTCAAAAAGATTTAATTTTTAACTGCCATATAGTTATGGCAAGAGTAAAAATAATATGACAGTCTAGTGACAGCTCTTTGAGGTTTGAGAATTCGATGCGTGGGCGGAGAAAGGCACGGGAAATTGCCTTACAGGTTCTTTACGGTCTTAATTTTGAGAATATTGATGTGCAAAAGGCTTTAGATCTTTTTTGGAGTAATTTTGTTGCTCCAAAAGCGGCTAAAGAATTTGCGGCATTTCTGGTGCAGGGCACATGCGAACACAAGGATGAACTGGATAAGCTTATTGCCGGTTGTTCGGATAACTGGTCGCTGGGACGGATGTCCAAAGTAGATATAAATATTTTGCGTCTGGCTGTATTTGAGTTTCTCTACTGTGATGATATTCCGCCGAAAGTTACTTTAAATGAAGCCGTTGATCTGGGAAAGACTTTTGGTTCGGAAAATTCGGGCTCTTTTATTAACGGCATATTGGACGCCCTTAATCTGAAATTAAACAAAAAAAAATGCAACTAACCATCTCGACAGAAAATCCAGACCTTCCAAAACATAAATGTTTAGCGTTGGGTATTTTCGCGGACGAAAAGCCGCCGCGCGGAATTTGCGGTCTTATTGACTGGCGTCTCAACGGCATGATTTCCAGTGAAATTAAGCAGGGAAGAATCAGCGGAGAATTTAAGGAAAAGATTGTTATTCCCTTTCCCCAGCGCATTGGCGCAGAAATGCTGCTTCTTTTCGGCTTGGGAAATAGTTATGATATAAATTACGATAAGATTTATAATGCCGCTTACCTCATTGCGGAAGCTGTTTATGGAATGTCTCTACGTAGTTTTGCTTTTGAACTTTGTGGAGAAGACCGTTCCAGTCTCGTCACTTCGAATATCGTGGAAGCAATGGTTACCGGCATTTTTGATTTTCTATCCGCAGACATAGAAAAAATCGCCAACATGACTGCTTGCATCGTTACTTCTCCCGTCCATCTTCAGAAAGTATCGCTGGGCATTCAACAATTCAAGACCAATGTAAATGATAAGGGCTCTGTTGATGTTTGTTCATTAGAGAATAGTTTTGCCTGATATAATCCCCCCATTATTTCTCAACAGTCAAAGGGCGATCCTTTTGCATCTTTGCTTTCTATTTATGGGCTTAACATGCTGATCAGCGGCAATTGAAAGCTGTACGCTGAATTTGATTTTTAGGGATTACTTAAGTGATTTTATGCCAAGGTCTTTGCATATTTTTCTTGCGAGATTATCATTAATTTCCGTATGCCGGGGCACAGATGAGCGTTTGTTATGAGACGGATTCCACCACCACGAATGACTGCCACCTTCTCTGAGAAATTCACATCCTTGTGATCGCAAATACTTCAGCAGGTCATTTCGTTTCATATGGCGATTTTTTCTTCCTGATATCCCGCTTCTACTGCTGCAAGCGCATCTTGACGGTTAAATTCAAGAGCCTCTTTTAAAGTAATCTGAAGGCTTGATATTAATTCATCATGGGTTCGTTCCTGACAGTTAACACCGGGCACTTCCTCGATCCAGCCAATCCACCAATCACCTTCCTGCTTTATTATCGCTTTATATTCTTTATTCATGATTAACCTCTTTACATATTTGTTAACATTATACCTTATAATTATTGCTCCGGCAATAAAATATCTAAACGCCGTCATTCCGGTCGTAGATGACCTAGCGTGACCTTCAGGTTATCAGGTTACGGAGGCCGGAATCCAGTAATAGCGTAAAGCTAAGACTAAGCTACTTGAAATTGTCTGGCAAAATATTTAAATGTTTAATTGCCGGAGTAATAGTTGAAAATTCTTATCTGGTCATGGTGTATTTCTGTTCGTCTTTGGGGACGTACCATTTGATGAAATTGTATTCCAGGCCGATGGGCGCGGGTTCAATGCCCCGGAAACGGTTGTGGGTGATGATCAGGGCATCGGGAAGTAACAGCAACAGTCAGGTCGGCAATGGGAATACCGCGGACAGCCTGATTCCCGTGAACGCGCCGCGAAGCCGGGAAGAAATTTTCTTCAAGTCAATTCAGGAACACAATCCCTTGAAAATCAGATTGAAGAACTCTTCTGCTATACGGTCGATACTTGGATTGCCTCGTTTCCCCTTCTTCACGACGAAGTAATAGTATGCAGTTCTCAGATGTGCGCCGACGAGAATGTTGGCCATAACTTCGATATCCAGATCTTTTCGAAAAAGGGCTGCCTCAACCCCTTTTTTTAGTTCATCAGTCACATATTTCAACAGTTTCTGTTCGAACCTTTCGATGTAAGTTTCGAAAATATCACTGATACCGGGCCCGATGCGCAGGTAAATATTGCAGAGATTTTCATTTTGTTTAAAAAACTGGAGGCTGCGGGTGATCAAAGCAAGAAAGTAGGTTCGCAGATCTTTTTGACCCGCGTCTGTCAAGGCGACCAGAACAGTTCTCTCCCACTCTTCGAGAAATCTTTCGAGAATCGCGATGAACAAGTCTTCCTTGTTATTGAAATACAGGTAGAAGGTACCTTTCCCGATTTTTACTTCCCGCAGGATATCTTCCACATGGGTTTGGTAATAGCCATTTCGGGCGATAAGCTTTTTTGCCCCATCGAGAATCTGGTTTTTTCTTAACTCACCCTTCATGCTTCTTTCCAATCAAATATTTTTTTTACAATATGATAAATTTATCTTGACTTCAAGATATTTTTATTTCATGTGTTTATAACATAATTAGACCTGACTTGTCAGGTTTATATTTTAAGTAAGGCCGGCTACTGGATGTGAGAAAGCTTACCGTACAATAAAAACAGAGAAGGAGGATGAGACAATGGAAAAAAAATATGATGCCATCATTATCGGGTGCGGCCCTGCGGGAATGGTTGCCGGTGCTCTGCTCTCTAACTCAGGGAAGCGGGTTCTCATGCTCGATAAAATGGATCGTCTGGGGGGCAGGGCATGCGGGTTTCAGTACAAGGGGATCACATTTGATTATGGTATGCACCTCATGATTACCTCTGACGACGGCGTACTGGGGCAAACTTTAAAAAAACTGGATATCAATGTTAACTGGAAACAAATACCCGGTCTCAAGGTGTTTACTGATGGAGCATGGAAGGACATGATGGATCTCGCACCTCTTAACGACCCGGAATTCAGTAATATAGCCGCTGAGATGATGGCAATGTCCGAAGATGAACTTGTGCAGTGTGACGACCAGTCTATCGAGGATTGGTTGAGAAAGCGCACATCAAAAGATAATATCCTCGACTTCATGCGCGGCATGGCAATGGTTATCACGACACTTCCCGACGCCAACGATATGGCAGCTTCAGAGGTAATCTTTTCCACTGCGCGCGTATTAAAGACGGGAAAGTTTGCCGGAGTACCCGAAGGCGGTTATAGCAGGATGTGGGAGGTGGTTGCCGACTTTATCCGTTCAAAAGGGGGCGATATCAGGCTGAATACAAGCGTAGGCCAGATTGCAATCAATAACGGGAAAACAGCGGGCGTCATGCTGGATATTAAGAAAGACCCTGAATTTTTCATGACTGATTTTATGCTTTCCGAGCAGGAACTTATTGAAGCACCTATTGTCATTTATACAGGGATGATATGGGATCTGTTTAAAATAGCTTCCGCTGAGAAATTTCCTGATTTTTTTGTGAAGATGGTCAAGGGATTTACCGGAAATACGACATCGGCTGTCGGCTGGGCGATCCTTGCCATGGACAGGCCGGCAACAGACAGTCTCTGCCATCACGCTGTGTACAAGCTTAAGCGCATGGGCCTACCTATGCAATACCTTCCGATCACCAATATCGATCCGTCTATTGCACCTCCCGGTACCCATCTATTTATTGGGGGGTGTCCCTGTGAACTTGACACAAAGAACCGTGAATTAATGGAAGAGAAGGCAGCATTGCACAAAGAAGATCTGGAAGAGCTTTTCCCCGGCATATGGAAAAGTGTGCAATGGGGCATTAAAGGAACATTTACGGGAATAGATGGTATAGCCAGACGTCCCCGCTGCGTGGGCATTTTCAGACCTGATTACAAGGCGCCGGGAATCGAAGGTCTGTATTTTGCCGGCGATACTGTACGCAGCAGGGGTGTAGGAATGGATTTTGCCTCACGTTCCGGCTTGCGGTGTGTGGAGAGAATCCTGAATGAAAAATTTAATATAGAATAACAAATTATAATAAAGGGCGTGGAGAATACAAGTGAGCATCTACAAAAGCTCTGATTGATAATGCCGATATTCAATATTAGAGGAAACGCTTTATAAAGAAATCATCTCTCAAAATACTGAAAAAGCACGGATGGCGGATCGACCTTTTCATCCATGAATACATTTATTTTGTCTTTTATGTTCCATACGTCAATATAGCGATATTCACTACAAGATTTGTCGACAGATATTTATCCTGGTGCAAGCCCATTGTAAGAATTACGGCTGGATTTATATTTAGTAGGTACCACGGAAAAGTTCTTACGCCGAAAGACTCAAGAAAAATTATTACTCTTGATCACGATTTAAGTCTTACAAGTGATGAAAGTAAAAGAATACTCCCTTTCTCCCATGCCACCAAAATCATCTTTGAGAATCCTGGACTTATTGTCGCGATGGACTGCCCGTGCAAAATCGCAAGCAATGCACCATGCAAACCGTTAAATGCGTGCATGGCCATAGGTGATCCTGTTGCCAGTTTCTGGCTCGAACACTGCCAGAAATATAATCCGAAGATAATGACCAGAAACGAGGCTTTGGAGCATATCCGGAAACTCAGAGAAACAGGTCACATCCAGCAGATTTTCGCAAAAAAATCATCTCGCAGTCAGAATTATGCAATATGTAACTGCTGCAAGATATGCTGCACGTCATTGAAGGGAACAAAAGTGGCTAAAAAGGCTGATAGAAATCTCAGCCAGACGGCCTCCTCAGGTTACTCTGTAAAGATTGACAGGAGTAAATGCAAACTCTGTGGTAAATGTGTAAAGATATGTCAGTTTGAGGCAAATGAAATAATAGAGGGGAAGATTATCTACAACCGTCAGGAATGTGTCGGGTGCGAACTGTGCGTCGAGCATTGCCCGAATGGGGCAAGGACACTTTATCTTGATAATGAAAGGCAAATATTACCCCTGGATATCGATATCATCGAAAGAATGTCTAATCAAAAAAATGAGTGAAACTAAACCAGAACAAAATTAGCGTCTCTAACCTCTTTGAGTTTCAGCATAGAATTTTGAAATATTCGTTTAATGGGCAAATGAAAAAGTATAGACCTGCATGAACTTTTCGAACGAACCTAAAAAAGGAACTTTGTCTGGAATGCAGTTTGTATATGGAGCATTGTTCTGAGCAGTCGAGCATTTATCAGGACCCCTTATCGATTCAGTTGAAGGAGTATCGCAGAAAGGGGATAAAGGCCGCCTGAACTTGAGCAAAAGATAAAAGCGTTCGTGATGGATCGGAGCGTGCGGGTGGTGGTTATCGCAGAACCGGAAAAGCTGGATGGCCCTCCATAGACGCTTTAACTACAATCTTTCTTGCGATGTTCCCAGGCCGGAGCTTGAGGACAAGAAAACTTTCTCCGGCATGATCCTGCATATTTCATCGGCTTCCTTCACAATTCTTTCGATAAGCTCCGATACTGTGGGAACATCATGAATTATGCCCTGGACCTGACCCGTCAGCTGAATCCCCTTTTCGGTGTCGCCGCCAATGGTCATCTTTTCTATCGCTTCAACGGCAATGACAAAATGGGCAAGTTTCATGAGGAGCCCGGGGCCTCCCTGCAGCAGTGAACCGATGAAGACCTTTATCCACGGCATCTTCAGTTTTCGCGAAATCTTCAAAGAAGCTAGGAAGGCGCGGGGGAAACTCATGCCCCGCCGGATAGCCTTTTCCGCCCGCGGCGTTTTGAGCACACGGCAGAACAGCCCGTCGAAGCGGTCGGAATAAAGGGTATCTTCCATTCCGTACTGCATGGTTAGGTTCTTGGAAATGATATGAACAGGGCTTTCTTTCGTTATCGATAGACGAGTGCCCATGTATACAGCATCCGCTCCCAGGGCAAGGGCCGCTATCAGTCCCCTGCCGTCGCCGATACCGCCGCCGGCTATGACCGGGATCTTTACCTCGTCAACAATGGAAGGCGTCATCACCAAAGTGGAGACGAGGCTCCCGTGGCCGGCAGCTTCATATCCGATAACACTCAGGGCGTCGGCGCCTACATTGACCGCGGCGTGGGCGTGTTTGGCAGTAGTGACTGTGCATATGATTTTTCCGCCGTAGTCATGAATTTTCTGGAAAAGTTTTTTATCTTTCCCGAGGGAAAATATAACCACAGGAACCTTTTCTTCAATGACAATCTCGGCATTTTCACGGGCACCCGGCATCATGAGGGTAACTCCCGCGCCAAAGGGCTTGTCCGTCTGCTTCCTGATCTCACGTATCGATGTCCTTGTCTCTTCAGGTGAAAGTGGGCCTGTAGCAAGTACGCCCAGACCGCCGGCGTTCGATACTGCCGCTACAAGGTCCGGAACACTAATCCAACTCATTCCGGGCAATATGATGGGATATCGTATCCCAAACAGTTCAGTGATTCTCGTTTTCATCTCCCTGACTCCTTTTGACGATGGCTAAGATAATCGCAGTGTTCTATTTGCAACAGTTTCAATGAACTACCCCGCAGCAAGCTACAGGGTATCACAGACGGCAAGGAACGATGCAAGCTTTGAGGAACATGCCCTGGAGAGATTTAACTATTTTATGCTTTCCATATTTCTGTTCCCGGACATCTTCAATCAACGGGTTCTGTCATTCCCAGCGTTTTTAACCTAAGGGACTCAAGGTCTCCCTCGGACTTTATGCTTGCCAGAGTGAGCATTTTGGTCATATCACCTTTGACCCTGATCTTCCTTGTGAGAAATCCCTTCATGGCTTCCTTGGTGTCATTCTGCAACAGCGCCTTGTAGCACAGTTCATAGGGAAGAGTCAGCATAGTTGTCGCGGCGTTATGGTGCCCCTTCACAAATCTACCCTCGGTAAAATGAATTTTTTTATCACCTTCAGGGCCTCCTGTCACGTTCATATTAAGGATAAATCCTACCAGTTTTTCAGGGAGTTTTATTGCGCCCATTGATTCGGAAATCTTATTAGCTTCATCAAACCATGTATCTGATAAAAAAAGATTTGCCATATTGTACCTCCGCATAGTTACGTTATGAATAATCTTACACCGGAACAGACCTCATTTATTTTGCCCAGGTTACTTCCAGTTCTTCTTCACCCCTAGATCCTCGACGATAATATTTGCGCCAAGATACCCGGGGCCGCCGATGATCATACCTCCGGGATATGTGCTGGCCCCGCACACATAAAACCCTTCGATTGGAGTATAGCCGCGGGAACATGCGTCATTGGGCCGGTTATATCCCATCTGGAGGGTCATGTACGATCCTTGCTTAATGGAGCCCCGCACCATGTTTTTGAATTTCTTTTCTATATAGGTGGGGGGATAGATGAGCGTGTTCATCGGATCCAGCGGATCAAGGTTCGGGGCGTACTGTTTCCATACATCCATACATTGCTTCGCGTAATCGTCTTTGATCAAGTCCCAGTCCTGGTCAAAGGGAGCCAGAGATTCCCACCGGGCGGTATGGCATGTTCCGTATCCCTGTATCGGGTCAAAGAGGGACGCTATCGTGGTATGGCCGTGGGGATGGCCGGGAAGCTTTCCCTCTTCCATATCATGGAAATTTTTCAGTACTTCTTCGGTATCGCTGACCCCCAGGTGGGTCATCAGTGCTCTGTTCGCGTCGTCAATGCCTTCGGTGCCGATATATCGGGGCGCCGACCGGAGGGAAAGATGCATGCCGAAATAGGACACCTTTTCCCACTCCCACCGCCGGGCGCTCTGCACGAGGTCGGCAGGAAGCTGACTCTCTTCAAAAAACTCGAGGAAATTCTGCTTCGTGTCAACGGTGGACGCAACAATCTTCGACTTAACTTCGGTTCCGTCGGCGAGGCGTACACCCGATACCTTGCCCCCCGTAAGGAGGACTTTCGTGACCTCGGACAAATCGCATATATCACCTCCCGCCTCCAGTACCACTTTGTGCAATGCCGATGAAAGCCGGTGGGAGCCGCCGCTTACCAGCGCTGCGTTGAGCATGCGGTACACAATGAGCGGAAAGAGAAACCCCAGTCCGTCATAGTTTGAATGGCCCCACATGGCAAAGAGATTGTACAGGGCCGCCTTCATCGGATCTGAAAAGCCGTAACGTTCTTCCAGTATTTCCAGCGGTGTCATTTCCGATATTTCATTGAATCTCTCGCCCAACTCGCCGTACTCAATCGCGAAAGACGGGACCTGCTCCATCGCCGGCATAGCCGGCATATATGTCAGGGGCATAACGATTTTCTCGGAAAGTTCCTTGAACTCGCTATACATTTGCTCATACCGCTTGCCGTCTTCTTTGTTGAAGTGCGCTGAAAGATACTGCGCTGTTTTTTTCGGGTCGAGATATAACACAACCGGCTTGTGGTTCTTCCCGATGTACGCGGCCTGGACATCAGGATAAATATACTTCACCCCGCGTTCACCGAGGTTGAAGTCGCGGTAGGGAGGCATGTATTCCCCCATCATGTGATAGATGGCGTGCGGATTGTATTTAAACCCGGCGAGCTCCAGTGTGTCAAGGCCGCCCCCAGTTTCATGCCTCCGCTCCATAAGTGCCACTTTGAGTCCGGCCCGCGCCAGATAGGCGCCGCAGATGAGGCCGTTGGGGCCGGCTCCTATTATTATTACATCATATTCCTTGCTTTTCATAATTACCTCCCTACACCGAGATCGAGTGGAATATTGGCGGCGTTCTCAAGATACCAGTGGGTCGCCTTGCTGGTCCACCACCCCTGCTCGCGTACACCCATGTCTTCGGCAACCTCGCAGGCGGCGATGTATCCTGAACCCAGCGGCGTAATTCCGAAGGGATGAATTGAATTGGACAGGTAAAGGTTCTTCATGAAGGTTCTAGACCCGCCGCCGACGCACACGCCGGCAACAGGTCGCTTGTCGTAGAACTGTTCCGGGATAACGCTGCCGCCCGCCCAGCATCCCTGAATCGCCGAGGGATTGTTCCGTTCCTGCTCAAGGGGTGAATAGATGTAGCGGTTCAGAATCTGCTTTTTGAAACCAGGTGCGTAGCGTTCATAGGCATCGGTAATCTGGTCGGCCAGGACGTTTTTAATATCCAGAAACGAATTCTTGCCTCCGAGCTGCCCATGCTTCCATTTCAGGGGTTCCCCCGGTATGTCAATCCACGCCTGGGTTACATGGCACCCTTTCGGGGCCTGAGTAGGATCGGCAAGGGTGGGAAGGTACCAGTTCGCGTATATTTCCGGGTAGATCTCCTGGTCGATGATCGCCTGTGAGTACTTTTTCATCTCGTCGGTGGTTTCGCCGCCGAAATATCCCATCCATGAACGCATGATGCCTTCATCATAATCGGCCGTTCTCCATTGTGGCGGACCGCTCAGGGCATAGTGTACCGTGAATATTGTCTGCTCATGGTAATTGAAGTTCTTTATTCTTTTAACCAGATTCTTGTCGGAAATATGATCTTCACCGATAAGGTTGATGAATGTTGGCACAACGGTTATATTGCTGACGATCTTCTCTGCCGTGATTTCCTGGTTGGGATAAATGGAGTCTTCGTGGAGTATCACCCCCTGCGCTTCCCCGTTTTTCATGATGATCTTCTTCACCGGGCAGCAGGTCATGATCTTGACACCGTTGTCCACGTTCGCCTGGATGAGGGCATGAGTCACAGCATGGGAGCCCCCCTTAGCCGTGGTGAGCGGGAAGAAGGATCCTGAAAGCAGCCCCAGCAGGGAACCGATCGCGCCGATCTGTGGATGTATGGGCGGAAACCCAATGATCCATTCCATGGCCTGCACCATAGTCTTGATGTGGTCCGATTCAAACATGGCATCCATGACCTCAAAGCCGTTCATTTTCATGAATTGCTCGCCGGTCATATTTTTGCCCAGATGCTTGAAGAAGCGTCCCATAAAATCGGAAAAATCCTGCATGGTCTGGGCTGTGGGGGCCGTGTACATGAACCGATGTACAATATCGGTAAACTCCAGCATCTGCGGGTACAGAAAATCCAGCGCATTTTCTAAAAGGGCACGGTCCTGTTTAGAATACTTTCCCCAGTTTTCCATGGTGTCATAGGGGTTGGAGGCGATGAGGGCATTGGTGCCATCGAGAAACGGCTTGCCCCAGACATAGGATGTGTTCCTCAGTTCAAGTCCATATTTTTCCAGTTCCAGATCCTGCATAGGCGGTCCGAAACCGGTGGCAAGCATTGTCGCGTGAAGATTATAAAGGAATCCCGGAATGCCCGGTTCGCTGGTGTCGCAATGGGCCCCGCATTCGCCTCTGGCTTCAAGGACGAGGGTCTTCAGGCCTGCCTTTCCCAGGTAGGCGGAACAACACAGGCCGTTGATGCCGCCTCCTATAACGATAACATCATAATCGGGCATGTTTACACCTCCTTCACTAAAGCCGCGCTTGAAGAAAGTGACCCTGGCTCACGGTGATATACCCTGCCGCCGGTCATGCACTGTTCATACGCGGCGTTAACTTTTTCTACGAGATTTCCTTCATGTTTAAATTTATTCCTGTTCATAAGATAGATCAAATACTGGGGTAAATTTTTAATGGCAAAAAAAAGCATGGAAGGGCAAAAAATAGCCTTCATGATGCCGCCGATATCTTCCGGATGAAATGTAATTTTAAACTCCCATGTGACCGGGCTTTGCATGTTTCCTATGATGAGCATGTTCCCCGTTTCAGAATCCTTCAAGGTTTTGCAATACCTGAAATCCATGAGAATCTCTTGTTTCCCCAAACCTCTTGACCAAAGTTTCATAATATCACCCCTTTGTGTATTTTATGGAACCGACGCGTCATGTCTGATGACTAATATTAAAAACTAATATTTGTCAAGAAAAAACGTTCAGGCGGCCTCTTTATAATAAATCTCTGATAAGACATCGTTTATTCGTTCTTGAACTGCAGGAAGTCAGGTCTTGTATGTCAAGGAAGTCTTGGTCCTTATGTTTATAGGAGGGCGTTTGCGCGCGAGGATGATGGACAGCCGATACCCCGTCTCGACGGCCGTGCAGCCAAGGTCTTCTGCACCGACGCCGCCCTGAAGATCGCACTCGATGCCATGGAGATTCATGGCGGCTACGGCTATATTCACGACTATTATGTGGAGAAGATCATGCGCGACGTCAAGGTGCTGCGGCTCCTGGGCGGCAGCAGCCCGGTACTCAGCAGTCAGAGGCAGACCCGACCTCTTTGCTATTCGATGGAAGCGGATTCAATGCCCCGGAAACGATTGTGGGTAATTATTATACCATTTCGATTTGAAGCTGCTGCCTGTTCGGCGTCACTTCCCGGTAGGGTAAAAAGTTCTATTTTTATTGCGCGCCCACTGGTTGCGCACCCGGTCAAAGGATAACGCGGCGGCAGTGAAACTCGAATTACAGTTACGCAGTAAACTGTAATTCGTTAGTTGAACTGTCCCACTTCAGTGGGGCAAGGAAGAGGCTCCGCAGGCGTATTACTAACGCTACTAACGTGTGACCTTCAGGTTATACGTTGAGGAAACCGACGACACAGCTAACAAAGTTAGCCGAAGACCGGGAGCGCATCCCACATGGGAGCGCATAGCAAATTAAAAATTTACCTTACCGGTAATTACCGCCTGAAAGGTGGTAACTTACAAGCGAGATGGTATAAAGGTATCAGGAACAGAGCGAATACATTTCCGTCGCGACCTCTGCCGCCTGATTTACATATTCCTGAAGTTTCCGTGGTGAAATTGTTTGACCCCAGCGATAGATTACCAGTGAATGCTGAAAGCCTTCGATGGTCCATTTTCCTTTTTGCAGCTTCTGGAAAAATTGAGGATTAGCTCCGGAAAATGTTTGCAGTGCCCATTGAGGATCTTCCGCGGATAACCTAAGCGAGCCCAGATCTTTCTCACGCCCCGGAATCTTCAATGCGTCTCCGCAGGTGCGCTGGCTGATCGTGTGCGACCAGTCGGACGATTTCAATTGGAACTTCGGCATCATTACCTGCGGGTTCTTCACGATCACCGTGGATTGATAAAACCAGTTTTTCCCCGCCCCGATGAAAAGATCGAAAAATCCCGCCTCATATCCGTTAATCTCTCCCCGCAGAATTACAAAATATTTATTTTGGGTAGGGTTGATCAGCGGAACCAAGACGACCGGCAATATTTCTCCTTCTGCCAAGTGGTGGAATCCCAACGATTTCCCCGCCTCGATGATTGCACGCTTTCGCCACTTTTCCCATGATAGAATAATTACGATGGTAAGAAGGATGATCCCAATACCACCGCACCATACTAAGGCTATGGAGAATCCATTTTTCATATGTTAATACCATCTCTAAATCAAAACGCTATTTTTGTTGGCAGCGCAGCCCAGCGCATGCCTGGGTCGTTGTCGGTTTCCTCAACGTATGTATAATACGCCTAGCCGCCTCAATATCATCTTTGATTTAGAGATGGTATAATTTTTCCTCCGGCGGCCATTATTTTTCAAAAGTCAAAGGCAGACCTGACCCCTTTATTTGCTTTTGTGACTGCCTCAACGCCGGATATCAGCGGCGCTAGTTCGCGTCCGTCTGGATGCGCCGATTAAGCTTGGCCGAGAACACTTTTCAGTCCTCTTTCAAGTTGTTCAAATCCATCTTTGCTTTGGAGATCAACCCAGTTGACGTCACTTAAATCTCTAGGGACTTCCGAATCATCCAGCCGCACTGGAATTATGGGACTAAACAATTCGTTTCGCGATCTCATAACAGACATTGCTGTCTCAAGCTCTTTTGAAGCAAAGTTCTTTTCTAAATTGAGATTTTTGGAGACTAGCAACAGAGCCACAGCACTCTCTGATATTCCTTTCATTACTGATTGAGCCCACTTCTGACCTGGAGAGATTTCATCTACATCAAACCAAGGATTGTAACCCAGATCGCGTAAATGCTTCACAATCTTGGTCGCTGTTTCCCGGTCTTTATTACTATAAATTATGAAAATGCGGCGCAGGCGTAATCGTCGCTCACGTTTACGCGACAAGTAAACAGAAAAAATTGCTGCGTAGGCAGAGGCTGCTATAGAAATAATTATCAAAAGATGAGGTCTATCCGAAAATTTTTCTACGGAGAACATTGACCAGGAAAGTGCTCCAACAGCAATAACAACAGTAACAATATTAAGTAAGTCTTTAATTAAGATCTTCAATTTGTCATCCATCATATTAAATACCCTTTACTAGCATTACAAATGCTGCGAAAAGCGCGATACCTATGGCATTGCAGATTAAACCTAACCACATAATTTGCCTTCTAGGATTTTGTGTTTGCCCCTCCCAATCTTGGTGTGTTGAAAGCACCCAAAGTAGTAAGAAAAATGCAATTATTAGAAAAGATGCCGTTGCAGCCATCTTATCGGCTAAAGAGATACTACTTGCCGTTGCGCTATTACCAAGCTTTTGTAAATCATAGAAGAATACCATAGCTGAACCGAGCGCAGCCAAAGTCAGCTCAACACCAAGAAAGAAATCCGAGTATTTCCAACCTCCACCACGTACTATTTTTTTGGCTAATGCTCCACACAGGAGCAGTATTAATGGTATCCCTAATGCTATAAGATATGAGTTTGTTAACATTGTTTTTATTATCAGCCTATGCCAAACAAGTTATTCTAGCGTTTCTTAATAGATCTACAATTCATAAAAACTGCCGTGGTTCTACGCAAAACAATTTATGCCCTGTCTATCCAATGAATAATCTATTAACTAATGTGAGTATGCTAAATAAATTAAGGATGTAGATTTATAAATCATTGACATTTCATTTGCAACGTTTTTTAAGTTTCTACATATCATGTCATTTTTATGTTACGGAAATAGTTGAAAGCTCTTATCTGGTCATGGTGTATTTTTGTTCATCTTTGGGAACGTACCACTTGATGAAATTGTATTCCAGACCGATGGGCGCGGGTTGGATGCCCCGGAAACGGTTGTGGGTGATTATCAGGGCTTCGGGTACGTAGAGAAAAGTATAGGGTTGGTCTTCCGCGAGGATTTCCTGAAAGCGGTCGTAATATTTTTTTCTTTGGTTCTGGTCGAAGGTGCTGCGTCCTTTTACCAGCATTTCGTCCGCTTCCGGATTATTGTAGGAAATAAAGTTCAGTTCTTCCGGCTTTGTTTTGCTGGAGTGCCAGACATCATAAGCATCAGGATCAAGCGGAATAGTCCAGCCGAGAATCACCGCGTCAAAACGGCGTTTGTTGATAAAGTTTGTCACAAATGCCGACCATTCCAGAATTCGTATTTTTACCGTGATGCCGATATCCTTGAGCTGCCGCTGAATGATTTCCGCGCATTTCTGCCGCGTCTCATTGCCCTGATTGGTGACTATTTCAAAAACAAAGGGCTTGCCGTATTTTTCCAGAACGCCATCGCTATTTAATTTTGTCCAGCCTGCTTCGCGTAGAAGTTCGCGGGCCTTTTGCGGATTGTAATTGTAGTTTTGAACTTTATCATTGTAAGCCCAGCTGCCCGGCTTGTAAGGGCCGGTTGCCGGTTTGCCCAGTCCCAGCAGTACGCCGCTGATAATTTCATCTTTGTTAATGGCATACGAAATTGCCTGCCGCACTCTCTTGTCGGTGAAAAGCGGATTTTTCAGATTGTAACCAAGGTAGGTGTACGCAAAACTGAGATATCGGTATTTATTAAAATTATTTTTAAACAAGTTGTTTTCCGTCTGCCGTGTGTATTGCAGGGGTGTCAGGCCCATCATACCGAGGTTCTGGGCGCGCAATTCCAAAAACATGGTGGCGGTGTCGGGAATAATTCGCGTGATCTGTCCATCAATATAGGGACGTCCTTCAAAGTAATCGGGATTGGAAACAAGAACGATCTTTTGTCCGGCCACCCATTCCTTGAATTTGTAAGGTCCTGTGCCGATGGGATGGCGTTTAAGCAGGCTTTGGGTAATATCCGTACCCGAAAGCAAATGCCGGGGCAGGATGGAACTGCTCCAACTGATCAGGGCAGGGGCAAAAGGTTTATCGTAAGTCACCCGGAAAGTGTAATCGTCAAGCACCTCCGCTTTTTTTACCGCTCTAAAGTCTTCCGCGTAAGCTGTGGGCGTTTTCGGGTCAACGGTAACCTGATAAGTATAGAGAACATCGGCGGCGGTAAACGGCTGGCCGTCGTGCCATTTCACGCCTTTGCGCAAATGAAAAGTAATGACCAAACCTTTTGCAGTTATATCCCATGATTCCGCTAAATTGCCGACAATGTTCATATCCTTGTCGTATTTCACGAGGCCGTTGTAAACCATGCCGGCAATTTCGTGGGAAGCCGAATCGGAAGCTAGAAGCGGTATCAGGTTGCTGGCATCGCCGATTTCGCCCCTGACGAGTATATCGCCATAAGCAGGTTGTTTGGCTGATAAAGGTTGTGCCTTATCTGCCGCGGGCTTTTTATCGCAGGCAGTTAAAGATATGATGATCAGAGATAAAAAAAATAAATAACGAAATGCGCGCATAAAAGTAAATTAGCGCAGTAATCAAACCATTGCAATAAAATTTTACAAATTGTACGGTGTTTGGTAATATTATAAAAGTGTTTTACCCTTGGACAAGACCCAAGACCCTATTTGGAATTTAATCTTATGCCAAGTTGATTTTATCCCTATACGCTTTGGTATCCCGATGCCGCATCGGGACTAAAAATTTTTGCTGCTCCCGCAATACTGCGGGATTATAAAAATTAAGTCTCATTAAAAATTATCGGACTATTTTTATGGTTAGAGAGAAGGCTAATAAATCATTACACGCTCGGAATTCCAAATCGTTTAGAATGAAAGTCGCCGGCGTTTGGGCTACTTTAGCCGACGCGGTAAGAAATTACAAAAGCAATGGCGATGCCAATCAAGCGGCGGCAATGGCCTTCTATTCAATCCTTTCGACGATTCCTCTTTTTATTCTGACGATTATTGTCGCGGGATATTTCTTCAGTTCATATCCTAATGTTTCAGAAAATATAATAGACGCCATCAGGGGATTTAACCCTTACTTCTCCGAAAGGCTTCTGGCCCAGTTGGGGCAAATTGGAAGAAAAAAACATTTGCTGGGCTGGGCGGGTGTGCTGGGACTGGTAGGTCTTTCGTCCATGATTTTTAATTCCATGGAAACGGCGCTGAATATTATTTTTCGTTCCCGGAAAAAACGGAATTATTTTATTTCCAAACTGTTAGCGTTCTCGATGATTCCGGCCGGATGGATTATAGGCAGCGTCAGTTTGGTAATCAGCTATGCGGCAGCTTTGCTGGTGAAGCAATCCGTGGAAATAGCCGAAGGGCTTGATATTTCTCTTGGCGTCATGTCGGGAGCGCTGCTGCAGTATGCTGTTCCTTATTTAATCACGGTAATTTTCTTTTATTTCGTTTATCGGATTATCCCCGCAGACAAAATTCGTTCTACTGTTGCCTTGGCCGGCAGCGCGCTCTTTGCACTGCTTATGGAAATCGCCAAACAATTATTCACCTGGTATATAACCAACTATACCCGTTATAATATAATTTTTGGTTCTTTGGGAACAATTGTTATCCTGGTTATCTGGGCATTTTATGTCGCCTTGATTTTTTTGTTTTGCGCGGAACTTATGTCGTCGTATCAGCGGCGCGATCAGCGGCGGTGAAGATTCCAGCCATTTAATTTTTTTACAGCATCATACCTAGTTATGGTTTGATCACCACCCTGCAAGTGTCGGCCGCTATGAAAAAAGAGCTAAGCCGCTGCGGATGCTGTAAAGAAAATGTTAAACTAAAAGGAAACAAGCGAGTTCATAAGCGCATTGAAGGCTCGTTGCCCAATAATCCTTTATTTTTTATCCACGCGGATTAACATCGTATCGCCCTGCGCGTGCTCTTGAAGATAGCCATCTAGCGGTTATTTACGGCAACACTTTCAGTAATTTGGTCAGGGAAAGCCGCGAAATCGGCATTGCCATGCTCAAGTAATCTTCCCGCAGTTTATTTTTCCACAATTATCTTTCCGCTCATATCTTCGTGTCCTTCACCACAAAAGATGTCGCAGAAGAACACAAAAGTACCGCTACGCGGTGGGGTGAAGCGCACCCTGGCGATCTTGCCGGGATTGATATCGGAGCGAATACCCAATTCCGGACAATTAAATCCGTGAAGTCTATCCAATGACGTCAGCTCCAGAACCACCGGCACACCTTTTTTTACCCTGATCTCATTTGGAGTATATTCGAACTTCTTGGCCATAATCTTGATCACCTGTTCCGGCTGGTCTGCAAAGGAAGATGTGAAAGTGAAAATCAAGGCCGACATCACAAAAAAGACAATAAGCGCAAAAAAACATCTTTGAGATTTCATCTTTCTATACCCCCTGTACAGAATATTCTGTTACTTCGAGTTCCGCTTTTTGGGCTTTTGCATCTAGTCTGCGATACCCCAATCCTTTGTAAGGTTGCGAAAGGTTCCAAGCAACCGGCGCCTTTTTAGGTACTGACCTCGGAGCTGGCAGTGGAAACATCATGCCTTTTGCAGCATGATGCGGAATATGTCCGGTAAAATAATGATGTTCCTGATGAATATGACCGTAAAGGACGGTAAGATTTTTGAACGGCATAAATAGTTCTATTGCCTTGGAGCCATCCCGGGTAAACCAGTCCCACTGCGGATAGAGATCAAAAAGCGGGCGATGCGTAAATACAATAACACGCGAATCATGATCTAGTTTTTTAAGCTCTGCGGTCAACCATTGCACCTGCCCATCTCCGATGGATGAACCCGGCTCAGAAACATTATCCAGGACTATGAAATTGACGCCCTTATGCTGGAAGGTGTAATGAGTTTCGCCGAAAATTTCCTTATATGCTTCGGCTTTATCGAGAGCGGCATCATGTTCTCCCGGCATGAACTTAATATTTTTTACCTTCAGCGTCTTGATGATGTCACGAAATTCAGTCAGCCGTTTTCTCCTTTCTTTCGGGTCTTCCGTAGTGTGAGTCAGGTCACCTGTGAACATGACGAAGTCCGGCTGGGATCTCATACTGTTGACGGCCTCAATCGATTTCTTCAGTGTGCCGGCAAAATCAGGATTGATCTTGGGATCATTGAAGCCCCAATGGGTGTCCGAAAATTGGACAAACATAAAATCTTCCCTGCCCATTTTCTCGTCAGCGCCAAAGACTGAAGTGCCCTGGCCCAATACGAACATAGCAGTGCCGAAACCTGTCAACTTAAGAAAATCTCTTCTGTCAATATACATGGCTTCCTCCTTTCAATTAATATTTGATCATTGTTAATAATGAAAACATCACGCCCTGCCAGACTAAACAGGTAATTTCACTGACTGCTTTTAATAAACACCAAAATATTATTTAATGTCAATAGCATTTCTAAATCAGAGATGCTATCAGGGAGACAAGAACGAGGCCACACAGTTACGTCACGGCAAATTGAGGGATCCGGCGACGCTGTCAGCAAAGGTAGCCGCATGAAGACAATTTTTTTTAATCTACGCGGATTAACATCGCATCGCCCTGCGCATGTCCTGAGCAAATGCCGCAGACCCCCCAGCCGCCGCCACGGCGTTTCAATTCATAGCCTAACGTCATGGCGATTCTGGCGCCGGTAGCACCGATGGGATGCCCAAAAGCAACCGCCCCGCCGTTGACATTCACCTTTTTAAACATCTCTTCTTTAGTCATACCCAGAATCGAGCGGCAACTCACCAGCGCTACGACAGCAAAGGCTTCGTTGATTTCGATCACATCCATCTGGCCGAGCGTCATATCGTTTTGTTCCAGAATCTTTTTAATGGCTAAACCCGGCACGGTCGCGATGTCTTTGGTCGGCTGTGATACTTCGGCATAATCAACTATGGTAAAGATTGACTTGAGACCCAGTTCACCGGCTTTCTCTCTGCTCATCAAAAGACAAACATCACCACCGTCATTGACACCCGGCGCGTTCCCTGCGGTGACGCTTCCCGGCTGACCGGTCACGGTGCTTAGATGATTAAAAACCGGCGGCAATTTTGCTAGCCCTTCGAGTGTAGTCTCTGGCCGTGGCCCTTCATCTTTATCAAAAATGATTATTTTTTTACCCTGCTTGACTTCCACAGGGAAAATTTCATCATCGAGTTTACCTTCATTCATCGCGCGCACCGCGTTCATCTGAGAATTGAGCGCCCACTCATCTTGTTCCTGCCGGGAAAACCCGAACTCATCGGCCACTTCCGATCCGTGAATCGCCATATGCCGGTTATAAAAGGCGTCCCACAGGCCGTCATAAACCATCGAATCAATGACGCGGCCGTTGGGCAGAGCCATCTTCGCGCCCCAGCGCATATCCGGCAGAACAAACGGACAATTGCTCATGCTTTCCTGACCGCCGGCAATACAGATATCAGCGCGTCCCAGGAGGATCATTTGAAAAGCCAGATCAATCGTCTTGATGCCGGAAGAGCAGACTTTATTGATGGTAATGGAAGGCACGGATTCCGGTACTCCCGCCAGAATGGTTGCTTGACGCCCCGGTATCTGGCCGCAGCCGGCTGGAACCACCTGCCCCATAAATATATAGTCAACATCCGCAGGCTTCACCTTGCCTTCGGTGCGGCGCAGAACTTCTTTGATCGCCATCGCGCCCAGCTCCATTGCTGAAAAATCTTTCAGTGCTCCACCCGAACGGCCGTAAGGTGTCCGGCAAGCTTCCACACAAACAACCTCCCGGAATTTTTTATGGGGATTTTTTATTTTTCGCCCCATTGTACTGAAATCAGGCTTTCTTTCACCAAACTTGGCAATTGGCGCGTTCTTGTAAATCTCTGCTCTTGTTTTTTCCAACTTCTGTGGCACTTTAGCCATACAAATTCCATCCCCCTTTTACTTTACTTCTGATGATAATTTAGTGGTAAAATTAAACGACTGAAAAAATTCCCGTTTGTTTTTTTACATAGAGTATTTTTAAAGTCAACTGTTTTGATTGAGGAAATTTACAATAAAACCTCCAACGTCTAATGATAGCTACAGAAAACAATAAGGTTGACGCAGGTAAAATTATATTATACGATTTGCAATAAGTTCCAAACTTATAGTTTTCACCATTGTGACGAAAACTATCAAAAGGTTTGGTATCAGTTAAAGTTAAGGGAGGCAACACCATGTTTGAAGGACTTTTGCAACCTATGCATCTCATATTGATCTTGATTATAGTTTTGATTATCTTTGGTCCCGGTAAACTGCCGGAATTAGGAGCTTCAATAGGCAAAGCAATCAAAGGGTTTAAGCAGGCAATGAATGAACCGGAGAAAAAACCGGAAGATGAAGCAAAGAAGATTGAAAATAAAGCTAAAGAATAGGACCAATTAGATTCCTTAATGAATAAACGTTTAACTTTCAGGGTTCTTTTCTTACTCCTGTTTATCATCTTATCAGTTTATATCTTCATCCACTTTGATCTGTATCTGTTTTTTACAGATAAAAGCAAATTATCTAATTTTATCAAGTCATACCACCCTTACGACGAATTCATCTTTATTTTTCTCCAGATACTGCAAGTTGTAGCCGCTCCAATTCCGGGAGAATTTACCGGAATAATCGGTGGTATGCTTTATGGACCTTTTTGGGGAACTGTTTATTCGACAATCGGACTTACGCTTGGTTCCTGGATAGCTTTCATGCTGGCGCGATTTTTCGGTGAACCGCTTCTGGAAAACGTAGTCAAGAAAGAAGTATTTGAAAAATTTGATCACTTTATGGAACATCAGGGCATTGGGGTATCGTTAATTCTCTTTCTGGTTCCGGGATTCCCCAAGGATTATTTATGTTACATCATGGGTGTCAGCCTTATCCCTACATGGACATTCATCATAATTTCCACGATCGGCCGCCTGCTCGGCACCATAATGCTTTCTTTCACCGGATACTATGCCGGCAATGGACAATATCTTTTTTTAACCTGCCTTGCGGCAGCAGGTATAATTATTTTTATAGTAGTCTATTACTATCACGATAAAATACTGGAAATGTTGAAAAGCAGAAAGAAATAACAGGCGGAAGAAATTATCTACCATTCGACAAATTAAAATTTATAATCAAAAATTTGCGCTAAATCATTTACTTATACCATTTCTAAATCAAAGATGATATCGAGGCGGCAGTGAAACTCGAATTACAGTTACGCAGTTAACTGGAATTCGTTAGTTGTAATGAGACTCAAATTTCAGGAGCAAAGTGAACTGAATTTTGTAAGTTGAATTATCCAATCCCGATATATCGGGATTGGAAACTGTCCCGCTTCAACGGGGCAAGGAGGAGGCGACGAGGCGTATTGTACACGCGTGACCTTCAGGTTATACGTTGAGGAAACCGACGACGCTGCCAACAAAGATAGCGCTTTGATTTAGAAATGGTATTAATAGTTGTTATATTTGTCTCTTATCCACAACTCTCGCAATTTTCCCTTTTTGCCGCAAAATACTTTTGGATTCGACCAATTTAACCTCAACATTAATGCCGGTTACCGATCCGATACGCTTTTTAATCGCTTCCAGAAAAGACCTCTGCTTTTGCAGCTCCAGAGAAAAGATTTTATCCGTGACTTCAATGACAACCTCCAGGCTGTCCATTGCTCCGTTTCTTTCCACGACAAGCTGATAAGGTGTCTCACCCTGCGCGATATTGAAAAGTGCATCTTCGATTTGCGAAGGAAACACATTTACACCTCTGATAATGAGCATATCGTCGGAACGCAGCATTATTTTTTTCATGCGCACCAAAGTTCTGCCGCATTCACATTGAGTATAGTCGAGGCTGGTAATATCCCCTGTCCGGTAGCGAATCATGGGAAAGGCTTCTTTGGTAAGTGTAGTAAGCACAAGTTCACCCTCGCTTCCGGACGGCAATACCGCGCCTGTTTCGGGATCAATAATCTCCGGAATGAACGCGTCTTCATAAATATGCAAACCTTGTTTACACGAACATTCACCGGCAACACCGGGGCCAATTACTTCGGAAAGACCGTAATTGTCGGTCGCGCTCAACAACAGCCTGGTTTCAATTTCGTTGCGCATCTTCTCCGACCAGGACTCTCCGCCGAAAAGCCCCACTTTCAATGAAAGCGATTTAGGATCCACGCCCAGTTGTTCTATACGATCCGCCAGAGCAACAGCATAGCTGGGCGTGCTGACCAATACCGTCGATTTATAATCCTGCATAATCATAATTTGCTTGTCCGTGTTGCCCGTGCCCATCGGAATCACCGACGCGCCAATGGTTTCCGCGCCATAATGCACGCCGAAAGCTCCGGTGAAAAGACCGTAACGGAAAGCTATTTGCACTACATCGTCATGAGTTACACCGGCGGCAGTCATAAAACGCGCCACCAAATTAGACCAGATTTTTATATCATTTTTCGTGTAACCCATTACTATCGGTTTGCTGGTGGTCCCCGATGAAGAATGAATACGGACAACTTCCCGCAGAGGCACGGCAAACATACCATAGGGATAGTTGTGATTTAAGTCATCTTTGGTGGTAAGCGGAAGTTTTGTCAAATCCGACAAAGAACAAATATCTTCCGGGATAATACCAAGTTCATTAAATATTTTTCGGTAATGGGTAACATTTTTGTGAACTCTATTGATTGTTGCCTGAAGCCTTTCCAGTTGCAGCTGCTCGAGTTCATCCCGTAACATACACTCATGAGTTGCATCCCAGATGTTCATAAAAACCTCCTGGAAAGCTGTTGAAAAACAACCATCTGCTTCGTTGTGGTGCGTCCTTCGTCGCTGCAACGTACGTAAAAAGTACGCTTCACTCCTCAGGACTTGCACGCCTTGCATCTGGCTATTTTTGAACAGCTTAATAAAATTTTTACTCTTTATCTGATGGAACCGCTGCTCTTGTTCCATCCTACGAAACTTTTTCTTATTTCTGTCTTTATTATCTCTCCCATATCTCCTTCTTATCTTTACCGAGATATGCCCGTTGAACATCTTTATTTTCCAGCAATTCTGAGGCGGTACCTTCTAAAATCAATCGGCCGTTTTCCAGCACATAGCCGCGATTAGCCATCCTCAGGGCCGCCCGCGCATTTTGTTCGACCAGAAGAATTGTCGTTTTTTTCTCCCGGGATAAATTTTCAATAACCCTAAAAATTTCCTGAGCCACCATGGGCGCAAGCCCCATGGAAGGCTCGTCGAGAAGCATCAATTTCGGTCTGGCCATGAACGCCCGTCCGATGGCTAGCATTTGCTGTTCACCGCCCGATAATGTTCCGGCAAGCTGCTTCTGCCGTTCTCGTAGAATAGGAAACAAAGTATAAACCATCTCGCTGGTTTTTTTCACTTCAGCTTTGCCGCCACTCAACATCTTGTAGTGCAAGTAGGCGCCTAATTCCAGGTTATCCTCCACAGAAAGAGGTTTAAAAACCTGTCTTCCCTCCGGAACCTGGGAAATCCCCATCTGGACAATTCGATGCGTAGCAAGATTATTTATGGGCATATTATTAAAAATAATTTGACCGCTGCGAGGAGGCACGACTCCGGACAAAGAATTAAGAAGCGTCGTCTTCCCGGCACCATTGGCGCCAATAAGAGTGACTATCTCTCCTTCAGTCAGATGCAGAGAAACGTTTTTCAACGCCTGCGCCTGTCCGTAATAGGTGTTGATATTTTTTATTTTCAGCATAATATTCTTTTTATCATATTTAATTTATCTTTAGCATCCGTCATACCGTTTCGATTTCAAAGGATAACGCGGCGGCAAGGAGGAGGCTCCGCAGGCGTATTAATAATCCGTCGAGGAAGCCGACGACGCAGCCAACAAAGTTAGCCAAAGAAAGCGAAGCGGTATCAGTCCTCGCCTAAGTATGCCGATATTACCTCCGGGTTTTCCTGAATTTCCCGCGGCGTTCCTTCCGCCAGTTTTTTCCCCAGATTCAAAACAATGATTGAATCACAAATATCCATTACCAGTTCCATATCGTGCTCCACAAGCGTTACAGTTATGCCGGATTCTCTGATCCTGCGAATGAGCAGGGCAAGTTCGGCTGTTTCCCTGCTATTTAACCCCGCCGCAGGCTCGTCCATCAAAATAGCTCTTGGTTCTACGGCCAACGCTCTGGAAATTTCCAACATCCTTCCCTTTCCAAAAGGTAAATTACTGGCTTGAACACCTGCCAAATCCGTCAGGCCGGTAAATTCCAACCACTGTAAGCTCTTTTCCTTAATATATCTTTCTTCTTTTATTTGACCGGGCAGTTTGAAAGCACTGGAAAAAATACCGCTCTTACTCCTGGTGTGGAGCCCGACCATAACATTTTCCAGAACTGTCATTTGCCCGAACAGTTCCACATTTTGGAATGTACGCACCAAACCAAGTCCGGCAAGCGCCTCGGGCGGAAAAAACGAAATATTCTTTTCAGCAAAATAAACTTCTCCCGCTGTCTGGGTATAGAGGCCTGTTATGATATTGAACAGCGTAGTCTTTCCAGCTCCGTTAGGACCGATAACACCGGTTATTGACCCATCGGCAACGCAAAAAGAAACATCTTCCAGCGCGGTCAGCCCGCCGAATATTTTGGTTATGCCGTTAAGCTTGAGCATCGCTATCCCTTTTTTTCTTCATTCTCGCGGCGGCAAATTCAGTCATTTTTTGAATACCGCTGATCAAGCCGCCGGGCATGAACATGGTCATTAAAATCAGCATCAATCCGTAAATAACAATATCAAAATCCTGAAAAACGCGCAGAAATTCCGGCAGCATCGTTAAAATTGCCGCGCCCAGAAATGATCCATAAATACTGCCGAGGCCGCCGATAACCACCATTGTCAGCAGTTCCACGGAAAAATTGAAACCGAAAGATGACGGAGCAATAAAAGTCATGATATGGGCGTAGAGGCTTCCGGCAATAGCGGAAATAACGGCGGAAACCGTAAAAATCTGCACTTTTATAATTCGGGCATTAACGCCCATGACACGGGCAGCCACCTCCGAATCATTAATGGCTCTCAGCGCCCGGCCGATTCTCGATTGGGATAAATTGATCGATAATAACATGACGGCCAGAGCAAACAGCCAGACCAAATAATAATTATTCAGATCATTGTCAAAAATCAATGAACCGATATGAAGATTAGGTATGCCGGATAACCCTGATGGACCTCCGGTAAATTCAACAGTCTCGTTGAAAACAATGTACATGATAATACCAAAACCAAGTGTGGCCATCGCTAGATAATGTCCCTTCAGCTTTAAAATAGGAAAGCCGATGACAAAAGCCAGCGCTCCGGCAAAAACAGCAGCCAGAATGATGACAAAAAAAGGATCAACCGGAAATCTTGTCGTTATTATACCGGAAATATACGCGCCCAAACCGAAGAAAGCGGCATGCCCGAGGGAAATCTGTCCGGCATATCCCAGCAAGAGATTCAACGCTATGGCTAGCATGGTGTTGATGCCGACAAAAACAAACACATTTAAAAGATAATTGCCTTTTAAAAAAAGCGGCGCCAACAGTACGGATGCCGCAAAAATTAAAAAAATCAGTATTTGGCGTTTTTTCCCCGTCATGATATTTAATCTCAATTCTCAGACCAGAACCATTTTCTGCTGAAAAATACCAGGAATCCTGGAGTTAAAACCTTTCCGTTTCTTTTTTCTTGAATAAACCTTCCGGCCGGACAAAAAGTATCAACAGTAAAATTATAAAAGCAATTGCGTCTTTGTAGCTGGCAGAGATAAAACCGGCACCCAAAGATTCCAGTAACCCAAGCAGAAGTCCGCCCATCACAGTGCTTAACCCGCTGCTCATTCCGCCGATAATCACCGCACAAAAACCTTTCAGACCGAGCATGACTCCGACGTCATAAGAAGTCATGGTCAGCGGAGCGATAATTATTCCCGCCATCGAACCAATGGCCGAACTGATAACAAAGGAGAGCAAAACCATATTCTTGACATTTATGCCGACCAACCCGGCAGCTTGGGAATTATATGCGCAGGCGCGCATAGCCTTACCGGTAACGCTGTAATTAAAAAAAATTCTGCTAAAAATAATGATTAAAACAGTTACGGCAAAAATCCAGAGGTGTTGGGGAAGGATAGTCGCTCCAGCGATATAAAGAGGTTCATTGCTGGAAAAAGCCGGCAGAGCGTGAGTATCTTTTCCCCAGATAAGCATGGCCGCCCCGCGAATAAAAATACTCGCACCGATAGTAATAATAATCAGGCTAAGCGGCTTCGCGTTTTTCAGAGGTCTGATGGCAAGACGTTCAAAACAGACGCCGACAATTGTCGAAATAAGAATGGCCAGGACTATTGCCGGCACGATTGGCAGATGTAAAATGGTAAGAAAAAAAACCGCTAACATTCCACCGAGCATCACAAACTCGCCCTGCGCAAAGTTGATGATCCCGGTGGCGTTGTAAATCATGGCAAAGCCGAAACCGATCAGGGCGTAAATAGCGCCGTTAGAAAGGCCGGATAAGATATATTGAAATAATTGCCGGGAGATGTCCATTTAATCTATGTTATGATTCCTCGATAAATATTAATGCGGCGCAGGCATTATTATTGCCCGCGCCGCTTATACAGTTTGATTAATTTATCTCACGAGATTTCTATTTAATCAATTTCCATTCGCCTTGCTTAACCTGTACAAGAACGAAGGCGTCACTGGTCAAACCGGCATGATCCTGTGGAGAATAAGTAAATGTTCCTCCGATACCGGCAAAGTTTTTTGTTTTCTCCAACTGATCACGAATTGCCGCGGACGAGAAAGCTCCTTGTTCGATAACTCTCTTTAAAAGCATAATCGCGTCACAGGCATGTCCGCCGAAATGATCGCCTTCCACCTTATATTTCTCACGATATTTGTTTACATAGTTTATCAGCGCTTTCTTTTGCGGATCGGACTTCGGCAACTGATCGGCAACGATGACTTTCCCTGAAGGAAGAATGATTCCTTCTGCTCCCTCACCGGCAAGTTCAATAAATTTCTTAGAGGAAACACCATGACTCATAAATAAAGGCAGTTTGATGCCCAGTTGTTTGACGTTTCTGGCGACTTTGGCCGGGCCGGGATTGGTTCCCCAGCAGATAATTGCCTGAGCTTCGCTATCGCGTATTTTTGTTAATTGAATTGTCATATCGTCATCTTTCGGACCATATGTTTCATCGGAAATTATCTGCATGCCGAATTCTTTAGACTGTAATTTAAGCTGCTCTCTGCCGGAAGAACCGAACCCATCCGAAACAGTAAGTATAGCTATTTTAGAAATTTTTTGTTTCTGCAAATACTTGTAAATTTTCATTACGGCCAGAACGTCGTTTTGCGCCGTCTTAAATATCCATTTCTTTACCGGATCGGTTATTTTAATTCCCGCCGCGCAGGAAATCATAGGTATTTCCGCCTTTTCGACCACGGGAATCACGGCCATGCTATCGCCAGTGGTGCTGGGACCGATAATAGCGACAACTTTATCATCTTTAATCAGCTTGTTAACAGCCTGCACTGCCTTGGTGGCATCGCCCTGAGTATCATAGACTATAAGTTCCAGTTTGTGCCCTTTTATTCCGCCGGCTTTGTTTATATCGGCCACCATCATTTCCGCCGTATTGCGTTCCGGTTCACCAAGAAATGAAGCGGGTCCGGACACGGAAAATAACGCGCCAATCTTCAGGGGGGGAGCGGCAAAGACTACTCCGGCCATTAATACACTAAAAAATAAAACAAAAGCTATTCTAAAAATATTTTTTGACATACACACCTCCATTTTCAAAGTTTAGTCACTTATCCCGGGAACCCCAAAGCAAGCTTTGGAAACAGATTCCGCAGCAAGCTGCTGGATATTAAATCCTCCGCTTTGCGGGGGATTGTTCAACTTATCAATTCCGCTACGCTTCGCTTTCGGAATTGGAGTTTCAACAATAAATCTCAAAAATTAAAAAAGCCACGGACTTTTTTATTTCTGCCCGTGGCTTTTAACACGATCTATTTCCGAGTCGTCTCAGCGATGAGCAGATCGAGACAGGGCAATGTAATAATAATCATAACAGTTAGTGCTCAATAGGCAGCTTACCTTGTAGATGCTTCCGCCAACAAATTGCCGCAAACTCCATAATATTTCTGCTGATTTATAAATCATAGATAAAACTTCATGTCAAACGAAAAATGGATGGATTGGGAAACGATATCATGATGGCTTTTTGTATGGACATATCCATTTGACATGAGCCGCATAAATGCTGTAAGCCGCAAAAACCTGGCCAAGTTTAGCCTCCTCCCATTTCGCCCGAAGCAACTGAATGATGACAAATAATGTAAAAATGACTATATTGAGAACGGAAAACCGCCAGATAGTAACAGAGAGAGCAGTAAGAATTTCTCCCAAATATACAGGATGCCTGATCCAGCGATAGGGGCCGTTAGTTATTAAGGCACGCGCCTCGACGGTAATACTAAAAGAATAACGTAACGTCCACAAACCCCAGATTGTAAGTGCCATGGCAGCAGTCATCCAGTAAAAAATGATATATTTAATCAACCAATTACCGTCCATTAAAGGGTTGGGCGGCGATGAAAGCAGGGCAAAAGGGAGAACTCCTCCGATCAACGGAATGATAATTTCCTTTAATCCTCGGGATCTCTCTACAGGATCAATCCGAATAGCATAGCTGACGAGAAAAACTACGTAGATAAGTGTTTCTGTCACCCACAAAGGCTTTACAAGATAGTATCTGTATAAGCTAATTCGGTGAACCAGAAAAATAATGAGAATAACAATAATTCCGATCCGGATCAGCCGGTGCAAAAAATGTGCGGGAAAAAACTTTTCCAACCACCCGAAGGGATCAAATTCTTTCATTTATATCTCCGGATAATTTCATAGATAATACTGAGCCACACGTCTATTATCTTAACAACATACATAGGGGTAAAAAATGAAAGAACAATGACATAGCAATTACTAATAGATATCCTGACCAAAACATAATCGGTGTCCGGTTAAGGCTCTTCCAGCTCGGCAGGTGTTTTATCCTCGAGCAAAGCTTCGTCAGATGCGCCGGGTAATATTTCCACGGCGCGTAATTTATTCTGAATGGTTTTTGATTTCTTCCGGGCATCATCCACGGAATTGGCGGCCTGTTCCAGCCGCTTATGCACAGCGTCAAGAGTATCGCCAAATCTCCCAAAGGCTGATTTTACTTCACCCAGCACTTTCCAGACTTCACTGGAACGCTTCTGGATGGCCAGGGCGCGGAAGCCCATTTGCAGGCTGTTTAAAAGAGCGGCAAATGTGGTAGGTCCTGTAATGACAATATGGTATTCGCGCTGGAGCATCTGGACCAGAGCAGTCCTACGGATAACTTCGGCATAAAGGCCTTCGGCAGGCAAAAACATAATCCCGAAATCAGTAGTCTTGGGTGGAGCAATATATTTTTGAGATATATCTTTGGCTGCTTTTTTAATACTTGCTTCCAGTTGTCTGACAGCATCATCGGCGGCAGTTGTATCCGCCTTTTCCTGCGCGTCCAGCAGCCGCTGATAATCTTCCACCGGAAATTTTGCGTCCACCGGAATCAGGACGTGATCTGCCGGCGAATCATCCTTTCCAGGAAGTTTGATGGCAAATTCGACAAGTTCACTGCTGTTTTCTTTAATCTTCACATTCTTGGCGTATTGTTCCGGCGAGAGGATTTCTTCCAGAAGCGCGCCTAATTGCACTTCACCCCAGGTGCCGCGTGTCTTGACATTGGTCAGCACTTTCCTCAAATCACCAACATCCGCGGCCAGATTACGCATATCACCCAACCCCTGATGCACCTGTTCCAGCCGTTCGGAGACTTGCTTGAAAGCTTCACCCAATCTTTTTTCCAGTGTGCTGTGCAGCTTTTCATCAACTGTTTCACGCATGCGATCAAGTTGACGCGTATTGTCTTCCTGAATTTGCTTTAGTTTTTCATCAACCAGCTGACCCACAGCCGTCATTTTCTGCTCCACTGAATCACTGAATGATTTGAGTGAGACGGTTAATTCCGCTCTTTCCTGATGGGCGCCGGTTTTCATTTCCTCGCGAAACTTGGATATTTCATCGCGGATAGAACGGTCCGTTCTTTCCTGATAATTTTGCAACATATCCAATTTGTTGATAAGCGGCGTAAGATCAACAGAAGCTCTCCCCGCCCGCAGATACAGCACAACAAAACCGATCACCAGCAGGATGAGAATTATGATAATCAGAATTAAATCCATGTTTTCTCCGCAATCCGTCGGATAAATTTATCACGCCTTGCCAATACTTTGATAATGATTGCTGAATATATCGGTTAAAAAAATGGAAGTGTCAAGTAAAATGAGGGTAAACAAAAAGCTGCATAATCGGCAAATCAGAGTATAATGCTTTGTAATTTAAGAGAAATATCTTGAAGCGAAAAGGTCTGTCACACTCTTATAGAAAAATTGTATAAGATGCAGATGAATGAAATTCACTTTTTAAAGAGTTAAAAGAATGCACAACCCTTTTCAAGAAAAGATCGAAGAGCGCGAGAGCGACGTTGATTATATAAAGCGGGCGCTGGAAGGTGATGCCGCGGCTCTGGAGGCGCTCATCCTGCGGCACCAGTCC
Source organism: Smithella sp. (assembly GCA_049517435.1). Taxonomy (GTDB): domain Bacteria; phylum Desulfobacterota; class Syntrophia; order Syntrophales; family Smithellaceae; genus Smithella. Next base: position 110,803 of record JBEKRZ010000003.1, on the reverse strand, counting down.
TGGATTTTTAATATCGCCCTGAATATGACCGGAAACATCCACCGGGCGGAAGATATTACACAGGAGATTTTGATTAAAACCATTGCCAAGCTTTCGACTTACGATCAGAAAAAGGCCGCATTTAGAACCTGGTTATACCGGATTGTCGCCAATCATGTCATCAACATCAAGGAGAGTAAAAGAGAGCAGTTCTTTGCCGCTCACGCGGAAAGCTTAGATTTATTAATATTCGGTCTCAACTTACCAGACACAAAAAAACTTGCCCCGATGCGCGATAAAGAAATCATCGATGAAACCAAAAACTATTGCACGTTGTGCATATTGCTGTGCCTCAACAGAATGGAGCGGATGGTGCTGATTCTCGGAGCAATATTTGATGTCACTGATAAAATCGGGGCGGAAATTTGCGATATTTCAAGGGCGAACTTCCGTCAGATTCTATCGCGGTCGCGCAAAAAAGTTGCCGCTTATTTTCAAAATAATTGCAGCCTTTTTGATGAGCATAATCCCTGCAAATGCAGTGAGCAGGTAAGTTACCTGATACAATTGGGCATGATTAAGCCTGGCGATATGAACATCAAACACGACTCACTGGGAACAATACGAGACGTTCTGGGAAAGACTGTCACCGATATAGAAAATTCATATTCCGAATTTTTGACACTTTATCAGGAGCAGCCGTTTTTCAAGGGGCCGGATATGGTTAGCTGGCTGAAAGATTTATTACAAAGAAGCAATATCAATGAAATCTTGCTGCAATAAAAGGGAGATGACAATGAAAATTGACGAAAATGCATGGAAGAATTTTCAGTCTCATTTGGGCTATAGTAATGAAGAAATGGAGATATTCAGGAAGGACAACCGTTGATCGAGAATCTTGGAGAAATCTAATGATCTCCTGAAGAAAACAATTGTTTTTGAAGTGTACGAATCGCAAGGGTGCAATGTTGAGCACAAGGTTGGTGATCGTTTCTTTTTTAGTCCGGAAGGATGCATGTTCGCCCATAAAGGACCTAAGAAAGTATCCCAACTGTATAGGCATAAAGCAAACATATAAATCTAAGGAGGAGATAAAATGAAAATTGGTGAAGATACATGGAAAATGGTGCAGAAACACCTGTGTTACACCGATGAGGAAATGACGATATTTCGGGCAGATCCCAGAAATGAAGACACATTGTCCAAAACAGCTTTAATGCTCAACAAAACGATAATCGCGGAAGTTATTGAATCACATGGTTGTGACAGCGGGCATAAAGCCGGTGATAAGTTTTATTTCGATGGTCGTGGTGTTAGTTTTTTAACAAAACTTTCTCCAAATAGAGTTTGTATTTTTGCTTTACATTCGGTTGCTCTTGCTATGCCCGCATTAGCTGAACTTCTTTATGCCGGTGTCGATCCCAATAAAATGAGGTTCAAACGGTTCGGCTGCCCGGATGTAGGAGTAAGGTGCGGCGGATGGGGACATATCGTTATGGAAGTAAAAGTTGAAGATCGAAAAAAAGCTGAAAAATAGGGATCAAATCTTTATTCTTGACTTTTCTGGAAAATCTGAGGTCAGTGTGCCTCCATTTGATGCCTGCGATGACCCAAATGATGTGTGTTATTCAAGAAAGGATGTATGAAGGTCTCGATCCTCGTTCATTTTTCTACAGGGGCCATTGTGATAACGTTGGACTTAAATGTGGTGGGTGGGGATGAGTAGTTATTGAAGCGAAAATCGTCGATAGAGGCAAGGAGTAACCGAGTCTTTTGTCTGGCAACCGGCTATGCGGGGCGTTATGTCCCGCAACAAAAAGGAGGAATAAATGATTAATCAGGAATTGGTTTCCCCATGCGGTCTTTATTGCGGTGTCTGCGGCATATATTGCGCAACAGCTAGTGGCGATCAGCCTTTAAAAGAAAAACTGGCCAAAGCCTATGGTGACACCCCGGACAAAATTAATTGCCGGGGATGTCGCTCTGATTCGGTTTACTGGTACTGCGCGGTTTGCGCCATCAAAAGCTGTACGAAGGAAAAGGGATATAGCGGCTGCCATCAATGTGATAGCTTCCCCTGCGATAAGATCGATAATTTTCCGGTGCCGGAAGGCAAGAAAAATATTCTGCGCGCTATTCCGCTCTGGAGAGAGTTGGGTACAGAGGCGTTTATTAAAGGCGAAGAAAAACTTTTTTCCTGCGATAATTGCGGCACACAGCTTTTTCGTGGGGCCAGAAAATGCCGTAAGTGTGGCACGATAAAAGGATAAGCAATATTTGCGGTAAGGGCTTAACGAAGAAATCAGCCGGAGCCGGGCACAGCCCGGCGATCGGCTGAATTTTTTTGTTGGGTTGCCAATTCCATTTTTTATGGATTTAACTCAAAGATATTTCCGCCGGTGCGCTTATACCTTTCGTTCCATAGCATCTCGAAATAAATAGGGTAGAATGGTGCTGAGCAGCATTCACTAAGTTCCTTTGCTCGTATGGTAATAATATCTTGTAACTTATTATATGTACTTTCAGTTTTAACGTGCCCATAAGAAGATTGATGAGTAAGCCCAAGTATACGAAGTTGATTATAAGAAAAAATACCAAATTCTTGATTCCTTTCTAAACTGAATATGCCTAGTATTTGACTATCGACTGGTAAAAATAAAATTGGAATCAAGAATAACCGAGTTTCATTGGGAACTTCAACCGCCATAGAAACAAGATTATAAAAATACAAATCTATTGGTTTTCTGATGCTATTGTATGAATTCAATATATGAGTTTTTACATTACTTAATTTCGGTCTTATTTCTGACACCCAGAAATTGGCAACTTCATGCAGATTAGATCGATTTTTCACTCCTTGCAAATCATTTAACATTTTGTTCTGATTATTACTGAAAAAATCCATAAATATCTTACTCGATCCTGTTCGAGAGGTGTCTTTTCGGTGATGTGCTCGCCATGTATTTTTTGCGACAGCATACATGCGCTCTGAAGTACCATCAGATTTACAGACAGTAACCCCTTGAACAATCGAATCCCAAGGATAAAGTCTTTTTGGTCGAATAAATGTTTCCTCTGCCTTTTTTGAAACAAAAGCCCAAAACTCATTATCCATATTGGTTCTCCTTTAAGGAAATTGACTATCTTTATATTTATACTCTAATTTTTTTGCCCAACAATTAATACACGTATTACCTTATATACCAGTTTGATACAAAATCTGTTCTTTGAATGATGTATTTTCTACACAAATATCTATTTAAAATCAAATGATTATTAATACCAATTCTAAATCAAAGCGCTATTTTTGTTGGCGTCGTTGTCGGCTTCCTCAACGTATCTATAATACGCCTCGTCGCCTCCGCCTAGCCGCCTCAATATCATCTTTGATTTAGAAATGGTATAATTTGGTAAATCTAAGGCAACTGGTCGTAAACATTTATGCGTCTTATCCAGCACATATTTGTAAGTTGCTTTATTGCGATCTTTTGGGTATAACCGCACCGTCTGCTTTATCAGACAGAATTTAATAAAGATGAACTCGTAAAAAGGTCTAAAAGCAATGCACTTTGGAGCGGCTTCGTAAAAAGTTCCAGAGGCAAGGCGCGCAAATCCTGAGGAATGAGACGTACTTTTTGCGTACGTTACAATGACGAAGGATGCAGCGCAACGTAGCATATGGACTTTTTACGATGCCGCTATAGGGTAAATCATGGCCGCTCGAATTGAAGTTGGTTTCAAAGAAGGCATTCGCGACGCGCTCGGTGAAAAGACCAGAAAGCGCATTATCGATAATCTGGCGTTGCCGGTTGAAAAAGTTGCCACCATCGAAGTTTATACAATCGCCGGGGAGCTGACGGCTGCCGAATTACAGGAAGCCGCCGCAGGGCCGCTCTCTGATCCAGTTATTCAGGAATTCTCCATTAATCAGCCGCTCGCGAAAAACTTTGATTGGCTCATTGAAGTTGGCTTTCGCCCGGGTGTAACCGACAATGTTGGCAAAACCGCCCGCGAAGCCATCACGTTACTACTTGGCGAAAATATCGGGACGCGTAAAGTCAGCGTTTATACATCCCGACAATTTTTAATCAGCGGCAAAATATCACAGGCTGATGCGGAAAAAATTGCCTCCGGTTTGCTGGCAAACGATCTAATCGAACGCCATCAGGTTGTCGGATCAAACAACTTTGATTTCAATGCCGGTATGCCTGCCTATGTTCCGCAGGTTATGGGCAAAGATGAACCGCAGGTAGCTCAAATCAATCTGGCGGCCGTTGACGCGCAGGGACTTTTGAAAATCAGCCAGGAAAAACTTCTGGCCCTGAATCTGGAAGAGATGCAGAAGATTCAGGCTTATTATCAGAATTCAGCCGTTCTCAAAGCCCGTAGGAAATTCGGTCTTGATGAAAACACGACCGATGTGGAACTGGAATGTCTGGCGCAGACATGGTCGGAGCACTGCAAACATAAAATATTCAACAGCAAGATTGATTATTCCGACGGCCGCAACAAATTAAAAATAGATTCGCTTTTCAAAAAATATATTAAAGGCTCTACGGCCAAAATCCGCAAGGCAAAAGGCAAAAAGGATTTCTGCCTTTCTGTTTTCGTGGATAACGCGGGTGTCATCAAATTCAATGAAGATCACAATCTGGTCTTCAAGGTAGAAACGCATAATTCACCCTCCGCTCTTGATCCCTACGGCGGAGCGCTCACCGGCATTGTCGGTGTCAATCGTGATCCGTTCGGCACAGGCATCGGCGCAAAACTTATTTTCAATACCGACGTGTTTTGCTTTGCCTCGCCCTTTTATAAAAAGAAACTGCCGCCCCGCATTCTTCATCCGCGCCGGATTTATGAAGGTGTGCGCGAAGGCGTGGAGCACGGCGGTAATAAAAGCGGCATTCCCACAATCAACGGCAGTATCGTTTTTGATGAAAGATATTTAGGCAAACCTCTGGTTTACTGCGGCACCGCCGGCATCATGCCCGCGAAACTCAATGGCAAGCCGACCCACGGCAAGGAAATCAAACCTGGCGATGTCATCATCATGACCGGCGGCCGGATCGGCAAAGACGGCATTCACGGCGCAACTTTTTCTTCGGAAGAACTGCACGAAGGCTCACCAGTCACCGCTGTGCAGATCGGCGACCCAATCACGCAAAAGAAAATGACTGATTTCCTGCTTATAGCCAGAAACCGCGGCCTTTACCGCGCACTCACGGATAATGGCGCGGGCGGGCTGTCTTCATCAGTTGGCGAAATGGCCACTTATTCCGGCGGCTGCGAAATTGATTTGTCTTTAGCGCCCTTGAAATACGCCGGTCTTCAGCCCTGGGAAATTCTGGTTTCGGAGGCGCAGGAGCGCATGTCGCTCGCGGTCGATCCGAAAAAAGTGGATGCGTTTATGGAACTGGCCCGCAAGATGGGCGTGGAAGCCACAGCTATGGGCAAGTTCACCAAGTCCGGGATATTTCATGCCCGATACGGTGAAAAAACCGTAGCCTATCTGGATATGGAATTTCTGCACAATGGCGTGCCACAGATGAAACTGTCAGCCAAGTGGAAGGCGCCGAAAAATTTCGAGCCGACATTTGCAGAACCGGTAATTCTTGGCAAAGCCTTTGCCCAGATGCTTTCGCGATTGAATATCTGCTCCAAGGAAGCGGTTGTGCGCCAGTACGATCATGAAGTTCAGGGTGGCTCCGTTATCAAACCCATGGTTGGCGCGCAAAACGACGGCCCGTCGGACGCGGGCATTGTGCGGCCGATTCTGGATTCCATGGAAGGCGTGGTGGTGGCGCACGGCATCTGCCCGCGCTACAGCGATATCGACACCTACCATATGACAGCCTGCGCTATTGACGAAGCAATCCGCAATGCCGTGGCCGTCGGCGCTGATCTTGATCATCTGGCGGGGCTGGATAATTTCTGCTGGTGTGATCCCGTGAAGTCCGCAAAAACACCCGACGGCGAATATAAACTCGCTCAACTCGTTCGCTCGAACATGGCAATTTACGATTATACTACCGCCTTTGGCGTGCCCTGCATCTCCGGCAAAGACAGCATGAAAAACGATTATTCCATAGGCCTTACAAAAATATCCGTGCCGCCAACGTTACTTTATTCGGTGATTGGCAAAATTAAGGATGTGCGCAAAGCCGTGACGATGGATGCCAAACGCCCACAGGATCTGGTTTACGTTATCGGTGAAACTCTTGATGAACTGGGCGGCTCCGAATGGTTCGCTGAACACGGAGCTATTGGCAATAAAGTGCCGCAAGTGAATGTGAAAAAAGCCATCAAAAAATACTGCGCCCTGCACAAGGCGATTCAGGCGGGGCTTATCGCCTCCTGCCACGATTGCTCCGACGGAGGTTTAGGTGTGGCGCTGATCGAAACGGCGTTTGCAGGGGGCTTCGGTATGAATGTCGATTTGAAGGATGTTCCTTACCGCGGCAAGAAAAGAAACGATTATATCTTGTTTTCGGAGACGGCCAGCCGTTTTGTGGTAACCATCCATCCCAAGGATAAAGGAAAGTTTGAAAAGATTTTGGCTGGGAATGTTGTCAGCGAAATCGGCTTTGTCGCGAGTGATGGACTCTTCCAGATAACGGGGCTTTCCGGCAAACTGATCATCAAAGAAAAAATCAGCAAACTCAAAGATGCGTGGCAAAAGCCTCTTAATTTTTAGACAGGATTTTATTTATGACCAGCAAGGTAAATGCAATAGTGCTGACCGGCAACGGCACCAACTGTGAAATGGAAATGGCGCATGCCTGCAAACTGGCGGGGGCCGATGTGATCGATATCGTCCATGTCAGTGAATTGCTTTTCGGCGAAAAGCGTTTGACCGATTATAACTTTTTGAATTTGCCGGGCGGATTTTTGGACGGTGATGATCTTGGTTCGGCTAAAGCTGGCGCCAACCGCTTTTTGCATGCCCGCATTGCCGGTTTAAATGAAATGCTCATTGAAGAACTGCTTAAGTTTATTTCTGAAGGAAAATTAATTCTGGGAGTCTGCAACGGTTTTCAATTAATGGTTAAGCTAGGATTGCTCCCTGCGCTTAATGGCAACTTCACTAAGCAATGCACTACACTGACCTTTAACGATTCAGGACGTTTTGAAGACCGCTGGGTGTATCTCAAAGCCAACGCAAAAAGCCCCTGTGTTTTCACCCAAGGCATTGATGTTGTCTATTATCCCGTAAGGCATGGAGAAGGAAAGTTCGTTCCGGAGAACAATGCCGTTTTGGAAGAAATAGAAAAGAAAAATTTGCACGCGTTTCAATACAGCACTGCTGAAGGCGCGCCGACAATGGATTATCCGGCCAATCCCAACGGTTCAATCCATGCCATTGCCGGACTTTGTAATAAAACAGGCAGGCTTTTCGGTCTGATGCCTCATCCCGAAGCGTTTCTGCACCGTACTAATCATCCCCGCTGGACACGTGAAAATCTTCCCGAAGAAGGACAAGGTTTGGCAATTTTCCGCAACGCGGTAAACTTCATACGCAGTACAGAGTTTTAATAATAGCGATGGAGTTGATACATTAAATAGACATTCTCTTTGTTTATTTTTTCTGTTTCGTACCTTGCCTTTGAATCTGATGATTTTTTGTTATGCGGTGAATTATTTCTCCAACTGAAGTTTATTAATATCCACATGCTCGCTGATCATCTGCTCTATCAGGGCGATTTTTTCTTTATCATCTTTTGTCGGTAACGCTTCCAGATCATCTATTTGTTTGGCCGCCTGGTAAGAATCCAGAGAAACTAAAAGCAAGGGAATGGACATCTTTTCGGCTTTGGCAATAATATTAGATGGCGGCAAAATGTTATTCGTCAGGACAACAGCTGTCGACTGGCTGTCCAGCGCCGCAAGGATCATATCGCTGCGGTCGCCGCTGGTGATAACAATTTTATTCTTCGTTTGAAATTCAGGTTCTTTGCAAGCGGCGCTTACAGAAACCGAGCCGATAAAGACATTTTCCACTATGCCGTTTAAGTTATTTTCTCCCGCAATAATTTTGGCAAACAACCGCTCAGTCAGATAGTTCACCGAAAAGAAAGGTAATTCTTTATAATAGGGAATCACGCCTAACGCGTTTACGCCCAATTGTTTTATTTTGGGCAGGTAAATATCATTGAATTCTTTAATATTGGTAACTTTATTGAAGATGATGCCCCGCAGTGTTACCTTCTCCATTTGGATACGTTTCTTTAAAAAGGTAATGTCGTCGAAAATTGTGTCCTCATTGCCGCTGGCCACTACTAGTAAACCGGCATCTAAATATTGTGCCAAAGAGAGGGCATCAAGATAAACGGAGGAGCCATATGTGATATCTTTCCCCGCTTCGATAAAAACAATGTCTTTTTTATTGCCGGCACTGGACATAAGCTCAAATAACTTTTGCTTGGTCATTTCTTCGTCCAGCATGGACATAAGCTTGGCAGGATGGAAACCGATGCTCAAAGTTTCGCCGCTTTCTTCCATTCCAAAGATATTGGCTATCAAAGCGGCATCGTAATCCCACAACTTCTTTTTGCGGTAAATCAGCCTTTCACCGAAAGGCTTCATATATCCGGATTTTTTATTCAATGCCTTGGCCAAGCCAATAATGACACTGGTTTTACCAGCGCTCTGACGCATTGATGTGACAACTAGCTTATCCATTTATTTCACCTCTCCTATCTTGAAAGTATTATTCTTACGTCCACGGCCATTGCGCCCATACCTTGTTCATAAAGGACAAGAGGATTAATTTCAATATCGGAAATTTCTTTACATTCTCGAATTACAGCTCCAATCTTGATTATCGTATCCATGAGAGCGTTTATATCTCGCGTTTTCTCACCGCGTACTCCCATAAGTAAAGGATAAGAGCGAATTTCTTTGATCATCGCCATTATCTCCCGCCTTCCCAGAGGAGTGGCACGGAAAGAAACATCCTTCATTACTTCCACATAAATACCGCCTAAGCCAACCATTACAGTAGGGCCGAAAGACCCATCGATTCTTGCCCCGACAATCATTTCCGTTCCGGGCTGGACCATTTCCGATATTTCCACGCCTTCAATGACCGCGTGGGGAACATGAGCGCGGCAATTGCGCATAATCGCTTCGTAGGCGGAAATTATTTCCTTGTCATTTACCAGATCAAGAGCGATGCCGCCGGCATCACTTTTATGCAAAATATCTTTGGAAACAACTTTCATGACTACCGGATAACCAATGGCCACGGCACTCTGGACAGCGCTTTCGATATTCACGGCAATCATGCTTTTAGGAACAGAAATACCGGTAACCCTCATCACCTTTTGCCCTTCGTGGGCAAGTAAAAATGACCGGCCTTCTTTGCGGGCATTTGCAACAATATTGTCAACAGCCGCTACATCAAATTTAAAATCGGCAACTTCATCTTCTTTTTCTTCAACATATCTTTTATAAGAATACATCGCGCCCAGAGATTCCACGCCTGCATAAACATCTTCATAAACCGGAATATTTTTCCGTCGCGCTTCGCTTGCATATTCAGCGACTGTTTCACCTCCCAATAAACCAAAAACAATGGGCTTGCCGGCAGCTTTAAATTGCCGGTAGTTTTGTTCCACGGCCATGTCCAAATCTTTATTGGTAAAAAGGGAACTTTCACAAAACACGCCGATTACGGAATGAATTTCAGGATCATGCAGCGCCGCATCAAAAGCTTTTATGTAATCTTCAGCTTTAGCCTGACCGGTTATATCTATCGGATTTTTTGTCGAGCCGAATTCCGGTGTGGCCGGCGAAAAAATTGTTTTCAAATGGTTGGAATCATCATATAATTTTACATTATACTTTTCGCAGGCGTCAGTGGCCATAACTCCGGCTCCGCCGCCATTGGTAATAATGACAGTGTTTTCACCCGCCGGCAAAGGATTGTTGGCGAGAAACTTGCTCCACTCAAAAGCTTCCGTCATGTTTTCCGCCCGAAGCGCCCCGCATTGCTTGATTACATCATCAAACACGGTGTCGGAACCAGCCAGCGATCCGGTGTGCGATGCCGCCGCCATAGCTCCCCGTGTTGACCGTCCCGATTTGATTATAACGACTGGTTTTATTTTGGTGGCGCGCTTAAGTGTTTCGACCAGCCGCTCTCCTTCGTGCACTCCTTCCATGTAAATGAGGATAACTTTTGTCCGGTCTTGCGTGATCATGTATTCTAAAAGATCACCTTCATCAACATCGGATTTATTTCCCACGGAAACAATTGCCGATAGGCCGATATTGCCGACTGTGGCTTGTCCAATCATGGCCAGACCTAAAGCGCCGCTCTGGGTAATGATACCCAGATGGCCGGAAGGAATAACACTGCCGGCAAAAGTCGAGTTTAACGATACCTCTGCCGTGAAGATGCCGAAAACATTTGGTCCCAGAATGCGCATTCCTTTCTCATGGGCGGCTTCAACCAGTTTTCTTTCTTCTTCTATTTTACCGATTTCGGAGAAACCGGAAGTTATCACAATAGCGTATTTTACGCCTTTGGCCGCGCATTCTTTTATAGATTCCAGAACAAATTTTGCTGGAACTATAATACAGGCGATATCAATTTCATCCGGAACATCTAAAACACTTTTATATACTTGAATGCCTTCAATTTCTCCGCCCCTGGGATTGATCGGAAGAATCTTGTTCTTGTAACCGCTTTTAATAATGTTGCTGATTACCGCGTTGCCGATCTTGCCCTTATCGTTGGAAGCTCCGATAATGGCAATTGACCGCGGCTCAAATAAATATTTTATATTTTGATCTTTAATCATTAATCCGCCTTTTACAGCAGCTCCAATATTTTAAAAATCAATTCTTATTCCTATAAAATCTTTTTCACATTGACATCCATCCAGTTCTTCTCTATACAAAATACAATTATTTTGCTGACCTCATGAAAATTTTAGATTTCTTAATTGGTGTTTTAATATAACATAATTATTTATGGATATAATCATTAAATTTATAGATTTTTTTATTCACTTGGACAAATATCTGCCGATAATTATCCAAAGTTTTGGTATCGGGGCATATGTTATTATTTTTTTAGTTATTTTCTGTGAAACCGGTCTTGTGGTTACACCAGTTTTGCCCGGAGATTCGCTTTTATTTGCCTTGGGAGCTTTTGCCGCCCAAGGGGCTTTAGATATTGAGATTTTATTGATTTCGCTTTGTATTGCCGCCATTGCCGGAGATACCGTCAATTATTCGATAGGACATTTTATCGGACCCAAAGTTTTTCATTACCAGGACAGCCGCTTTTTTAAAAAGGAAAATCTTTTGCGGACGCATCAGTTTTATGAAAAACATGGCGGGAAAACGATCATAATCGCCCAATTCATGCCGATTATCCGGACATTTGCTCCTTTCGTGGCCGGTGTTGGCGCTATGACTTATTCTAAATTTATTTTGTTTAATGTCACCGGTTGCATCACGTGGGTTTGCCTTTTTCTTCTGGGCGGTTATTATTTCGGCAACATACCTTCTGTGAAAAATAATTTTACAATTGTGATTATTACAATTATCATCATTTCCGTTCTACCGGGTATTTTTGAATACGGGCGGCAGCGGCTTAATACTTCTAAAAAGAAAAGTTAGAAACAAGAAAAAATATGAGAAGAAAATTTATTGCCACCTTCGTTGTTCTGACGCTGATTTTTCTGTCGGCGGCTTCAGTTGATGCCAAAAATATTATCAAAGTTGGTAAAGATATCAACATAGGCGAAGATCAAACAGTAAACAATGCAGTTGCCATTGCCGGTCAAATAACAGTTAACGGGCTGGTCGAAAATAATGTTGTGACTGTCGGAGGTTCGGTTGTGCTGACCAACGAAGCAGTCGTCCGTGGCAATGTTATCTGTATCGGCGGTGTTGTTGTTCAGGGAAATGGAGCCCAGGTTTACGGCAACATCACCGAAGTGAACTCATCAAACATTTCCACTGCCGTTGCTTCCTTTTTTTACGGAGATATGGACGTCTGGTCATGGCTTGTCGATATTATTTATTTTTGTTTTTTCGCTATGATCTTAATGTTAGCATTATTAGTGGCTGCTTTATTCCCCCGCCCATTAAATGCTATCACTGATTCCATTCAAGGCAATAAGGCAAAATCATTTTTTTGGGGCTTTCTGGCAACCCTGATGATAGCGCCTTTTTTTATGCTGCTGGTGTTCTCCTTTATTGGTATTCCATTAATACCATTTGTTTTCGCCGCCCTATTATTGGCGTTTATGTTTGGATTCATCGGCGTAAGCGCACTTCTGGGCAATTTTATCTTAACAAATATTTTTCACCGGTATAAAAAATCTTTAGTTGGGGAAACCATGCTGGGTTTGATTTTATTGTGGGTTATTGGCTGGATACCTTTTTACATTGGCATGATTATCAAGACTGTTGCCATCACAATCGGTTTTGGCGGAGTTTTCCTGGCCATTTCTCACCACAGGTATCACCATGTAACGTCGCCGCCAATTACTGGCGACCATGTGGAATCTACCATTGTTTAGATTTTTTGTTCTGCTGAATCAAAAATAGAGTTAACAAAAATTTAACAATTAAGTTGTCCATCTACTGTATTTTTATCTAAAAATTGCTTTGCTTCACAGCATCCTTGAGCGCGTCGAGTAAATCGTGTCTGGTCAAGTCGGAGTGAATCGGTGTAATCGTTATGAAGCCTGCAGCCAGCGCGCCGACATCGGTATCTTTCTGTTTACGGGCGGATTGCGATTCACCGGCAAACCAGTAATAAATATTTTCTCTGGGGTCTACGCGCTTCTCAAAAGTTTCGACAATATTGCTTTTTGCCTGCCGGACAACCACAACCCCTTTGATTTTTTCACGGGAAATGCAGGGAATATTAACATTAATCGCGCTTCCTTTAAGCTGTTCCGGATTGCTTAGGATTAGCCGGGTCATTTTGCGGGCGAATTTGGCGGCATAGGTAAAATCAGCTTCTTTATGAGTGTCAAGAGAAACGGCCATAGAGGGAACGCCCAGTATTGCCCCTTCGGTCGCTGCGGACACGGTTCCCGAATAAAGAACGTTGACACCGGCGTTGCCTCCCCTGTTGATTCCCGAAACAACCATATCCACAGGCTTATCCGATAATTCCCTGATTCCTATTTTAACGCAGTCGGCCGGTGTGCCACAGACTGCGTATCCCAAGAAATTAGCGTTCTTAGTGGCACGGCGTACCATAAGGGGACGAAAAATAGTAATAGCATGTCCTACCGCGCTTTGTTCAATTTCCGGCGCGACAATCAGGCAATCAGCTTCTTTGGAAAGCTCCCGATAGAGCGCGCTTAATCCTTTGGCATAAATTCCATCATCGTTGGTAAGTAAAAATCGCATTAAATTTTTTCCTTTTCGCCTTGTTTCGTTGAACCTATTTTACCTGCTTCAATTTCCCTTTATTAACTTTCAATATAAAAGGAGTCTTTTGAGCAACTCTATCTGAACCAAAAGATATCTTTCCTGTAACACCATCGTAATTTTCTACTTTCTTCAGGGCTGCGGCAAATTGCGCGCGTGTTTTAATTTCTATGTTATCCAAAACGCCAATGATTATTCCTGCTGTATCATAAGCCAGCGCTTCAATATTCTCCGGCTCACGGTTATATTTTATGTAATAAAAATCAACAAAGTTGTTAGTTTCCGGATAAATACTATTCGCAAAAAAACTGTCAGCAAAAATTGCTTCCTCCAGATATTCTGTGCCATTTTTCAACAAATCCGGCGAGTGCCATAAACTTGTACCCAAAAGTTGAAAGCCTTTCACATCATAAAAATCAAGTTGTGAAGTAATCAGTTTTACCCGCGAAGCAGAATCGGGAATAAACAAAGCTTCGAAATCAACGGATATTGCGGTTTTATTTTCTGCTTGATCGCCGCGTTTTTTTTGTGGAGCATTAACAATAGTACCGGTTAATTTATTGATCTCCGCCTTGAAATCTGTTTGATTCCTGCTGTAGGGAATTGCTTTCTCCACCTTGCCGCCTATGCGCATTACTTCCTCACGAAAAATTTTCACCATTTCCTCACCATAATCATCCTGGGGATATAAGACGGAAAATATTGCGCAATTCAAATCATCAAAGGAATATTTTACTAAAGCTTTTATTTGCTGTGTGGGGGTCAGAAAATTCTGAAAGACAGATTCGCCTATGGAAGTCACCCCTTCTTTGGGTGTTATTAAAATCAACGGCACTTTCCATTTATCTGCTTCGCGGGCCGCGTCCATCGCCTCCGCGGTTCCGGTAACGGCGATAATCGCCATAACATTTTCAGCATTGGCCAAATGTTCTATGGCTGCTTTTGTTCCTTCCGGCAATCCACGGGAATCTTCAACAATAACTTTCCATAAAGGTTTCTTTTTTTCATCAAGCATCCCTGTAGCCAGAGAGATTGCATCCTGCGTTTTATTTCCCAAGTCAGCATATTGACCGGACAGAGGAAGCACACATCCTAAAATATTGCGATTGAGCTTGACAGCCGGAGGTATAATTTCCGGAAGTTCAACCACTGGCGGATTTTCCGGCAAAACTTTTACTTCCGGAGACGGAGTCGGAACAGGCTTTTTGGCATCAATTGCCATTGTTGAACAGGAGAGGGAAAAAATGACCAGCAACAAAATAAATATTTTGTCGAAAATACGGTAAAAGTTCATTTTGCCTCCTTGATAATTTTCAGCATATAATTACGGGCACGTTTAGCCAAATCAGGTCTGTCCAATAAAATAGAGATCTCATTATTATATTTCAAGGCCGCTTGCGTAAGATTGTGGCTGCCCAGAAGAATCATCCGCTCGTCAATTACAATAAGCTTTGTATGTGTTGTTTGACGAGGTGAATCGAAATAGACCTTGACACCTTTTTCTTCAAGAAGTTTCTTTGTCTGCTGGTTTTCGGCATCAAGTTTATAATCATTTCCGCCGGTGTTTTCCAGAATCACAATGACTTTTATTCCTTTTTTCACTGCCCGTGCCAGATGTGCTAAAATTATATCAGGATAACTATTCTTATGCACACCGGCTTTAAAAGAAAAAATCGACATGAAGATTTCGCTTTGCGCTTCATCAATGGCCTTTAACAACGCAGGAAAGTAATCTTCATTGGTCAAAAGAATCGCCGGACATGTTGACTGATCAGAGTAAACTGCATTGAGCTTTCCTTCGGCAAATGCTGGTGATAATGCCACAATCAAAAACGTTAAGCCGCAGAGTACGACAACAACATTTTTCCTGCATGAATCAAATCTGCTCATATTTCCTCTAACTTTTTTATTCGTGAAACTCCAATTCTAATGAAACTCAGATATTACAAGGGCAGCACCGTAATATCTGTAAGTTGAATTATCCCACGTGCGAAGCTAAGTGGGACTATAACATAGTGCACTGAAGCTTGCAGGTCGAATTATCCCGCTAAGCGGAGGGTTTCATACCTGTGATTATTGTATAATATTTTTCAGCTTTGGTCGACATAAAAAAGCCCGAAACAGCGTGAGCCATTTCGGGCTTTTGGGGTTAAATATTTGCTATTTTACTTCTTCAAAGTCGGCATCGACCACATCGTCATTTTTTTTGCCTGATGCTTGTTGTTGATCACTTGCCTGCTGCTGTGCTCCACCATCTGCCCCCGGCCCACCTTGACCGCCGGCTGTCTTTGCATACATGGCTTCCGCTAATTTATGCGAAACAGTCATCAATTCATCTTGAGCCTTCTTGATGGCCTCAATATCATCGCCTTCCAGAGCTTTTTTCGTTTTAGTTATCGCTTCTTCAATTTTGGTCTTTTCCGCCGCATCAACTTTATCGCCGAACTCTTTGACATTTTTCTCCACACTGTAAACCAGAGAGTCGGCGTGATTTTTTGCTTCGATCAACTCTTTGCGGCGTTTGTCTTCTTCCGCGTGCGCTTCGGCTTCGCGGACCAACTTCTGTATTTCAGCTTCGGATAAACCGCTGGAAGCAGTGATTTTAATACTCTGTTCCTTGCCTGTGCCCAGATCTTTCGCATTCACATGCACAATTCCGTTGGCATCAATATCAAAGGAAACTTCAATTTGCGGCACGCCGCGCGGCGCGGGCGGAATGCCCACCAGCTCAAAGCGTCCCAGCGTTCTGTTATCGGGAGCCATCTGGCGTTCGCCCTGTAGAACATGAATGCTCACTGCCGGCTGATTGTCGGCGGCCGTGGAGAAAATCTGGCTTTTTTTACAGGGGATAGTCGTGTTTTTCTCGATTAATCTGGTCATAACTCCGCCTAAAGTTTCAATGCCTAAAGACAGAGGTGTTACATCCAGCAACAAGACGTCTTTGACATCGCCGGCCAGAACACCGCCCTGAATGGCGGCGCCGACAGCTACAACTTCATCCGGATTGACGCCCTTATGAGGCTCCCTGCCGAAAAGTTCTTTGACCTTCTGTTGCACGCGCGGCATACGAGTCATACCGCCAACAAGGATGACTTCGTCAATATCCTTTGTTGATAAGTTGGCATCTTTAATTGCTGTCTGGCATGGTCCGACCACTCTATTAATTAACTCTTCCACGAGTGATTCCAGTTTAGCTCTGGAGAGTTTCATATTCATATGTTTGGGCCCGGAAGCATCCGCCGTGACAAACGGCAGATTGATGTCGGTTTCCATAGTAGTGGAAAGTTCCATCTTCGCTTTTTCCGCCGCTTCCTTCAGGCGCTGCAGCGCCATCTTATCGCTGCGCAGATCAATGCCCTGATCTTTCTTGAATTCAGCAACTAGATAATCCATGACGCGCTGATCGAAGTCTTCACCGCCCAGATGGGTATCGCCATTGGTCGATTTGACTTCAAATACACCATCGCCAAGTTCCAGAATCGAAATATCAAAAGTCCCACCGCCCAAATCAAAGACCGCTATTTTCTCGTCTTTTTTCTTGTCCAGACCGTAGGCCAGAGCCGCCGCGGTGGGTTCGTTGATAATACGTAAAACATTCAATCCGGCAACCTTGCCCGCGTCTTTGGTCGCCTGACGCTGTGAATCGTTAAAATAGGCCGGAACGGTAATAACCGCGTCGGTTACCTTCTCTCCCAGATAATCCTCGGCAGTCTGTTTCATTTTTGTCAGAATCATAGCTGATATTTCTGCGGGTGAATAATTCTTGCCCCGTACGGTAACTTGCGCGTCACCGTTGGAAGCTTCCGTTATTTTATAAGGAATAATCTTGATATCATACTGAACTTCTTTGGATGTATATTTTCTGCCGATCAGTCTCTTGACGGCGTAAACTGTATTTTCCGAGTTGGTAATGGCCTGTCTTTTAGCCACCTGGCCTACCAGTCTCTCACCATTTTCCGAGATGGCCACAATAGACGGTGTGGTGCGATTGCCTTCCTGATTGGCGATAACAACAGGGTCTCCGCCTTCCATTATGGCTACGCACGAATTTGTCGTTCCTAAATCAATTCCAATAATCTTTCCCATTTTTCTTCCTCCTTATTCTTCTATATCCTCATTTTTTTCACATACATTATTTTCTTTGTTTTTACAGACGCATACCTTTGAAGGTCTTAAAAGACGGCCATTAAGTAAATATCCCTTTCCCATTTCGCTGACGATTTTGTTATCTTCATGCTGGTCGCTTTCTATCTGCATTAAAGCTTCATGAAAATTCGGATCGAAATCCATGCCTGCGGTTTCAATCCTTTCCACACCGTGCTTTTTCAAACAACTTAAAAGCTGTTCCTGAATTAGAGCAACGCCATCTTTAAATGCCTGAACATCGCCGTTGCTGTGCTCCAAAGCCCGATCCAGACTGTCGACAAACGGCAAAATATCGCGGATGACCTCTTCATTGCCAAATTTTATAATATCTGCTTTTTCCCTAGCTGCCCGCTTTCTGTAATTATCCAATTCGGCAACCGCGCGCAGATATTTATCGTAGTTGGCCGTAGCCTCTTTTTCCTTTTCCTCCAGCTTTTTCTTTAAATCTTCATTTTCTTGAGGATGGTCTCCCGCGACAACTTTGTTTACATCGGGATCGCCGGGTTGACCGTGTTTATCAGCATGTTCCTTTTTAAATTTCACCCTTACCTCTGAAAAAAGTTCTTATTATTTCAAATCAGGTTTTTGAAAAAGTTTTATATCTACTAATTCACAAATAGCATGACCAGCTGTAATATGCGTTTCCTGAATACGCGCAGTACTGGAGGAAGACACATGAATGGAAAAATCAACCATCTTCGCAATGTCCCCTCCGTCCTTGCCGGTAAAAGCGACAGTTATCAGTCCCATCTTTTTGGCCATTTCCAGACCTTTTAAAACATTGGCGGAATTGCCGCTGGTGCTAATACCCCAGGCGACATCTCCCGGTTGACCGATTGCCCTGATTTGTTTGCTGAATATTTCGGAGAAATCATAGTCGTTGCCGATGCTGGTAATTACGGAAGTATCGGTGGTCAAGGCTATGGCAGGAAGAGGTGGACGTTCTATTATGAAACGATTCACAAATTCCGCGGCAATATGCTGCGCGTCGGCAGCCGAACCACCATTACCGAAAAGCAAAATTTTATTGCCCGCTTTTAGCGCGGCAGTCAGTGCTTCGATAACATTAACCAACTTGCTTAGATTTTCATTAATAAAAGTATCTTTGACGCGACTGCTTTCCTTGAAAGTTTTTATTATGTGATCTTCCATATTTACATATCCGGAGTCCCTTCAAAATTATATCCAGCAAAGTGGCTTTAATATATTTACGGGTTTATCTACTGTCAAGGGCAGGAGGCTGAATTTTCTTATCTTTTTAAGGATGATGTTTAATTACGAGCGAGCTAATACTAAAAGACGGGCGGTAGTGTAATTAAGAATATTTTAATCCCGCGGCTTGGAATCCCCCTGCTCTAGCCTGAGGAAGAATGCGCCTTAACCCGCGGGAGGTTACGTTATCCTCTGCTTCGCGGGATAATTCGACCTGCAAGCTTCAGTGCACTTTATTTCTGAAGATTGGGTCTCATTATTGCAAGGAGCCTCAGGCTCCTTACGGAGGGTGCCCCACTTAACTGCCAATTACAATATTTATATTAAAGATATTTCAATTGTTTTTGTGCTTTTAAGTTATCAGGGGAAACTTAAAATGCTTAAACAAAGTTATAGCCTGCGTAGGTTTAAGATTAATTGTAACCTTCGTCGTAAGCAATCATATCTAGGTGCAAAGTAGCAATATCTTCAACGTCAAGGTTTGGTTCTTCGCTTGACTTAGAAAATTCAACGGTTTTTATATAGCGCCGGCACTTGTTACAGACATCCACCCGGTAACGCTCTTCACCTTCCACTTCAAAATAAGCGAGAGAATGCTGTTCTTCGTTGCCGCAAAATGGACATTTGATCCGGTGGAAATGCCATTTAAAGCCGCACTGATGACAAAACAAATAACGCCTTCCTTCTTCCTCGTCCCTGATTTCACCAATTTTAGGTTCTTTGCCGCAAATGGGACAGTATCCTTCCGACCAGTTCGATTTTTCTACTATTTCCCCGTATTTTTCAGCAATACTTTCCAGTTCCGGCCTTAAACTTTCTTCGGTGAAAAGATCAATTAAATCAATATTTTCTTCAGATTCTCGGCCTGTCAGTAACTCTTGAGCACCAGTTTCTTCAACTTTGCAGTCGAAAGAAGCTCGAATCATTTTTTCCCAATCAAATTCATGATTTTTAATTATGTCGATAATGTTTTGCGCCACTTCGGGCATTCTTTTTTCAGCAATGGAAATTAGTGAATTAAAATATTCTTTGGGACGCGTTAAATCATACTCCTTTCCCGTAAAATCAATTAAGGGAAGTCCCCCCTCCATTTTTTGAGTGATTAAATTTTCTTCCACACTAAAAATGGGATTTTTCATGCTATTGCGGTATTCTTCCCGCAAAATTAAAATGTCAGCCATTATATCTAAAAGTTCAGTGTAATGAGGATTGGCTGATTTGTAATCCTCTATTGTTTTCAAAGATTTACGCAGTGTTGCGGCCATATTTACTCCTTCCAAAAACATATATCCATATGTCGGTTAAGCGGTCTATATCTGCTTTCCGGGGTATCTTCAAGAAATATTTTCTTTATGGATAAAATAGTAATTATTTTTAGAAAATCAAGGTCTTACAGTGTTAAAAGAATATAAAAGTCATTATAATGAATAAAACCACTAAAATGGGTATGGAGTATTTAAACATGTATCCAAAGAAACTCGGCATCTTCACACCGGCTTCTTCGGCGATAGACTTGACCATAAAATTGGGCGCATTGCCGATATAGGTATTTGCTCCCATAAAGACTGCTCCGGCTGATACTGCCATAAGATAATTAATTCTTTCTACAATCAGCCGGGCAACCGCCTGAGTTTCCGGCATTCCCGGATAAAACTTGCCGATCTCGCTATTTAAAAAGGTCAAGTATGTGGGAGCATTATCCAGGAAACTTGAAATTACACCTGAAGCCCAGAAATATTGCGCCGGAGTGTTTATTGATTTTATAAATAATGCTAATGCTCCTTTTTCGCCTGCTTTCAGAATCGCTAGTGCCGGGATAATGGTCATAAAGATACCCGCAAAGAGATACGTTACTTCTAATATGGGGGCCCAGGTAAACTCATTATCTTGCCTGATTTCTTTTTTTGTTGAAACCAGCGATAAGAGTCCCATAATGATCAAGATGGCATCTCTGATCAAGTTTTCAAAGGATTGATGAATGCCGAAAATATTTACTTCGCCAAGTTTAACCATGCCACTGAATAAAACTCCGCTGATTATTCCCGTAAGAAATACAAAATTGTGGACACCTTTTATTTTCAAAGGTTCTACTTCCAGGCTTTGCATGGTGGGTTTATTTTCTTTTTTGTAATAGAATGTATCTAAAATAAAATACATGCCCAGAAGTATAACACAGGCAAAGATCATCTGTGGTAGTAGTTTTAATGTCCAGGAGAAGGGAACGCCATGCAAAAAACCAAGAAATAATGGCGGATCGCCCAGCGGTGTCAGAACTCCGCCAATATTGCTGACTAGAAAAATAAAAAATACTACCGTATGAACCTTATATTGACGCCAAGCATTGGAGCGCAATATTGGTCTGATCATTAACATGGATGCGCCTGTAGTGCCGATGAATGATGCCAGGATGGTGCCGATCAACAGTATAAACGTATTAACACCGGGCGATCCTTTCAATGTCCCTTTGACATGAATACCGCCGGAAACGGTAAATAAGGACCATAGCAGCAAAATGAAGGGAATGTAATCGATGATGATAATACGCGCTATCTCACGAACGGCGACTTCCCGGAAAAAATACAAAAACGGCACTGCAAAAATCAAACCCCAAAATGCCGAAACTTTTTTGAAATGATGACTCCAAAAATGGGGCGCAAATAACGGAATTAATGCTATGGAAAATAAAATACCGGCAAATGGCAACATAGACCAGAATGGAAGAAGAGCGCCAATATCGCTGGCCGGTAAATTTGTCGCGGACGTATTGGCAAGGCCGGTAGCCGGAACAAGGAATAATAAAATTAATATTATGGATAAAAAGCGGCCAAATATTTTCTGGAGGTTGTTTTCAATTTTACACATATATTATTATTCTAATTTTCGGGAATTATTAAAACAGGCAAATTAATAGCGTCAATAATATTTTCATCAGGACTATCAAAAAAAATAGAATATAATTTGTTTCTGTGCTTGTGTCCGGTTATTATCAAATCGATATTATTTTTTTCGCAATATTTTACGATTTCTTTATCCAAAGCGCCTTTGGAGCTGGCATATATGATTTTTTGGTTTTCCAGTAATTCAGCAGGAACAATTTCTTTTACTCTTAAGGCTACCGCATCCTCATGATCAGCAGGATGGCGATAACCGGCTTGCATGTCGTTGACGTACAAGATATGTATTGGGCTTTTAAGCGTTTGCGCAAATTCTAAAGCCTTCACTACCGAAGAAACATTTTTTGAATCCAGATCAATTGGATATAAAATATTCTTGAAATTCAGCATAACTACCTCCGAATAATTATCGGAAATTATATATCATCAACAATTTATGTCAACCTTTAAGGCGGAATGCGCCGCAAGATAATAATTATTACTTAAAAGTAGATACTATTTTCAAAAATTTGATATTTTAAATTATCAGCGCCGAATTGATGAAACTGTGTTATCATTATAGACGAAGTTTATATCCCCTTTTAAATTTTCTTACTAGTTGCTATATTAATATTAAATATCATTTATGTTTAAATGGGTGCCCGGTATTCAAATATGAGAATCATTTATGTGGCTGATATTCACGGTGCCTTTGACCGTGTTAAAACTTTGTTGTCCGAAACAGTGGCGGATGTCTATATCATTGCGGGTGATCTCATTGATATCCCCTTCTACAACATGAGTACAGCAATCAATTACCATGAGCTTCAATCCTATTTTCACGGCTTGCGTGTCAGAATGCAAAAAGAAAGTATGGTCATCGAAGATTTTGTGGATGAGTTGATTAATACGCCTAAAAATTCTGAAGAGATTGAAGAAAAAGGCACAAAATATCAGCGCTACACAATTCGCGCTCGCCGGGTACTTCAACAAAAATACAAGGTTTTGGAGAATATCTTGGTAATGAAACAGAAGTCCCAGATATTTGCCTTGCCCGGCAATTATGACATGGATTTGAAATATACGTCGCTCCATGAACGCGACCTCCACCTGCACTGGCATGACATGCGCGGCTTAAGGGTTGCCGGCTACGGCGGAGCCAACATCTGGACTCCGGGGATTCCCGAACGTTACGTAGTGCCTTATGGAGGAAGCGCGGATGTTGAAAGCGGCCGCAACGAAATGTATAATTTTTTCAAAGCCGTAAGGCCCGATATAATTGTAAGCCATCAACCGGCGCACGGTATTCATGACCGGGTAAACCAATTCGGAACATCCGGCTCACCGGCTCTACGCCATTACTGCGATAACAATCCCGTCCTTCTGTGTATGACAGGTCATGTCCATATGGATTGGGGGTTTCAGATCAGCGAGGAAACCATCTATTTAAACCCATCTAATTTCGGAGAAGTGACAACCCTGACAGGCGGTGTTGCGGAAGGCGGCTTCTTCTACACTATCGAAATGGAAGGCAGAAATATTTCTAAAATCATCTTCAAGAAGCTTGTTGAAGATCGTATCCATGACATTGCCGATTACTATCCTCAAAACGACGGACATTGGCAAGAAACGATTGTTGATGCCGGACGTTACAAAGCCCGCAAGCAGGGCGAAAACTTCGATTCAAAAACAGAAAAATACTCTCATATTCCTGAAGTACGACTCTACAATGATATTAAACAGTTTTACCGCATGTTCCAAACGGAAGAAACAGAAGAACGTCTAAACAAGCTCGAAGAGGTTGTTCATTTAATAGAAGAAGGTATTCACGATGTTCGTCCGACCGCATACGCGGTCGGACGAACGGAGCCGCGTCTGAAAGTCGCTCGCTCAACCGCCTACGGCGGCAGAACAAGCAACTTGAATAGACTGGCCTGCGACCAGCAGTTCAGCCGCGGCTCCGATATAGCAATGGATATAATGGGTTCCACAAATATGGGACTTTGTGAAAACACTTCCGATATTGACTTTGTGATCTATGTTCGGTGTGATCCTGATTTTGAAGGAGACATCAATACCTGCAATCAATATAAAAATGCCGAAAAGATTATCGAGAAAACCTTAAGCCCCCGGTATGCTTTTCAGATTTTGGACACTATTGATCTCAATATTGTGGAGAAAGCCATCAGGGAAAAGAATTATGAAGATGAAATGATGATGCGCTTTGTTGCTTACCGCTCCATCTGTCGGCCTATCAACTATCGCTTCATCGCTCCGGTGGAGGATCTGCTAAATCAGGACATAGAATTCAGAACAGAGATTGAGGGAAGCATTCGTTCCTATTTCCAGATATTCATCAATACGTCGCAGCACACCCGTTCATTCAAAAAATATGAAAGCCGGATAAAAGACATCGGCATCAAGATCCCCGAAACTGTCCGGCTGAAGATCAAAGAGTACTTTGAACAGAATACCGATAAGAATGTGTGTGCGGTGAAACCCGAAAAGATTAAGTAATATTCATCGCCATGGAAATATTCCGCTCGATAATCATTTGATTATACTTGACATGTTTTGTATTTTTGTTAAAGAAGAAAACATAAACAATAATTTCACCATCATTATTGCAAATAAAAAATAGGAGGATAAATATGGCTTATAATAACATTACCGTTTCAACAAAAGATTTCGTAACTACCGTTACACTGAATCGTCCGCCAATGAACTCTGTAAATCTGGGCATACGCGAAGAACTGGATCAGCTCGTAACTGAGGTGGAGAAAAGCAAGGATACCAGAGTTGTCATTATTACCGGTTCTGGGGAAAAGGCTTTTTGCGCGGGCATGGATGTTTCTGACATAGCGAACATTGATAAAGGACCCAACGGCATTGATGTTTATAACCGAATCGAACGTTCCTCCAAGCCTTTTATCGCGGCTATAAACGGACACGCTCTCGGCGGTGGCTGTGAACTGGCAATGGCCTGCCATTTTCGTTACATGACAGATAACCCCAAAGCAGCTATAGGATGTCCGGAACTTAATCTTGGCATTATCCCCGGTTGGGGCGGTGTACAGAGAATGCCGAAAATAATTGGCAAATCCAAAGCTTTGGATTTTATTTTTTTCAGCAAGAAAGTCAACGGAGCGGAAGCTCTGGCTCTTGGCCTTGTTGATAAAGTTTGCCCGGCCGCCAATTTAATGAAAGAAGCCACGGATTACGCGATTGCGATTTCCAAAAGACCTCCGTTGGCTGTGAGCGCGGTTCTTGAGGGAATGGCTATTGGTTTGGAAAAAGGTATGGATGCAGGCCTTGCCTCTGACAAGAAATGGATAGAAAAGCTAAAGACGAGCGCTGACGCAGTAGAGGGAATGACAGCATTCTTTGAAAAACGCGAACCGAAATTCAAGGGAGAATAAAACCAACGATTGGTTTGAATCACGGGTATGAGCCCACAGCAAGCTGTAGGGTATCATATGCAGTCCCACTTAGCTTCGCACGTGGGATAATTCAACTTACAGATATTACTTCGCTGTGCTTGTAATATCTGGGTTTCATTAGAATTGGAGTTTCACAATAAAATTTAACCTCCGTTCTCGAAAAAAGGGAACGGAGGTGTTTTTTTATATTCAGTTTTTAAACTATGAACATTGCCAGTGATTCAGCAACACAAGCCGGCTTATCCTGTCCTTCAATTTCTATTGTGCGGGTGGTGGTCAAAAGAATTCGCCCAGGTTCTTTTTCCTCAACGCCGGAGATAACCATCTTGGAACGTATTCTTGATCCGACAAGAACAGGAGCGATGAAACGCACTTTATTCAAGCCGTAATTTACGACCATCTTCATGCCTTCCGGCAGGTATTTCCCAGAACTGCCAAATAGGGGAATCAAGGACAGGGTTAAAAATCCGTGCGCTATAGTGCCGCCGAAGGGACCTTTCTTTGCTTGCTCCACGTACACATGAATCCACTGATGGTCGTCAGTGGCATAGGCAAAGCGGTTGACTCTTTCCTGATCAATCAGCACCCAATCGCTTATGCCATTGTCCTACCCGATCATTTGTTTCAACTTTTCTACAGATACTAGTTCGAACATTTTTATATTCTCCTTAGTTTTTTAATCAATTCGTAAAATACCAAATCTAACGGGTATTAATACTCAATGCCCGCACGGTCCTTTATGCCCGCGTTGTAATGATGTTTCACTTCCTTAACTTCGCTGACGGTATCGGCAAGTTTGATAATTTCCTTGGGCGCGTAGCGGCCGGTCAAGATGAGATCAAGTCCTGCTGGTTTGTTTTTAATTAGCTTGACTACTTCGCGTAAATCAATGAGTTTAAAATCCAGCGCCACATTGATTTCGTCGAGAATGACCATGTCATATTTCCCGCTGTTGATTGCTTTTTGGGCCGCAGCCAATCCTTTTTGCGCCAATTCGATATCAACGGCCGCGGGATTATCGCGCATGACAAAGCTGTCCAGACCGGACATGCGTATGGTTAAACGGGGAAGATATTTTCCCGCAGCAATAAATTCGCCGTATTTTCTTCCCTTCATAAATTGCAGAACAAAAACTTTGTAGCCCTGACCGATGGCGCGCAGAGCCTGGCCAAAAGCTGCGGTTGTTTTTCCCTTGCCGTTGCCTGTAATTACTATCACCAACCCTTTGGCTGTTTTTATGACAGGCTTTTTCACGGCTGGAGATTTCTTTTTAGTGATTGTCTTGGAAACAGGTGTTTTTTTGCTTTTTGCAATTTTCATTTTTCTTCCTTATTTTTGAAAAATCTTTGGGCAATTTCTTCCGCCACGGAATAAGGATCGGTTTTTCTGGATTTTATTTTTTCGGCGAAACGCTTTAGCTCGCCGCTGGTGGTAAGCGATTCAAAAACAGGTTCCAGAAGGCAGGCACTCAGCGCATCCTTTATTTCCGCCATCGCTTTGCGATGCATCCTTTCGGTGAGTTTGCCGCTTTGTTGCAGGTAAACATGATGCTCTTCTATTTTTTTAGTAAGCTTCGCGGTATCTTCGATAAAAATATCCGGCTTGAAAGCATCGCCGATCATCACAATTGGAGGCTTCCAGCCATCGGCGGTTTTAGACGATAAATTGAGCATCGAGGTCAATTCCGTTTGTAGTTGTTTGGCGCCGGCGCGATTTGCTTTGTTGATGACGAAAATATCGGCTATTTCCATTAATCCGGCCTTCATAGTTTGAATTTCATCGCCCATTCCGGGAACAAGAACAACTGCGACGCTATGCGCGTGATTGATGATGTCAATTTCCTGCTGGCCGATGCCGACGGTTTCGACAATAATTATATCTTTGCCCATTGCTTCCATGACGTGAATGGCATCGCCCACGGCCTGGGACAGGCCTCCCAATGCGCCGCGTGTGGCCAGCGACCGGACAAAAACTCCGGGATCTTCGGCATGGCGCTGCATGCGGATTCTATCACCCAGAATCGCGCCGCCGGTAAAAGGGCTGGTCGGATCAACGGCCAGCACACCGATAGTTTTATTTTGTTTTCGCAACTCGGTGATCAGCGCGTCAGTCAAGGTGCTCTTGCCCGCTCCCGGTGCACCGGTTATCCCGATAATGAATGATTTGCCGGTATAGGCGTAAAGTTTTTTGATTTTAGCTTTGGCTTCGGGAATTTTATCTTCAATATCCCTGATGAGGCGAGAGGCCGAGCGGACATCGCCCGCGCAGATTTTTTTTATAGTAGATTCCATAGCTTTTTTGCCGTTTAAAAAGATCTTTTAGTGTGGTTTTATATTTGTTTTAATCCATTCCACAATGGAATCGAGGGATGCGCCGGGAGTGAAAATAGCCTTAATGCCCGAGGAGTAAAGCGCAGGAAAATCCTGTTCGGGAATTATTCCGCCGCCGATGACGGTAATATCCTGAGCGTCTTTTTCGCGCAAAAGTTCCACAACCCTCGGGAAAAGCACACGGTGAGCGCCGGAAAGACAGCTCAAACCTACTAAATCAACATCTTCCTGAATAGCGGCCGCCGCGATTTGCTCCGGCGTTTGATGACAGCCCGTATAAACAACTTCAAATCCGGCATCGCGGAAACAACGAGCGAGAATACGGGCGCCTCGGTCATGGCCATCCAGCCCAGGTTTGGCAACCATCACACGAATTTTTCTTTCCGGCATATAAATCTCCTGAAAATAAAATAACGGTTTTAGAATTTTATCCCTCTAGCTTTCAATTGCATTCCCTAATCCCCATTCGCTTCACTCAGGGGATAGTTCGTCCAACAAATTTCAGCGCGCTTCGCTTCTGAAACTTGGGACTCACTAGTATAACCCCGGGTCGCGATATTCTCCATAAACTTCCCGGTAGACGTCGCATATTTCCTGCAGGGTAACCAGATTTTTTACCGCTTCGATGCAGTGCGGCATTACGTTTTCACCTTTTTTACAGGCGTTTTTAATATTATCCAGCGACTTTTTGGCGGCGCGGTTATCGCGTCTGCGGCGCACGTCCTTGAGCCTTTTAATTTGCTCTTCGCCCACCTTTTCATCAATATCAACAAGCGGAATCGGATGTGTGGCGTCGGTTGCATATTTGTTCACCCCGACCATGATCTTCTCGCCTGCATCCAACTGTCTTTGAAACTTATAAGCAGCTTCGGATATTTCCATCTGCGGGAAACCTTTTTCAATAGCTGCAACCATACCACCCATCTCATCAATCTTATGAATATATTCCCATGCTTTTTCTTCCATTTCGTTGGTGAGAGACTCGATAAAGTAGGAACCGGCCAGCGGATCAATGGTATTGGCCACTCCCGTTTCTTCGGCTAATATCTGCTGCGTGCGCAGAGCGATTTCTACGGCATGTTCGGAAGGCAGGCAGAGAACTTCATCCAGCGAATTAGTGTGCAACGATTGTGTGCCGCCGAGTACCGCCGCCAGGGCTTGCACCGTCGTGCGTACAACATTATTGTATGGTTGTTGTGCAGTCAGCGAACATCCGGCCGTTTGCGTGTGAAAACGCAGCCACAAGGAGCGGGGATCTTTGGCATGGAAGCGGTCGCGCATAATTTTTGCCCACATGCGGCGCGCCGCCCGCATTTTGCAGATTTCTTCAAAAAAATCGCTATGAGAATTGAAAAAGAAAGAAAGGCGTGTGGCAAAGTCATCAACATCTAATCCCTTGCGGCGGACGACATCTTCGACGTATTCAATGCCATCGCGAAGAGTAAAGGCCAACTCCTGAATGGCGGTGGAACCTGCCTCGCGAATATGATAACCACTGATGCTGATTGTATTCCAGCGCGGGACAAATTTTGTGCCGAACTCGACTGTATCGCTGATCAGCTTTACCGAAGGCTCTGGCGGGCACATGAATGTTTTTTGCGCGATGAACTCCTTGAGCATATCATTTTGAATGGTGCCGCCTATTTTGGTAAGCGGCACGCCCCTGATGTCCGCCGCCGCGCAATACATCGCGAATAAAACTGTCGCCGGAGGGTTAATAGTCATGGAGGTGGTAACCTCATCCAGAGGAATGCCTTTCATGAGAGCCATAAAATCTTCCAGCGTATCTATGGCAACACCGCACTTGCCCACTTCGCCCAGCGCTTTGGGAGAATCGCTGTCGTAGCCCATGAGTGTCGGAAAATCGAAAGCTGTGCTGAGTCCGGTTTGCCCCTGACGCAGCAGCAAGTGCCAGCGTTGGTTGGTATCCTGCGCGCTGCCCATGCCGGCAAACATGCGAAATGTCCAATAACGGCCACGGTAGCCGGTCACCTGATTTCCCCGTAAATACGGAAATTCACCGGGGACGCTGATATCTTCGGCGAAGTCGGTATTTTTAATGTCTTCCGGAGTGTAGAGTCTTTTGATTTCCGTATCCGAAACCGTGGAAAAGCGTTCTTTTTGATCAGGATTATCTTTCAGTGATTTTTTTACTTCATCCTCCCATTTTTGGGTGAGCTTTAATGAAGTTTCCTGCATTTCTTTTGAGAAATACACTATCGGTCCTCCTCAATATTAGCTTACGGAATAATTAAGAATAATTGCTTACAAAAACTAAAAAGCACTAACTCAAAACTTTTATTTTTGTCAAGATATATTAAAAAGCGGTGGTGGCCATCGTTGACCTAGAAGTGGTATTATATCAATAAACATCGCCAAGCAAAGACTTAACGCCTTGTTCAATTGTCCTAATTCAAATTTGGCTTTACAGACCATTTTTAAATTAATTCCCGTCCTAATTATTGGTTACATCTACTGCTGTTCAGTAGTGGGCAGTTTTCAAAATTGAGAATTACTATTTATAATCATGTCTTTTCTACGGGATTGGCTACTCCATCTTATTTAAGCTGATAGCCTTTCTCCCGAAATAATCTCAGGCAAGTATCTGCGACAATATCATCATAAAGAATTCCCTTATTTTTCTCTATCTCTTCTAAAGCTGCCTCAATGCCCAAGGTTGGCCTATAGGGACGGTGGGAAGCCATGGCCTCCACAACGTCGGCGACAGCCATAATCCGGGCCTCTATAAGAATGTCATCACCTTTCAGATTTCTGGGATAGCCGGTACCATTCATCCGTTCATGGTGTTGGTAAACTATCTCCGCCAGCGGCCAGGGAGATTCCACATCCTTCAGCATCTCGTATCCACTCTGAGAGTGTTCTTTAATCAGAGAAAATTCAATATTTGTCAGTTTGGTAGGTTTGACCAATATCTCCGCGGGTATGGATAATTTTCCGATGTCATGGATAGAACCGGCCATGCGGATTCCTTCTATTTTCTCCTGAGGAAATCCCATCTCCGTGGCGATGGTGCGGGCCAGATCCGCAACCCGTAACTGATGACCGGCCGTATAGGGATCTCTGGACTCTACGGTGGACACCAAGACCTGAATAGTTGTGCCAACCGCTTTCTTGAGTCTGTCAAGGGTCTGGTGAAGTTGTTCCTCCGCATGCTTACGAATAGTGATATCTTCTATGAGTCCTTCAAGGCAGATGATTTTCCCCTGTTCATCCTTGACTGCCCGGGCATTGATGACGACCCAGAACTTGCCTCCATCCTTTTTGTAAAATTCAACCTCAAAACCATCGACAAAGCCTTTTGCTTCACTGATTTCCATTAATTTTTTCCGGTCTTCGGGATGAACATAAAGCTGGGTTCCTATATCTTTGATAGACGCAATTAATTCCTCAGGTGAGTCATATCCGGCCATTCGGGCAAAAGCAGTATTGGCCGTGATAAACTTGCCCTCTATTGTCGACTGGTAAATGCCTTCAATGGCGTTTTCAAAGATGTTGCGATATTTTTCTTCGCTATTCTTAAGCGCTTCCTCCGCCTTTTTGCGCTCGGTGATATCCTGTGTCGTTCCGTGTAATTTTATAGGAAGACCATTGGCATCAAACTCCAGTTTGCCCAAGGAGTGCAGCCAGCGCTCAGCCTTGTTATTGAAGCGAACAATGCGATATTCCTTGTCTGCCGTCTGTTTACGGCCAATTACTTCATTAAATAAATAGTCAAACACCATTGTGCGGTCATCAGGGTGGATGAGTGCTGCCCATCCTTTAATAGAGTGATCATATGTTTCGTCAATCCCTAACACGTCATTCATCACTTTTGAAGTTTTAAAAATTCCGGTGGGTATATCCAGAACGTAGGTGCCCAGGCCCGCAATTCTCTGCGATTCTTGAAGCATACTTTCGTTCTCTCGCAGCGCTTCATCCGCCTTCTTGCGCTCGGTGATGTCGCGTACAATTCCTCTAAACCCAGTTGGTTTACCTGATGAATCTTTTTGTAACGATACAGATGCTTCAACGTATCTTTTAGTTCCATCTTTTCTTATAATCTGCCAATCGAATTCTTCGGCGGGTTTCTCTGTGTTGTAGACTTTATTAAAGGCTTGAAAAAGTTTTTTTGAGTGCTCTTTGTCTGTATATCGACGGTTATTCATGCCCATCAATTCCTCTTTGGAGTAACCAAGGAATCGGCGTAATGAATCGTTGAAAAAGGTAAAGTTACCAGCAAAATCAACCTCAAAATAACCTTCCTGGATGTCTTCAAGAATGGTTCGGTATTTTTCCTCACTTTGGCGAAGCGATTCTTCCGACCGCTTGCGCTCGGTAATGTCAAGTAAGGCACCATATAGAATGAAATGTTCCGGCGTTCCCGTGGTCATAGAGCATTCAGCATAAGAGGCAATCCAGACAATGCCACCGTTCTTGTGACGAATACGGAGTTCACACAAACCATGCGAACCTGGGGTAAGGCCGATGACATTTTTCTCAAAAAGAGCCATATCCTCCTCAATAACCAGGAAACGCCAGCAACTTTGCGCCTTGATTTCCTCGACGGAATAGCCGCAGATTTGTTCTGTCGCGCCAATCACCCAGTCAATCGAAAAGATGCCGTCTTCTTCCGTGCTGCAAGAATAGGCAATATCCGAGGTTATGGATGAGATCCGTCGGAAACGTTCTTCGTTCTCCTGCAGATCCTTCTCGGCCTGCTTTTGCTTTTTTCTAACTTTTACATCTTCCAATTCTCTGGCTATGGCTGGGCAAAGACGGGACAGGTTACCCTTTATAATATAATCCTGGGCGCCTAAACGCATACATTCTGAGGCAGTTTCTTCGCCAATGGTTCCGGTTACAACGATGATAGGAATGTCTATATTTGCTTTTTTAAATATGGCAATGGCTGAAGGGGCATTGAATTTCGGCATTTTATAATCGCAAAGGATGATATCCCATTGCTTTTCTTTGAGAGCTTTTTCCATTGCGCCAGCGGTTTCCACTCGTTCATACACCGGCTTGTATCCGCTTTTTTTGAGCTCACGGATTATAAGCAGTAAATCATCTTCCGAATTTTCAATAATTAATACACGGAGTGATTTATCCTTCATATGGTTACTCCCTCTGTATTGAAATGATTTTAGGGATTGGAACGTTTTTCATAGTATAATATATAATAAACGTAAGCGTCCTGCGTGTCAAAGGAAATAATGACCGCAAAATGTGAGGGGTGGAAGACGATATTTGTCGGGCGTGAATTTTGTTTATTACGGATTGAAGTCTAGCGTCTTTGCTGAGGTTGAAGATTTGTGGTATTATAAAAAAGTGTTGAAGTTATAATTTGTGGGGATATTCTAATATAATGTCATCTAGTCAACTATTGACCTTTTTTACCAAATCAGGTATGTTTTTTTAAAGAGACAATTCGTCTAGTCTAACTATAACTCAAGAAATGAATCAAAGAAAATGGATATAGTGTAGTATGATTTGTTACTAGATTAACTACTAAAGAGGAAACGAAATGAAACGAATATTATTAATACCATGCATCTTTTTTGCTCTTTTAACCACTGCCAATGCAGAAGATCTCTACACATGTACTGACTCTAATGGCAATACAGTCATCGCTTCTACCCCACAAGAGGGAATGAAATGTGTGAGTGGGAAATCTAATGAAGAACCCAATGAAAAACCCAAAAGTCGAAAGATATCTTCCAAAAAAAATTTAGTTGATACATGTAATGATTTGTTTAGTGAGTTAGACAACATAGACGATGAAATAACCGAGTTGGAAAAACATCGTTCTGAATTACAGAGAGATCAACTTAATATCAGGCAAGAGGGTTTGGCAAAAAATTGGGACTATAGGCGTCAGTGGCAAGAAATGAAACCTGTGAATGATAAAATAAATAAACTATACAATGAATCTTCAATACTCAGTCAAAAGAAATATTTAATTGATAAAGATATAAGATTAAATAAATGTTATGAGCTAAAAAATGACCTCTCAAGGCTTAATCAAAAGACATATGAACCTAATTATAATAAAAATAAACGATATAAGAATCAATAATTGTAAGAAAAAATAACCCGATAAATTCATCCCTCAATTTCTTTTTCTCTGTTTAAGGTTACCACAAAGTATCCTAAACTTTAATTTCTCTGCATAACAATTCATCTTGAAAAAACAGTGCTATCGTTTAATCATAATAAACGTTTCATATTCTCACGGTCTGGCAATTTTTATATGTAAATAAAAAGAGCATCTAGCGGATTTACTGGTTGTGCGAGTAGTAGTTTTTAATATTTAAATCCAGACCAAATAACGTCCCATCTTTCTATTTTTTTATATGCATTTTCACTCATCGGCATCTTTTCTTTGTATTGCATTGATTCAATAGTACTGCCATTTGAATCAACGGCAGACACCATATTATTAACTCTCACAGGAATTTTCCGTATAAGAAAAGATTCACTATCATAAAGTTCAATGGTTAATTCAGCATTATACTTAGCTATATCTCCGAGATTTTTATCCAAATAAAGTTGGTAATAAATATTACCATCACTCCATTTAGTCTTCAATGTGGTATTAGCATATCTGTTTAAAATTGGTATTGCAGGCCATGTCTTTGATTCGCCCAGTTGTTTGTCAGCTTCTTGTTCTGCTTTAACTTCCTTTTCAGTTTTTAACTTAATAATCTTGTCGCCATCTATAACATACATTTCTCCAGTAATTCTGTTAATCCTGACAGTGCGTCCTTTTTCGTCTTGTTTTGAATCATAGCAACCAATTGTTATTGCAATTGCAATAACAACGGACAACAACAATTTCAATTTCATACTTCCCCCTTTATGTACAACAATTAATATATTAACTTTTCCTTTCCCTATATTTTATTAGATTTAATAAAAATGACTTAGATGAAAAACATACTCTTATTTTTTTGAATTTCAATAATTTTATCACAACTTAATTTCCTTATAAAAGTTATTATCGAAATAGTGGATAATAAAAGCAACCATTACCAATTGAAATATCGTATGGGCAGGTGGAATTAGAAAAACAACCTTACTTATTAATAGC
Source organism: Smithella sp. (assembly GCA_049517435.1). Lineage (GTDB taxonomy): Bacteria > Desulfobacterota > Syntrophia > Syntrophales > Smithellaceae > Smithella. The sequence goes on along the minus strand of JBEKRZ010000003.1, from coordinate 76,329 downwards.
GGGCAACGGCGAGAATGGTCACAACTTAAGCTCGTCTTGCTTAGGGCTTAGTTTTTTTTAGCCCTCTCATCTTACTAAGGAGGCTGCTGTACTGATACAGGGCTTTGAGAAGCTCCATAGTAAATTCTATAGCGACATCGAGTTCTTGACTACTGATTTGCGCAAAAGTATTGGCCTCTACATGAACAGCATCGTTATCGAGCAAGCGGAGTTCGTCCATTGCGTCGAACAGTTCCTGCGGCAAAAGTATTTTTGTCTTAAGATCATGAATACGTGTCTTGAGATCCTTTCCGACCGCCCCTCGTTCTTCGCAAATCTCCTCCAGGGTTCGCCTGATCATTATTGCTGAAGCTACAAAACAGTTCTGGGCATGACAGGTAACGGCTTCATCAAAAGTCTTTATAATCGATGCCGGGATGTTTTCCTTGTTCAAAGAGATGCTGCGAAAAGGATAATGAAATAACAGATTCCTGCTTTTGTCGAGAACAACGAAAAGGTGACCTTGGCAGTCTTGGTCCGGGCAAAGACGTTGTCCGCAAATGTATTTGTTTTGTATAAAACGGTCGCGGCTAATTGCTTCAAAAGTACCTTTGTGACCGCAGTACGGGCAAATAGTCTGAATAGGGCCACCGTCAATATAGGAGAGAGGTTCTTTTGCTGATATCTTCATATTCTTACCTTAACATAACACGTGCTTTTATACTTATTCCATGATGACCTGCTTCAAATATTTGTACCACAAGTTAAGTTAGAGTTCAGCAGTTTTTTTATTTCCGATTGAAATGTTGAGTGGATTGGGAAAATAAGAAAAACAACATTACAGGAATAATGACAATCCTGTTAGTGTGCTTCGTCCCAGTTCTTTCCACTGGCAATTTCGACTTTCAGCGGTACCTTGAGTTTAATGACTTCCTCCATTTCTTTTTTAACCAGCTTCATTACCTCTTCTTTTTCCGCAACCGGCGACTCAACAACCAGCTCATCGTGCACCTGCATAATCAGCCGAGCCGCAAGATCTTTCTTGATGAGCAAATTAGCGATGTTCACCATCGCCACTTTAATCAAATCGGCCGCTGTTCCCTGAATAGGAGTGTTGATCGCCATGCGTTCGGCAAACTGACGCACGGAAGGGACCTTGCTTTTCAATTCCGGCAGGTAGCGACGTCGGCTCAGCAGGGTGCAGACAAAACCATCCTTGCGCGCTCCTTCCAGAATTCCATCCAGATAGGCACGTACTTTTTTATAGCGCTGAAAATATCCGTCAATGTAGGCCTGGGCAATTTTCAGAGAAACGCCCAGTTCCCTAGCCAGACCGAAAGCGCTCATGCCGTAAAGAATGCCGAAATTGATGACTTTGGCCTGACGGCGCATATCGGCATTCACCATTTGTGGAAAAACTCCAAAAACATCTGATGCTGTGCGGGTGTGAATATCTTCACCTGAGGAAAAGGCTTGCAGCAAAGTCTCGTCTTCGGAAAGATGCGCCAGTACCCGCAGTTCGATTTGCGAATAATCGGCGGAGATCAAAACGCAATCAGGCGCGGCGATAAACGCCTGACGTATTCTTTTACCTTCCAGCGTGCGGATTGGAATATTCTGCAAATTGGGATTGCTACTGGAGAGCCTGCCCGTTGCCGTCACTGTCTGGTTGTAGGATGTATGAATCCTGCCGGTTTGCGGATTAATCAAAGCGGGCAGCGCGTCAACGTATGTTGACTTAAGCTTTGTGAGAGAGCGATAAGCCAAAATCTCGGCGGGCAGTTCATGGCTGTGCGCCAGTTCAGTTAATACATCCACATCAGTTGAATATCCATCTTTTGTTTTCTTCCCTGTGGGCAGTTTGAGTTTTTCAAACAAAACGATCTGCAATTGTTTGGGCGAATTGATGTTGAATTTTTCACCTGCCAGACGAAAAATCTTTTCCTCCGAAATTGACAGAAATTGTCCCAGTTCCGTTGACATCTGTTTTAAAATTGATGTGCCCACCAGCACGCCCTTTTTCTCCATAGCGGTTAGCACATACAAAAGCGGCATTTCTACTTCACGGAAAAGATCGATGGCATCAATTTTCTTTAATTTAACGGCAAGAGTAGGAGCAAGAGCAAAAATGGCATCGGCGCGTTCTCCGGCATAGGCAGTCATTTTATCGACAGGCACTAAAGCCAGGGGATAAGTTTTCCCTTTCCCGCCGGCCACATCGTTTGGCGTGGAAACCTGCTCGTGCAAATATTCCCAGGATAATTCGGCAAGTTCATAAGAATTTTTGGCCGGATTGAGTAGATAAGCCGCCAAAAATATATCAAACCCATTTGGTACTTCCACATTCCACTGAAGGAGATTAACCAGCGTGTTTTTTAAATCATGACCGTATTTTTTAATTTTGATGTTCGACAAAACAGGAGCTAGCGCAGTGAACACTTCTTTTGCCGGCAACTGCGTATGGCCGTTGGTGTGACCCAGCGGAATATAAAAAGCATCAGTGCCATCGCTTATGGCAATGCCGATCAAATCCGTTGGCGGATTTTTTTCCCAGACTACTTCACAGGAAAATTCAGAATTCTTTTGCAGATGGGCAATAAGCTCGTCGAGTGATTTTTTGTCCAATATCTGTTTATATTCTTTGGCAACTTTTTCCGTATCGCGTTTAATCTCCTGCAAAAGCGAGGAGAATTCAAATTCACTGAAAAGCCGGGACAAAATCTCTTTGTCCGGTTCTTTGACTGCCGCATCCTGCAGATCGAAATTAATTTCAATATCCCTCCTGATGCAGGCCAACTGATGGCTAAGCCTTGCCTGCTCGGCATAAGTACGGAAGGTCTCGCGCAATTTGACGTTTCTTAAATTTTCAGCGTTTTTTATAACCTCTTCAACGGAACCATATTCTTCAATCAGCCTCTGGGCTGTTTTGGGACCGATGCCGGGCACTCCTGGGATATTATCCGATGTGTCGCCCATAAGGCCGAGAATCTCCACCACCTTGTCGGGGCCGACACCGAAGCGTTCCTTCACTGCTGCAACATCATAAGTTTTATCTTTCATCGTATCGATCATTGTTACGTTTTCGTCCACAAGCTGCATCAAATCTTTATCACCGGAAATGACGGCTGTCCGCCAGCCCCGTTTGCTTGCCTGCTGTGCAAGTGTGCCGATAATATCGTCCGCCTCCACTCCCTGCTTTTCCAATACAGAAATGGACAAACCCCGTACGACATCCTTGATAAAAGGTATCTGCGGAATAAGATCATCCGGCATGGGTTTGCGCGTCGCCTTATAATCTTCAAATTCTCCGTGGCGTGTCGTCGGCCCCTTAAGATCAAAAGTCATTACGATATAATCCGGCGCGAGATCGCGCAGCAGCTTCAGCAGCATGTTGGTAAAGCCGTAAATGGCGTTGGTGGGAAAACCTTTGGAGTTTGTCAGAAGCGGTATCGCGTAGAAGGCACGGTAGATATAATTGCTGCCGTCAACAAGAACTACCAGTGGAGTTTTACTTTTTTCTGTCATAAATTATGATTCCTATTCTAAAAAATAAATATACCTGTTTTGTCCATATTTTGTTTTTGTATCTCACTTGCCGGCATGTATTTGGAAGCATACCGCGACGGCAGTGAACCTCGAATTACAGTTATGCAGTTAAACTGTAATTCGTTAGTTGAACTGTCCCTTGCCAATGGGGCAAGGAGGAGGCGCCGGAGGCGTATAATAATACTTTGAGGACGCCGACAACTATGCCAACAAAGGTAGGCAAACAAATACGAGTCGGCCTTTTACACATCAAAAGACGCGTTAATCTTAAAAGTTCTTATGGCCCGCATATCCAGAATATCAGTAACACCGGTTTTTTCTTTCACATCTTTCAGAAACGTTTCCAGCTCTTCGGCGGTCGCGGCGCTTACGGTAAACCAGATGTTGTATTCATTATCGCGCCGGTAATTATGAGTGACATTTTTATTGGCGTTTACGATTTGAACAAAGCTGTTTATTTTTTCCTCCGGCACGCGCGCGGCGCAAAGGGTGCTGACACGTCCCAGCTTCGCGCCATCAAATACGGCACCAATCCGGCGAATGATGCCTTCTTCTTTCAATTTTTGAATCCGGGATAGCGTTTCTTCTTCACTAATCCCGCATTTTTCGGCAACAATGCGGAAAGGCTGTTCCACCAGAGGAAATTCCTTTTGCAGAATATTCAATATTTTTTTATCAATTTCGTCCATAATTTAATATATTTTGTACCTATTTCAGGCTATTCAAAAGTGCCAAGATGCTAGGCGCGTAAGAAGCACATTGCGAGGCGTATATTTTTATACGTTGAGCGATGTGATTTGTAACGCAACAACGCAGGTTGATACTTTTCAATAGCCTTTAGGTTGGTACAAGCACAACGGCTCCTCCGCCATATAATTCCCCGTTGCTTCGTACGCGCGCGCCCGACAGCCACCGCAGACCTTGATAAATTCACACCTTCCGCACTTGCCGCCGTACTTGCTGTAATCGCGCAGATTGCGAAACACTTCCGAATTTTCCCATATATCGGCAAAGTTTTGTTTCTGAACGTTGCCACAATCCAGTTCCAGATAACCGCAAGGCTGAACCTGTCCTATATGGGAAATAAAACAAAACGTGATACCCCCCAGACAACCCCTTGTGGATTCGTGAAAGTGGCCTCCCGCTTTTTTCTTAGACTCCGCGCCCTTGATCTTATTTTGATGCATGATACGGAAGTAATGCGGCGCGCAAGTGGCCTTGAGTTGAATGGAACAATCCAAGGATTCTTGGTGAAACCACAGCAATGTTTCTTCATAATCGGCCGCTGTAATGGCCTGCTCGGCCAGAGCCTTGCCACGGCCTGTCGGTACCAGCAAAAAAATATGATGCGCCACCGCCCCCATATTTTTTGCTAATTCCAGAATATCTTTAATTTGCTTGAGATTGGCTGTTGTTATTGTAGTGTTGATTTGAAATTCCATGCCGGCTTCTTTTAGCGCAGCAATTCCCACCATCGCTTTGTCAAACGCGCCTTTTTCCTGACGAAACGCGTCGTGGCTTGGCGCGTCCTTGCCGTCAATACTGATGCTGACTCTTTTAATGCCGCTTTGAATCATTTTCTTTACAGTGGCCGAATCAACTAAGGTACCGTTTGTTGCCATGACCATGCGCAAACCATTGTTTGTTCCGTATGAAGCAATTTCAAAAATATCCGGCCTAAGTAGCGGTTCTCCACCAGTCAGAATAATTACCGGCGAAGATATTGTGGCAATTTCATCGATGAGTTGAAAGCTCTTATCGGTGGAAAGCTCTCCGGGATAATGTCCGCAATTGGCGGCAGCCCGGCAATGGACGCAGTTTAAATTACAACTGCGCGTCACTTCCCACGCGATCATATTCAATTTATTCCCCTTCCCTGAATTGCCACAGGTGCCCTTTAGGGAAGAGGGGTTGGGGGTGAATGAAATATTTGCCATTGCCGCCTCGATATTATTTTTGATTTAGATATTATATGAAAAAAAACCACTAATCCAGCCGTTTTTTGAAGCGGCTGATTGCGCCGGAAAAAACGATAATTCCTAAAATAGTCAGAGCCAGATATTGAGGCCAGAGCACATCAAAGCCTACTCCCTTGAGAAAAATCACCCGGAGAATGACCAGAAAAAACCTCAGCGGATTAAGATAAGTAAGCCATTGCACAACCTGAGGCATATTGACAATGGGAAAAACAAAACCGCTGAGCATAAAAAACGGCAGAATGAAAAAGAAGGAAGTCATCATGGCCTGCTGTTTGGTTGCGGATATTGTCGATATAAAGAGTCCTATGCCCAATGTGCTGAGCAAAAACAAGCAGGTGGCGAAAAACAGCAGTAAAATACTGCCGTTCAAAGGTATTTCAAACCAGTAAATGGCAAGAACAATGACGGCCGCCATTTGGCCCAGAGAAAGAATAATATAGGGAATGGTCTTGCCGAGGATAAATTCATATGATTTTAATGGAGTGACAATTAATTGTTCCATCGTCCCATCTTCTTTTTCCCTGATGATGGCGATGGAGGTCAGAATAAAAGAAGTAATCATTACCAGGACAGCGACAATTCCGGGAACAAAAAAGTATTGACTGTTAAGGTTGGGATTATACCAGGTTCTGATGCGCGCATCTACTTTGCCATAGCTCATGTTCATTGGATAAAGTTCGCGCAGTTCCTCGCGGTTGAACTTATCCAAAACAGACGCGGTGTATGCCACTCTCATGGAAGCCATATTACTCATGGAACCGTCAACAAGAATCTGGATTGGAGCTGTTTGCCCTTTCCTGATAATAGACGCAAAATCATGGTCGATCTTAATACCCATATCAACCTTTCCCCGCAACAGCAATTCCGCCATCTGACGTTCATCGACCACGTTATTGGTGATATGAAAGATATTGCTGCCGGTAAAGCTGTCGGCAAGTTTATGGCTCTCGTATGTCTTGGAATTATCCAGCATAGCCACGCGAATATTGCTGATATCATAATTTACGACATAGCCGAAAATGAACATTTGGATAAAGGGGAAAATAAACATCAGCGCGCGATTTCGTCTGTCGCTGAAAAGCTGAATAAATTCCTTGCGCACCAGTTCTCTGATTCGAAGCCAGCTCATAGGCCTTCCTTTTTTAATAATACGTAGTTGGCGGTCGTCAGTGCTGTAAACATTAAAGCCAAAACCAGCATGCTAGGCCATAAATAGGCGAATCCCAGATTCCGCAGATAAATGCCCGATAAAATATCGATAAAATAAGTTGCCGGAACGAGTAAGGTCAGCAATTGCAAAAACTTCGGCATATTGATTACCGGAAAAACAAAGTTGGAAAGAAGAAGCGACGGCAGGTAAGTCGTTAAAATGGCTATTTGGTTGGCCATCAATTGTGATTTGGTTACGATGGAAATCAGCATTCCCAGGGATAAAGCGACACTTAAATAAAGAGAAGCGGATACGATCATCAGCCAGAAATTCCCTTTCATAACTATTCCGAATAGTAATTGGCCCAGGAGAATTGCTATCAACACATTAGTCAGCCCGATGAAAAAATAAGGAATAGCTTTGCCCAGCAGTAATTCCCCGGCTCTAACCGGCATGGATTTGATGGTTTCCATTGTGCCATTTTCATATTCCCGGGCGATGATGAGCGAGGTCAGAATCGCGCCGACGATCATAATGATGATAGCTATGATTCCCGGAATGATAAAATTACGGCTTTCCAAATCTTCATTGAACCAGATGCGGATGCGTCCGTCCACGGGAGGTTTTATCTGTTCCTGTCCCTGCCGGTTAAGGAAGCTAAGTAATAACTTTTGATTATATTGTTCAGTAAAGGCGGTAATATAGCCGCGGATGATGTTCCCGAAAGTCGGGTCACTGCCGTCAATAATAATTTGCAGCGGAGTTTCCCTATCGGCACGGATGCTTTTCATGAAATTGGGCGGGATGACAATTGCTACTTTTGCCCGGTCATGATCGAGATAATCAATGGCATCTTTTGTCTGGGACAGCCCCTGTGAAACATGGAAATAAGGAGAAGCGTCGAGCTTGCGGATAAAATCACGACTGAGCTCGGATTTATCGTAATCAACAAATACCGTTTCCACGTTATCCACATCAAGACTCAGCGCGTAACCGAAAAGAATAATAAGGAGCAGCGGAATCGCGAAAGCCAGATAAAGGCTGCGGTAATCCCTGATTAAATGATAAAATTCTTTGCGGACAATGGCTTTGAGTCGTAAAAGATTCAATCGCTGCTCCCAACGGCTTTGGAAAATACCCTAGAGGGCACGCGAGTCCATCTGCGGCGTTGCGCTGCACCTCTCGTCATTGCGGCGTATGTGTTAATACGCCTCATTCCTCGGTGAACACGCGCCTTGCATCTGGAGCTTTTTGCGAAGCCGTTTGTTTCCATATTAAAATTTAATTTTTCTCAAGTTCATCGTTTCTTCTCATCAGCGTTATGAAAGCATCATTCAAGTCAGCACCCATTTTACCGGGGCAGGAGCCGGCGATAATTTCCGCGGGGCTGCCCGACGCAACAATATTACCTTCATTGATCATAACGATCCTCTCGCAAAAACGCGCTTCATCCATGTAATGGGTCGTCACAAATATCGTCATCCCACTTCTGGCAAGTTGTTTAATGAAATTCCAGAAATGCCCTCTTGTAACCGGATCAACCCCGGAAGTAGGTTCGTCGAGAAAGAGGATTTCCGGTTTATGTAAAAGTGAGCAGCCCAACGCGAGTCTCTGGCGCCAGCCAGTTGGTAGTTCTTTCGTTTTTCGGTTGCGGACATTCTGCAGACGCGTCATATCCAAAATCCAGTTAATGCGCTCCGGCCATTGTTTCTGCGGCACATTGTAGACGCCCAGATAAAAACGCAAATTTTCAAAAGGCGTTAAATCTTCATAGAGAGAAAATTTCTGCGACATATAGCCGATGGAATGCTTGATTTCTTCGGACTCTTTCATAATATCGTACCCGGCAACGAATCCTCCGCCGGATGTGGGTGTGATTATGCCGCAAAGCATGCGAATCGTAGTGGACTTGCCGGAACCGTTGGCGCCGAGGAATCCGAATATCTCGCCCTTTTTTACAGAAAAGGTAATCTTATTTACCGCGACAAAAGCGCCGAATTTTTTTTCCAGATTCGTCACGGAAATGGAATCAGAAGTGGAAAGTATCATGCGCCAGATCTCCATCCACTTCTTTAATGCGTTCAATAATTGCTTCTTCCAGAGTTTTAAAACCGCCGCGAATACTGGCGGGAGTTGCCGTATCCATAAGAATAGAACTATGCATCAATCCCAGACTATCGCAACGTTCGCCCTCATCCAGGTAGGCTGTGGACACGATAATCGTCATGCCTTCTTTTTTCATGTTACCCAATATTTCCCAGAATTCATGCCGCGACACCGGATCAACGCCGTTTGTCGGTTCGTCCAGAATCAACAATTGTGGTTCGTGCACCAGCACGCAGGCCAATCCCAGTTTCTGTTTCATGCCCCCGGAAAGATTACCGGCCAGTCTGTCCACAAACGGCAGCAAATTGGAAAATCCCAGATATTTCTCTCTACGTATTTTTCTTTCCGCACGCGCTATACCAAAAACATCCATGAAGAAATTCATATTCTCATCAACAGTCAGATCCTGATACAGACCGAACCGCTGCGGCATATATCCGATAATGTTTTTGATTGCTTGCCTCTGGGTGACAACATTGAGGCCTCCCACGAAAATTTCACCTTGCATTGGTTTGATCATGGTGGCAATCAGCCGCAGGAGCGTTGATTTGCCGGCGCCGTCGGAACCGACCAAGCCGAAAATATTGCCGTTGTTCACATGGAAGGAAACATCTTTGACCGCCTCGACAAGATCAAAGCGCAGGGTAACGTTTCTGACTTCCACCATGGGCGGGGAATTTTCCGGGGACACGATCATCAGGAGCTCCCCTACCGCAGCCAGGCATCAGCCGGCATTCCCGACTTGAGTTCAAAGTTGGGATTCACTATGGATACTTTTACCAGATATACCAGTTTCACCCTTTCCTTTTTTGTCTGAATGATTTTCGGAGTAAATTCCCCTTCCGGAGAGACAAAGGAAACCGATCCGGTGTAAGTTTTACCGGGAAAGGTATCTACCTTTACATCTACCTTCTGGCCCGGCCTGACTTTGCCGATTTCCGTTTCATCCACAAATATTTTCAGATCAACGCGGGCAAGATCGGAAATAGTAATGACTTCTCTTCCAGGATTTACAGTTTCGCCCGGTTCAACATTACGGCTGGTTATTACGCCATTCATGGGCGATTTTAATTGCGTATAATCCAACTGGATGGATGCTTGATTTAATGACGCGTTAATCGAATTGATTTGCGCAGAGGCTACCTCGATATCCTGCTTGGCGGCGTCTATTCTGGTTAAATTACCCTGCGCCAGTTTCAGCATGGATTCACTTTCAGCGAGCCGTGATTGGGCCACTTCATAGTTGAGCTTCAATGTATCCCTCTCTTTTTCCGTAGCCACACCCTTTCCAAATAGTTCCTCGAACCGCTGGTAATTCTTTTTGGCATCTATCAAAGTATCTCTGGCGCTATTCACGGCCGCCGTGGCTCTGGCCACTTCCGAGGGCAGCGTTTTCTTGTTGATATCCAGCACTGTTTGAAGTTGCTGTTTTGTTTTTTGCGCCCGATCCAGATTTGCTTTGGCTTGCTCATAACGTGATTCAAATTCCACGCGGTCCAACTCAGCGATAATCTGGTCTTTAGTAACGGGCTGCCCTTCCTGAACATTGACCTTAACAACACGCCCGGGAATCTGGAAAGATAAATTCGCCTGTGTTGTTTCTATTGTGCCGGAATAAAAAAGCCCCTTTTCGCGATTATTTTTTTGGCCGAAATAAACCAGCGATCCGACTGTTACAAAGAGAATTATAAAAACGATAATTATTATTCTTTTTTTCAACGCTCAACCTCCGTTTCACATTTTTGTCCGCAGTATTTATACCAATTCGCATTCATTCGTCTACCTTTGTTGGCTACGTCATCGGCGCCTCGACGTATATTAGAATACGCCTGCGTCGCCTCTTCCTTGCTGCCTCGGTATACTTTTGACTGCAAATTGGTATTACTGCTATTTATAATGATTTTACCATCCTGACGATCATCTCTTTATCGCCTTTAGCACCAACTTCGCCACTTCCTCACCCAGAGTCCCCTTTAATTTTTTATCACGGGCTTTAATCGCGGCAGGCAGCCATGACTGCCTATCTTTAATCGGCAGAGCCTTTTTATAAAAAAGAATTGTTCCCACAATCATCATGTGGATAAGGAAAGGTATGGTATCCGTAAATATTCCTTTCTTTTTCCCTTGATCGAGAATGCTAATTAATACTTTCAGGACTGAAGCAATGTCTTCAACGACGACTTGCGGCAAGGTTTGGCCGCCCGAGGCAATCTCCCGCATCATGATCGGCGGTAATTCCGGATTTTTATCCACGGTGTTAGCGATATAATGTATATAAGCTTTAAGCTTTTCTTCCGGATGATCAGCCTTGGCCACTGCTCCGGCAATATTTTTGGCAGTGTTGCCTAGTACCTGATGGATCACGTTGGCGTAAAGAGTATCCTTGTCGCCAATCTGATAATAGAGAGTCGCTTTATTCACACCGGCGCGCTCGGCGATTTCATCAACATGAGCCCCGTTGTAACCATTTTCGGCAAATACGGCGCGTGCCGCCGTTAAAATTTTCTCAGCGGTCTTTCCCGGTTTTTCTATATCAATTACTTTTTTAATCAATGTTGACACCATGACTGCTTCTCATTTCTCGAAGCAAAGCTTCGAGAAATCTTTTCTAAGTATTACCAGTCATTCCGGCTTATAACCTGAAGGTCACACGTGCCGAGAGTTTTTTACGAAGTCTTTTTTAACCGTCCAGTTTAACCAAACGTTTAAATATTATGAGGAATATGTCAAGGTATTTTTGTTGTTGAAACTCCAATTTAATGACACTCGCTAAGATCAAATGAAATGAAGATCGAAGCGCAAGTGGAATTATCCCACATGCGAAGCCATGTGGGACTTTACAGTTAGCGAATTCTCCTCCGCTTTGTGGGGTACAATTTCCCAAAGCTTGCTTTGGGGGTCATACCCGTGATTATATTGGCATCTATGAAGGCAAAATGTCGAATCGGCAATTTATATGATTTAAGGAAGATAATACCAAGTTGCTTTCAAAAATTAAGATAAGAATTTTTGAAAGCTTACTTGGTATTATGCCCGGTTAAGCAACCTTTTAGTATCCGATAGCTAATTGGTATTAATCCCGGCATAAAGATATTCCTTGCTATTTATTAATTATGCCTGTAAAGAGTGCCTCGTGATAGCGATAGTTAATTACCTTCCTAACTTTTTTCTCTTGGAAACTTCGGCAGGAAAATCCAGCTAATCGTAATAGAATCCAGCTATAGTGCCATGAATGCATATCATCTTTGCGGATGCTGCCCGGCACAATAAAGCGGCATATGGCATATATTGAAAAGCCGCAACGATTAGAAATGGGTTCAATAGTCACCAATACTGAAAATGAAGGAAAAAGAAATAATGAGTTTTGAGAAGTTTGAGTTACATGCGAAAATATTTGCCGGCGTGCAGGCGCAAGGCTACAAAGTGCCGACACCAATTCAATTAGAATCAATCCCGCCGATTATGGAAGGCCGAGATGTTATGGGGCTTGCCCAAACCGGAACCGGGAAAACAGCCGCTTTTGTTCTACCGATTCTGCAGCGCCTTATGCAGGGGCCGCGCGGCCGTATCCGCGCCCTGATCATAGCGCCGACGCGGGAGTTGAGTGAACAAACACACAAAGCGATAGGGCAATTAGGTCGCAGGGCGCAAATCCACAGCGCCTCCATCTATGGCGGAGTGAACATTAATGGCCAGATATCAAGGCTCCGCGATAAAGTTGACATTGTTTCCGCGTGTCCCGGCCGCCTGCTTGACCATATCCAACGCAACACAATTGATTTATCCCATGTAGAGGTGCTGGTACTTGATGAGGCGGATCATATGTTCGATATGGGCTTTCTGCCGGATGTCCGGAAAATCGTGAAACATCTTCCCAAGCAGCGTCAAACGTTGCTTTTCTCCGCGACCATGCCCAACGATATAAAAAGCCTGGCTAATGATCTTCTGCTAAATCCGGTCAATATCCAAATCGGCCACGCAGCGCCGGTAGAAACGGTTGCACATAAATTTTACCCGGTACAAATGAGTTCTAAAACAGAGCTGTTGAAAAATATTCTTGATAGTACCGAAACTGATTCCGTTCTCGTCTTTACCCGGACAAAATCGCGCGCAAAAAGCGTTGCCCAGCAGTTGGATAAATCAGGATATAAGGTTACTTCACTGCATGGAAATTTATCGCAGCAGAAACGTCAGCAATCTCTTGACGGCTTCCGCGACGGCCGTTATGAAATTATGGTGGCGACCGATATCGCCGCCCGCGGCATTGATGTGACAAGAATTTCCCATGTTATTAATTATGATATGCCGTCAACTGCGGATGCCTATACTCATCGCATCGGCAGAACAGGGCGCGCCTCCAAAATCGGCGATGCCTTTACTTTTGTGACAGCCGAGGATGCCGGCCTTGCTCATTCTCTGAAAAGAGTGCTCGGAGAAAAACTCCAATACCGCAGTGTTGACGGATTAACCAGCGGAATGCCGTCAGACAAAGCCCCAGCCCATAGCAATCGAGGCGCGAACGAAATGAAGTTCAATGGAGGCAGAAAGCTTTTTTCTACCCGGCCGCAAGCAAAAAGAAGGCCGACGCAGCGTTCCTTCGACAATAGTAATCGGTCTTTATGGTCGCCCAGATCACCAATGGCGGTTTGATTTCATTTCTAAATCAAAGCGTTATTTTTGTTGGTAACACATCCCGGCAGGGAACCCCGGCGAATGCTGGGCATAACGCTCCGCTTCAGCCGCGGATTTGCCATGGCGGAGCGAGGGCTGGAAGCGATTGATGGGCCAGTGCGCGCTCAAGAATCTATCCTTTCGGAAGGCTATAAATGGGAATGTCATCACCTACTACTGCCCGAACTTGTTCGAGCGCGTGTCCGGGAGCATAGATTGCCTCAGCAAACTCGAAAGCGTTCCAACCTGTGATTGGTTTGTAAACCAATGCTAAGTCACAGCGTCGACTTTGGTGATCGCCGTAAGTAAGAACCTTATCCCAGAACAGTTGATCGATTGCCAACAGTTCCGCCTTCTCCTCATCCAAGAGTTGCCGCCCGAGCGATCGGTCATTTAATTTCACGTCGCCGGCTATCACGCGCCACTCCCTCTGACGATAGTAACCAAGCTGCTCACCTGTTTGAGTATTATCCGTGGGACAAAACATGTTCAGGAATATGCTTAAGATGCCAATGCTATGGTCAAACGGAATGTTGTTGAATCCAACGTACTTGAGCATACTTTGAACTTGTTTGGCAGGTACGTCATACGTAGCAATTATGTTTCCAGCAGGATCTGAATTACGCAAATTCAAGTTGTAGTTTGGGTCCACCGGCTTCTGGATATGTTCCGCAACGAAGGCAGGATCGCTTAAGTTCTTGAGCTCCTGCAGACGCTCTAAAACATACTTCGTGTGGTATGCGTCACGCATCTTTTCAACATCAAATGCAATGGCGATAGGCCCGAACATTGTGCTGTGCTGGCAAAGCTCGGAGGGAGAAATTTCTGTCAAGCAAAGCCGTCGCTGAAGCAATTGAAGTTTTTCGCTTCCTGCGGCAATTGCTCGTAGGTCCCAATCGAGAATTTCAGGAGCGAGAACTAGTCCGATTTTTCGGATCAATGCAAGAATCGCAAGTGCTCTTCTTAAGGTCGATTCCTCAGTCTCTCTTGGTTTCGGCCGAGGAAAGCTGTGAACTAGGTGCCTCTGTATCACGATTTCTCACCTCTGGTCTGACATTGTCTAGGCCAACATTTAATATACCAAGTTGGTATTTTCCGATTTTCGTTATATTAATACTTTATTTAAGCAAGTTGGGAAATTCCAGGTTATTCGATGGCTCCGGCCTTTTTCCTCAGCTCTTGTATCTGCAGATCTTTTTCCTGCCAAAGCTGCTGCACCCATTTGTGAATGGCAACACGAAAGGCCTGATCGCCTTCGTAATCGCCGTGCAAAAACTGTTGCGGAATTTCTATTGTCTTCATACGCACAATTATACGTTTGACCTTGCCGCAGAGAAATTCCTTAAATGTTGGAATTCCATCCGGATATACAATGGTAATATCCAGTATGGAATTAAATTTTTCGCCCAGCACGTTTAACGCCAATGCAAGTCCGCCGGATTTGGGACGCAGGAGAAATTTGTATTCACTATTTTGCCGGTCGTGCTTTGCTTCGGTAAAGCGTGTGCCTTCGAGAAAATTCATCACGCTGGTAGGAATATACGCAAATTTCTCGCAGGCCCGGCGCGTTGTTTCAAAATCCTTGCCTTTTTGTTCGGGATACTTTTTCAGGTATTCAATGCCGTGGCGATATAAGAACGGAAAATCCAGCGCCCACCAGGCAGGACCCATTAACGGCACTTTAATAAGTTCCCTCTTAATAAAGAATTTCAGCAGGGGAATGCGGCGATTCAACAGATGCTGCATCACTAGTATATCAACCCAGGATTGATGATTACTGACGACCAAATACCAACCGTGATAATTCAAGCCCTCTACGCCCTGCACATCCCACTGGGTTTTTTGAGTAAGGCGCATCCACCCGCTGTTACAGGCAATCCAATTTTCTCCAATCCAATGAAGAATTCTGTTGATCACCCGGAGCAACGGTGGCCAGGGAAAAAGGATTTTCGGAATGGAGAACACATATAAAATAGTTACCCAAAATAACACATTAATGAAAAGAAGAAATCCCGCGATCACTCCCACAAGACTTGACGGCAAAAAATTCAGCATAATAGTATTCCTAAAGATACAAAATATTTATATTAATTTCACGGAGCATAAAAAAAAGGTGGTTGCAAGTCAAGAACATTATTGACTTACCGTAATATAAAAACGTAGCGCCTCGTCATAGCGACCTCATCAAAGTTTTGAATAACAAACAGTATAAATTGTTATAAAAGAAATAGCTGGTTAAAATATGAGTTTTTTGCTATGATTTTTGAAGAAAGATTATGTTTAACCATCCCTAAGTAAAAATTGGTTGTGTTCAAAACTGCTGTAAATCAGAGAATTCAGTTCAAAACCATAACCCAAAAGGATTTTAAAAAATGAAAAAAGATCATTTAAGAAATATTGCCATTATTTCCCATGTCGATCATGGCAAAACAACGTTGCTTAATGCCTTATTAAAACAGACGGGGGTTTTTCGTTCTAATCAAGTTGTAGAGGATCGCGTGATGGATTCGATGGATCTGGAAAAAGAGCGTGGAATCACAATCACTGCAAAAAATACCGCCGTGGAGTACAACGGGGTAAAAATTAATATCGTTGATACGCCCGGCCATGCCGATTTCGGTGGCGAAGTGGAACGCAGCCTTAATATGGTTGATGGCGCAATCCTTCTGGTTGATGCCAGTGAAGGACCATTGCCGCAAACAAGATTTGTTTTAAAAAAAGCTCTGGCACTGCGCCTGCCGATTATTTTAGTCATAAATAAAATTGATAGAAGTGATGCCCGTATTGACGAAGTGATCAATGATTCCTACGATCTTTTCATCGATTTAGGCGCGGAAGAAAAACAAATTGAATTTCCCATCCTTTACACCAATGCCAAAATCGGAGTCAGCCATAGAAAGCTGGGCGATGACTCCGCCGATTTGCAGCCGCTGCTTCAGACAATCATTGATTATGTACCGGCTCCTGAGGGAGATGATGAAGCCATTACACAATTTCTGGTTACCAATTTGGATTATGATTCTTATGTTGGACAAATTGCCATCGGCCGTCTGCAAAGCGGCAAATTGGAAATGAACACCAATTACAGCCTTTGCTCCCAAGATAAAATAATTCCCGGTGTCAAATTAAGCGCTCTTTATACTTTTTATGGTCTGGCAAAAAAACCGGTGACTATCGCTGAGTCCGGAGATATTATTGCTCTGTCCGGAGTGGAAAATGTCACTATCGGCGATACAATTTCTTCTTTTATATCTCCGCAGCCGCTGCCCCGTTTGCTGGTCGATGAACCAACCATATCTATGATATTTTATGTAAACGACAGTCCCTTCGCCGGCAAAGAAGGTAAATTTCTCACTTCTCGCCATTTGCTGGAGAGGCTGGAAAAAGAATCGCTGAGAAATGTTGCCATCAAAATAAAGAAATTGGGAAAAACCAACGCCTTTGAAGTTTGTGGGCGCGGTGAATTGCAAATGGCAGTATTAATTGAAACCATGCGCCGCGAAGGTTATGAATTAATGGTTTCCCGCCCACAGGTTATCACCAAAGAACAAAACGGCAAAACGGTGGAACCGGTGGAAAGATTATTTTTGGATATACCGGAAGAATTTGTCGGAAAAATTACGGAAAAACTGGCTGTGCGCAAGGGTCGGTTAGAGAGCCTCGTGAATAAAGGCAGTGGCAGAGTCAGCATGGAATTTTTAATCCCGTCTCGAGGTTTAATCGGCTTTCGCAGCCAGTTCTTGACGGACACCAAAGGCGGCGGAGTAATGAATTCGCTGTTGGAAAGTTATGCTCCCTGGTTCGGCCCGATTCCTCAACGCATGAGCGGTGTTTTAGTGGCTGACCGTCCCGGACGGATCACGTCTTACGCCAGCTTCGCCATGGAAGACCGTGGAGAAATGATCGTGGAAGTCGGCACGGAAGTTTATGGAGGAATGGTAGTGGGAGAGCGCAACCGTACAGGCGATATGGATGTTAATATCACTAAAGAAAAAAAGTTGACGAATATGCGAGCATCCACATCTGATGCCACAATAATTCTCCGGCCGCCGCGTGTTCTGTCTCTGGATCAGGCCATCGAATTCATTTCCGAGAATGAGTTGGTGGAAGTAACTCCCCAAAGCGTGCGCCTGCGGAAAATGGAACTGGACGCGACACGGCGGGCGTCAATGCAAAAAGGACAAAGAGATAATTGATGATGAGGTTATTTTGAGTAAGCATTTACAAAAAGAAATCGAACGCCGCCGCACATTCGGCATTATCAGCCATCCCGACGCAGGCAAGACCACTTTAACTGAAAAGCTTCTGCTTTTCGGCGGAGCCATTCAACTTGCCGGAGCGGTCAAAGCCCGTAAAGCGTCAAAGCACGCTTTAAGCGACTGGATGGCCATCGAAAAAGACCGTGGCATTTCCGTCACCTCGTCAGTCATGAAATTCGAATACGCGGATTGCGAAATAAATCTTCTGGACACGCCCGGTCATCAGGACTTTTCGGAAGATACTTACCGCGTGCTGACCGCCGTGGATAGCGCGCTGATGGTTATTGACGGTTCCAAAGGTGTGGAATCCCAAACCCAGAAACTCATGGAAGTATGCCGTCTGCGCAATACTCCGATAATAACTTTTATTAATAAGATGGATCGTGATTCTCTGGCGCCGCTGGATATTCTGGCGGATATTGAAGACAAACTGCAAATTGAGTGTTCGCCGCTATCCTGGCCCATCGGCATGGGCAAGCGTTTCAAGGGCGTTTACAATATATATGATAAGAAACTGCATCTGTTTACACCGGGCAAAGCGCGGCGTTCGGAGGACGGAGTTGTCATTAATGATTTATCCGATCCGCTTCTTGATGAATTATTGGAAAGTCAGGCTAATGAACTCCGCGAAGAAGTTGCCTTGCTGGAAGGGGCGGCCAATCCATTTGATTTGAAAGAATACTTAAAAGCCAGCCAAACACCTGTTTTCTTCGGCAGTGCCATCAACAATTTCGGCGTGAAGGAATTACTGGATGCTTTTGTGGAAATAGCGCCGCCGCCTGTCGCGCGTCCCACAACAACCAGAGAAGTTAGCCCCGATGAAGATGATTTTTCCGGTTTCGCCTTCAAAATACAAGCCAATATGGATCCGGCGCACCGCGACCGCATCGCGTTTTTACGGATTTGCTCCGGAAAGTTCCAGCGAGGAATGCATGTAATCCATCACCGTATCGGCAAAGAAATATCTTTATCCAATGCCACAATTTTTATGGCGCAGGATCGCACCAATATTGAAGAAGCTTATCCGGGAGACATCATCGGCATCCATAATCACGGAACAATCAAAATTGGAGATACTTTCACGCAGAAGGAGCCGTTGAAGTTTACCGGCATTCCCCATTTTGCTCCGGAACACTTCTGCCGCGTACGCTTAAAAGATCCGCTGAGAATAAAACACCTGCAAAAAGGGCTTACTCAGCTATCCGAAGAAGGCGCGATTCAGGTTTTCAAACCCTTGTGGGGCTCGGACAATATCCTTGGCGCCGTCGGCGTTCTGCAATTTGACGTAACAATGTCGCGCCTTAAAAACGAATACAGCGTCTATGCCGACTATGAAAAAACCGATTATGCCGCTGCGCGTTGGGTAACCTGTGACGACGCCAAAATAATGGAAGATTTTCAAAAGAAAAATCAGACCAACCTTGCTTTAGACACCGAAGGAAACCTAGTTTATCTGGCCTTGAGTGAATGGCGCCTGTCCCACACCATGGAAGAATGGCCGCGGATTCAATTCCATAAAACGATGGAAAAAAGCTGATTGCGCTTTTATCTGGAATCGGCAAAAATATTAATTGAAGTTTTCATCAATTTAACGTAACTGGTTTTTAAATTATATTGAAGTGAGTAATGATCCGAAAAAAGAGGAGGCCGTTTAGCTTACAGTTTCCGTTGTTTTTCGGGGCATACGAAGAAGCCCGCATATTTAAGGAGGAGACAATCCATGAATAACGCCAACGGAACCAAAATAACGGATATTAAAATAAATATAGATAACCTTTACAAAGAAGAAGCCTTCACCGATCTGACTTTTGCCACAATCCGGCGCCTCACGCCGGTGAAAATTGACGGTTCGATTGATGAGAGCCGAGAGGCCATTTTTACCGGCATGACTCAGCTTATGTCGCCCAACGGACCGATTCCGGTTCAGTGCCTTATTGAAGGTGCAAAAAATTTAAGCGAAGCGGCGGCGAAATTACCTGCAGCCATTGAAAAATCAGTTCAGGATATGATTGCCGAAGCAGAAGAGATGAGGCGTCAGGAAGCATCTAAAATCATTGTACCCGGCTAGTTGGGATCCGGTAGAGATGAGGAAAAGCTGTTCTTCATATTCGTTAGATTTATAAATAATTTTTAGATTAACCTAAATAGATTAATGTAGAACTCTTTCAAATGCAAATAGTCCAAGGCAAATAATATGGATTATTCCCTATACACTGACCATTCAACAAGCGTTAAAGAATATATGCTTAACGTTTCAGATGGAGTTTCTCTTAAGATAATTGATTTCACTCCACAAAATGTTTCGCAGGGAAAACCTGTTATTTTTTTTGTAGCAGGATGGATTTCACTGATCTCCGGATGGAAAGACGTGCTGAAAGTTCTAACCGCTGAGTACAGAGTCATCTACCTTGAGTCGAGGGAAAAACAGTCATCAACGGTTCCTGATGTAAAAAAAGTAAGCTTCTCCATTGAGCGTCTTAAACTCGACATAGGTGAGATCGTAGAAAAAGTTATCTCACCATCAGAAAAATTTATACTTGCGGGAAGTTCACTCGGTGCTTCTGCGATTCTTGAATACTGCGGATCAGAGAAGCAGAAACCTTCATCCGCGGTATTGATCGCTCCAAATACCGAGTTTAGATTCCCCAAAATACTGGGAACAATAATTCCAGCAATACATCCTTCACTCTACTTTACGGTAAAGCCTGTAATAAAATGGTATCTAAGAAACTTCAGGCTGGATAAAAAAAACTGTAAAGAACAGATTGAAAAATATGAAAACACCATAGACTGCGCAGATCCATACAAACTGAAAGCTAACGCGCTTGCTATTAGAAACTACGCGATATGGGATCGCATAGACAACATCACTGTTCCATGTCTCATTATCGGCGCTACGACAGACACGCTCCA
Source organism: Smithella sp. (assembly GCA_049517435.1). Lineage (GTDB taxonomy): Bacteria > Desulfobacterota > Syntrophia > Syntrophales > Smithellaceae > Smithella. Next base: position 55,726 of record JBEKRZ010000003.1, on the reverse strand, counting down.
TGATACAGAAAACATAAAGCATCTTATAAAGATACTACCTGATTCCACTTACATAGAGCTTAAAAGTAATATGGAAACTCACAGCGAAAAAGCGGGACGTATTATTGTGGAATATATTCAAGATGAAATCCAGTAGCTTACTTTAATCGTTTATCCATTCCGGTAAAGCCGCAATCCGGCTGGTAGCAGGTCACATTCAGAAATTCGCATTTCTGTTGGCAGGAAGGGCATACTTCCGGCGGCTGAATTTCCACAACCGTGTTGCCGCAATTACTGCATTTCCAGGTATTTTCCGGAATGGCTGGCTTTTGTTCTGTCATAGTGCATTTCTCCCTTTTTGATCCCGCGACTTGTAATCATCCGGCTCCAGTTTGGTGAGGAATGCGCCGTAACCCGCGGGAGGTCGCGTTATTGTAAGGAGCCTCTGGCTCCTGAATGAGGAGGCTCCACTCTTGCTGTAAATTTATCACAAAAACATCTCCAAAAGGGGGATTTTTTTGCGCATCAAATATTCTTGATATTAATCCTTTCTTTTGGTAACCAAACATACTACTTATTTTTCAGGGGAACTCATGGCAAAAAACACAAAAAAAAATGATCTGGCAGGTTTAACTCTGCTGGGCAAACCGGCAAAGCCTATACGCAAGCTGGAGACATTTCCCAATCACAATGATAGACGTGATTATGTGATTACACTGCAAACCGAAGAATTTACCTGTGTCTGCCCCAAAACGGGCCAGCCGGATTTCGCCAAAATTAAAATTCAATACATTCCGGATAAGAAAATTATCGAATCCAAATCATTAAAATTGTATTTGTGGTCTTTCCGCAATGAAGGCGTTTTCCACGAACACGTCACCAATATAATGCTTGATGATTTGGTAGTCGCGCTCCAGCCGCGCTGGTGCAAGGTAAGTGCGGAATTTGCAGCGCGCGGGGGCATTGGGATAACAGTCGATACAGAATACAAGAAATGATTAATTCATTAATGATGAAAGGATAACAAAGGGGAAAACGCAAAGATATAAAGAAAGTTTTGATTATCGGCTCGGGGCCTATCAAAGTTCAAACTCTTTCCAAAAATCCCAAGTCCTGCAAAATCTCTTTTGCCCTCTGAACTTCTTCGGCCTTCACCAAAAGACGGGCATAAGCTCCCCCCGCGACGATCATAATAGAACTTTCTCCTTCAAAAAAATATGTTATGCCTTCGCCATCAAAGACAGATTTTATAAAAGCGATATCGCTTTGCTGATACGTGGAATAGACTTCAACGAGATCGACATAACTTACTTCTTCCATAAGTTCCGGAGGCTGTTCGGTAACCAGATCAGCGCCGCAATCGACGCACTTATAAAAACCATCGCGATATTCGCTTTTGCATTTTGGACAGAACATAATATTTTCCTTTCATTATTAAATGGTGTTATCCGCAAATGCCGCTGATAGCGAAAACTTATTTTCAAGAAGAGGATGAAGCTGGAAATGATCGCTAAGCTAATTTAAAGGTATGTTTATCCATTGCTGTCATTCAGAGGTATCCGCGTTAATTCTCATATGGATGTAATCCGTATTTTAATCTGTGATTAAAATATATGTTTGTTCTTAGCCTAATTAACATAGTCTTCAGCCCACGTCGTAAATTATTCAAATTAATGATGCGCTTTTTTATGGATCGATAAGAGTAGAAGGCCTTATATATTTCCCAATATGCATGCTGCAGTTCGTCAGCGGTAATCAGTTTGGGCCGAAATGTGACACTGATGCCATCTTGATTATCCCAGTTGTAATCCGTAATTCTGTCTTCTTTCACATACTGTTCTCTTAACTCAGTACCAGGGAGTAATGCAGGCACATATAGTTGAATATAGTTTACACCTAGATCGCTGAGTTTTTGTATTGTGCCTTCCATCGTTTCTTTATTATCGCCATCCAAGCCCATGATCAAGCTTGCAGTGACCTGAATATTTGATTTATCGAATAATGCAAATAATTTTTTGTAATCAACCAATTTGTTGAATTCTTTATTCATATTTGCCAAATTATCCTCTGACAATGATTCAATGCCCATGAAGACCCCTGTACATTTGGCTTCACCCATCGCAATTATAATGTCTTCATGTTTTTCGATATTCGTACTTACCTGGCAAAAGAAGGTAAAATCATGCTTTTTTATCAATTTAAGCAGATCTCTGGTGTATTGTACATCGGCAATAAAATTGTCATCTGTAAAAAAAACTCTGTTCGTACCCAGAGCTTTAATATTTAATAATTCTCTTTCAACATTCTCCAAAGGTTTCTTCCTGATCTTCGGACCCCAGAATTTCGTGACAGTACAGAAATTACAGTTGAACGGACAACCTCTTGTAGCCTGGATTGGCAAGCGCGGCATATTAGTGCCAGTAGACTTTCGGTATCTATCAAGTTTCAGCAATTCATATCGGGGGATTACCAAGGTCTTTAAATCGCAGTAGTTATCGGCCTTATATTCTTCTTTTAAATTGTTGTTTTGAAAATCTTCTATAATGTCAGACCAGACATCTTCCGCTTCGCCAATTACTATGCTGTCGGCAAACTGCCGCGCTTCATCTCTTTGTGAAGAAACATGAATCCCACCCATAATCACTTTTTTGCCTTTATTACGAAAAGCCTTGGAAATGTCATAGCCGCGGTTTATTTGACTTGTAATTCCAGTGATTCCTATTAGATCCGCATCAGTGTTAAAATCTATTTCATCGACGCTTTCATCGCACAACTCTACGTGAACACCTCTCGGTGTCAAACCTGCGAGGGTTGGGATGGTGAGAGGAGGTAGGTAAGGTTTGATTAGTTTCTTGCTGCCAAGTCTACCACGTTTTAATGGGTGAATTAACAATATTTTCACATTGCCATCCTGTACAATATATCATATATTTCTTTTAATACCTGACGGCTCTGATATATGTGGTTGTACTTTTCCGGATATATGAAATCCGTTTCAAGTTCATTTTTGATAAAACATTGCTTCTTCATTTTTGAATTATAGGAATTTCAGTCTTGTATGTCAAGAAATATTGCCCCCATACGCTGGGCTGGGGTGTGTGGCGCACATGACTGTGTCTCTGGCATTACTAGGATTTGTCAGGGAGATGTGCACGATTCAGAGTGAGGCGGCGAAACTTTTTGAGTGTAATAACATTATTAAATTGATTTTAGTTTGTTTTGATATATGGAGGGAACAGAAATGAAAAACTATCCATTTTGTTTTTTCCTGACCATCTTTTTAATTGCTGGCGGCGGAAACATGCTCGCGCAAGCAAAAGATCAAATGAACACTAAAATAAAAGGAGGAAAAACCATGGAAATAAAAAGTTCGTCGTTTAACCATGAAGATATGATCCCGGCTAGGTACACCTGTGACGGCCAGAATATTTCGCCGCCGCTTGCCTGGAGTGGCGCGCCGAAAGAAACAAAAAGTTTCGCGCTCATCTGCGATGATCCCGACGCGCCCGCGGGTATCTGGGTACACTGGGTAATTTTCGATATACCGGCAAATGTCAATTCTCTGCCGGAAAAAGTTTCCCGACAGGAAGAAATCGCTGGTTTGGGAAAAAGCGGCAAAAACACTTCCCACCGTTTTGGCTACGATGGCCCCTGTCCTCCTGGCGGCACACACCGCTATTACTTTAAATTGTATGCTCTGGATACTATGCTGAATCTGAATGCCGGATTATCTAAAGAAGAACTGCTCAAAGCGATGAAGGGTCATGTGCTGGCGGAAGCGCAGGTGATGGTCAGATATAAGAGGTAGTTCTCCAATCCTAAATCAAAGTGATATTCTTGTTGACGTCGTTGTCGGCTTCCGTTAAGAGAAGGTCTAAATCCATTGAACACCAATATCCAATTCTGCGTCATCCTGCTTAAACTCGAAGCCTTGTTTTTCAAAAAGATCCAGACAGGTATCAACAACTCTGGCGTCGAGGCCAAGACCGCGTTGTTTTTTAATTTCTTCCAGCGCAAACGCTATTCCCCGTGCAGGTCTGTATGGACGGTTGCTGGCAATGGCTTCAACCGTGTCTGCAACGGCGACAATTCTGGATTCTAAAAATATTTTATCACCGGAAATCCCTAATGGATATCCCGAACCATCTATTCTTTCGTGGTGTTGATAAACTATATCAACGATAACTGGAATAAAATCAACTTTATTCAATATTTTATAACCCACGGTCGGATGAGTTTTCATCATTGCGAATTCAAGGTCACTCAATCGTGATGGTTTTGTCAGGATAGAAGCGGGAATATATATTTTCCCTATATCGTGGATCAGGCTGCCCATACGAATAAATTCGATTTTCTCTTCCGATAAACCCAATTTTTCGGCTATGGCCACGGCGAGCTTAGCTACGCGTCTTTGATGACCTGCCGTGTAGGGATCCCTTGATTCAACAATCAGGGAAATAGCATCAATGGTGCTGCTCATGGCTGATTGAAGCTTTTCAAGGCTCTTTTTCAGTTCTGCTTCCGATCTTCTGATGTCAGTCAGATTTTTAAATGTTCCGACCAATCCGATAAAATTTCCTTCTGAATCAAAATTTGGCGCACCACTGAGGCTGAAGTACCGCTCCGTACCATCCTTATGAAGAAGGGTGCCTATCTCTTCTTTAATGGTTTGCTTCCGGTCTCTGACTTGCTTAAAGGCTTTAATATATGTCGCTATCTCTTCTTTTCTGGCAATATTTATAAAATGTTTACCAATGATTTCCTCGGGCCGATACCCCAAAATCGTTTCAATTGCCGGGTTGACATAGGTAAATTCCCCGTTGATACCCAAGGTATAAATTATATCCGGCGCATTTTCGCTGAGCGATCTGAACCGCGCCTCGCTCTCTTTTATTTTCTGATAAGAGATGGCATTATTGATGCTGATACCGATCTGCGGGGCAATGCCCATCAAAAGACTCATCTCCGTCTGGCCGAGTTGTTTTTTTGACTGCACATTATCCACCATCATAATACCTATGGATTCCCCTTTATAAACAATAGGAACGACGATAAAAGATTGGGCGCCCATGGCGCGGACAAAATCGATGCTTTTCGCTGAAAGATCATTCGCGATTTCGGAGATATCATTAACCAAGATTGGTTTTTGGTTTTTGAAAGCATTTACCGCCACACCCTTGGAGAGAGGGTTATCCAGATGAAATTTAATGTTCTTCACGAAATTTTCATCTCTTGGGTTATATCCATAACTGACCGTATAAACGAGACTGTCTTTTTGCTTGTTGGCAAGCATAATCATGCCCCGGTCGAAATCCAGTCTTTTTCCCAGGGACTCCATTATGAAGTTGAGCAGTTGATCTTCCTCCATGATCATGGAGGAGGCTTGGCCGATTTCCTGGATCAACAGGGACTCATTATATCGTTTATTGATCTGCTCCAGGAGACGTTCCGCTGAATCCCCCTGGTTCTGGATATTGGCGAGGAGCTCCTTTTTTTCCAGATGTTCTGTATATAGCGTAACGCCCATGACCATGATCATATACATCAAGATCAGCGCATCCCAGTGAGCGGGTTTGAGAATGTCAAATAAGACGAGGGAGATCACAAAACCGATAATCAAAGAATAACTGCGGATCTTTTTCCAGACAAAGGCGCGTGTTTTTTTCCATCTGATGATATAGAGGCAGCAGTCCCCTCCCTTATGAATACAGACAGGATGCTCTATATTGGCAAATTCATCGGTGAAAGGTTTCGTCATCGACTCCAGTGTACCCAGCCGGTTAAGACACTGATAAGGTTTTTCAACCACCCCCGGCTGTAATACAGCTCTTGCCTCAACTTGATAAGGCCCAACGACTTTGGTCGTAAAAATGGTCCCCCGGCTGAGACGGGCGTTAAGATTCCCGAGAATGGCATAAGCCATCTTCGGATTAATGAGGCCAATCACATACTGTCCCAACGCCCCGGAGGCACGGGAGGTAGCGGAAAACCGTCCTACTTTTCTGGAAATGTCCGGATCCTGGGTCATCTTTGTAATTATTGCGTTAAAACGATCACCCTGTTCCTGCGTCAACCAATGCCCCTCATCATCCAGTTGATAGGCTTCAATATTCGCATATTTTAAAATGGGAGCAATATCAATATCCGGAAAGTACCTGTTCAGATACTCCACATAGCTCTTGAAGATACGACTATTATAAAGGGGGGTGTCATTCATTATTTTTTCAGATATTTCCTAATGAGAAAACGGATTAAAGATTTAAACCAATGTTTTGTATTTGCCACAAAATATTCACCAAGCTCTTTACCATAATTCACATCCATGACCCATAAATTATATTGTTTTTTAGAAGGAACTTCTTTTGACTCCAAGTAACTTGATGGATAAACTAGAATAGGTATTTTGTCAATCGTATAAGAGCCGACTAATTGAGAAATGGCAGACGATAGCGCTTCCCAGGGCAATCCGTCCGCATCATTGACTATAATTTTAATCCCATTGAGGAAGTCCGACAGGCTAAGGCCCGGATCCGATTGGTTTACAATGAGTACAGCCTTTAACCTCCTTTTTTCTTTCAATGAAAAGCTTTGACAACTTCTTTTGAACCCGTTCCGGGCATACAGTTGCGACAGAGATTCAGTGTTTTCCTGTTCTTTGTCCAAACGTAAAATTTCTAGGAAGAGACCTCCGGAGATATTCCGGTAAAAACGGTCTATTTCACCGAAATCGGATGATATAAACGGTTCCAGTGACCACCCCGCCGGAAGCGGTTGACGGACACCGGACGTCGGATAACTAAGATAGGAAAAGAGATCAAGAGAACAGGCTTGCGGATTATTGAGATGCCTGGCAAAACCGCCAAAAAAATGATCGGGAAAACTGTTTTCGGGACGATAATAAAACATCATATAGTCCATTTGGGCGGCGGGGAGACGATAGATACCATCAATATAACGGAGGGCTTGTTTCAGAACTTGCACGCCTGTCCGCTTATTGTTGAGCGTACCGGCGGCAAGGTGATGAATCATCCATGTCCGCTCGTAGGAGTGGATCATGGAGATGTGTCCGTAAATCCGGCCGTTTCGCTGGTATGTCAGTTGAGCGATGAATTCCGGATTGTCGCGATAAAGCCTCCGATAGAATTCTTTCATGGGCTGCCGGTGAGACTGAACCAGATTATATTTTTTAGGATAAATGAAACCGCTCTCAAAAAGAAATTTCCATAATTTATCCGCATCCACTTCATCGGCAATATGGGTGTTCGGATCGATAATATTCATGATAATATGACCCAAACGGTTATAATTGACGATATCCATATCACGGATGACAAAGCCGTAGCGAATATTTCCCTTTTTCTCCTCGCGACGGTAGAGGATTTGGGCATTGCATTTCATTTTCAAGGCATCGGCATAATTAATGGTCAGACCAGAAATGATCATTCCGGTCATCAGTACATCCTCTTCGGCCGATAGATAAACGGCAAAGCCCGAGGTTGAAAGATCATAAATATCCAGTTGAATTTTTTCTCTTGTTGCCGGGTGATCAAAAGTAATATTCGGCATGGGGGTGACCCCGACGCGGGAATTGCGCGATTTCTTCTTAAGAACACGACTCGTTTGGCTGGTTGCCGGGGCAAAGACCATATCCCGTGTTGTCTGATCAGATGTCTGCCGGATTAAGTTGCAGGATGCCGAAAAAATTATCTGCTCATTCCGATAAAGATGGATGGTTGATGGGCTGTCGGCATTAAACCAGCGAAAAGACCCCGCTGGCTCAGGGCTGACCTCAACGCTAAAAGCCAGGGCGCTGAAATCAACAAGCCGGCCTTGAGACCAAAAACCGTTTTGCACCACTGCGACCTCAATGCCTTGGCAAAGATAGCGTCTGGCCCGACGTTGACCAAGTATATAACCCTTGTCGGGCAGGTGAATGGTGAAATAATCCTTTTGAACGTCCTTTAGCCGGGTGGGGATAAGAAACACCGAAAGACCGTCCGTGAAAATGATATTTAAAATATCTGCCCTTTCTGTAATGCTGCGGCTCTTCTCCGGCCAGCGGCAGGTCATCGAGCCATTGCCGCAAGGTTCCGGATGTGCCCGGACTAGAATATCTTCGTTATACTGAGGGTGATGGAGCTGCACGTATACCATGCCATCCGTAAAGTGATGACTATTCCATAGATTAATCAGTTCTTTCTGTTTGATAATCTTCTTGTTGGGTTTGTGATTTCGGATAAGATCCTGATTGCGGAAACGCCAAGGGGCAGTTATTTCGTTGCGTTCAGCTAGGCCTTTATACAGCTTGAATACTGGCTTAATATTTCGATCTATGCTAAACATATTAAAACCCTTCATTGTTGATAAGGTTTCCTAATTTATTATCGACTGTTTTGTAAAAAACAGAAAATCGATAAAGTGGTTTTTTCTCATGAGTCTTATTTTTTCATCAGTTCTTCCGAGTAAAGGTTAAATTTTCGGTGGTAACTTCCGTAATGATTGGCATACGACACTGCATCCCGAATCCAACGCTCCAGTTTTCGGGAGGGATAACCTGAAGTCCCTGAACAGTCTTGAGGTAGTAGGGAGAATTCAAATCCAGCAGCCCCTCGAGGCCAAATTTTAACATTGGGCTTACCGGTTCCCGTTTCACCAGATAGTCGCCAAATGCTCCCTCATGGGCAATAAGACTATCTCCGGTAGCGCCGGAGACAACAAGAGCAGCCCTTGTAAGCAAAGATGTTTCGCCCACATGGCATCCGATAATAACTGGCCAGCGCAGTTTTTTCAGCTCTTCAATCATTTTCAAGGCTCTTATAAGGCCACCCACCCTCGATACTTTAATGTTCGCTATGAATTTCCCTTCAATCTTTCTGTAGAGCAACAAATCATCGAGGGTGCAAAGGCTTTCATCTAGAATAACGGGGAGTCCCGTAGCGGTGCTGAACCTGCTTATATCTTCGGCATTTTTCGCCCGCACAGGTTCTTCCATGGCAAAGATCCGCCCAGCCCCCAGCATAATTGTATACTCTATAGCTTCGTCACAGCGATCCTTCCATAAATTATTGGCATCAAGACGAACACGTATGGGCTTGGCATGATGCTCTACAGATAATTTTTCAAGAATATCGAGTTTTTCAATATCACGTTCCAGATTGCCGCTTAATTTGATTTTAAAATCCGAAATCCCGCGGATCAGATATTGCTCTGCCATTGTGGTATATTTCCATTTCTTGCCGTCTCCCAGCACAGCAGTGTAACGGCTACAAAGTTTGCCGTCGTCGAGTCCCAGTAGCTTTTCAACAGTGCAACCCCTCTCCCGGGAAAGCAGGTCAAGCATCGCCATTTCTATGGCGCACCATGCCGACGGGTAGTTATCAATTTCTTTTTCTTTCTCTTCTGCCCACTGTTTCAGATCTTCCAGTGTTTCAAAATTCACCTTGCCGGAGGAAAAATTTTCCTTTATCCAAGTGAGACTTGTGTCGAGATCATCGCCGGCCACATAGACTCGAGGACAACCCTCACCGTACCCTGTATGTCCATGCCTTTTTGCCTGGACCCAGATGCTCTCTCCTTCATCTCTCGTTGCCGCGGCATGACGAATAGTTGTTTTCAAATTTAACCGTAATGGTTCAGCTTTTATTACTAGGGCCTGCTTCATCCTTCGATTTTCTCCTCTAACCTTAATTGCCGCTTATAATGCAAAATATGAATATAGTTTATTATTCGTTGTAACTTTTATACAGCTTATTAAGTATATGAGGGCTGTATTTTCTTGTCAAGAGATATTATGTATCGAAAAGTAGGGGAATGGCAAGTAATTTGAATACATAGCCGAAGCTGTATCCGAAAAAAATAACATCTTTTTTTTTACTTTTTTACCGTAAAAAGAACAATTCTTATTGACTTCTACGTGGTTTTTTCATTTATTATATAAAAAATATTTCCAAAAGTTGCCTATGATTAACGTTGATATTGAAAGTTTGATTCCGCATCGGGAGAAAATAAAAATTATCAGTGGAATTCTGGAAATAAAAGCCGCCACTGCCATCAGCACTGCTTTTGTAAATACCCAATGGCCTCTTTATGACGGAAACTCTTTGAATTCACTTTAGTCCTTACGCATGAATGAAGACAATAAGGAAATTATTTTTTAGGAGCACTATTAGAATATGGACGATAAAAAAACAGCGATAATTACAGGAGCAAGTCGCGGCATCGGTCGCGCCACAGCCGTGGAACTGGCAAAAACCGGATATTTTGTAATCATCAACTTTAAGTCCAATGAAGATGCGGCGGCGGAAACATTAAAGCTTGTGCAATCCGCCGGTGGAGACGGAGAAATTTTTCAATTTGATGTTGCCGACACGGCACAAACTAGAGATGCTGTTAAAACAATTATCGAACGTCATAAAAATATTCAGGTGCTCGTTAACAATGCCGGAATTAATGCCGACGGTCTTTTTATGTTATTGGGAGAAGAAGAATGGGACAGTGTCATCAACACAACGCTGAAAGGTTTTTATAACATCACGAAACCTGTTTTGCGCGAAATGGTCCGGCGTAAATGCGGTTCCATCGTTTCCGTTTCCTCCTTATCTGCACTGATGCCTAATCGCGGGCAGACAAATTATGCCGCGGCCAAGGCGGGAATAATTGCCGCTTCCCGTGCGCTGGCCACGGAAGTAGCGCGCTTTGGTATTCGCGTTAATCTCGTTGCCCCGGGTTTAATTGAAACCGACATGATTAAGGACGCGCCTGTGGCCGAAATCAAAAAAATGATTCCCATGGCACGTCTGGGAAAACCGGAAGAAGTAGCCAACGTCATTCGCTTTTTGTGTTCTACTGACGCCTCTTACATAACCGGACAGGTCCTGAGCATTAATGGCGGAATATGCTGATGCAAGTTCGTTGCAATTCATATATTTATAGAATTAATCGGCTCTTTGGAACCGGATTACAAAGGAAATATTTTCCCCATTTCCGCCGTCGCTGATCAAGCCCGAAGTTTTTTTGATGAAAAAATTACAAAGACTAAATCAAGTAAATCCGAGACGTCAGATGCAGTTTATAAATAATACCAATTCTAAATCAAAGATGATATTGGGGCGGCTAGGCGGAGGCAACGAGGCGTATTATACATACGTTGAGGAAGCCGACAACGACGCCAACAAAAATAGCGCTTTGATTTAGAATTGGTATAAAATAAAAAAATGGAGATCAGACTATGGAACTACAAGAAGCTATCTTAAAACGCAGGAGCATAAGAAAATTTACCGAAAATGTTGTAACTGACGAGGAGCTTCGGCAGATATTCGAGGCGGTGCGTTGGGCTCCTTCCTGGGCTAATACTCAAACATGGGAATTTATAGTTATCCGCGATAAGGCGTTGATTGAAAAGGTAACCGGGACTTATGTCGAAAAGAATCCGGCGACAAAATGTTCGCTTGCTGCTTCCGCCTTGATTGTCGCTTGCGCGAAAACCGGCATATCCGGCTGTTACGGCGGGAAAGAAGTCACGGCGATTCATAACTGGTATATGTTCGATTTGGGTATAGCCGTCCAAACACTTTGCTTAAAAGCACACGAGTTGGGGTTAGGCACTGTTGTGGTTGGCTTGATGGATCATAAAGGTTGTGAAAATATTCTCGCTGTTCCGGAAGGGCATAAAGTTGTTGCCGTCATTCCGATTGGAAAGCCTGCCGTGCCGCCGAGAGAAGGGCCTCCACGCAAACCAATCTCCGAAATAGTGTATTTGAATACACTGGATAAGGCGATGTTTTAATTCAATGCTAACTTGTTTATAAAATTAAATCCGGAGGAAAATATATGAATATTGATGAAAAATACAAAAAAGCCGGCGAAATCATAAGCACAGCCGGAGGGACCCCGATTCCTGTCAATGATACTCTGATTAAAATTTTAAAATATTATATTATTGAAGATGAATTGGATTTTATCTCTGCATTCCATGATAAAAAATCCCAGACGATGGAACAGTTAAAGTTATCGAGCGGCTTATCGGAAGAAGAAATCAATAAAAAAGTGAAGGACCTGGCCAGCAGGGGCGTTATCTTCAATCAGCCCAACAGCAAGGGGATTATGGTTTTCAGATTACTGCCGCTGATAAACGTGGGAGCCTTTGAATATACTTTTATGGGCAAGATTGAGATGAATGAAAGAAACAGGGAACTATCCCTGTTATTCGATAAATTGTTCGGGGAATTTGATAATATGGTCCAGCAGAATTATGACGCTCTCATCCCTCATTTATCGAATTTGCCGCCGGTCGACAGAACAGTGCCTGTCTTTGACAACAAACCTAAAAATGAAAAAATAAAAATTATTATTGATAAAGAAATCAGCGCCGCCGCGGACAAAATTGTTCCGACTAAAAAGGTTGAGGAGCTAATACAAAAATTTGATGAAATCGCACTGGGACATTGCTTTTGCCGGCATCATAAAGACATGTCCGGAACGCCCTGCAAACAGACGGATGAAAGGGAAAACTGTTTTACTTTCGGCAAATCAGCAAGATTCACATCGGAGCAGGGTTTTTCGAGGATGATCTCGAAGGATGAAGCATTGATGGTTTTAAAGAAGGCAGAGGACGCGGGGCTTGTGCATAAGGCCTATCATCCGAATTTCGATACCAGCAAGGATGAAACGAGCATCTGCAACTGCTGCCGATGCTGCTGTGCCAACGGAGTCGATAACATGATCGTGCCTATAGCCAATACGACCAATTTTCTATCCGTGGTCAACGACGATCTCTGCATCGGGTGCGGCACATGCGTGAAGAAATGTCACACCTACGCAGCTTATTTAAACGACGATAAAAAAGCCCGCCGCAAGGTAGAACGCTGTATCGGATGCGGGGTGTGCGCGCATTTCTGTCCGCAAAACGCGATATCAATGGTTGAAGGCAAAGAAAGAATCGTGAGGATTCTGCCCAAAAAAAATAAGCCGAATCCTGCATTCTGATACCAAAAGTATGAGGAGGGGAAAATGAAAAAATTCTTAATTGCTGTATTAGTTATTATCGTCGCGTTAGTGGCCTGTTATTATGCTTTCCCGGAAAAAGTAGCCGATTATATGATCAACGCGGCCAGAAGCAAGGCTGGCCTGACTAAAAAAGAAATCAAGATCGATGACCATAACATTGTTTATCTGGAGGGAGGCAAGGGACCGACAATATTACTTTTACACGGTTATATGGGAAGCAAAGACAACTGGATAATGCTAGCTCCTTATTTAACTAAGGATTACCATGTGGTGATCCCCGATCTTCCCGGCTATGGAGAAAGCTCGATGATCGAGAAGGACTCCTACGACTTATCCAATCAAATGTCGCGTTTGCATAAATTCGTACAGGCGCTTGAGTTGAAAAAATTTCATATCGCCGGTAATTCCATGGGCGGTTTATTTGCAGGTACTTATGCTGTGCGCTATCCTGATGAAGTTATCAGCGTGGGACTGTTTGATGCCGGAGGAGTCACATCCCTGGGGAAAAGTGTAGTATATAAAATGGCAGAAAAAGGCGAAAATCCACTTTTATTAAAAGACAGCAACGATGTTCCACGCTTGACGGCACTCCTTTGTGTCAACGAGCCAAGTTTACCTTATCCGATCAAAAAGGTAATGATCAAAACTGCTTTAGCCAATCGTCAGTTTTATGAAAAGGAACGCAAAGAATTCGCTCCTGATTTGTACTCTCTCGAAAAAGACCTGCAAAATATAAAAGCACCAGCTTTAATCCTTTGGGGCGATCAGGATAAAGTTATTGATGTTTCCAGCGTACCGGTTTTTGAAAAGGGACTAAAGAATCACAAAACTGTGATCATAAAAAATTGCGGCCATGTGCCCATGATGGAAAAACCGCAGGAAACAGCAACGCATTATATAGATTTCATTAAGGGCATTAAAATTTAATATGTTTAGTAAGGTTGGGCTAGTAGACTTGCCGAAGAAGCGTTATAAACATAATAATTATTCTGCATCGTTTTTCTCTTTGACCCAAGGCCAAAGAAGTGTGGCAAATTAGAAAGGAAATTTTATGGACAACATACAAAACGAAATCACACGCGTTTTCGAACTCCAGAGAGCCAACCGTTGGAAGGTTGCTAAGACCACCGCCTTGGAACGCATTGGTAAACTGAAACGCCTACGGGATCTGATCGAGGTTAGAACGCCGTTGATCCAAAAAGCAATTTACGAAGACTTTCGCAAAAACCCCGCAGAATCGGATCTCACCGAAATTATTCCGGCTATTTCTGAAATTAAACATACAATTGCTCACCTCGTTTCGTGGATGAAACCGGTCAGAGTGCCCACACCGCTTTCTCTCTTTGGTACGCGCTCGGAATATCGGCACGAACCCAAAGGTATGGTACTCATCCTTTCACCGTGGAACTACCCCTTCAACTTGACAATCACACCGCTCACATCCGCGATTGCCGCTGGCAACTGCGTTATCGTTAAGCCATCGAGCAAGACACCGAAAACAAGTGCCATGATGAAGGCGTTGCTTGTCGATGTTTTTCCCGAAAACGAAGTTGCTTTCTTTGAAGGAAACTCATTGGTATCGGATGCCCTTCTAGAACTTCCGTTTGATCACATTTTCTTTACGGGTAGTCCTTCGGTCGGGAAAAAAATAATGGCCGCAGCCGCGAAAAACCTTGCCAGCGTGACGCTTGAGCTTGGCGGAAAGTCGCCAGTCATCGTCGATGAAACCGCAGATCCCCGGACGGCAGCCGAGCGTATTCTGTGGGGCAAGTTCATCAATGCCGGTCAGACTTGCGTTGCACCAGATTACATCCTGATGCACGAATCCATTGTGGATAACTTCGTCACAATCGCCCGGCAGGTGATCGCGGCACGATTTGGAGCATCGATTGCGAGCCAAAGCGAAAGCCCGGACTTCTGTCGCATTGTAACCGTCGGTAAAGCCCGCGAACTGGAAACGCTCCTCGATAAATCCATTGCCGCAGGAGCGCAGGTGGCATTTGGAGGGAAAGCTGCTCCTGATGAACGTTTTGTCGCGCCCACTATGCTCACTCATGTCCGTAACGATTCACCCATCATGCAAAACGAGATTTTTGGGCCGATTCTGCCTGTTATTTCGTTTCATACATTGGATGAAGCGATCGAGATCATCCACAGACGCGAGAAACCGCTGGCGCTCTACATCTTCAGTCAAAGCCACGCGAACATCGAAAAGATTCTTGGTGAAACAACGGCTGGCGGTACATGTGTGAACAGCCTCATCATGCATCTTGCCAATGGAAACTTGCCTTTTGGCGGTATCGGTAACAGCGGCATGGGCAACTACCACGGCCACTTCGGGTTTGTGACTTTCTCGCACCAGCGTGCGGTGCTTACGCAAGGGTGGCCGGATCTATTGAAAATGATTTATCCACCATATACCGCGTGGGTGAAAAAATGCATCCAGCTCTCGACGAGTTGGTTGACGTAAAGCAAACTGCCTCAGTTGCTGTGGCGCTAGTTACAAAGGCTGCAAGAGTCCCAACTTAAAGATTGTGTTTATCTCTGCCTCGTCAACAAAAAAACCCAGACGTGTGTTACACACCCGATTGATTTTGATGTTCTGGACGTTTCACTTGGTATTTCAAAGAATTTACAGGTGGCTATAAATACGTGTTTGTAGGTAAACTCCGTACAGCACAATAGGGAATATTCATTCGGCTAAGCTCGTAATCTTTCGCTAAGCACCGGCCCCACCAGATCATATAGATTACTGGATAAATAATTAATTCGAAAATTGGTACTACAATTCCGGCATTGACAGTGACACTCTACATATGAAATAAAACATTCATTAATATTTTTCCGGAGAAAAGAATTGCCAAGTACAATACAATATATTCGGCAAATTAGACAAACCCTTGATTCTGTCATGATTGCGGATTATTATAATATTACCCGCGAACTGAAGAATATTGAACAAAATAAATTTAAGGATGAAGCCGCTTCTTTCAGAAAATTGAACAGGCTGAAAATAATCTTAACTCTTTCCAATAAACGTTATCATCAGCGGTCACAAAGTATTCCCAATATCAACTTTCCGCCGGACTTGCCTATATCAGCAAAGAAACAGAATATTATTGACAGCATCAAAAACAATCAAGTGATCATTATTACCGGCGAAACCGGATCGGGAAAGACGACACAAATTCCCAAAATGTGTCTTGCCGCCGGCTGCGGGTTGCGGGGAATAATTGGTCTTACCCAGCCACGGCGCATTGCTGCTGTCAGCATTGCTCAGCGCATTGCGGCAGAATGTGGTGAAGAATGCGGTAAATCCATCGCCTATAAAATCCGCTTTGAAGAAAAGACATCCTCCGAGCCGCTGATCAAAGTTATGACCGATGGAATTCTGCTTGCGGAAACGGTTAAAGACCGCAATTTGCTGGCCTATGATACCATCATTGTGGATGAAGCTCACGAACGCAGCCTGAACATCGATTTTATTTTAGGCTATCTGCGAACACTGCTGGCCAAAAGAAAAGATTTAAAGCTGATCATCACCTCGGCAACGATTGATACAGAAAAATTTTCCGAGGCTTTTAATAATGCGCCGGTAATCAAAGTTTCCGGCCGGATGTATCCTGTGGAAATCCGCTACCGTCCGGTTGATCCGGTCAAAGAAGAAAACGGCGAAACAACATATATAGATGAAGCTATTGCCTGCGTGGAGAATTTACAGCAGGAAAGACGCTACGAAGATATTTTGATTTTTATGCCCACCGAACAGGATATCCGGGAAACCTGCGGTCTTTTAGCCAGAAAATGCACAGGTCTTATTCTGCCTTTATACGCAAGGCTTTCTGGTGCTCAGCAAAAACTTATTTTTGCCGCTGCTGGTCAGCAAAAGATCATTGTGGCCACAAATATCGCGGAGACTTCATTAACCATTCCCGGAATTAAATATGTGATTGACGCGGGGCTCGCGCGCATACTGGAATATAATCCCCGCAGCCAAACTACCGGTCTGCCGATAAAACCAATATCACTGAGCAGCGCCGAACAAAGAAAGGGACGCTGCGGCCGGGTGCAAAACGGTATTTGTATCAGGCTCTATTCACAGGAAGATTTCTCCCAAAAGCCTTTATACACACCTCCGGAGATAATGCGTTCCAATCTGGCCGGCGTTATTTTGCGGATGCTTTCCCTTAATCTCGGCTCTGTCAACTCCTTCCCTTTTGTTGACCGGCCCCAACCAAAAAGTATCCGCGATGGCATTGATATTTTGCATGACTTGGGAGCTCTGACCAAAGATGATCGTTCCGAAGACGCAAACCACTATAAACTGACTGAAGTTGGCCGGACAATGGCCGAGTTTCCGCTTGATCCCCGAGTTTCCCGAATGCTGATCGAAGCTAAAAAAGAAGCATGCGTAAACGAGATTGCCGTCATTGCCGCGGCTCTCTCCATTCAGGACCCCCGCGAACGGCCCTATGACAAGGCCGATAAGGCCTCAAAAGCCCATGCTCTATTCGCGCATCCCGAGTCAGACTTCTTAACCTATCTTAACATCTGGAATCGCTACCATGGATCGCTGGAAAGCCTGCCTTCGCAGAGCAAACTAAGAAAATTCTGCCGCGATCATTTTCTCTCCTATAAAAGAATGATTGAATGGCGTGACATCTATCATCAAATAATGGACATTATCGGCGGGAAAAGCAAAACGGCAAAAAGTGGAGCCCATCCGGCAGGAGCCGGGGGCTTTCTGCCGCGGGGTAAAAAACACATCAAGATTGAAATAGATCAGATAATATCCGATAAAATTCATCGCTGCATTCTCAGCGGTTATCTTTCCAATATTGCCCAAAAAAAGGAAAAAAACTTTTACAACGCGGCCAAGAGCAGATCTGTGATGATTTTCCCAGGTTCCGGCTTATTCAATCGCGCCGGAGGTTGGATCGTGGCGGCAGAAATAAGTATGACCTCACGGGTCTTCGCCCGCAATGTTGCCAATATTAAATGCGAGTGGTTGGAGGAGCTGGGACGTGATAATTGCCGCTATACTTATGCCGCCGCTCATTGGGAGAAAAATCGCGGGCAAGTTGTCGCTTTGGAAAAAGTAACTCTTTTTGGTTTGACAATTGTGGAACAAAGACCCGTAGCTTATGAAATAATTAATCCCGAGGAAGCCAGATCAATTTTTATCCGGGAAGCCCTTGTTGCCGGAGAAGTTCCCCGCAGGATTCCTTTTCTGGAACACAATTTGTCTTTATTCAATCATGTAAAGACTATGGAAGAAAAACTGCGTAAACGCGGTCTTGTTGTTGATGAAGAAACAATCGCCCGTCTTTACGAACAAAGGCTGCCGGTGATTTCCGATACCCGGTCTTTACTGAATCTCATTAAAGAAAAAGGCAGCGATGAATTCCTACGTTTTCGGGAAGAGGATTTGATTGCCAATGAACCTGATCCTGAAGAAATATCTCAATATCCCGATCAAATAAAAATCGGCGAGGCTGCTTTTGCTTGCCATTATAGTTTTGAGCCCGGCAAAGCCGATGATGGCGTGACCGTAAATGTTCCCCTGGGATTTGTTTCGCGGGCGGCCGCGGAAAATATCGACAGCTACCTGCCGTCATTATTGCAGGAGAAGGCCGTTTACTTATTGAAGTCGCTTCCTAAATCACTGCGGCAAAAACTTCCCTCGCCTGTGCAAACCGCGCAGTTATTACTGGAGCAGAAATCATATTTAAATAAATCTTTGCCGCAAGCCTTGAGCCAATTGCTATACGATAAATACAAAATAACAGTTCCTCGTGATGCCTGGGCGTTGGAAAAGCTGCCGGCTCACTTAAATATTCGTTACAGTGTGATTGATGAAACAGGAAAAGAAATAAAAAACAGCCGGGACATCAATCTGCTTCAAAAGGAACTTGCGGACACGATAAATACATTAGCGCTGGATAAAATCCGCGGTGATTGGGAAAAAGAAGGAATCACCCGCTGGGACTTCGGCGAATTGCCACGGCAAATTCCTCTCACCGGTATTCAAGGTCTTATCGATTATGCCTATCCGGCCCTGCATTTAATGAATGATTCTGTTAATCTCCGGCTCTTTTCCGATCAAAAAGAAAGCGCCGCTAATCACACCACGGGCGTTGCGGCTCTTTATGAAATTCATTTTGCCGATAAACTGAAGCAACTCAAAAAGAATGTTGCTCTGAACGCCGGGATGAAAGCAATTGCGGCAAATATCGGCAATCCCAAACACCTGGAACAATCAATTATCAACAGAGTTAAAAAGGATTTATTTTTAAAACCATGGCGTAAGCAGGGAGATTTTATTCAACACGCCGATTCCCTGAATTCTAAAATTCTGCAATATGGTCAGCATGTGCTTGTTTCCATAGAACCGGTATTGAAAGGCTTTAACGATACTCATGCTTGTGTGCACAAGCTCATGATAAAGAACACCGGCAATAATCCCGTGTTGAAATTTCTCCAGGACATCCAGACAGAGCTGCAGAGCCTTACGCCTGTTGATTTTCCCGAGCTTTATGCATTTGACCGCATGAAGGATTTGCCGCGCTATAGCAAAGCCCTTGCTCTGCGGGCCGAGCGGGGAAGTCTTAATCTCGCCGCGGCGCAAAATAAAATGCAGCAAGTTATGATTTATTCCCGGCAGCTGCAGCAAATGCTTACCCCAGCCACAAACGACTTTATGCCATCGAGTACCGGAATCCAGGAAATCAGCCGGTTTAAGGATGATATTTCAGTGGATTATCCGGAAGAGAAAAAAAAGTTGATTGAAGAATTATTCTGGATGATTGAAGAATACAAAGTATCTCTGTTCGCGCAGGAACTCAAAACCCCTTACCCTGTATCACCGAAAAAAATGAACCAGTTGATTGAGGAGATTGAAAAACTTTAAAAAAGCCTTCAATCCCGCGGTTTAGAATCCCCCGGCTTCAGCCGGGGGAGGAATGCGGTGTAATCCGCGGGAGGTCGCGTTATTTTGGGGAGCCTCCGGCTCATGCCAAAGGGGGCTCCACTTATCTTTTTTTCGTAACCGCTTTACGCTTCTTCACCTGCGGCTTTGCCGGTTTTTTCCAGTTGCCATTTTCCAGAGCCAGTTTCACCACTTCCAGCATATCGCTCACAAAAAGAAACTTGATGCTCTTTTGTACATTGGCTGGAATGTCTTCGAGATCCTTCTTATTCCAGGCAGGAAGAATGATCGTTTTAATACCGGCGCGGTAAGCCGCCAGCACCTTTTCTTTAATCCCGCCTACCGGCAGCACAGCTCCGCGCAATGTGATTTCTCCCGTCATGGCCAGATTCTTCTTAATCTTGCGGTTGGTCAAAAGAGAAGTCAGGGCCGTAAGCATTGTCACACCCGCCGACGGGCCATCCTTGGGAATAGCCCCGGCCGGCACATGGATATGAATATCCAGGTCATCAAAGAAATCCGGCTTCACTCCTAAATCCTTCGCATTGGTGCGAATAAAACTCAGTGCCGCGGACACTGACTCTTTCATCACATCTCCCAGTTGTCCGGTCAGAGTCAATCCTTTTTTGCCCTTCATGGCCGTAGCTTCGATGAAGAGCAAATCACCGCCAACCGGTGTCCAGGCAAGGCCTATGGCAATACCGGGTTTGGCAATACGCGCATCTATATCCGTTATGACGCGCACCGGACCAAGATACTTGTGAATATCTCCGCTCTTGATAGTTTTGGATGTGATTTTATCTTCCGCAATCTGTGCGGCAACACCGCGGCAGACGTTGGCAATTTCTCTTTCGAGATTCCGCACGCCTGCTTCCCTTGTGTAGCCTGATATTATCTCGTTGAGCGCTTTGGTTGTGATCATGAATTGTTCTGCGGTCAAGCCGTTTTCGTTTAATTGCCGGGGGATCAAATACCGTTCGGCAATTTTTACTTTTTCTTCCTGGGTGTATCCCGTAAGCTCAATCACCTCCAGGCGATCCAGCAGCGCCGGTGGAATAGTGTCCAGAATATTCGCCGTAGTAATAAACATAACGTGCGATAGATCAAACGGCACATCCAGATAATGATCGGCAAAGGTATTATTCTGCTGCGGGTCTAAAACTTCCAGCAAGGCTGATGACGGATCGCCGCGAAAATCGCTGCCTACTTTATCAATTTCATCAAGCATGAAAACGGGATTATTCGATTCCGCCCGCCGCAGTCCCTGGATAATGCGTCCGGGCAGAGCGCCAATGTAGGTGCGGCGATGGCCGCGTATTTCCGCTTCGTCATGCACCCCGCCGAGCGACATGCGTACAAATTTGCGCTCAAGCGCTCGCGCGATGGAATGGCCAAGCGATGTTTTGCCTGTGCCCGGAGGCCCCACAAAGCATAAGATCGGCCCTTTGGAATCCGGTTTAAGTTTGCGCACGGCCAGATATTCAATGATGCGTTTTTTAGCCTTGGCCAACCCGTAGTGATCTTCATCCAGAACGTTGCGGGCCTTTTTGATATCCAGGTTATCCGTGGTTGATTCATTCCAAGGCAGCGCTGTGATCCAGTCCAGATATGTCGAGGCAACCGTGTATTCCGCGGAGGAGGGATGCATGCGGGAAAGGCGTTCCAGTTCCCTCTCTGCTTCTTTTTTAGCTTCCTCCGGAAGATTTTTTGCCTCAATCTTTTTGCGATATTCGTCGGTCTCAACAACATTCTCTTCCGTTTCGCCAAGCTCCTGCTTTATGGCCTTCAACTGCTGGCGCAGATAATAATCACGCTGGTTTTTATCAATATCATCTTTAACCTTGGTTTGAATTTTATTGCCCAGTTCAAGGATTTCCATCTGGTGGTTAACCATGCGGGTCAACTCTTTCAGGCGCTGCTTGGCATCGGCAATATCCAGTATCTTTTGTTTTTCTTCAACCGGCGCATTGATAATCGACGCAATCAGGTCGGCAAGAATTCCAGCATCGGTAATGGTTTTGGCCATCGGACCGAATTCCGGCGGCAGAAACGGAGAGAGCTTCAGGATACGATCAAACAGCACCAGCAGGTTGGACATGAGCGCTTCCGTTTCAATATCCTTGATTTCCTTTTCTTCAATTAATTTGATGCGTGCTCGCTGATAAGACTTGCCTTCCAGTAGTTCCACTATCCTAAAACGGCTGATTCCCTGCAAAAGCATCTGGGTTCTATTTTCTGATGTCTTAGCCATTTTCAGAATGGCGGCGCAGGTGCCCATGTCATGTAGCCCCTCCAGCGTATAAATACCGCTTTGAGTATCCGGCTCTTGTTTGGCCATAATCAGACCGACCAGCCTGTCCTTCATCATCGCTTCGTCAATCAGCTGCGCTGCGCTACCTGATACTTCCAGAGGAATCATTGTTTTGGGAAACACCAACGCATTATGCAGAGGAAGAATGGGAATCACTTCCGGGATGGAAAATTTATTGTTATCTTCAAATATTTTTTGTTCAGTCATTAAACCCTCCAAATTCGCAATCGAAAAGAATTACAGCATCCGGCTATTGTCCAGTCTTAACGGAAATCCGATGCGTTTTGTTTGCCGGCAACTTATTGATCCTTACCATCAAGATTCCATCGGCATAAGAGGCAACCGCTGATCGAGCATCCACCGGTGCAGGAAGGAGCACGTTTTTTTCGAAATAACCATGCGGTATTTCTGCCTGGCAGTAACGCGCATTTTTCAAAAGCTGGATGGCTTTGCGCACTCCGGCGATTTTTATTTTTTTCCGGTCGAGTTCAATATGCAGTTCTTCCTTATTTAATCCCGCCATGTCGGCCAGAACGATTATTTCTTCCAGCGATTCATAAACATCGACATTGGGCCTCCAGATACATTCAAAATGTCTGTATGACGGGAGGACAAGATGAAACACCTCGTCAACGGCCTTCTGGAATTCATCTTCAAAATTATTGCCGAACCTGATTTTTATGAAGTTCATATCTCTCACCTGTTTGTTTTTAAGCGGCTACGTTGTAAATATAGTAATCCGCTGCCGGTTTGTAAATGGCTGTTGCATACTATAAACCTTTTTTAATAGAAGTTAAATAAAATTGTTATCATACATATAGAGACGTAAATATTTTTTCAGATAATATTTTTGGTTCGTCCGGAAAAATGGAGAATCGGCAGGGGCAAGCAGATGACGTAGTGTCTTTTTGCATCATCTGCTTGAATGATCTGATTAAGTTGAAATTTCTTTTCTATTGTTTGTGTAAAGTGCCGGATATCATTTTATCTCGGAGGTGGCCCCACTAGAGCGTTAACCATTCTTGTGTTTCTTCCGCGGCTGATGAGTTTTGTGCCGTTTATTCGTGCGCGAACTATTCTTGTTCCGTTTAAATTTGGTGACAAATTCTTTTGAAGCAAGATATTTATCCGCAAAAGAAACAATAAAGGATTCCTTATATTTCGGTGGAACCAGTGTAAGCGGCCACATGTGCTTTATGATAATATCCTTTTCGATATCGTTCAGAGTGAAATGTTTTTCAGCATTAGCAAGGGCAATTTTGGGATGTTCGATGCCATGAAATTTATCATCGGGAAGATCAGGAACATCATGATCTCTCCAGTCGTACAGGAAAAAATCATGAAGGAGCGCGCCTCGAGCGGCGGATTGATAATCAAGTTTTAGAAACTTGCATGCACTATATGAAAAATAGGACACATCCATCACGTGTTCGTAAATTGAAGAATTATGATGATGATGCAGTTTGAGTTTCAAAAATTCATCATGTTCGTAAATGTCGTTGATTATGCCGTAAAATTCATTTTCAAAAGGCTTCCGTCCTTCTATGTTCAGGCTGATTTTGCTCAGAATGGATTTTAAAAACGTGCTAATCCTGTTCTTGATCTCCATGTCGATGTTGTTATCGATATACCTTCTCAGATTGGGGTACGCGGAGCGGAGCCGTTGGAAAGAACTAAATATCTTATCAATTTCAGCGTCACTCAGATTAAAATATTCAGAATACAGATAAGAGATCTTTCTCCTGAAAGCGGTAATCGTAGCAATAGAAAAAACGAAGTCCGTAACGCCGTAAACCAGCAAGACAATAGAAACGATGCGGAGAAAGTATCCGTCTTGCGATTGCACATACCGCAAAACAGCCGGATGGATGAAGGTGATAAATATTAGAGCCAGGGCTGCCCAGCACAGTGAAAAAAGCAGAGAGACTCTTCCATGGATATTAAACTTACTATCCGAATAGTCCCACAATTTTAATTTGAATACTTTTTCGAATATGAAACCGGTAAAATATTCGGTTATGGTCAAAACAATGCCGTACACGATCAGTTTGATTGGAAGTGGCCAGTGATGGATCAGAAATTCCAAGATGATAATAAAAGCGGCCCCGAAACCGTAGATGGGAATGAACGGCCCGTATACAAAACCGGGGTTGATAAATTCGCGTTCGGAGATGGACCTGTACACGACTTCTATGATCCACCCCATGAAAGAGTAGATCGCAAAAAGAATTATAGCTTGGGATATGTTTATATTATCAAATATCATTATGATATATTCATCACATCTTTAGAATTTAATATCAAGGTCTTGTAACCTGAAGTTTAGTGTTCTGAGTAAAAATCATTTATTATCCGGGTTGGCTGAAATATCTATAATATTAACCATCTGTTGTCAATGAATCTCTATTGCGTTAATTCAGCTGGAAGCAAAGGTGTATTAGCCGGATTTATTAAAAATGAAAAATGGTGTGTAGTTGGAAGGAAAGAAATCCTGTTTTGCGCCTGAGTATTAGAGCTGTTGCCGGATGTTTCTTGAAACTTTTCTCCGAGAAATTATGTACATCAGCCTCCTACAAGATTACGAATATTTATTTTTCATAACTTGCAGTTTTTTAGCCTTATGACATTTTTTTATTGACAAGAAAGGCATACCACTAGATAATATTTAAGTAAAAGTACCTGATTAACATCAACAGGATCAGTCATTATTACGTAAAAGCATAAAATGGTTAATGATAAGGAGGCGAGACAAAAGATGACTATGGCAAATATTATTATTAATGGCCAGAAAATCAGCACAAAGGCGGGAATTACCGTTCTGCAGGCCGCAAGGGAAGCGGGCATTGATATCCCCACGCTTTGTGACCATCCCGCGCTGTCTGCGGTTGGGGCTTGCCGAATGTGTATCGTAGAAATAAAAGGGCAGCGTGCTTTGCAGACTTCATGTACATTTCCTGTAACCGAAGGAATGGAAATACAGACAGATTCCAAAATGGTGACTGATGCCCGCAAGCTTGTTCTGGATATGATTTTTTCGGAAAGAAATCATTTTTGTCCATATTGTGAGATGAGCGGCAGTTGCGAGTTGCAGAATCTCGGCTACCGTTATCATGTAGATCACTGGGTATTCTCCACTTATACAAAAGCTTTTCCACTGGATGCCACGCATAAATACTACCTGATGGAACACAACCGGTGTGTTCTTTGCGGAAGATGTATTCGCGCCTGCGATGAGCTTGTGGCCAATCACACTTTGGGTTTAGGGCAACGCGGAAGCGAGAGTATGGTTCGAGCGGATGCCAATATTCCGCTTGGTGAATCTTCCTGTATTTCCTGCGGCACCTGTACTCAGGTTTGTCCAACGGGAGCGCTGTTTTATAAAAGAAGCGCTTTTATGGGCAAAGACAGCCTGACTACAAAAGTTAAAAGCACCTGCAATCAATGCGGCATCGGCTGTGGTACGGAAGTTGTAACACGCGGCGGAAATGTTCTGTGTGTTTTGGGTGATTGGGATGCTCCGGTCAATAAAGGACTGCTCTGCAAAATGGGCCGTTTTGAACCCTTATATGATAGCCGCCAGAGACTTACCGCTCCTCTTTTACGCACTAAAGGAAAGTTCAAAGAAGTAAGCTGGGAAGAAGCAATCCAGACTTTGGCTAAACAGATTAACACAGTCAAGGCTTCGGAAATAGGCGTGCTTACGGGAAGTTATTCTTCTAATGAAGCCCTGTATTTAATTAAAAAATTATTCAATGAGAAATTGAAGGTCTCCAATATCGGCCTCACCAATACTGTGGCTCCCAGGATTTTCGACAAGGTT
Organism: Smithella sp.; assembly: GCA_049517435.1. Classification (GTDB taxonomy): domain Bacteria; phylum Desulfobacterota; class Syntrophia; order Syntrophales; family Smithellaceae; genus Smithella. The sequence goes on along the minus strand of JBEKRZ010000003.1, from coordinate 29,683 downwards.
CAGAGCAAGTTGGAGGATATTGCCAAAAGCGATATTATTCTTGTTGCCGGTGCCGATCCTTTAAACGACCAGCCGGTTGCTTCCTTCATTATTAAACGCGCCGTGGACAAAGGAGCAAGACTGATTGTGGTTGATAATAAGAAAAACGGTCTGGCTCCGTTTGCCTTCATGAATGTCAATATGGCTGATATAAATAAAGCCATTGAAGTTGCCAAAAGAGCCAATAATCCGTTTATTCTCTACGGCACTGGTATTACCAAAACTGCCATGGCCGAGCTCAAGAAACTGAAAGATAAAGCAAACTACATTATAATTGAATCGGGCGTCAACACGAAAGCCGCGGCGGCGTTAGGATTAAATAACGGTTATAATCCGGCCGGCCTCAAACTTTTATATGTCTTAATGGGTGAGCAAAATTACGAGAGCGATGATTTATTCAAGGGGGTTCCCAAAAATACGTTTATCGTGGCGCAGGCAAGTTACTTATCGCCTCTTACAGAACGGGCGGATCTGGTATTGCCTGTGACAATCTGGTCGGAACAAAACAGCAGTTTGACCAATATCGAAGGAAGAATACAGAATATCAATAAAGCGGTAGAACCTGCGGGCGATGCTAAGCCGGACTGGGAAGCATTGCAATTATTATCCGCAGAACTGGGCAAGAATATTGCCGTGTCTATAGATAAAGTTTCAGCCGAAGTGATGAAGTCACTTAAATGAAAGGAGAACCTGGATGGTAAAAGTCAAGGTAGCGACAGACTGGTTGGCAGGCTGCGCAGGATGTCATATGTCGTTTCTAGATATTGATGAGCGTATTGTAGCGTTGTCGGAATTGGTTGAATTTACATCGAGCCCGATAACGGATCTCAAGCATCCGCCTAAAGAAGGCGTAACTGTGGGCATTCTGGAAGGAGCTATTTGCAATACTCATAATGTTGAAGTAGCCAAACAAATGCGTGAGCGTTGCGATATCCTCATCGCTGTTGGCGACTGCGCAACATTCGGCGGTGTTCCGGCCATGCGTAATCTGGTGGGTACCGATGCGGCCTTAAGGCGCGCGTACCTGGAAACGGAAAGCACGGTTGATGGAGTTATTCCGGATTCCGATGAGTTGGGAAAGCCTTTGGATATGGTTGTTGGAGTAGATAAAGTGGTCAAGGTTGATCTGTTCATTCCGGGTTGTCCGCCGAGGGCGGATGCATTTTTTTATGCATTAACGGAGTTGCTTGCGGGACGCACACCGGTAATTTTGCCGCCCGAATTATTTACATACGATTAGAGGAGAACTTTTATGGGTCGGAAGATAACTATTGAGCCTGTAACACGTATCGAAGGTCATGGACGTGTAACAATACATCTGGATGATCAAGGCGTGGTGGAAAAAACTTTTTTCCACGTTGATGAATTCCGTGGTTTGGAAAAATTTTGCGAAGGCCGTCCGTATTATGAAATGCCGCAAATTACACAGCGCATATGCGGAATTTGCCCGATCAGCCATCACCTGGCGGCTTCCAAGGCATGCGATGCGATTTCTCGTGTGCAGCCTACGCGTACCGCCAAGCTACTGCGCGAATTGATGCACATGGGACAGACAGTTCAGTCACATGGCATGCATTTTTTCCATCTGGCGGCACCTGATCTTCTCTTTGGCTTTGATTCTGATCCCGCAACGCGCAATGTTTTCAGAATAATAAAAGAAAATCCGAAACTGGCGCTGAAAGCGGTTAACCTGCGCCGCTATGGTCAGCAGATAATCGAGAAGCTGGGCGGAAAACGCGTTCATGCTAATTTTGCTGTTGCGGGCGGAGTTAATGCTCCGTTGACCAAGGAAGATCGTAAAACCATAGCGTCAGAGCTAAAAGCAATGACCGCAATAGCTCAGGAGGCGATCAGCATTGCTAAAGGCTGGCTTGAAGCTAATAAGGAGACCGCCTCATCTTTTGCCTCTTTTCCCTCCAGCTATATGGGGCTGGTGGATGCGGAAGGAGGACTTCAACTATATGATGGTGAAATTCGCGTGAAAGGCGCGCAGGGCAATTTTCTGGCTCAGTTTAAACCGGAGCACTATCTGTCTTTCATTGCCGAGCATGTCGAGCCGTGGTCATTCTTGAAGCATCCTTACCTGCGTAAGATGGGCTTCCCTCAGGGTTTCTATCGCGTCGGACCTTTAGGCAGACTGAATGTCATCGATAAAATCGGCACACCGCTGGCTCAGGAAGAATTCAAACTGTTCCGGCAAATAAATGGCGGTAAACCTGTAGAGGGTTCTCTGTATTATCACTACGCGCGGATGATTGAAGTTCTTTATGGTCTGGAACGCATCGGCCAGTTGCTGGATGATCCGGATATTATGTCTACTAATGTTCGCAACTATCCGCCGCTTTCGAATGTTCCCGGTCAGGGTGTGGGCGTAATTGAGGCGCCTCGCGGAACGCTTTTCCATGACTATGGCACAGATGAAAACGGTGTGTTGACCAGAGTTAATCTCATTGTGGCTACAGGCAATAACAACTGGGCCATGCACACAGCGGCCGGAGCTGTGGCTAAGGCATATGTTGACGGTACAAAGCTGACTGAAGGAATGTTAAATAGAGTGGAGGCGGCTATTCGCTGCTATGATCCCTGTTTGTCATGTTCCACACATGCCATCGGCAAAATGCCGCTGGAAGTTACATTGATCGCTGCTGATGGCACCGTTCTTGACCGCATCAGCCGCTAATGCAGGCACAAATAATATTTCAGGCGGATAAGTGTGATGCTTGCCCGCCTGTTTTTTTCTGAAAAATCACGGGAACGAACCCTAAAGCAAGCTTTGGAAACAGATTCCGCAGCAAGCTGCGGGGTATTAAACCCTCCGCTTCGCGGGATTGTTCAACTTACCAATTCCGCTGCGCTTCGCTTTCGAAATTGGAGTTTCAACAATAAAATGAATTCCAAAACAATTATTATTGGTTATGGCAATATATACTGCGCGGACGATGGCGTTGCTTTTGCTGTCATAAACGAATTGCGCCGGCAACTGGGGCAGAAACTGCTGGAAGAAGGTGATACCGGTCTGGATGAACTGAGTGGCGACAATGATTCAATCTTCCTACTCCAGCTTGTGCCGGAAATAATGGAACTGCTCACGGGCTATGATAAAATAATTTTTGTTGATGCCCATGTCGGTTCCGATCTGGAAGATCTCAACTGCTCGCCGGTTGAAGCACAATATGTTTCTTCTTCATTTACCCATCACATGACGCCTGCGACACTTTTGGCATTTCTCAAAACTATGCATCAGAGTGAACCCAAGGCGCATCTGGTATCCATACGCGGTTACGATTTTGATTTTAAACGAACCCTTTCGCCCAAGGTGCAGGCGCTTGTGCAACCGGCTGTAGATGCCATTTTAGAAGTGACCGATCAATCGCAGTTATGAACAAGTAGGCTTTGTAACCCGATTTCGCAGTAGTTCTCTCCAATTCCGGCCCGCATGGAATAAAAGCGGGATCGTTGTCATTACTCCCCAATGAGCTATTAAAATAACATCACATTTTTTTCTGTAAACAGTTTGCTTATGCAGCGGCAATAGCCTAATTGACGCGCACCTTATATTTGATAGTAAAATTAGCCCCGTTAGCGTTCATCGTACCGCTCATGGGAATCTGCCAGTTAGTAACATTGCCGTCGTACGTGCCAGAGGGCACATAGGTCCACGTGGCTCCGTGGTTATTGGAATAGACAGGCGTGCCGAGGGTTAGCCCCGAAGCGGGCGTACCGTCCGTAAACTGGAATGCGATTCCTGTACCATAGGAATTAAGCCCCCACTGGACGTAGGGACTTAAGATATCATTTATAACTACGCTGGTAGCTGTTCCGGCGCCGGTGTTGGTAACAAGTACCGTGTAGATGACAACCCCTCCGGGGCTTACGCTGGGACTGGGACTCGATGACTTAACGACAGTCAGGAGCGGCGGCAGAACCACCTGGAATGCGCCCGCGGCGGTATGTGAGACCGTGTTCTCAGTCCCTTCTTTTACCGTCACGCTGGCGGTCCAGTATCCCGCCGGGCCGGCGGAAGGGATTTGGTAGGCGTACTCGTAGTACTTGGTCGCAGCGCCCGAGTCGCCGCCGGTGGGCACAGACATTGGGGCGGCGGTTACAACGACATTGTTATTGGGATCCTTGATCGTGACTGATGCCGAAGTGATATCGTAGCTGCCAAAGGGGTCGCTCACCAAAGCCCGCACATAGACCCACTGGCTTCCCACATAATATCCCGCAGCGGGAGTTGAAACGCTGGGATAGGGCGCGCTGTAGTTGTTGACGCTGTTCACGTTGATAACGTTGTTAGAGGCCAATAGGACTTGTGAAATGTTCGTGCCACTCACCGGAACAACGGTAATCGTCCGTCCGGCAGTTGTGGTTCTGTTGAACACCTGCAGCACCCAGTAGTTAGGCGTGGCACAGGTGGCGGGGAAGGTAAATCCACCGTTGAGAGTCGTCAGATTGAAGATATACGCCGTCGGCGTCGCCGGTGGTACGGGCGGGTTCGTGGCAAGGGCCGCTGATGGCCAGGAGGCGTAGGCCGCAGCGTTCGAGGAGCAGTATAAGCGTACTTCGACATTACGAGTGTTATTGGAGCTACCGTTGATGTAGAGCGTGGCGGTGGCCGATGTTATCGTGTCGTTGAGCTGCAGGGGCAACGTGCTGCTGGCAAGCCCGTTCCAATTCCCGTTCCAGACCGCCGAACCTCCGTTGGCAGCGATGGCAGCGGTGGTGGGTGTGCCCGGCGTAGGGTAACGGGACATCTTGTAAGGTGATGCAGCCCCTCCATAGAGATAGAGCGGCTTGTTGCCAGTGGCGGGAATCTGCGACGCGGAGACCGTGATCGTCGGCGAAGAAGGGCTCGCGATAGCGCCGTTCGGGTTGGTGATGGTCGCTGTATTATTGATCAGGGTTCCTGCCGCCGTCCCGTTCGCGATGGTTGCCTGGAAGACGATCGTAGCAGAGCCGTTTGCCGGGACCGACACGCCGGTGATGTTAAGAGCGCTACTGGTGGAGTTGTTGGTCGCACCGGCGGGGAAACTTATGACCGTCAGATTAGTCAGAGTAAGCGGTAGTGTGTCCGTTACCGAAACGCCTGAAGCGGCAGCGCCAGCGGTCTCTTTCAGATTGATTGTGAACTGCAACACGTCGTTGGGATTCTGATCGCCTCCGTTTAAATCCTGCCATGTTTTGGTCGAAGTCGAGAGGTTGGATGTAACAGCAATGCTAGCTGTGGCGCTGTTGTTGGCTGAATTGTAATCTACGACCGATCCAGGGATGACGAGGATTACAGTATTACTGAGCGTACTTGGTGCCGACGCGCCCACGGTACCATTGATGGTATAAGTAACCGCTCCGCCATATGGAAGGTTGGCAGTGGTGTTCAGGTTGTTTCCTGAGCCGGAGGCCGCCCCGCAGCTTGTCCCAGCCGGCGAGCCGGAAACGACGGCGCAGGTCCAAGTGACCCCTGTTATGGTTGCCGGCACGTTGTCGACAATCCCCACGCCGGTAGCGGTCACGTTGTTGGGGCCGTAGTTACGGGCGGTAACGGTATAGCGGATGCCATCCCCTACGGCTGTGATAGTTGTCGAACTTGTCGTCGTGTCGAGAACAGATTTGGTGATGCCCAAGTCGATTCCGGTGCTCGTGTTTAGGCTGGTTACCAGCAGGTTACGGATTTCATGATAGTTGGTAGAACCGCCGGTACTTGCGGCATAGCCGATATGCAATAGTTGCGACGTCGAGATCGCGGGAAGCGCTTGATTGGTAATCATCTGGGTAAGCGGCTGGTTGTAACCGAATTGAATCCAGGCATTGACGACCGGATTCGGCGCAGGGCTGACCAGTATCACCACCTTCCGATAGTTCGTGCTGGTCTGATCCGGTCTGGTTGTGCCGTTGTACCAGAGTGAGCCGTTGTTGGCGGACGTTGCTATCCAGGGATAGGAGGAGGCGTTGATCGTATCACCGATTGCACCCCCTCCGAAACCGACGACAGGACCACGGACTGTTACCGTATTGGGATAAGCGCCGGGGCCTAGATAACGCCCTTCAGTGGGATTGCTAAAGTTACCGTACTCATCGACGCCAACCCCCACATAACCGCCGCTGATCCCCGGAACGGCTGGGGTAACGGCTGGTGGCAGTTTTTGCGCGTAGCCGAGAGAACCTCCGAAGGCGCCTATGTTGAAGGTACTTACCCCTGCATCGAACAGGTAGACACTATAGCCGTCTGCTCCGGTTCCTCCCCATGTGGCATAGTCAAACTGGACGAGAACTCCCTGGCTCAGATCGAAAGATGTTGTATTATAGGCAAAACCGGTCTGGTTACCAGAATTGTTGGTCAGGCGTAGCCACCCCGAACCAGCGGGATCGATTGTACCGTTTCCTGTCAGCAAGGATGAAGTGGGTGTGCCGCCCAATACCCAGCCAGCGCTATTGGTATCGGTCATCGGAGCATTGATAATGATGGCTCCGTACGACGCACCGGCGCATACCAGCCAAATGGCACTAGCCATCAGCAAAAGCATAATGCGCGTCGCCATGATACGCCAATTGTTCAGGCTTGAACTCGCTTGGTCAACCAGTTTTTTCCCATAACAAATAATCAATACAACACCGGTAAAAACGCTTTTATTTCCCATACAGAGAGGGAGAGGTCATCCTACCTGAGTATTCTCCATATGCACTTCGGTAACCCGTCTTTCCGTGTATCCTCTTAACGAATACTTTCGGACACGTGGTTTTGCGTTGCCGGATTACCCCATGTTTGCCTTTATCTATGTTAACCTCCTAAACTTTAATAATCAATTATTTATTGCAATTTATTTAGACTGTGTGGACCTGCGTAACAAGTCTTATAATTATAATATTATTGCTTGTTGTCAATAAAAAACGGTACGTGGTTGGAGGTGAAAAATTCCGGTGCGCGTCTGATTATCGGAGCTACCGCCGGATGCTTTTTGAAAGTCTTTTCCAGGAAATTGCGCACGGCATGTCTCTGCCAGATTAGAATAAGTATCATTCGTTTTTCATAATTTGTTTTCAGCAAGCATTTCTTCCTGGTTGTTTTTCTTATTTTCCAAATTCATACAACATTTCAATTGGAAATAATCAAAAAACTGCTGAACTCTAACTTAACATGTGGTACAAATATCCAAGGCGGGTCAACCGGACCCAGCACTCAGGTGCAAACTCATTGAAACCGCAAAAGGAAGTTTACGAGGCAAAAAATGTATAATGAATTTTACGGATTTTCGGGAAAGCCTTTTGAAATCACGCCGGATCCCAAATTTCTATATTTAACATCGAGCCACCGAAAAGCCTTGGATGCGATGATGAAGGGCATAGAAAGTCGGCAGGGATTTATTAGCATAACAGGGGAAGTGGGAACAGGCAAAACAACCCTTATTCACTATCTCTTGATGAACCTCGATGATAAAGTAAAAACAGCCTTCATTTTTCATCCATCAATCACCTTTGAAGAACTTCTGGAAATCATCCTCAAGGAGCGATACCTTGAGGTTATAGGAAAGGACAAGAAAACTCTTCTACATCATTTTGTTGAATATCTGTCACGTATCGGCAGAGATGAGACGCTGGCGGTGATTATCGATGAGGCACAGCATCTTTCGGAAGAAACACTGCAAGAACTGGAGGAATTATCCGATTTGGCCTGCCTGGTATCAGGGCGTCTTAAAATTGTTTTCGTGGGACAACCAGAATTTATAAATATGCTCAATTCACCGAACCTAAAAACACTCAACCAACATATAGGAATCAGACACGAAATTACGACCATGACCGCTGAAGAATCGCGTGGCTATATTGAGCATCGCCTTAAACTCGTTGGGAGCAGTACTTCTAAGACATTCACCCCCAAGGCAATCTCTATAATCATCGAGCATGCGAAGGGAATTCCGCGCGTCATCAACATCGTGTGCGACAACGCCTTGCTAAACGGTTTCAGTGAATCCCAAAAAATAATAGATGAAAAGATCATTCGTGAAGTTATAAAAAATCTGGAAGGCCCGTCACCCCGTAGATTCAAGCCCAGGAAAATCTCCATGTTCGTCAAAAGAACGCATCCAATCCGTCGTGAAAGAATTCTTTCTCTAAGGAAGATCTCTGTTAGCCTCCTGTTCCTGCTTGGTTTGGTAGTAATATTTTTTCTGATGTTGGGATTCCTTCGATATGGGCATTCAAATCAATGGGGTATCGAATCCATGTGGACTTCTCTTTTCCATACTGAACGATCTCTTGTCACAGGTCCTAAAACAACAACCACAAAGACTTCAAAAGTAGACGTGCATTATCTACCTGTTGAGACAAGGGTGCTGCCCGTTGAATCCACCAAAACAGCTATGCCGCCGTCCGCATCTTCGATTCTCGTAAGTAAGGATGCAATATCAACGGAATCTATTATAGTTAAGAAAGGGCAAAGCATTAGTCGCTTAGCGCAACAATATTACGGAGGGTCGAATATAACCCGCGCTGGCCTCATCTTAGATTCTAACCCCGAGATTACCAATGCCAATCTAATTTCTGTAAACCAAAAAGTCAGGATGCCGAAAATTACGGAAGAAAGCCTGATTGTCAAATCCTCCGATCGAACGTATAAAATTAATGTCGGAACGTTCTGGAGTCCTAAATTCGCCGAGGTTTACAGAAGTGAACCGTCATTAAGAGGAAAAAAAATCGAGATTGTATCCAAAAAAGCAACCCCTAACGAGACATGGTATCGAGTTGTAGTCGGGAAATTCAACAGCGAGGATGAGGCTCTGAAAGTTATCTCCACCCTTAGGTATAAAAAGCTGCTACCCCTTTTCACAGCAGAACCTAAAATGCAGTGAAGTTCCGCTTGACACCCCAGCGTTTCCAGATCGCACTGCCATTACAAATGCAGGGCAAGTCCTTACTTGTCTCATTAGATTATGTCGGATACCACAATTAAAATGGTAATCCTCAATTCGGATAACTGCCTACTCCCGAAACTCTGTAGGTGTAACAAATATTGTAATCATAATATTATTGCTTATTATCAATCACGGGTATGAAACCAAAAGCAAACTTTGGAAACATTTCTCGGCAAGCTGTTGGGTATCATACCCCGCTTATGCGGGATAATTTCCAATAGCCTTTGGCTATTGGATACCACTGTATGCTTTGCATGCATGATAATTCCACTTGTGCTTCGAACTTCGCTATGCTCGTTCTTAGCAAGTGTCATTAGTTCGACTTACAAATTTCATTCTGCTGCGCTTATGAAATTTGAGTCTCACTACAACTAACGCTTCCTATAGTCAGCGAGTCTCATTAAATTGTAGTTTCACGAACAAAAAAACGGTGCGTGGTTGGAGGTGAAAAATTCCGGTGTGCGTCGGAGTATTGGAGCTATTGCCGGATGCTTTTTAAAAGTCTTCTCTAAAAAATTGCGCACGGCAGGTCTCTGCCAGCCAAAGGGGTGCTGAAAGTTTTTGTACAAAGACAAATCGCCTTCATAAAAATCATGCGTCGCCAGGCTTTGCGCTTCAACGCTCTGAGACGGCAAATTAAAAATTGCCAGATTTAAAAAATCAATGCAATCATGATGCTGACAAACAAAATCCATCGTCTTTGCTGCGCTTTCCTGATTTTCCGGTGGTGTGCCGAACAGAAAATAGCAATAAGTGGCAATGCCTGCTTTTTTCAGCGTTTTTAAAACAGCTGACGCTGTCGGCAAATCTATTCCTTTGTTCAGTTGATCAAGCACTTCTTGATCGCCGGATTCAATTCCCAGTTTGAGCATGGCACAGCCGCTACGTTTTAAGGAAAAACAAAAATCTTCATCAGTTAAATGTTGAGTGATCCGGGTAAAACCATACCAGGGAACGCCTGGTGGCGTTTGCGCCAGAGCGTTGAGCAGTGACGGAGAAATAGAGCTATCCAGAATATGAATCAGTGTGGGATTCATCTGCCTTGTTAAGATTTGCAAATCTTGTGTGACCTGAGAAATCTCAAGAGGCAAATAAGCATTGCCTTCCGCTTTTTCCGGGCAAAAAGCGCATTTGTGCCAGTAACAGCCACGCGCGCTGCTGTAGGGAAGGATCAGACCAGGCGATAAATATTGATCAAGTGGAAAACAATTGTAATCAGGTGGGTGGGTGGTCGAGTCGTCTTCAACGCCTAGAAGCTCCAATAATTTTTGTTCTCCCGCACCTGCAATCATTTCATCCACAAGCCCATGAAAAATATTCCTATCTGTGCCGAGTCTAATCCAGGAAGTAACCAGCGATCCGCCTAATATAATTTTTTGTCGCGGCTGAAGTTGCTTGACGAAACCGATCATGGCAAAAGTACAAAGCGCCTGGCTGAGGTAATTTAAAGAAAAACCGACAAAATCCGGATTTTCTTCCAGCGCATTAATCAGGCGATGTTGAAAGTAAGGATAGAAAGGATTAGCCCGCGGTTTTTCGGCCGCGGATATTAAGTCGGTACTCTTTATCGGGGATAGACATAGATCGTGATAATCGGCAAGCGATAGATCAACTCCCAATGATTTACCCGCCACCTTTAAAAGATGATTAATATCCATAACTGCCCGTTGGTAGCGGCTTGGACTTTTGTAGGTGGCGATGTCTTGCAGAGCAACAAGATTGCGTTCTAGATTTTTTACGGCACGTGTTGTCCATCTATCGGTGGTTGTATTGTTATTGGAAACATGCTTAAGCAGGTAGAGGATGCCTTCCAGATTGGCGTCAATAACTTTATGGTAAATTTTATTCGCATTCAGACAGGCGGATAATTTGGCGATGCCCGCTGGCGGTTCAGAACATTTGGCAATCGGCGGATGGATCAAAATTATTTTTAGTGACATAGGTTTTCTGCACAAAAGGATTTTGATATTTCTTTAGTATCTAATTGTTGCCTGCGCAAGGCCAATTTTATACCATTCCGATTTCAAAGGATAACGAGGCGGCAGTGAAACTCGAATTACAGTTACGCAGTAATCTGTAATTCGTTAGTTAAACTGTCCCTCTTGAGTGGGGCTAGGCGGAGGCGACGAGGCGTATTGGTAATACGTTGAGGAAGCCGACAACGACGCCAACAAAGTTAGCCAAAGAAATCGAATTGGTATTACAGTTCTTATTTGCCGCTTGACAGGTGGCATTCTTTACGTAATAGTCACCTCGCATGATAGCTAAGATTATCATGTTTCGGCCAGAAGTATTTGAAATAATGCATAAAGCCAACAAGGTCATCAGTATTGAGTAATGTTTTTGTCAGTGTCTTGCTTTTTCTAAATAGATTGTTATATTTGCACCATAGTTGAAAAGATTAATGTAGAATTAATAAAGTCTTCTGGTAATTTGTGAAAAATAAATCTTTAAGCAATAGATATAAAATAATACTGGCTCTGGCCGTCGCGCTGTTTATGGCGCTGATAACCAATGCCATATTTGCAGCCGATAAGTACCCTTTGCCGCGTGGCGCCGTCAATGATTTTGCCAATATCATTGATCAGGATAACGCCGCTAAAATTGAAGCCCTGTCGCGTGAAGTCTTAGAAAAAACAGGCACGGCGGTTGTTGTGGTAACGGTCCCTACTATCGGAGAAGGGGAAGAAACCAGTCTTTATGTCAATGGCCTTTATAAGGCGTGGGGTATCAGCAAAAAAGGCGAAGACAAGGGCGTTTTAGTATTTTTGACGCTTAAGGAACGCAAAATCAGGATTGAAACCGGTTACGGCGTAGAGGGTATATTGCCGGATGGTTTAGTCGGCGAAATTAGAGACAAATATCTAAAACCGCAACTCCAGGCAGGTAATTATGGTCAGGCTTTTTATGATACGGTGTATGTTCTTAGCTCTATTATTGCCAAAGATGCCGGTGTTCAGTTGAGTGGTTCGCCCGCGCCATACCGGACCAATGCCCGGGTCAAGCAAAAAAGCATTAACGTTTTTCAAATCATTTTTTTTCTGATTGCGGCTGCTTTGCTTTTAGGCACAAGAACAGGCAGATCAATGCTTCCTTGGATATTGCTTCTGTTATTGAGCGGCGGCCGTGGCGGTGGTAAAGGTGATGGCGGCGGTTTCGGCGGAGGATTTGGTGGTTTTGGTGGCGGCATGAGCGGCGGCGGCGGCGCCGGGGGAGATTTTTAATCACAGGTATAGTCCCCCTTAGCTTCACACGTGGGATAATTCAATTTGCAGATATTACTGCACTACGTTTGTAATATCTGAGTTTCATTAGAATTAGAGTTTCAACAATAAATTAATCGGGTGTATGAAATGGCAAAAATACCAAATAAACCAGAAGATGTTTTTGTTCCTTTAACTCAAGACTATCAGAAAATATTCGGCAAGGAGTTGATTTCTCTTATTCTTTACGGGAGCGCTGCCGGTGGTTCTTATGTAAAAGGAAAATCGGACATTAACCTGCTCGTTGTTCTGACACCGGAAGCGATCAACAGGCTGGAAGATTCTTTGGCCACAGTTAAACATTGGAAAAAGTGCCGTGTGGCCGTGCCTCTGGTAATGACAAAGGCATTTATTGAGTCTTCTCTGGATTGTTATCCGATAGAGTTTTTGAATATGAAAAACCGCCACATTTTAATTTATGGCGAAAATATTTTGGAACAATTAAATTTTAAACCGGAAGATTTACGTCTGCAAATTGAAAAGGAACTGAAGGGCAAACTGATTTTGCTCCGCCAGGGTTATCTGGAAACGGAAGGTAACTCGCGGCAATTGAAACAGCTGATCACCCGGTCATTTACGGCTTTTATTTCCATCTTCAATGCCCTGCTTTATTTAAAGCAGGGATCGGCGCCGCATAAGAGACGCGATACAATAAAAGAAGTGGCTAAACTTTTTGCGGTTGACGCAGAAGTATTCTTATCTTGTGCCGACATTAAAGAAGGTGTGGATAAGCTCTCTGGCGAAGAAGTCGCTGGTGTCTTCAAAAAATATCTGTACGAAGTCGAAAAGATTTGCAACATAGTTGACGAATTATAAATTGTAAAAAGGCATTACTCTTGGGCAAAACCTAAGACCATATTTGGAATTTAATCCCGATACGCTTTGGTATCGGGATAATTCGACTAAAAATTTTTACTTCTCCCGCAATCCTGCGGGATTGTAAAAATTAAGTCTCATTATAAATTTAAAATAATGCAGGAGGAAAGAAAAAAATGGATTCAAAAAAGAAAACTTTAATCATTGTGCTGGCAGTAATTGTTTTTCTGGCTATCGCCGCTTATTCTTTTTTCGCGGGCAACTACAATAAATTTGTCAATTTGGATCAGACAGTTAAAACTTCGTGGGCGCAGGTGGAAAATCAATTACAACGGCGTTTCGATTTGATTCCCAATCTGGTGGAAACTGTCAAGGGTTACGCCAAACAAGAAAAAGATGTTATGGTGGAAGTGACCAACGCCCGTGCTAAAGTTGGTGGCGCGGGAAATGTTCCTGATAAAATTAATGCTAATAACGAATTGTCCGGCGCTCTGAGCAGACTGATGGTGGTTGTAGAAAAATACCCTGATTTGAAATCCAACCAAAATTTCATGCACCTGCAGGACGAACTGGCGGGGACGGAAAACAGAATCGCCGTGGAAAGAATGAGGTACAATGAAGCTGTAAAAATTTATAATCAGACAATTAAATCATTCCCGGCTAATTTGCTTGCCGGCATGTTTGGTTTTAAAGAAGCAGCATTCTTTGACGCGCCAAAAGAAGCGAAAGAAGCAGTCAAGGTTAAATTCTAGCCGCGAATTTAATTTGTGATATTTTAATCAGCCCTGAATCTTTTTAATATAAGATTTAGGGCTGTTCTTTATAGAAAGATGTTTTCCACACACCTCTTTCAACTAATATTCGGGAAGGTTCGCTTAAATTAACCGGCCTTTTATACGCATCAATACTGTATTCGGGATCGTGCGGCAGCTTAAGGATGTTCCCTGCCAATTGCGGCAGAATAGGATAGATGATTTTTATTTTAGCCGCGGAGAAAAGCTCATCAATATCTCTAAAAGCGGACAGTTCTTCTATCGTTTTAAATGTGGGCGGCATTAAAATAATTTTTTTCTTGCGATGCATTTCCAGTGCTTTTTGCGGCGTTACCCAGAGAGATTCCGTAAGCTCTGCCGCATCGGCAACAGGCATTTGGCGGGGCGGCAACTTGGCCAGAAAAAAGAGGGTGTTAAATCTCTTTTTTTCAAATTCCGGTGTGATCCAGTGAGCGTAAGGAACCAGAGCGTCAGGGAAAAATGAAATTTCTTCTTTTTGAGCAATCCCCGCCAGTGTATTTTGAGAGGTGTTAAGCTGATGCCGGTAGTCATTAAATCTTTTAAGAACTTTTTCGTCATGAAACGAAACATAATTTCCGATGGTTTTGCCGCCTAAAAGAATACCGGCCTCTTCGAAAGTTTCCCTGATGGCAGCGATAAAAAACCCCCGTGCTTTTTCTATGGGCAAACTGCTATCCTGCAGTAATCGGCACGGATCAAAGATATCAGCGGTCTTAATGTATTTTTTGAGATGAGGATCACTGTCGGATTCTTCGACTTGTCCACCGGGAAACACATACGCCCCAGCCATGAAGGATTGCTTCTGGTGACGCCGTGCCAAAAATACTTCCCCGTCATTGACCTTTGATGACCGGACTAAAATGACGGTTGCCGCATCTTTAAAAACAATTTTATTTGTTGTTGAATGCATAAGGTTTCAAAGAAGTTTTATATTCCTCTTTTGCGGTAGTTTCAACCTATATATATGCAAAAAAGTCCGGGGCTTTTCTTAAAATTTAAAAAAGTTATAACTATTATTTGTAGATAAGAATAATTTATGTTATTCTAATTTTAAATCAAAGCACTATTTTTGTTGGCATCGTTGTCGGCTTCCTTAACGTATGTGCAACGCGTGACCTAGCGTGATCTTCAGGTTATACGCCTCATCGCCTTTTCCTTACCGATGCTGATCCTTTGACCGGGTGCGTAACCAAGGGGCACGCAATAATAACTTTTTACCCTACCGGGAAGTGACGCCGAACAGGTGGCAACTTCCAATCGAAATGGTATCATAATGGTTATTTCTTATATAAGATCATCTTCCCCGCAGGAACCGGCTCTTTCTGAATTACAGGTTTTTTCATAAAATTGTCCAAGCAATATTATATTTAATTCTCTCGGGTAATAGAAGATGAAAGATAAAGATTGCCAACACAAAGATAGAAAGAAGAAACCCAAATACAGCGAAAATGTATGGGTGCGGGAAGTTTTCAGCAACGGCCAGCAATCCCTGAAAAGCATTATTGGAAGCTCTCCTATTCCCGCGTTTATAATCGGGAAGGACCATCTGATTATCTACTGGAATAAAGCTCTGGAAGAACTAAGCGGAATCAAGTCCGAAGAGGTAGTAGGTACCGGACAGCAATGGAGGGCGTTTTATAAAACGGCAAGACCCTGCATGGCCGATTTGCTTGTCGATAAATATCAGAAAGAGATCCCCCGATGGTATTCTGGTAAATTCATAAAGTCAAAATTGATTGACGGCGCTTACGAGGCCACCGATTTTTTTCCGGAACTGGGAAAAAAGGGGCGATGGCTGCGCTTTACCGCCGCCGTTATCCGAAACTCCAAGGGTGCCGTTATTGGAGCAGTAGAAACGCTTGAAGATATAACTCAGGCAAAAATGGCGGAAGAGGCGTTATTAAAAGCTCATGAAGAGCTAGAAATTAAAGTAAAAGAACGCACGCAAAAGTTAGCGAAAACCAACAAAGCCCTGAAAGAAACTACAGATCACTTGTCCCTTATCCTCGAGTTCCTTCCTATTGTTTCCTATACCTGCAACGCCGATGAGAATTTAACAATCACTTTTGTCAGCAACCGCGTCAAAGAAATTACCGGATACACTCCCGCCCAATTCACGGATAATCCAACTTTTTGGCAGGAGCACATCCATCCTGACGAACAAAAAGAAATACTCAAAGAGTTAAAATCGGCCACGCACAAAGGAACTCACCAGTTTGAATACAGGTTTCAGACTGCCGACAGTTCTTATCGCTGGTTTTCCGATCATCGCCGCTTGATTAAACCAAGCAATCGCTCCCGAAGTTATATGGTCGGAGCATGGCAGGATATCACAGAGGACAAAAGAATACGTCAGGAAGGGGAACTCCGTCTGCAGCAGATGATTCAATCCCACAAACTAAAAGCGCTGGGTGAAGTTGTGACGGGAGTCGCTCACGAAATAAACAATCCGGTCAGTTTTATTGCCAACAACATTACTCTTCTGGAGGAAATGTGGACTGCCGTTGAACCGATTTTGGCCAGTGACGGAGCCTCCAATCCGGATTGGGGTGATAAGGGCATCGGTTATGTGGAAGTCTGCACAAATATGAAAGAAATCATTGAAGAGTTCAAAATAGCTTCTCAACGAATCAAGCGCGTTATTACGGGATTAAAAGAATTTGCCAGGGCGGATGAAACAATACAAAAAAAACCGGTTAAAATCGAGGAAGTCATTCAGGGAGTATTAATTATTGTAGGCGCTCAGGTACGTAAAACTGTCTCCCGCATCGATCTTTACATAGACAGCAATCTGCCGACCATTCAGGGACATTTTCAAAAAATTGAACAGGTAATCGCCAATCTGCTGATTAACGCGCATCAATCCATTACGCCCGACAGAAAAGGAAAAATAATTATTACCGCCAGAAGTATTGAAAGATTGAACGCGATTCTGATTGAAATTGAAGACAACGGAATCGGCATGGAAAAAGAAGTGCTGGATCATGTCTTTGAACCTTTTTTTACGACTCGCCGGGATCGGGAAGGAACTGGTCTTGGGCTTTCCATATCTTATGGGCTCATCAAAGAGCATCGGGGAATAATAGGAGTTCTTTCCCGCCCCAATAAAGGCAGCCGGTTTTCCATCTACCTTCCTCTTGATGCCAAAACACAGATAAATATTCGTCCGGCAATACTTTGCTGTGACGGTGACGCCTCTTATCTCAATGAGATCAAAATGAGTTTTGTTGACGTATTTGATTGGTGCTGCTGTTTCGAAGATACCTGCGAAGATGTCATTTCTTATCTTGAGACCCATCCCGAGGTGGACACTTTCATTTCGGAAATAAATCTGCCGGCAATAAACGGATGGGAGCTTGTGAAAAAAATCAAAGAACGTTTTCCTCTTTTATCCGTAATTTTTTACTCATCCGACCCTCTGGCCGGGAAACCGGAAGGAATAATGACGGGCAAACCTGATTATCTACTTAAGAAACCTTTCAGCATGCTGCAATTACAAAATATAATTCTTGAAATGGGAAGGCAGAGATTATGAGAATTCTGATTGTTGATGATGAAGAAGTAGCCCTGAATTCGGTGAAGCGTCTGCTCAAATGGCGGGGCATCAGGAACGTTGATATCTGTAATAACGGCAGAGATGCCATTACCAAAATTAAAGAAACGGATTTTGATATTGTGCTTCTTGATCTGCTTATGCCGGAAGTTGAGGGGTTGCAGGTTCTGGAATCAACAAGACCTTATCGTCCCCATACAGAATTCATCATTCTCACAGCCATTGATGATATTCCTACCACGGTTAAAGCGATTCGTCTGGGCGCTTACGATTATCTTGTCAAACCGGTGGATAACGATCTCCTTTTTCTGGCCATTAAGAGAGCCTATGAACACAGGGGTTTACTTATAGGTTTATCGGCGACAGCTGGGGATAATAAAAAGAAAATTCCGAATGCCTTCTCCGGGATTATCACCCAATGTCCGCAGATGTGTTCCATCCTGTCCTATGCTCAGGTTATGGCCGGAGGCGGCAATCCCATAATGATTACCGGAGAATCCGGAACCGGCAAGGAACTTGTCGCCAAAGGCATTCATCAGGCCGGACCGATGCCCCAGGGCCCATTCATCGCCGTTAATGTCAGCGCTATTCCGGCCAGCATGTTTGAAAGCCAGTTTTTTGGTCACGCTAAAGGAGCTTTTACAGGCGCGGAGACGCCGCATCGGGGCTATTTTGAACAGGCGGACGGCGGGACTCTTTTCCTTGACGAAATAGGGGAACTGCCGATAGGCCTGCAAACAAAACTACTCCGTGTGCTGGAAGAAAAATCTTTCTACCCTCTCGGCGCATCAAAGCCGATCTGGGTGGACGTAAGAGTCATATCCGCTTCCAATAGTAATATTGAAAAGGCCTGCCAGAAGGGCAATTTTAGGCTGGATCTGCTCTACCGGCTGAAATCAGTCCATATCCACCTGCCTCCTTTGAGAGAAAGACAGGGAGAGATTCCTTTGCTCGCGTCCCATTTTCTGCGCAAGGCATGCAGTAATTATAATAAAAAGGTTCTCGGTTTCAGCCCGGAAGCCATGGATTTATTAAACGGTAGAGATTACCCCGGCAACGTACGAGAATTGTCTCAAATTATTGATAACGCCGTTTTGCTAACCGACTCCAATCTTATTCTGCCTGGTCATCTTGGGATGATGTCAACTGCTCCATCTCCTTTAGCGCGCCAATTATGCACCTTGAAAGAAAACGATGAAGCGCATCTGGTCTATGTTTTGACCAATGCTAATGGCGATCGCGGCAAGGTCGCGCAAATTCTTGGAATAACCGTCAGGCAACTTCAGCGGAAGATCGCCGCCATGAAAAAAAATCCCCAATGGGAATCAATTCTTCGCGACATTTAAGTTATTTGGGGTGACATAAAAGTCTCTATTGCTAAACTCCTGTATTTAGAGACTATTGTTATTTTTAATGTTCGCAAATTTCTCCGAGCGACTTTTCTGGCGACGTTTATTTCGTATTTCCGTTTATTTCCTCTATTAATAATTCATGAATGTCCGGCAAAAGACGATTAAATTATTTATTTATCAAGTGTGCAATTCCATTTGAACGGGAATTCATAACCATTCAACAATACTGGATTATCGCCCTAGCGGAAATGACGGATAGAAGTTAATTCGGACTTTTATCAAGAAGCAAGAAGACATCAAAATACAAAAAAACTTTTTATGGCATGACCATTGCTCTTTCTGATTATTGAAAAGAAAGGGTTGCGATGAAAGCTTTTACCACAAAACTCATAGATTTAACTCAGAAAAACGCTGAAACAATCGTCAAGCAATGGGCAAAGGATGTGAAGACTAACGCGAAAACTTATACCTATCATGAGGCATCTGAGGATAAAATTATTCTTCAAGCCAAAGATTTTTACAGTAATTTTCAAATGATGTTTTTTCATGAATCACCGTATGAACAGGCGGAAGAAATTTTCGAAAAGTACGCGGAGGAAAGATATAGAGAGGGAATTCCTCTGCACGAAGCGTTGTATGCTCTGATTCTGATGAGGAGGCATATGTGGTTATATGCGGAGTTTCAAGCCATGTTTAATGCAGAGGTAGAGCACAGACAGGCGGTGGGAAGTCTTAGCCGGACAATTCTCATGTTCGACTACATTATGTATGTTATTGCCAGACAATTCTGGAAATTAATGAAACTGGAATTGCTGGCGATAAAGAATACACAGTAAGTGGAGCCCCCTCCAGCAGGAACCGGGGGATTCCAAGTAACGGAATTGACAGGACGGATTCACTTAAGTGAGATTTTTTTATCATAGTAACTCTATGGAAAGAGGGATGAAAGAATGCAAGCTTATGCCACAAAACTTTTTGACCTTATAGAAAGCAAGGCTGAGGGTATTGCCAGACAATGGGCGGCAGATGTGATGAAGCATGACAGAACGCCCTCGTATCACTCTCTGCCGAAAGACATGGTGATTGAGCAGGGGATCGATTTTTACAAGCTTTTTCGTCGAATGTCTCTGGCTGAAAACTCCTATGAAGAGGCCAAAACTTTTTCCTGGAAGTACGCAGAGGATTTCTACAGGAAAAAGACACCCCTGCATGAAGCTATTTACGCGCTGATGTTAATGAGACGGAATCTGTGGCTTTACGCGGAATTTCAGGGAATTTTCGTGACCGCTCTGGAAAAACAGCAGGCGGTGGAGAGTCTGAATCGAACAATTCTCATGTTCGATTATGTATCCTACCAGGTCACGGAAAAGTATCAGGAGTTAATCATTGGCAGTGTGGAGAGAAGACTTGGCGCTATTAAAACACTGATGATGAAGGGGCAGATTGGTGGTAAAGGTAGCACCTATAAAGTCGGGTTGATGACAATCTTTCTCCTTGTCGCCTGTATCCTCACGTATCATTATCATGCAACCCTTAAAACAGAAGGGCTTTTCACTCATCTTTTCTATATCCCAATTATTCTGGCTTCTATCTGGTGGGGTAAAAAAGGCATCTTTGCAGCCATTTTTCTTGGTGTTCTGATTTTAACCAGTCATGCACTTTTCTTGACGGGGATGCCCATTTTAGGAGATGTTGTCCGAGCGGTTATGTTTGTTGTAATCGGCGGAGTAATAGGCTGGCTTATGGAAGGTATTAAAAAAGTAGAAGAGCTGTATTGAGAAATTTACAGCATAAATTCGATAGGAAGAGGAGATGAACGTGGAGAGTGAGCAAATCAATCAAGGAAAAGTTTTGTCCGTTCGTAGCAGCGTCGTTGATGTCCACTTTCCCACAGCGCCTTCGATTCGTAATGTTCTTAAGGCGGGCGATGAGGGGCAGGTAATCATCGAGGTTTTTACTCAGCTCGACAATAATACTGTCCGGGGTGTCGCTCTGACGCCCACCCAGGGTCTGGCCAGAGGTTCAACGGTCATCGATACTGGCAAACCCTTTGAAGTTCCAGTAGGCAAGGAACTCTTAGGAAGGGTCTTCAACGTTTTCGGACAGACAATTGATAAAAAAGCTCAGATTGAAGGGGCAGAATGGCGTTCCATTCATCGGGAGCCGATTCCCCTGCGGGATCAATCCACCGTGTCGGAGATTTTCGAAACAGGAATCAAGGCTATTGATGTTCTGGCGCCCCTGGAGCGAGGAGGCAAGGCGGGGCTTTTCGGCGGAGCGGGCGTCGGCAAGACAGTGCTCATTACAGAGATGATCCACAATACGGTCAGTGGCCATGAGGGGATGAGTATCTTCTGCGGTATTGGCGAGCGTTGCCGTGAAGGTGAGGAGCTTTACCGCGAAATGGAAGAGAGCGGGGTTCTGGGCAATACGGTAATGGTCTTTGGTCAGATGAACGAGCCGCCGGGCGCGCGTTTTCGCGTGGGACACTCGGCGCTGACTATGGCCGAGTATTTTCGAGACGATTCCAAACAGGATGTTCTGCTCATGATTGATAACATTTTCCGCTTCATCCAGGCCGGCATGGAAGTATCCGGTCTTTTAGGACAGCTCCCGTCGCGTCTGGGCTACCAGCCGACGCTGGCAACGGAACTAGCCGAGCTCGAAGAGAGGATATGTAACACAAAAACCGGCGCTATTACCTCTATTCAGGCCGTCTATGTCCCGGCAGATGATTTTACCGATCCTTCTGCGGTTCATACATTCGGCCATCTCTCGGCAACGATCGCTCTCTCGCGTAAGCGGGCGAGTGAAGGACTTTATCCGGCCATTGACCTGCTACAGTCAAGTTCCAAAATGTTGATGCCGAATATCGCCGGTGAGCGCCATTACAAAATTGCCCAGGAAATTCGTAAGACGCTGGCTGTTTATGAAGATTTAAAAGACATTATCGCCATGCTGGGAATTTCCGAACTTTCCCGCGAGGATCAACGAATTGTACACAGGGCGCGCAGGTTGGAGAGGTTTTTTACACAGCCGTTTTTTGTCACTGAACAATTTACGGGTACTGCGGGGAAAATGGTCTCCCGTGAAGATACCTTGAATGGCTGCGAGAGAATACTCAATGATGAGTTTGCTGAATATCCCGAGCGGGCTCTTTATATGATCGGAACAATAGAAGAGGCTAAGATCGATAATGTTGCTTAAAATTTTATTGCCGGCGGAAGTAATGCTGAAGCAGGAAGTAAAAAAGATTGTCGCCGAGGCGGAAAACGGATCTTTCTGTCTGATGCCGAACCACATTGATTTTGTGGCCACGCTTTCTCCCGGTATATTCACGTATGAGTTGGCTAGCGGAGGGCAGGAACTGCTGGCTATGGATGTGGGCACGCTAGTGAAAAAAGGATCGGAAGTTCTTGTATCCACGCGCAACGCCGTGCGCGCGCCCGATTTAGGGAAGCTCAAACAGGTCGTTGTGCAACAATATGACGTTTTAGATGAGAGGGAAAAGATGGTTCGGTCCGCGGGGGCGAGGTTGGAAGCGAGTTTGATAAGACGTTTTGTGGAACTAAAATAGTAATGAGACTCACTGACTATAGGAAGAGTAAGTCGTAGTGAGACTCTCTGAAAACGAGCATAGCGAATAACCTAAAGGTCACTGTAGGTTTGAAGTGTAAGTCGTAATGAGTCTCAAATTTCACAAGCGAAGTGTAGTGAAATTTGCAAGACGAATTATCCAATAGCCAAAGGCTATTGGAAATTATCCCAGGAGCGCAGCGACGCGGGATGAATAGTGAAAGGACATTAGAACGTAGAACATCTCCAGGGGAGTAAGAAACATGGTTGAAATAAGACGAACACCAAGCACGCGACGCCAAAAAATGGCAAATCATTTCACCGAACAGGTGGCCAAAAAAGAGGCGCTGCGGCAGAAGGCACTTCGGCACAAAGACGAGACCGTCTGGTTCGGTCTGGGTATGTTCGGCATTGTCGGCTGGTCTGTAGCTATCCCCACACTGATCGGGGTTGCGCTGGGTCTGTGGATTGACCGTACTTGGCCGAGCCGTTATTCCTGGGCGTTGATGTTTCTGATTATCGGTGTGGTGTTGGGATGCATCAATGCGGCATACTGGGTAAAAAAAGTTCGCAGCAAAATTATCGAGGAAGATGAAGATGATGAACAGCATACTTAATCCGGCAATGTTGTTTCCGACAATCGTAGCTTTTGCCGCTGGTCTAGCCCTTGGAGCGTTTTATTTTACCGCTCTGTGGCGAACAGTGCGTCAGTTGCCGAAAGCTCATAGTCCCGCGCGCCTGATGCTCGGAAGCTTTATTATACGGATGGCGGTGGTGATGGCGGGATTTTATTTAGTTATGGGCGGAGAGCATTGGGAGCGTCTGGCCATGGCGCTTATCGGTTTCATTTTAATGAGGATGATTCTCACACGACGCCTGGGAATGGATAAAGCGATTTAGAATATTATAAAATTTTTCCACAGCCAACTTAGGAGTTCAAATGGAAATAGTAGCCATTAATCAAATCAGCCCAGATCAGGTTATTCTCTGGACATGGGGTTTTATCACTATAAATGTAACCCTTGTCTATACATGGCTGGTTATGGCAATTCTGGTGAGCGGGTCCTTGCTGATAACGCGCAATCTTTCCACCGGCATCAATGTTTCCCGTTGGCAGCATTTCCTCGAAGTGGTTATTTCTACTATCCGCGGAGAAATCAGGGAAATGACCAAGAAGGGAGTCGATGACTATGTTCCCTTGATCGGCACTCTATTTCTTTTCATTTGTCTCTCCAATGTTCTGGCTATTATTCCCGGTTATGTTCCGCCCACGGCATCGCTCATGACAACGGCGGCGCTTGCTTTGTGTGTATTTGTCGCAGTTCCTTATTACGGCATCTCGCGCAACGGCGTGTTCCATTATTTGAAAGAGTATTTTCAACCCAATTTCATCTTCTTCCCTTTCCATGTCATGGGGGAAATATCCAGAACGCTCGCCCTGACAGTCCGGCTTTTTGGCAATATCATGAGTCATGAGAAGGTTATCGGAATTCTTCTTTCTGTCACGCCTCTGTTATTCCCTGTCATCATGCAGGCACTGGGGCTTTTGATTGGGGTGATCCAGGCATATATTTTTGCCATACTTTCTATGGTGTATATCGCTTCGGCAGCGAGCGCCCAGGAGGAGTCACATAAAACAGAGGTTAGCGAAGGCATATAAGCCTGATAAATAAATTTATATAAGGAGGAGTTTTTATGGATAAATTGAGTTTAGTTGCAGTGGCTTCAATTATTGCGGCGGGTTTAACGATGGCGATCGGTTCAATCGGACCGGCCCTGGGACAAGGACGGGCAATTCAGCAGGCTCTTGCCGCCATTGCCCAGCAACCCGATGAGCGAAATTCTTTGACCAGAACACTATTTGTGGGACTCGCCATGATCGAATCTATCGCGATTTACTGCTTTGTTATTTCCATGATCGTGATCTTTGCGAATCCTTTCTGGGGCTACTTTGTAAAGGCAGGGGGATGATCCATGCATATCGACTGGTTTGTTTTGTTTTGCCAGATCTTCAATTTTCTTTTGCTTGTCTATCTGCTGAAGCGCTTTCTTTATGGGCGAATCATTAAAGCGATGGACGATAGAGAAGCGAAGATTACCGCGCGGTTTGCCGACGCCGAAGATATGAAAGTCAAGGCAACCGAGGCTGCCGGGCTTTATGAAAAGCGCAACCAGTTGCTCAACGAAGCAAAAGAGCAGATGCTCAATGAGGCGACAATGGCCGCTGATGCCAAGCGTAAAGAACTGATGGAAAAAGTCCGCGAGGAAGTTGATCAGGTCAAGGTGCGCTGGCAGGATATGCTGGTTCGCGAAAAGGACGCTTTTTTCTCCGATTTGCGCCAGCGGGTGGCCAAGCAATTATATGCCACGGCGCGTAAAGCCTTGCGCGATCTGGCGGACGCCGATCTGGAGGAACGGATTGTGGATGAATTCATCCGCCGGATCAAAGCGCTCGATAAAGAAAAAAGCATTCAGATGCGCAATGCCATCAGGGGCGGCGGCAATCGGGTGATTATCCAGAGCGCTTTTAGCATTTCCGCGTCCCGGCAGGCGCAAATCGAGGAAGTTCTGAAGAAGCAGATAACCAACGGTTTTACTCTGCAGTATATGAGGCAGCCGGAGATAGTATCAGGCATTGAATTGCGTGTGAATGGGCATAAGATCGCCTGGAGTCTCAATGAGTATCTGGAGACGCTGGTGGAAAGTCTGACTGAAACGCTCCAGAAAGAGGCGCACGCGGCATGATGATAATGACACTCGCTGATAATGAGACCCAAACTTCAGAAACAGCGTGTGCTGAAGCTTGCTGGACGAATTATACCAGGCGCGTAGCGCCGTGGTAAAACGAATGAAATGAAATTCGAAGCGTAAGTGGAATTATCCAAGGAGCTAAGCGACGAGAGATAATAATGGAGGCGAAGAATGAATCAAGAGTCTAGCCAATTGGAAAATAAGGAATTAAAGACTTTCCTGGACGATACGTTTGATACCATGGAAAAGGTTCTGGACGAGCAGAATCCTGAACTGAAACAATATGAAATCGGCACGGTCAATTTTGTCGGACGCGATATTGCCAGAGTCGGCGGCCTGCCGCACATCCGCGCAGAGGAACTGGTTCGTTTTGCAGGTAACTATATGGGGCTGGTGTTTAATATTGATCCGGAGGAGATCGGTGTGATTCTTCTGGACCCCAGTGAAAACCTGCAGGTGGGTTCGGAAGTGCACCGCACCAAGCGCGTTCTGGATGTGCCGGTGGGAGACGGCCTTTTGGGAAGAGTGGTTGATCCTCTCGGACGTCCGCTCGACGGTCTGGGCGAGGTCAATACAGTCATGCGCTATCCGGTCGAAAGACCCGCGCCGGCGGTTATGGACCGCGCGCCTGTGGTAGTGCCCCTGCAAACCGGCATTAAAGTCATTGACGCGCTTATTCCCATTGGCCGCGGCCAGCGCGAATTGATTTTGGGCGACAGAATGACCGGCAAAACAGCCATTGCCGTGGATACAATTATCAACCAAAAAGAAACGGGTATTATTTCCATTTATTGCGCCGTCGGCAAGAAAAGCGCCGATGTGGCCAAAGTGATTGCCGAATTGCGCGATCATGGTGTGATGGGATCGTGTATCGTCGTTGTGGCCACGGGCGAAGACACGCCGGGCCTGCAGTTTATCGCGCCTTACGCGGCCACAAGCATGGGAGAATATTTTGTTGAGCAGGGACGTGATGTGTTGATTGTCTATGATGATCTGACATCGCATGCCCGTGCTTACCGGGAAGTGTCGCTGCTTTTACGGCGGCCACCGGGGCGTGAAGCTTTCCCCGGCGATATATTTTATATCCACTCGCGTCTGTTGGAGCGTTCCACGCATATGCGGCCGGAATTGGGCGGCGGGTCGTTGACGTCCTTGCCCGTTACCGAAACGGAAGCGCAGGACATGTCGTCTTACATTCCGACCAATCTGATTTCCATCACGGACGGACAGATTTATCTTTCGCCGGTGCTTTTCAACAAAGGAATTTTGCCTGCGGTGGATGTCGGCAAATCCGTTTCGCGTGTTGGCGGCAAAACTCAGTTGCCCGCTTATCGTTCCGTAGCTGGAGATTTGCGCCTGTCTTACTCGCAATTTGAAGAGCTGGAGTCGTTCTCTCGTTTTGGCACCAGGCTTGACGAAAGCACGAAGCGCGTATTGGAGAGAGGCTGGCGCGTTCGTGAAATTCTGAAGCAGGGGCAGTACAAGCCTTTGCGCGCGTCAGAACAAATTGCCAGTCTGTTGTCAGTGACCGGCGGCGCCCTGGATCATGTTCCGATCGATAAGATACGCGAAGCGGAAGGACACCTGTTGCAAACGGTCAACGAACAATTGCCGGAATTGTGCGGGCGTATCGAAGAAGGTAAAAAACTGGAAATGGCGGATCGTGACAGCATCATGAATAAAATCAAACCGACCATCGCTCCGTTTGAAGAAGTCGAGGAAGCAAATGCAAACAACTGAGTCCCTGAAAAGAAGAATTAAAAGCGCGGGAGATCTTTTATCGGTGGTCAAAACGATGAAGGCTCTGGCCGCCGTGAGCATCCGGCAATATCAAAAGGCCGTTGAGTCTCTTAACGACTACAACCGGACTGTAGAAATGGGATTGCAAATTGTGCTTAAGGAACGAATGAGCGGGATGATGCAAAGCAAAGACGCGGCTGTTAAGCGCATGGGAGCGATAATTTTCGGTTCCGATCAGGGTTTATGCGGACAACTAAATGAGCAGATTTCCGTTTTCGCGCTGGATTACATCAAAGCCGCCGGCGTGAAAAAAGAAAACCGCAAAGTCCTGGCGGTGGGGGCTCGCGTGGCGGATTATGTGGAAGACGCGGGACAGCCTGTAGACGAGTTAATGGCCACGCCGAGTTCCACAGCGGGTATAACGCCGCTGGTTCAGGAAATCATCATGATTATTGAAGAGTGGCATTTCCGTCATAATGTTGATCATTTTATGCTGTTCTACAATGATTATATCAGCGGCGCCAACTATCGTCCCTACCAGATTCAACTGTTGCCTGTAAACCGTGATTGGCTTAAGGAAATCGCCCATAAAAAATGGGATTCTAAAACTTTGCCCATTTACCGGATGGACGGCGATAAAATATTTTCCTCGCTAATTCGGGAATATCTTTTTGTGTCGCTTTACCGCGCATTTGCTGAATCGCTGGCCAGTGAGAACGCCAGCCGTCTGGCTTCGATGCAGAACGCGGAAAAGAATATTGAAGAACAAATGCAGGATCTTCACGTGCAGTTTCACCGCACGCGTCAGATGACCATTACAGAGGAACTGCTGGATATTGTGGCCGGCTTTGAGGCCTTGAGTTAAGAAAGAAAAACCTATCGTCATTTAGAAAGAAGGTGTTAGCCATGACAGTAGAAATACACATTTGCGGTCTTTGCGCCTGGCGGAGGGAATGTCAAAAAAGATTTAAATTGTCAACAGATGCATTTTTAGGAAGCCATTGTCCGGATTACACGAGGGATTTGTCTATCAAGACAAAGGACGCCGAGGAAAATGAAGATGAAAAAGTGATCATGGATCGGATGGTTCAGGGGCAGGTGGACAAATGGCGTAAACTACTGGCTAAAGCTTCACAACAGGGACTCAAAACAGAAAGTTTCAAAGGAGGGCCAATAATCACTATTTCGAGAGAGCCTGGAGCCGGAGGAAGTGAGATCGCCCGAAGGCTGGCTAAAGCGTTGGATCTCGATTTGATAGGCGGCCAGATAATTCAGCACGTCGCTGACAGTGCCAAAATGAGCAGAAGAGTAATTGAATCCCTTGATGAAAGGGAAGTGACTTTCAGGGAAACTCTCCTATCATCTTTGTTCGGTGAAAATCGTCCGTGGCCGGGAGATTACCTGCATCATCTGACCAGAGTTATCGGCACTATCGGTATTTTCGGCAATGTCATTCTTGTCGGCAGGGCAGCTAATTTTATTCTGCCTAGGGAAAGGGTATTCAGAGTCAGGATAATCGCTCCCATGGATTTTCGAATCAAATATTTGATGGAGGACAGAGGATATACAAAGATCGAAGCGGAACAATTTGTGGTCAAAAAAGAGAATAACCGCAAAGCGTTCGTAAGGAAATATTTTAATGCCGATATCACTGATCCCGCGCACTACGATATGATCATCAACACGGAAAAAATAACAATGGCAGCAGCGACTGAATCTATTATTTCGGCCTTCCATCAAAGAAGGATGCGAAAGCGAAGCGAATCCTGATTTGTTGAGACCAAACTTTGAGAAATAAAGTGCGTAACCTGATAACCTGAAGGTTACGCGAGGTCATCTGCGACTGAAGTTTGCTGGTTGAATGCAGACAATGAAAATGTGTAGGCAATATCATGACAGTATACAAAACTTAAAAAGGCCTGTAATGTTGGATATCTTACAAAACAAGGCGTTCGATAGACGTTCCACCATACGGGCGCGAGTCAGAATCTCAGAATATCCGGGTCGAAACCTGGGGTGTAAATGATCAAGCGGGCTTTTCATGAAAGGAGGGTTTTATGAAAAGAAAAACTGTTGAAAAAATTGACGCTGTTGGAAGCGTCAAGGACGCAAAAGGAAAACGCGGGATCTCGGATACATTCAAGGAATCAGCCTACCTGCTTCACAGCATAGTCCAGGGCTTTTCCATCCCCGCCTTTGTCATCGGAGTAAATCATAAGATCCTCTACTGGAACCGCGCCCTTGAGCTGCTGACGAATATTCCCATGAGCGAGGTGGTCGATACCAACCAGCACTGGCGCGCTTTCTACGCCAGTGAGAGGCCCTGCATGGCAGACCTCCTTGTCGATGGTGCCGAGAACCGGATTCCCAAATGGTATGCCGGCAAATACCGCAAATCAGATCTTCTGGAAGAGGCTTACGAAGCAACAGATTTTTTCCCTGATCTCGGCGAAAAGGGGCGCTGGCTGCGCTTCACGGCCGCGCTGATTCGGCAAGCTAACGGTAATATTGTCGGTGCGATTGAAACCCTGGAGGACATTACCGAACGCATGACTGCAGAACTTACGCAGCACGAAAGCGAGCAGCAGGTCTTCAGCATCATCGAAGGGTCGCCTATCCCGACCTTCGTAATCGGTCTCGATCACAACGTGATTTACTGGAACCGCGCTCTGGAAAAATTGAGCAATATCCGTGCTAAAGATATGATCGGTACAAATCAGCACTGGCGCGCTTTCTACGCCAGTGAGAGGCCCTGCATGTCTGATCTGGTTGTCGATCAGACCATGGAAACCATGCCGGAATGGTATGGGGGCGTTGCCAAATCGAAACTGTTAGAAGACAGCTACGAGGCGGAAGGATTTTTCCCCGACCTAGGAGACAAAGGGCGCTGGCT
>JBEKRZ010000002.1:0-206013 GCA_049517435.1 Smithella sp. | reverse complement strand
ATGCTTTAAATCCCCCCAAATATTTGTACCATATGTTAAGTTAGAATTCAGCCATTTTTTGATTATTTCCGATTGAAATGTTGTATGAATTGGGAATATCAGAAAAACAACATTACAGGAAGTAATACTCAGCTAAAGGAAAGATTTAAACTTGTTCACACATGTTGCCTATAAAAGTGCTGCCTATGACAACTTAAGCCCTGCTTCCGTCTATTATTGTTTTTTGATGTTCTCTCAATTTACATTGAACTTCGATTTTTGCTATCGGATTATCTCGTTTTTTTCTCGTTTTATACGAGATTTTTGGTTGAATATCGAATTTTGGTACAGAGATTGGTTCGGGCTAGACTACAAGCACCACCATGTACAAGGGCTTCCGCAAGGAAGCCCATTTTTATTTTGTCCACATTTTCATATTTTCCCTTTATTTTATTTATATATCAATCTTAACTAAGGGTTCAAAGCCCTCACTACCCGCCAGAAAAATTAAATGCTAACAGTTTGAAAGTTAGTATCGTAGCCTTTAACAGACTAAAATGCACCCTATTGTCCTGCCCATTCCCTGTCTCGATTATTTTTTGAAAATGATCCGGCGGCAAGAAACCTGACTGATACCCCCGACATCTTGAATAAGCCGAATATATTTAGTAATATATGAATGCAGCAGAGATTTACGATTCGTCAAGAAATTAATAGTTGACATTCCGCGAATACTACTTTATGCGTATATAAGAAAATCTATTTCAAGCGATAGCATTTTCTTCGGAACCGGTTTCATCGATGGCGGACAATCAGTTAATATTACCAGGAGGTAGAAGATGATCAAGCTGGCCGTAATCACTCGTGATGAAAAGTATTTGCAGCAACTTATAAATCGCCTACACAGGGAGAAAGATATCAGACTCCTCAGCACCATCACCATCAAAAATCTTGAGAGCGAGGCGGAACAGGTCATTGCCTTCATGAAGCAACTGGTCGAGCACCGGCCGGATATTCTCCTCTTTGAACAGGCCATTTTGCGAGATGTGGCGGCTCTGGATTTGGGAAAAATCCTCAGCTATAAAGATAAATGGCCTAACGTGAAGACCATCATCATCGGTATACGCTTCAACGAGGAAAACGTTATGGCGATGATGCTGGGGGGGGTGCGGGGGTTTTTCCGATTCGCACTGGGTAACGAGCAACTTATTAAATGCATTCGCGTGGTGGCTCGGGGAGAGATTTGGCTCGACGCTGAGATGACCACACGGGTTTTCGATGAAGTCTTCAAAGAATTCACAAAGAGAAGAGATCTTATTCAATCTCTCACCGACCTGAGTTCTGGAAAACTGGACACGCTTTCCTCGCGGGAGATGGAGATTATGGAACTGATCAGCCACAGCATGACCAATGAAGAGATCGCCGAGAAGCTTTTCATAAGTTCCAAGACCGTCAAGACCCATCTGCGCAACATCTTCTTGAAGGCCGAGATCAAAAATCGGGTCGAGGCCGCGCTTTTGTATACGCGTCATGCCCTAATGTCGCGTTAGTAGTTTTCGCCTAACTCATAAATAAGTCAAGAGGATGTTTCATTGATTATGATTTGAAAGGGTGGATAACCATCAAAATTACCTAATACTCGCTTACAGTGTCTACAATTCAATTCTGCCCTGGCCCACCATGAATTTATGGTTGGCTCCATTATTTATTTGTGACCAAATTGTGACCGGTAGCCTGATAAACAGCGTTTATATTGTTCCTGTAGACTTTCTGATTTAAAAATTATAAACAGAGGATGATTCTACAACTGCTCAGAATTGAGCAACTGTCATAATTGATGGTTACCATTTGTAAACATGTTTTTTTACGGAATTGGTTTCTCCATCTTATGTAAGCTTGTAGCCTTTCTCTTGGAATAATCTCAAGCAGGCATCTGCAACAGCATCGTCATAAAAAATCCCCCTATTTTTTTCGATTTCTGCAAGGGCGGCGGCAATACCCAGCGCCGGCCGGTAAGGCCGATAGGAAGCCATTGCCTCCACGACGTCGGCGACAGCCAGAATCCGTGACTCTATGAGAATTTCATCTCCTTTTAGATTTCTTGGATAACCAGTACCATTCAGTCGCTCATGATGCTGGTAGACTATTTCCGCCAGTGGCCAGGGAGATTCCACATCTTTCAACATCTCGTATCCGCTTCGGGCATGTTCTTTAATCAGAGAAAATTCAACCTCTGTCAGCTTGGTGGGCTTGGACAATATTTCTGCGGGTATGGATAATTTTCCGATGTCATGGATAATACCGGCCATGCGGATTCCATCAATTTTCTCCTGAGCTAATCCCATCTCCATGGCAATGTCTACGGCAACGTCCGCAGACTTTTTCTGATGACCAGCCGTATAAGGATCTCTCATCTCTATAGCGGATACCATAACCTGGATGGTGGTGCCAAAGGCTTTTTGGAGGCTGTCAAGGGCATGTTGCAGTTTCATCTCCTCTTCTCGTCGCTTTTTGGCGGTATACTGGACATGAGAAGCAAAGATGACGAAAAAACATATCACAATCAACCGCTGCCAGAAAGCTCTGGTATCGACTCCTATAAGAGTGTGCAGAAACGAGGAATCCGTGGAGGTAATGACCGTGAGCACAGTATCAACAATCAAGAAGACTACGCCCAATACTAGACTGACCCAAAACAGAGATTCGGGGAAACTTTTCTGCTTGTTGATCTTTTCCTGCATTTGTTGCTCCACGGGTTTTACCCCTTCTCGTGAAGTGTTATAGTAGGCAACGACAGCACAAATCTTATATAGACTTACATGGGAATGGCTGTCAAGGGAAAATGGCCGAACCGTAGCTTTGTGGTGTCGATGTTTGTCGTCGGGCGTAAATGGTGTTTATCGTGAAACTCCAATTGCGAAAGCGAAGCGTATCGGAATTGGTAAGTTGAACAATCCCGCTAAGCGGAGGGAATGCTCCACCTTTTGTTGTGGAGTCATTTCCGTGATTACGGTTTGAAGTCTTGCATCTTTGTTGAGATTGGATTTTCGAGGACTACAGGAAGAAGTGCTTGCTGAAAATACCTGTAAATTGTGAAGCCATGAATGAATTACGAACTTCTAAATGAAATAGGGAGTTGATCCATAAGAATATTATATTCTACTGAATAGACCAGCTAAAAACAGATCAGATGGAAAATAATTTTATAAATAATTATACGGTTCAATTAGCTCCGCATGCGTATGGAAAAGTAAAAAAGACCTCCTCAAAGTTATAAAATCAGAAAAGTCCGCCAAAGGCAACCTATTATAACAAACTGTATTGCATGATAATTTGAGATTCTTCCAAATTTGTTGATTAATATTCAAAATGTTGTATGTATAAATTCAAAATTTAATATTAACAAAGGAAATTTAATGACTGAAAATCCCCTGCGTTTACTTATGAATCCAAAATCTATTGCTATTGTGGGCGCAAGTAATGATCCTATGAAAATGGGAACTATTCAGGCACTCAGCATCGTGAAAGACGGATATAATGGAGCTTTTTATCCTATTAATCTTACGGAAAAAACAGTTTTGGGACACAAGGCTTATGCTGCTGCTGAAGATCTGCCTGCAGTTCCCGATCTGGTCGTTTTTATAGTTCCGAATAAAGCAATAACGGCTCTGTTGGAAGATTTCGGTAAAATCGGCACTAAGCGAGCCATTATTGTTACCGCCGGTTACAAGGAAACAGGTGCAACCGGTCTGGACATGGAAAAAAAAATTAATGAAATAGCCGGGCGTTATGGGATACGTTTTGTCGGCCCTAATTGTCTGGGAATAATTAATTCTGAGATTAATTTGAACACTACTGTTGCTCCATTTTCTCCCAAACCAGGACTGCTTGGATTTGCCTCGCAAAGCGGCACTTACGTGGCTCAGTCTCTGCCATATTTGAGAAAAAAGGGAATTCAATTCAGCAAAGCTATCAGTCTAGGCAATGAAGCCAATATCGACATTGTGGACGCGCTTGCATATCTAGGTGAAGATGAACAAACAAAGGCGATAATTCTTTATATCGAAGGAATACGAGATGGAAAAAGATTTGTCGAAGTAGCCCGCAAGGTCACACAGCACAAACCTGTAGTGGCTCAATATGTCGGCGGTTCAGCCTCCGGTGCCCGTGCCGGATCAAGCCACACTGGAGCTATGTCTGGTCCTGATTTTCTCTATAACGGTATCTTGAAGCAAGCCGGAATAATCAGGGTGGGCAGTATTGAAGACCTCTACACGCATGGCTGGACACTGGCCACGCAGCCGCCTCTTCGGGGAAGACGTGTGGGAATTATGACTAATTCCGGTGGTCCCGCAACGGCCATTGCTTATACCTGCGATTTAGTCGGCATGGATGTTCCTCGATTTTCCGAGAGACTGCAAAAAGAAATTAAACAATATATAGAGCCGCATGCTTCCGCCGCTAATCCCGTGGATATGACTTTTCATTTGAGTATGGAAAAACTTGCTTTAACCCTGCCGGAGATTATGATGAAAAGTGGCGAGGTGGATGCGATAGTTCTGCATGGAGTTCTGCATTCCGGCTTCATGCAGGAAATTTACAATCATGTCGTGGATCTTATCGGAGGAATGAGCCTCGAAGAATTTTTAAAGCTGACTCAGCCGGTCATTGCCAAGGCATTTGAACTGCCCCATAAGTATAAAATGCCGATGCTGGTATCGTCTTTCTTTGGTCGGGAAGATGGCTATACTAAAGGTTACCAGGATACAAACACGCCGGTTTTTCATTCTCCGGAAAATGCCGCGCGGGCGTTAGGTTCTCTTTACCACTACAAACAAATTAGAGAACGCAAACCGTCTAGCAAAATTGAGCTCCCGGCAGTAAGTAAGCCGGCTGCCCGTCTCATTAAACAAGCAAAAGCCAATGGTCAAAAAGCCCTGGATGAACACGCGGCAAAAAAATTACTGGCTCAATATGGTGTGCCTGTTACAAAGGAGGTACTGGCCTCAACAAAAGCGGAGGCACTGGAGGCCGCCAGAAAAATTGGCTATCCTGTGGCGCTCAAAGCATGTAGCTGGGAAATCATGCATAAAAGCGGCAAAGGGCTTATCGCTTTAAATATAGAGAATGCCACCCAACTCAAAGATAATTTCCAGTCTATCCAGAAAGCGGCGGGAAAAACCGTGCCGGTGCTAGTACAAGAAATGCTCTCCGGAAACCGGGAATTTCTGGCCGGTATGACACGGTTTGCCGGATTCGGCGCATGTGTGGTTTTTGGCTTGGGCGGAGTTTTTACTGAAATTTACCGCGATACAACAATTCGCATGGCGCCTCTTACTGATGCTGATGTAAAGGAAATGTTCGCCGACATCCGCGCCCAAAAACTTCTGGAAGAGTTCCGGGGAATGCCGGAGGTGAAACTCGACAAGCTTTCTCAAATAATCCAGGCAGTGGGAAATATTTCTTTGTTGCATCCCGAAATAGCCGAGATTGATCTCAATCCGATTATCATCAGCGGAGCAATGCCCATTGTTGCCGATGCTTTAATAGTGCTGGATGACACTCCAACGATTTAGCGTTTTTTAGACTTACTACTTGATTTTTTAAGTAGATCGCCGAAAGTACCCATGGTTTTAGGCGCCGGGGCAATATAATTGCGGAAATCTTCCTCTTCTCCTTGGCTGGAAGTTTCTTTATCATTCCCGATCATATCAAGTGAAATTCTTTTGTTTTCGCGATCAATCTTTTCAATTTTTACGTCTATCTCCGTTCCGGTTGTAAGAACATCACGGGCGTGTTTAATTTTCTTGCCGCGCGCCAGCTTGGAAATATGCAGCAGACCATCCACCCCGTCCTCCAATGTAATGAAAGCGCCAAAATCCGTCAGGCGGGACACCTTCCCCTTGTGCACGCTCCCTTCGGTATATTTTCTCACGACATCATTCCACGGATCAGGCAGCGTATCTTTGCAAGATAAGGAGATGCGATTATTTTCCCAATCCAGATTGATTATAATGGCCTCAACTTTGTCGCCTGGCGAGTAGATCGCTTTAACGTCTTCGACTCTTCCCCAGGTCATTTCCGAAACAGGCAGCAGAGCTTGAATGCCGCCGATATCAACAAATGCGCCAAAGTTTTGTACGCTGGTAATAACACCGTTTACGGTCATTCCCTTTTTCAGTGAATCTTTGAGGACATTAATTTTTTCCTGTTCAATTTTTTCGAGAATAGGACGGCGGGACAGGATTACATTTCGCCCGTTTTCCGCATATTCGATAACAATAAAATCCAGTTTCTTGCCGACATAAGCAGTTACATCGTCAATTTTTTTCGTATCCATTTGCGAGTATGGACAAAAGCCGCTGGCGGTGGCGCTTATTTTGACCGAAAAACCACCTTTGATTTCCTTTTCTACTGTTGCTTCCAATGGAATTTGACTTTTGTAGGCGTTGAGCAGAAAATCGTCCACGCTCTTGCTCGTCAGCAATTTGGTGGTAAAAAGTTTTTCACCGTGGCGAGAGGAAAGAAAATACGCGGTGATGGTATCGCCTTCTTTTACAGTAAGGTTGCCTTCTTCGTCCAGGAACTCATTTTTATCGAGATACCCTTCACTTTTTGCGCCTAAATCTATGAATATCCATTCCGGTGAAATTTTTACGACGGTTGCGTCTATTTTTTCACCGGAGTCAAAATGTTTGGGAGCAAGATTTGTTTCTTCCAGCATTTCAGCAAAACTCTTTGTATCTTCCATTTGCGTTCCTTTTATAAATTTGCGATTAAGCGTCACTCTTTGACGCTTCTGATTTTTTCGATAACATAAAAAATAATGAAATTCAAATATAATGAGACTCGCTGATAATAAGACCCAAGCTTCAGAAACAAAGTGAACTGAAGCTTGCTGGACGAAATATACCAGGTGCATAGCACCGTGGTAAAACGAACGAAGTGAAGTTTGAGGCGTTAGTCGAATTATCCCAGAAGCGTAGCGAAGTGGGATTTGAGACTCGCCGATCATGAGACCCAAACTTCAGAAACAAAGTTCATAACTTAAAGGTATCCACTACCCCCCCCTGCGAATCACAGGGGGGTAGTTCGACTAACCAATTTCAATGCACTACGTTTTTGAAATTGGAGTCTCACTAAAAAAATCTGGATATTTGAACAAAAATGTATTATGAAACCATTAAGAATATCTAAGGAGTTAAACAAGTTATGCGATTTGAAATTGCCCGTGGCGGCAGCGGGCTGACTTATGAAATCCGCAATATCGTGCTTATCGCCAAAAAGCTTCAGGAATACGGCGTGAATATAATCTGGGAAAATATCGGCGACCCGGTTCAAAAAGGCGAACATATTCCGGATTGGATGAAAGAAGTCCTCATCGATATTATCAAGGAAGACATCTCTTACGCTTATTCGCCCACCAAGGGAGTGGATGAAACACGTGCTTTTATTGCCGACCGCGTCAATTCGCGCGGCAAAATTCAGATTACGCCGGAAGACGTCATTTTTTTCAACGGTCTGGGCGACGCGATTGCCCGAGCCTACAGTTCCATTCAGGTTGATGCCCGCATGATCATGCCGGAACCGACGTATTCCACGCACTTTATGGCGGAAGTGCTTCATGCTTCATTTCCGTCCAATACGTACCGGATGAATCCTTACAACAACTGGCATCCTGATCTGCGGGAACTGGAGCAGAAAGTCAAAAGCCATAAGGCGATTGTCGGCATCCTAATCATCAATCCCGATAATCCCACCGGCTTTGTGTATCCGGTTGAGGCGCTCCAAAATATTGTCCGTATTGCCAAGGAAAATGATCTTTTTGTGATTTCCGATGAGACCTATATCAATATCGTCTATAACGGCAAAACGACTGTGCCGATTGGCGATATTATTGGCGATGTTCCCGCTATCTCCATGAAGAGCGTCTCCAAAGAAGCTCCCTGGCCCGGCGCTCGCTGCGGTTGGATGGAAGTGTATAACGCGGACAAAGACCCGATTTTTGCCCGTTTCATTAATACCATTCTGCACCAGAAGATGTCGGAAGTATGTTCGACAACTCTGCCGCAAATGGCGATCCCGCGGATCATGATGCATCCGGAATATAAAAATTACTTACGGGAACGCACACAGCATTACGAAAAGCTCTCCGCCATCGCTTATGGTATTTTGAAGGATGTTCCTTTTCTGATTGCCAACAAAACCAACGGCGCGTTTTATAACACGGTCATTTTCAATGAGTCGGTGCTCAACGACAGGCAGAGTCTTCCTATTAAGCAGCCGGAGATTAAACAATATGTGGAAGAGCTGACGAAAGGCACGATGGAATACGACAAGCGATTTGTTTACTATCTTCTGGCGGCCACCGGCATTTGCGTGGTACCGCTGACCTCATTCTTTACGCCACTGCTTGGTTTCCGCATGACGCTGCTGGATAAGGATGTCGACGAATTTGAACATGTCGTCAAAACCATCGCAGCAAAAATTACCGAATACATTAATTCGTCAAATACAAGTTTACAAACAACTATCCATTTGTCTTAAGCGTACGCCGCAATTGTTAAGGTGTGCGTATAGCTTTTGAAATAAAAAAATCGTATGGTGTTTCGGGAAATTCAGAAATTGATTCGGTCAATTTCCAATTCAGGAGATAGAATAATGGATTGTTTTATTAAAAAATTATGGTCAGTAAAAAGCATACTAGTTATTGCAGTAATATTTTTTATAATATCATTTGTATGTTCTTTTCTTCACCACTTTAATTGCTGGGCAAACACTCCGCCATTCCTTTGCTGGAAGAGTATCCTCTTTTTCCTATATTTAAATAAAGGGCAATTAGTTACATATGGGATTGGCCTGTTAGCAGCAATAATTGTCTATTCACAGATTATGTCTTTGAAACAACAACTACAAGTACAGACTTTAGCGGATTATAGTAAGCAATGGAATTCTTCAGAAATGATAGCCAAAAGAAGAATTGCGATAAACATTCTAAAATTTAAATATGTGCCGCAAGACGTAAATATAGACCCATTAGAACAGGTCTTAGAATTGTTAGAAGATTTTAGCACTTTTGCCAATTATAAAGTAATAGATCGAGAATTAGTATGGAAAAGCAGTTTGGGGTGGTATGCAAGTCGCTACTTTTGCTACAGCGATGAAAACGGAAGTATAAAAGCTATAAGAGAAAAATGGGGATTACCAGATAAGCCAGATAAGACTTACTATGAGGAATTGGAATCACTATGTACGCAATATCTGGATAATGAGGTAGATATTGTAATGAAAGATGAATCGGACTCAAAAGAAGAAAAAAGAAGAAAGCTTAAGCAAGCGTATCATAATGCAAAAGACAAATTCATCCAGGCTGAATCCGGATTTACAAATGACTAATATTAAGAGAAGCTTTAAAACGGTTATAATAGAGTGTAGGCCTTCAAAGATTGATGGTGTCGGTGTTTTTGCCGTTAGACAAATTAGTAAAGGGCAAACTATTGCAGAAGGTGTAAATAAAAAAGATTATGATGATTTGGTACCTTGGGAGAAAATAAAATCGCTTGATCAAGACATTAAGAAAAAAATTAATGATTTCTGTCTTGGTACACCAGAAGGTTTCCTCCCACCAGAAGACAATGATTTTAACAAACTGTCAATTGAATGGTATATGAATCATTCCTGTAATGGCAATGTTGGATTCAATAAAAATGGTGAATTTGTTGTTATCAGGGATATTGAAAAGGGTGAAGAGCTAACCTACGATTATGGCCTGGCGGAATCAAACCCAAAGTTTTTAATGAAATGTAAATGCGGAAAAAGTAATTGTAGGCATTTGATCACTGGCAATGACTGGGAAAATCCTGAGTTTAGGAATAAAAATATGAATCATATGTTGCCTAAATTGATAATGGAGAAAAATTTACTCTAGATAATATGGGGACTCTTTACTGGTTTTCTTTTCTTGGGATGCCGAAAATATCTGTCAGTTTTTCCAAAAGATTTTTTTAATAAAAAGAGCAGAAGGCTGTTTAATGCTAGCCTTCTGCTCTTTATTTAAAAGTAAAATTACTTTTTTAGTTATTATCCCACGTCGCTACGCTTCTGGGATAATTCCACTTACGCTTCAAACTTCATCCCGACGAGTCGGGATTCGTTTTTAGCGAGTGTCATTAGTATCTTCCACCGCCGCCGCCGCCGCGATTTCCACCGCCGCCGCCACGATTTCCGCCGCCTCTGTAACCGCCACCGCCACCGCCACGATTTCCGCCGCCAGCGCCGAATTCTTTCTTCGGTCTTGCTTCGTTTACAGTGATTGCTTTTCCGTCAAGCATTCCACCATTGAACTTCTTGATGGCTTCCGCGGCGCCTTCTTCCGTTTTCATTTCGACAAATCCAAATCCTTTGGATTGACCTGTAAACTTGTCCTTAATGATTGAAGCGGATACAACTTCTCCCGCTTCACTAAAGTTGGTTTTAAGATCTTCATCTGTGACTTTAAAAGACACATTGCCGACATACAAATTTTTGTTCATTTTAATCCCCTTTCTTGCTGATTAGCATTTTCTATACCTTCATTGTCCCCTGGGGGCTCACAAAGCATCAAATTCACCCCCATCCGGCTCCTGATTGAGAAGGAAGGAAATAGTGAGGGGCTTGCATGCCTTACCTCTTGAGCTCATGTAAATTGCTCATCTTATAAATCTTTACAATTTAGATTATCCTTTGTGAGATGATAATCTAATTGCCATTATGCGATAATGAAAAAACCACCGACACTCCAAGGAGCATGGTGGTTGTGTCTCGTTTATAAAGAATGATTTGACATTTTAGAAAACATAAACACACTTATTTTTCGCCTGTATAGACGCAATACCATTAATAGTCAAGATATATTTTCTTTTATTCTCCTGCGGTATCAAATATTTATTTAATCAGCCGGAGGCGCATTTTGAAAAGAACGAGAGGAACCATGATGAGGCGAAAAGTAATTAAATAATATAAACTGATCAATAACTCTAAGTTAAACAAGCCAAAACTCAATGACCGGACAAGGTTGACCAAATGAGTAAGCGGTAAAGTAAGAGCGAAATATTGCGCCCAGACAGGCAAGTCGGTTAATGGGGAAAATATGCCGCTGAAAAGAAACATTGGAGTAACTAATAAAAAATAGGCATATAGATAATAAATAAATTTATTTTAATCGCACCAGCATCGTCAACAGAGAGAAAATGTATATTTGTATTTATAAACTGTTTGACGAAAAACATTCCTTCTATTATATTCAGTCACAGGTTACATTTGCATGGAGAATGCGCTGATATTCTGTTATACTTTTGAAAAAGTTTAAATTATCGCATCTTAAAAAGGGAGGCTTAAACTATGGGTAAATCAAAAGACGTGAAGAAAGATACAAAGAAAAAACCTGCAAAGTCCGCCAAAGAAAAAAAAGAGGCCAAGAAATTGAAGAAGGCGGCTAAAGCAGTACTGTAATTTAGCCGGAAGGATAATTTTAAAACTGCCATTAAAAAAGATTCGTTACTTTTGAATCAATGAGAGTAGCGAAATATAGGATTGTGTTTTTTAATTTCCAAAAATTTTAAACGTAAATTGATATCAGTTGAAATCACGGGTATGTCCCCCAACGCAAGCTTTGGAAACAGGTTCCAAGCTGCGGGGTATTAAACCCTCCGCTATGCGGGATTGTTGAACTTACCAATTCCGCTACGTCTATAGTGACCTTTAGGTTATTCGCTTTCGGAATTGGAGTTTCAACAATAAAATTTACCGAAATGGATTTACCATGAAAATTAAATTTCTCGGAGCGGCAAAAGAGGTTACCGGTTCCTGTTTCATCATCGAAACAGACAAGGCAAGATTCGCGATTGATTGCGGCATGCATCAGGGTGGCACCGAAATAGAAAAACGTAACTGGGACATAGATGTATATGACCCGAAGCATATTGATTTTTTTCTTATCACTCATGCTCATATAGATCATTCGGGACTGCTCCCCCGTATGGCGCAGAACGGGTTTCGCGGTCCCGTTTACGCGACCGAGCCGACGGGAGATTTGATAAAGATATTGCTTCTGGACAGCGCCCACATTCAGGAAACGGAAGCGACCTCGAAAATGAGAAGGATGCAGCGTTTCGGCAAGTCTGAAAAGATTGTACCGCTTTATTCAACAAAAGATGCCGAAGCTGTCGCGCCGTTAATTAAGACAAAAACCTACAATGAAATTTTCAGTCCCACGAGTGGAATAAAAGTTAATTTTCAGGATGCCGGCCATATTTTAGGCGCGGCCATACTGGAACTTTTCATCGAAGAAAACGGAACATCCACAAAGTTAATTTTTTCCGGCGATATCGGCCGCCGCCATCAACTGCTTATGAAAGATCCAGTTATTCTAAATGAAGCGGATTTTCTTTTTATGGAATCAACTTACGGTGATCGTAATCATAAAGGCGAAGATGACAGCTTAAATGAAATGGCCGAGGCAATTAAATACAGTTATTCCAGAGGAGAAAAGGTAATCATTCCCGCCTTTGCCGTGGAAAGAACGCAGGAAATGCTTTATTCGCTTTATCTTCTTAACCGCGACGGAAGACTGCCTAAGGACATGCCTGTAATTTTGGATAGTCCGCTGGCCATTAAAGCGACAGAAATATTCCGCCGTTACCGTTCATATCTTGATGGGGAAACTCAGAGCCTTTTGAAAAATGGCGAAGATCCTCTGGATCTGCCGCAACTTCAGTTTTCCTCGACAACCGCAGATTCCATGAAAATTAATGAAATGAAAGGTTCGGCAATTGTTATTTCCGCAAGCGGCATGGCCAATGCCGGAAGAATAAAACATCATTTGCGGCACAATTTGTGGCGTCCGGGAGCCAGTATTGTCTTTGTCGGATTTCAAGCGGAAGGCACACCCGGACGCAGGATAATAGATGGCGCAAAAACAATCCGTATTTTTAGTGAAGACATTGCCATAAAAGCCAAAATTTGGACCATCAATGGTTTTTCCGCTCATGCCGGACAGAGTCAGCTTCTAGAATGGCTGGGAAATTTTCAGAATAAAAAAATGCCTGTATTTTTAGTCCACGGCGAAATTTCCGCACAAAACCAACTGGCCTCTTTAATCAGGGAAAAACTGGGCTTTGATGTGACCATTCCTGAATATCTGGAAGAAATCATAATGAAAGTTGGCGCTCAGTTAGAAGAATTAAAACAACCACAGGACGCAAAGCAGCCAATTGACT
Organism: Smithella sp.; assembly: GCA_049517435.1. Classification (GTDB taxonomy): domain Bacteria; phylum Desulfobacterota; class Syntrophia; order Syntrophales; family Smithellaceae; genus Smithella. Next base: position 192,778 of record JBEKRZ010000002.1, on the reverse strand, counting down.
TGTCTCCCTTGCTAACCGATTTGAAAGCTAAATTTAATTACATCAATGATCAAATGGGAAAGATTGAATCTCTGCCCGCTACCCGGCAGGCCGAAGTTCTTGATCTGCTGCGCCAGACCAAACTGAATATTGATGAAATAAAATCTCATTTGTAATTCGCGCGGTTTGTAAATCAAGCACTACGGCCTTAAATTTTTCCGTCTGGAAATTTTTATCTCCGGATGAAAAATCAGCGCCATTTTTTCGATCGCGTCCACAATACGCGGCGATGCCCGGCTGATCAGGTCAGTATCTATAGGGAAAATTTTATTGTTTTCTACCGCCGGTATTCCTCTGAACTTTTGCCAAAAGATTTTCCCCGCCGTAAATTCTTTATCATTGACCATGGGCGCAAAAAGAATTATTTCCGGAGCTGCCCCCATGATGCCTTCAGCGCTGTAGCGAGGATAGCGAGCGGTATCAAGAGCAGCAACATTAACACCTCCGGCCCGTTCAATTACTTCATTGATTAACGTACCTTTGCCGGCCGTAATAACCGGCTCTAAACCTATCTGAAAAAAAACACGCGGTTTACTTTTATGGCTTATTTGCATCGTGATATTGTTTAATTTCTTTTGAAGTTTTTCAACTAGCTTCCCGGCGTCCTGTTCCCGATTTGTTATTCCCCCGATATGTAAAACGCTTCTCAGTATGCCATTGGTGTCCGAAGGGTTTGTTACATAGACGGACAAACCGATTCTTTCCAACTGCCGCACGGTATCCTTTCTGTTACCGTCAGCGGTGGCAATGATTAAATCCGGTTTCAGAGAAACAATCTTTTCTATGGAAGGATTGGTGAATCCGCCTATTCGCGGTTTTGTGCGTGCTGCCGCCGGCCAATCACAAAAAGTGGTTACTCCTACTATTTTATTGTCAAGGCTAAGCGCATAAAGTGTTTCCGTGATACCGGGAGCAAGGGAAACAATTCTCTGTGGCGCCGAAGAAATATTTACACTACGGCCTATTTCATCAGTTACTATGCGGGCGCAAGATATGTCTGAGCAAAAAATCGCAAGAAACACAATTAAGAAAGATATCAAAGTATTATTAGTGTTTGTTAATTGTTTGCGCATAAGTTCATATAAAAAAACAAGGAGAAGATTTAATCCGAAATTTTGTAGAGAAAAGTAATCGTTATATGCAAGCGAGAAAGGTTATAAATTTCCGGTAATGGCTCGAACGGCACGGCCGCTCGAACAACACTTATTGCTCCATCATCTAGGTCCGCATATCCCGACGAAGACATAAGGGTTACTCCGGCAAGACTGCCGTTGGCATCAATGGACATTTTTACTGTAACAGTTCCTTCTTCATTTTTCTCGAAAGCTTTCTGGGGATAATCAATTTGAGATATCTTATTTTTGATCTTGGTTAAATAATTAACATACTTGATATCGGCGCTGCCGAGGTCAACAGTCTCTTCGCGCCAATCATCAATGTTAACTCCTTTTTCCTTTTGAGTTTGAACTGGTTTTGTTTTTTCCTTTATTTTTTTTTCTTTTTTAGGCTCAGGAGTTACTTCCTGTTCGGGTTCTTTGATGCTTACTGAAAATATTTCCACTGGCTTGATATTGTCGCGCAAATCAATCATCCCTGTCATCGCGAGCAGTGTCACATGGATAAAAATTGATATTATTACAGGCCAGAATATGGCTTTTTTTGAGCCCATGTTTTATTTTCCCCGAAGCACCGATATTCTCCCCGTGATTTAGCGTCGTAATCATATACGGCATTGGCTATAAAATCAACAATATGAATTTAATGTCGAGCAGATTTCCGCTGTTGAGACAATAGTAAATCACTTGCCGAAGGTTGGATCGCCATAACCAGTACTACCGTGAGAAATGTTCATCAGAAAGGAGCAAACAAAAAAGGCAGGATATAACACCTGCCTTTTTTGAAAAAAAACTATATGTTTTTTATTTATTCGATATTGGCGCTGACAACAGAGGCTATCTGCATCATATCAATGGTCTGGCCTTCTTTTAATTTCGTGAAATCAACCACCTTGCCGCTCTTGCCGGTAACTTTGGTGTTATTAAATATTTTAATTAGCTTGGCATCGGCCACAATATTCTTGCCGGCGTTTTCCGGCTTGCCATTAACTGTTTTGGTTTGCAGTTTGTTTGCCTTGATGTAATCCCACAACTTTTTTGTTATTTCGGTGCGGGGAAGTGCTTTAGCTCCCAGCAGCGCTGCCAAATCCGCTTTTAATTTTACCGGTTTGTTCAACCCTTTTTCTTCTGCCATAATTAATGCCTCCGTTTTTTAAATTGTTTTAGTATTTTTTAATCAGATATTGCGGGATGGAGTATAAGAACTTTCTGTTTTGTATGTCAAGGAAATATTAACCGCAAAATATTTGATCAAGATTAGTAATTTAGTACAACTATCCCCATCATTTGTATACAATTATCTCATATTTCAGATAGCTTCCATATTGTATTTTAAAAAAGGAGTCGATTGGGTAACATTTTCACGTTGGAATAATAAAACAAAGGTTTGATAGTTGTTTTAATTTATGTTTTGTTATAATAAAATATTGCATGGCAATTAAATAAAGGGTGTGACCCCAAAAGCTGGCTGCGGGTGGTCACGGCTTTTGCTTTGCATGATTGTTCGACATACAAATAATGTATCGAGGGAATATGTGATATGAATTCAAAAGTTTCTGTTGTGGGAGCAGGCAATGTAGGTGCAACTGCGGCGCAGAGAATTGCAGAAAAAGAATTAGCTGACGTTGTATTGATAGATATTGTCGAAGGTGTTCCGCAGGGCAAATCTCTGGATTTAGCACAGGCCGCACCGATTGAAAAACACGACGCTCATCTTACAGGCGCCAACACTTATGAGGCTTCCGCTAACTCCGATATCGTGATTATTACGGCGGGAATCCCGCGCAAGCCAGGTATGAGTCGCGACGATCTTCTGGCAACCAATCGCAGCATCATTCAGGGCGTAACACGGCAAGTGGCAAAATATTCCCCCAAAGCTATTCTGATCCTTGTCAGCAATCCTCTTGATGCGATGTGCCACGTTGCCATGGAAGAAAGCGGCTTTCCCAAAAATAGAGTAATCGGAATGGCAGGAGTTTTGGATTCAGCGCGTTTTCGCGCTTTTATCGCAGCAGAGTTAAAAGTGTCCGTGGAAAATGTTCAGGCGTTGGTTTTAGGTGGCCATGGCGACACGATGGTGCCCCTGCCCCGTTTTTCAACGGTTGCGGGCGTGCCGATTACAGAACTGATGACGTCGGAACGCATTGATGCGCTGATAACACGAACACGCAACGGAGGCGCGGAAATTGTCAGTCTTTTAAAAACTGGCAGCGCCTATTATGCACCGGCTTCGGGGGCGGTAGAAATGACAGAATCCATCCTCAAAGACAAAAAGAAAATTCTACCCTGTGCCGCTTATCTGGAAGGCGAATATGGCATTTCCGGCCTGTTTGTCGGCGTACCGGTGAAACTGGGCAAAAATGGCGTCGAACAAATTCTGCAGCTTAAACTTTTGCCCAAAGAGGTAAAAGCATTGAGTAAATCTGCCGCTGCGGTAAAAGAACTTGTGGACGCGATGAATAAAATGGCATGATCTGAAACATTGGCCGATTCAGCTTTCTTTAATAAATCTCGCCGCCCAATGACAAACAGCGACCTGACTATCGTTCACCATAATATTATCCAAAGAAAAAGGCCCTATAACCTTACATTGGTCATAGGGCCTCTGGATTTTCAGGATGTCGAAGCCATTACAACTTAATTTGTTTTTATAGTTTTGATAACAGCCTGGACTCTGCGGTTCTTCTGACGTCCTTCCTCGGTGTTATTGCTGGCAATCGGCTTAGTCAGTCCATAACCAACAGCGGTTAGTCGGTACGCCTTAATTCCAAAGTGGTTGATCAGGTATTGCCGGACGCTGTTGGCGCGGGCCTCGGACAGCTTTTGATTATATTCCGCTGTGTGGACATTGTCGGTATGGCCTTCGATCACAGCAGTAGTATTGGGATACGTTTTCATGAAATCGGACACCTTCTTTATTTCATTATGATATTTTTCCTTGACAACGGCCTTGTTGGTATCAAATTCCACATTAAGTGCTATGGTGACAGTGGTGGGACAATTTGGACAGTCGTTAATATTCTTATCCACAACCAATTCGGGTAAACCACCAGCCCTTGTTTCCGCCTGCACTGCCGTGACAAAAGCTACCAACATCATAACAAAAACTAACATTCCAATTTTTTTCATAAGATTCTCCTTTCGTCCTAACTTTAATAAGTTGACTTTTTGGAAAAACAATTTAAATTTTAAATATATCGGCCTTCAATAAATGCTATTTCTTAATACTAAAATAAACCTTTTATGTCAAAGATATTCTTATTATTTATTAACGCCAGATGAAAATATCAACCCTTGATATCTGTAGGAACCAACAGTTTTAATAGTAACGCTTAATTCCAAAGGTCAGGATAAATATATTGAGAAGCCTATTTCAGCATAAGGTATTTTATCAGATCCTATAAAGTACCTTATGCTAAAGCTCACGCTGTCCTTAACTTTTTGCTGTTTTGACTAATTCAGATGAAATGTGCTAGATAAAACAAGCTTGGTTATGCGTATCCTCCACCGAAGCGAAGTTGGGAAAATTTCCGAGAGGTGTCACCCGGCAACCTGACCGGTGAAGAATATGTATTGGCAAATTAAAAAGGTGAAACGGCTATCAATAAAATTTTTGGAAATACAACCGGACTGCGCGCCGCTCAAATTAAACAACTAGAACGACTCTTCCGCAGGGGTATCCCACCGGAAAATATCATCAGCAATGATCTGTCCCGGCAATTATCTTTTCTTTCCCGCGATATTAACCGGCAAATCGGCCTGCTCATCAGCCGCAAGGGAGAAATAAGCTCTGTCATCGTCGGCGATCACAAAAGCATTTTAATCCCCTCTCTAGAAGGATTTCGTTCGTCTTCTCTCCGATTCAAGGGATTGCGGCTGATTCACACTCACTTAAACGAAGAAGAACTGTCCGACGAAGATTTAACCGATTTATCACACCTGCGGCTCGATCTCGTCGGAGCGCTGGAAGTACGCGATGACGGCTCTCCCGGAAGGCTCCACTGGGCACACCTTGTCCCGGAAAATCCGGCGGGAGATTACTGGTTAATCATGAATCCCGTGGAGCCGCACCAGCTTCAAATTAATTTTCTTTCCTTTATTCAGGCGCTGGAAGATGAATTTACCAAGAAACAAAAATCTCGCAGAATGGAGGCGACGGATAAAGCCATTCTTTTGCGTGTCGAAAAAAATCCTCTGGCCGGCGTGGAAACATCGCTTAGCGAACTGGCGCAACTGGCGCGCACCTGCGGCGTGGAAGTTTTCGATTCCATTGTACAGTACCGTTCCCAGCCCGACCCTAAATTCATGGTGGGCCGGGGCAAGCTATCCGCCATCGATTTGCGGGCCACGCAAATCGGCGCCAACATGCTCATCTTCGATCACGAACTGACACCGGCGCAAGTTCGCTCTATCAATGACTTTACCGGATTGAAAATTATCGACCGTACTCAGATTATTCTGGATATTTTCGCGCGGCGAGCCCACAGCCGTGAAGGAAAGATTCAGGTGGAACTGGCGCAGTTGAAATACTTACTGCCGCGGCTGACGCATCTGGACACTTCTTTTTCCCGGCTGGCCGGCGGCATCGGCGGCACCGGTCCCGGCGAAACAAAATTGGAAATTGACCGCCGCCGTATTCGCGAGCGCATTCATCGTCTGGAAAAAGATTTAAAAGCTATAACAAAATCACGGAGGCAGCGCCGCGGCAAAAGAGAAAAAACAGGCCTGCCGATCATTTCCATCGTCGGCTACACTAATGCCGGAAAATCCACCCTCCTCAACACTCTCACTAAAAGCTCCGTTTTGGTTGAAGACAAACTCTTTGCCACATTGGATACAAAAAGCGCCCGGCTGCGCTTTCCTCAGGATACCGAAGCCATTATAACCGATACGGTAGGCTTCATCCGCAATTTGCCGGAAGAACTGTTCACCGCCTTTCGGGCGACATTGGACGAGCTACTCGAAGCGGATATACTTTTGCATGTAATTGACGTCAGCAACAGTCAATTTGAAGACCAGATTGCAGCCGTGGAAAAAATTATGGAAGAGCTGGAAATTAATGACAAACCAACCATAAGAATATTGAACAAGTCCGACTGCGTTGCCGATAAAGATTTGCTCCAAACCCTATGTCGAAGGTTGAACGCCGTTGCCGTTTCGGCGCTGGATAAGCGAACACTTTTCGGATTGATGGAAAAAATAGAATCAATGCTTGCCGGCAACCATTCCTTTCCAGTCCGTCAATTTTATGCTAATGAAAAAGAATTAAATTAGGATTAATTATGAACAAGGAATTTATTGAAATCCGCTGGCACGGAAGGGGCGGTCAGGGAGCCATAACGGCGGCAAAGATTTTTGCGGGAGCCGCTTTCGTCTCCGGCTACCCAGGTGTTGTTATGGCGCCAAGCTTTGGCACGGAGCGCAGAGGCGCGCCAGTCATGACAGCTCTGAAGATATCCAGAGACAAAATATACGATTTATCACCCATCGAGACACCGGATATTATTGTCGTCCTTGACCGCCTGCTTTTGAACGAAGCGGATGTAACGCACGGCCTAAAACCCGGCGGGGTCATCGTTTTGAACACGCCTAAATCTTTTGAATCATACAAATTTAAAGATTACAGATTTGCAACCGCTGATATTACGGCCATATCTGTTGAGGCAGGCCTTCCTCACGGCATGGTCAATACAGGGATCATCGGTTCATTGGAGCGGGCCATAAATCTCGTAGGAATGGATATCCTGATCAAAGGCATTGAAGAGGAATTCCGAACAAGAAAGCCGGAAAAAAACTCATTGGCGGCAAAGATTGCCTTTGAAAGAACTGTGACGGGAGGTTGAAAATGGGAACCAGAAATTACAGGAGAAAAACTTCCCACAGCGAACACGGACCGGGTGACGGCGGAAGGACTGGTTCATGGAGGGTGGAGCGGCCGGTTTTAGATAAAAGCCTCTGCATACCCTGCAAAAGGAAGACAGAGGCCTGTTTCATATGCTGGCTGTTCTGTCCGGATGTTGTCATCTCTAGGACGATACCGCCTAAGATCGACCTGGAATACTGCAAGGGATGCGGCATCTGCGCTGAAGAATGCCCGACCAAAGCCATCACCATGGTGGACGAGGCAGAATTTACAGATGAAGACAAGGAGTAGACGCCATGCATAATATCGAAAACGGAAACGTTGCCGCAGCTCTGGGCGTCAAACTTTGTCGTGCCAATGTCATCGCCGCCTATCCCATCACACCACAAACCCCTCTTACAGAAAAACTCTCCGAGTATGTGGAATCAGGTGAAATGAAAGCCGAGTACATACCGGTCGAGAGCGAACATTCCGCCCTTGCTGTATGTATTGCCGCATCATCGGCCGGCGCCAGATCTTTTACCGCGACAAGCGCCAACGGGCTTCTCTACATGCATGAACAGGTACAGTGGGCGGCCGGCGCAAGACTTCCCATCGTGATGTGCGTTGTCAACCGGGCAGTAGGCGCTCCCTGGAATGTATGGAATGACCAGCAGGACTCTATTTCACAGCGCGATACCGGCTGGATCCAGATATATTGCTCCGACCACCAGCAGATCATTGATTCGGTCATCAAGGCCTACTGGCTCGCGGAGAAGGTGAGCATCCCGATTATGGTCTGCTACGACGGGTATATCCTTTCTCACACCTATATGCCGTTCGATGTCCCGGATCAGGAAAAGGTCGATGCGTTTCTTCCGCCGTTTAAGCCGGACTATGCGCTCAACACTGAGGAGCCCGCCAATCTCAATACCGTGACCCTGCCCGATGTGCGTATGGATGTCCGCGGCGATCTTGCCCACGGATACATGGAAATTCGCTATCTGCTTCATGAAGAAATGAGGGCGGCACTTACCGTCGCTGGCGAAGGGGAAAAAAGATTTGCCGATATATTTGGCCGGGGCAACGATCCATATATAGAGCCTTATCGTTGTGATGACGCTGATTATGTTGCCGTGGGCCTCGGATCTATCACTTACCAGTTGCGGGTTTCCGTGGATGCCTTAAGAAAAGAGGGCATCAAAGTGGGCGTCATGGGTGTTCGCTATTACCGGCCATTCCCAGACGAAGCGATTGCCAATGCCCTGAAAGGAAAAAAAGGCGTTATCGTTTTTGAAAAAGCATTGAGCTACGGTTATGAAGGTGCGCTGGTCTCGGATTTAAAATCCGCTCTTTATGAACATCTTGCGGGCACGGGCGCCTTGCCGGTTGTCCAGAATTTTATCGCGGGAATCGGCGGCCGCGACATTCGAACGGAAGATTTGACACAAATCCTCCGGGCGGCGACAAAAAGAAGCGTTGCAAAAGATCCCGTGTGGATAGGGCTCAAGCTTTAGTAAGTTAGAAATTATTTTCTGCGCTTTTCCGGCAGAAAATAATTTCGTTAACGCACTTATCCCGTCTCACGGGGTTAGGAGAATCACATGCAGGCGAAGACTAACATTTTAAGTTTACCGATAGAGGAATTTGTCCATCCGGGAACAAGGGCGTGCACCGGCTGCGGCCTGGCTATCGCCTACAGAGTTGGACTTAAAGCCCTCGGAAAAAACACAATTCTTGTTGTACCGCCCAGCTGCCTTACAGTGCTTCAGGGTCTTTTTCCGATTGCCTCGACCAAACTTCCCTGCCTGAATGTGACGTTTGCGTCCACCGCGGCGGCGGCATCCGGATTTCTGGCCGCTCTGAAGGTGCAGGGAAAAGATAATATCAAAGTAGCCGCATGGGCAGGAGACGGAGGGACAAGCGACATCGGACTGCAGGCTTTATCTGGCGCGGCTGAACGCGGCGAAAATTTCATCTACCTGTGCTACGATAATGAAGGATACATGAATACTGGTGTTCAGCGATCGGGCACGACCCCTATCGGCGCTATAACAGCAAACACGCCGTTCAAAGGAAAGTTACAGCAAAAGAAAGACGTCCCTGCCATCATGGCGGCTCATAACTTGAGTTATGTTGCGGCATGTTCCGCCGCCTACCCGCTTGATCTTTTTGACAAGATCAGGAAGTGCGTGGAAATGCCGGGCACCAAATACATTCACGTTCATATCCCCTGCCCGCCGGGCTGGGGATATGAACCGAGATATGGAATAAAGATTGGCCGGCTGGCCGTGGAAACCGGATATTATGATCTCTATGAGATCGTGAATGGTGAGTTCAAACTAACTGCCGCATCCGAAAAGCTTGTGGAGAAACGTAAGTTGGTCCCGGTGCGTGAATACTTCTGCGCGCAATCACGGTTCAAGATTCTTACCGACACGCAAATCGCCGACATCCAAAATCAGATAGATGCAAAGTGGGCCAACTATTACAAAAAAGACGAGTGATGTGGCCTAAAGAATGGTTAACCTGCCAGATGGTGCCAGAGCAGTTATTAACTTTTTCCTAAAATGAACAAGATCGTCAAGTTCAATGAGTATGCAGGCTTTCAATCCGTAATAAACACAATTTACGCCCGACGACAAACATGGACACCTCACATTTTGAAGACTATATTTCATTGACACACAAAATCTTTCTGCATATACTCTCACCGTTGAAAAGCAATACCTTATCAAATTAAATACTTCGCTGATGCATTTTTTCATAAGCAACGATTGTTAAGATATGATATTTATTCAACCACTGATGAACGCATATAATGATTAACCAAAACGTGAATGACTATTGCATTTTTTGTAAATCAAATGATAGCAAGCCGTTGTATCCGGTTACTGATATTTTCAATGATCAATATACATTAAATCAATGCGACCATTGCCATGCTATTTATTTATCACCCCATCCTACAGAAGCGCAACTCGATCGCGCCTATGATGATACTTACTATGGAGAAGGAACAGAAAAGTTTAATCCAATTGTTGAAAGTGTTCTTGATTTTTTTCGTTCTCGTCGCTCTTCGTTTTTAAGAAAACAATTACATACCAATGCTCGTGTATTAGATATCGGCTGCGGTAATGGTCGGTTTCTGCAATATTTAGGTACAAAAGGAAATTTTGAATTGCATGGTATTGAACGAGAAGGAAATTCAGCTCGCAGAGCATCACATATTTCCATAATTCGATTGCTTGTAGGTTCACTAAAACAAGATACATATTCGTCAAATTATTTTGATGCCATTACTTTGTTTCATGTATTTGAACACATTGATAATCCCGCGGAGATGCTGCATATTATCGAAAATATATTGAAACCGGGTGGTGTATTAGTGATGTCATTCCCTAATATCAATAGCAATCAAGCCAGATGGTTTAAAGGCGATTGGTTACATCTTGATCCACCTCGTCATTTGTTTTATTTTAAACCTATTGATTTTATTGAGTTGATGAAACAAAAAGGCTTTGAATTGGTACATGAAAAGTATATATCCTTTGAACAAAATCCATATGGTCTAGTGCAAAGTATTTTGAATAAAGTTTCTCCAAAACGTGAATTATTATTTGAGTTTTTAAAGGGGAATAATTCATATATAGAAGACTATCCATTATATAAATTTATTTTTCATGTACTATTTTTTATAACATTTATGCCTGTTGCATTACTTAGTGATGTAGTGGAAGCAATAGTAAAACAAGGTGCTACAGTTCAATTAACATTTATTAAAAAATAATAGTAAGAACCATTTAATTTTTAGTTGTTGCAAAATCAATTTCTGAACTATGAGGAGAAGTATCCGGACAACTATTCAATGCAGAAAAACCTTTATTAAATCACAAGTTAGTGCCTATAGCGACTTGCATGGGTGAAGGATGAGGTGGGCGGCTAAAGGCAACGTTAGATCCATTATTTCAAACGCAAATCATAAGATATTTTATTCATCATGCTTATTGCTTCGTAAGTGTTACCGATAACCGAGACAAAACTTATTGAACAAAGTTTGTCAAGTCAAGTATAGTTTAAGAATTATTATAACACCATTGCGAGCGCGAATCAGCATGAAAGTGCTTTTTTCAGCGTATCCATATTCAGGTTGCCGCCGGACATGATCATAACCACTTTCTTGCCTGCAAGACGATCTTTTATTTTGTACGCGGCCATCAAAGAAACGGCGCCTGCGCCCTCGGCCAGATTATGTGTGGCTGTCAGCGCCACTCTGATTCCTTCAAGTATCTCGTCTTCTGTCAACAGCACTACATCATTGATGGTGTCTTTGAGAATCGTATAGGGCAGATGGAATACACTTCTTGCGGCAAGGCCGTCCGCAACCGTATGGGCTTCATCAAGAGTTACAATTTCTCCCTTTTTCCAGGAATTATAGAAGGATGGGGCATTTTGAGCCTCCACGCCGATTATCTCTATATCGGGCTTGATCGCACGTACTGTTTTTAAAAGCGATGCACAGCCCGCACCGCCACCGATCGGACAAATAATTGTGTCCACTTCCGGCAGGTCTTCAATGATCTCCAGTCCCATAGTGGCAAGGCCGTTTAAGATTTCCGGTTCGTTGCCCTGTTGGACATAGTAATAACCCGCGCTGTCCACAAGTTCATCGCAATAGGATTGCGCATCATAGAAATCTTCTCCGTGGACAATCAGTTCCGCGCCGTAGCTTTCTATTGTCCTGTTGATTTCAGGGTTGTTTCCCTCCGGTACTACAACCGTGCAAGGTACATGAAACCATTGTCCCGCCCAAGCCATAGCCAAACCGTGATTGCCTCTGGTGGCAACGAGAATTCCGGCCGCCAGCTCTTCCTTCGACATGTGATGAAAGAAATTAAGCGCCCCTCTGATCTTGAATGATCCGGTCGGGTTGTGGTTTTCATGCTTGATGAATGCCTCGCAGCCTATGATTCTGGAGAGTTCCGGATAAAGTATCAGGTTTGTTCTGTTAAGGTATCGGTAAATAACTGATCTTGCCATGAAAGCCTTTGTCAGGTTGACCTGTTTGCTCAGTTCCTCATATTTTTTCAGCATAAAGATACCCCCTTCTAAATATTATTACTTATCAAATCGGCATATCTGGCGGCGGCGCCTATGTTGGCTAAAACAACGGATTTACCCCGGTCACCCCGGCGCTTCAGTTCTTCGGGATTTTCCAGAACCTGAAAAATTCCTTGCAATAATTCCTCCGCATTTCTTATTGTCACGCCGCAACCAGCCTCTTCCAGCAGTGCTTTTTCCGCATTGAAATCTTCCATCGAAGGCCCATAAAAAATTACTTTCCCCCATGCGGCAGCTTCTAAAATATTCTGCCCACCCTTGGGAACAAGGCTCCCGCCACAATAAACAATAGCTGCTAGAGAATAAATCTTAAATAGTTCCCCGATTACATCAACAACGATAACGCGCTCGTCTTTCCGTTGCCGTCCATTATTTATATCCGAAAGTGTTATGATATCATTAAAATTTGCCTGCCTCAAAAGGCCGAGAACATCATTGGTTCGTTCAATGTGCCGAGGCACAATAATCAGTTGAAAATCGGGATAACGCTTTAATAGTTTCTGATACACATCAATGATAATCTTTTCTTCACCCTCATGCGTACTGCCCGCAACAAAAAATTTCTCATTTTTCTGGGCGTTGAACCGGCGGGCAATTTCTTCCCGCAGGACAGGTGCAGCCAGCGCCGCCAGTCCATCATATTTTGCATTTCCCAAAACTTTTATTTTCGCATAATCCATGCCGATGTCTTTCAATCTCTCCTCGTCAACTCCGGAAATCATTCCCGCAAAATCTAAATTACAGAGTACCCTTTTCCAAAAAAAATTTGTCCGCCGGTACCGGTAGTAAGAGCGGGGGGAAATCCGGCCGTTAACCATCAATGTTTTTATCCGGCGTGCTTCGCAAACCTGAAGAAAATTAGGCCAGAGTTCCGTTTCCACCAGCGCAAAAATATCTGGTTTAACTAACCTGATCATTTTACGCACAACACAAGGAATATCCAGAGGGAAATAAATAAATGCAGCTACGTCTTTGATAAACCTGTGCGCCATTTCCTGGCCTGTTTCCGTGGAAGTGGAAAAAATAATCTGAACTTCCGGTCTTTTAATTTTCAAAGAAGCAACTATCGGCGCGGCAGCAGTGACCTCGCCAACTGAAACCGCATGAATCCAGACCCGCGGCCCATCTTTCAAATTAGCCAGTATTTTCGCTTGTCTTCCGCCCAGTTTCTGAATAAAACTTTTGCGATATTTACCGGTAAAAATAATTTTCAGCAAAAAGTAGGGTAAAATGATAATTGCCACAGCAAGTAAAATAATATTATATAAAATATACATGTCTGTATATTCAATTTTTTCCGCTTTAGTGTCAAGGAACATTTAATGAGACTCGCTGAAAACGAACGAAGTGAAGTTTGAAGCGTTAGTCGAATTATCCCAGGAGCGTAGCGACATGGGATTTGAGTCCCAAGTTTCAGAACCGTAGCGCACTGAAATTTGTTGGACGAATCAATGACATTCGCTGAAAATAAGTGAAACAAAATTTGAAGCGCAAATGGAATTGATCCCGCATGGCAGTGATTAAATACCCGTGATTGACAACGGCTGCTCTTTAGTATATTTAATTTAATAAACAAGCTGGGGAGAAAATAATCAATGAAAATAATTGCCCCTTCGATTCTTTCCGCCGACGGCAGCAGACTGAGTGAGGAAATCGCTGCCGTAGAAAAAGCCGGCGCCGACTGGATTCATATAGATGTAATGGACGGCAATTTTGTTCCCAACATCACCATGGGACCGGCAATAATATCGGCCTTGAGAAAAACAACAAAACTTCCCTTTGATGTTCACCTGATGATTGAAAATCCCGACAGATACATTGAATCTTTCTCCCATGCGGGCGCCGATATTATCACTATTCACGCAGAAGCCACAAATCATCTTTCCAGGACAATTGACTTGATTAAAAGTTTCGGTCAGCGCGCTGGTGTTTCTTTAAATCCGGCGACGCCGCTTACGCAAGTAGAAGATGTTATTCGCCATATTGATCTGCTGTTGATTATGACTGTCAATCCCGGATTCGGCGGACAAAAGTTCATTGCTACTTCCTTGTCAAAAATCGCCCGGGCTAATAATATGCTGGAAGGACTGCAGCGCAAACCTCTACTGGAAGTTGACGGAGGGGTAAATCTGAAAAATATCGGCGATATCGCCCATGCAGGAGCCGATGTAATCGTTGCCGGAGCCGCAATTTTCGGCACTGACGATTATCAAAAAACAATTACCTCATTGAAACTTGCCGCCAATAGTCAGACAACCTAGATTCCCAAAAAATTAAAGTATAATACCCAATTGTCATAACGGTTGTATGTTCATATTTTCATCACTGTACGGGAAACAGAACAGACTTTATTAAGTTCATTTTAGCCAGACGAAAAACACTCGCTGTTTTCAGACATCCAATGCCGTATTCAATACTCCGGCGAAGATTTATAGAGGACGCTTCGGCAAAATATTTTGTCGGACAACTTACTTCAGCAACGGTGTAACCAAACCAAACAATTTGAGCCATCATCTGATTATCGAAAACAAAGTCGTCGGAATTATTTTTTAAAGGCAATCGCAGCAAAAGTTCGCGGGAAAAGGCGCGGTATCCGGTATGATACTCGGAAAGTTTCGCTCCAATTAAAACATTTTCCGCAAAAGTTAGAAACCGGTTGGCAATATATTTCCATAACGGCATGCCGCCTTTCAGGGCATAGCCGCCGAGGATGCGGGAACCGAGCACACAATGGTAAAGACCATTGCCGATTAAAGAAGTCATCGCCGGAATCAGCTTCGGCGTATATTGATAATCGGGATGCACCATGATTACAATATCCGCCCCTTCTTCCAGCGCCAGTCGGTAACAGGTTTTCTGGTTACCCCCATAGCCGAGGTTGCGTTCATGAACAAAAACTTTTGTCAGAGGAAGATTCGCCGCTATCTTTGCGGTATTATCGGGACTGGCGTCGTCAACAAGAATAACTTTGTCCACGACGCCCTGAGTCATGACTTCTTCATATGTCTTGAGCAGGGTTTTCTCGGCGTTATAAGCCGGCATGACCACTACTACTTTTTTTTTCTGAAACATGCCTTATCCCAGTTGCTTGAATTTATGCAAAATGAGCGTTAAGTTTCTCCTGCTGCTTCTTTGCCTCGGCCACCATTCTTTCCATCAATTCGGCCACCGTCGGTTCATCGTGGATCAAACCTTGGACCTGCCCAACGGGAAGCACGCCATGCTTCGTATCGCCGTCTTCCGTGGCGGATCTGATCGCGTGGAAAGCGTTAGCCAGAAAAGCCAGCTGTCGGGAATTTTTCCATCCGGACAGCAAAACACCAATGAACAATTTATAAAAAGGAAGTTTCATCTGCTTGGCGATATCCTGCGCGTTGAAAAAGGCCGCCGGCAGATTAAGGCCGCGATTGATGGCTCTTTGGGCGGCATCCGTCTTCATGACGCGGCAGAGAAGTCCATCAAATCTATCCGAGTACAAAGTATCTTCCACGTCTTTCTCGATGGACAGTTTTTTATAGACATCATGCAGCGGGCTTTCTTTGGTCGTCATTAAACGCGTGCCCAGCGCTATGCCTTCCGCCCCCAGCGCCAGAGCTGCCGCCAGGCCGCGCCCGTCGCCGAAACCGCCGGTGGCAATAACGGGAATTTTCACCGCGTCCACCAGTGAAGGAACCAATACCAGAGAAGTCACATGTTCGCCATGCGCCGCGGCTTCGTGACCGGTAGCAATAACGCCGTCGCAGCCATAATCCTCCGCCCGTTTGGCGTGGCGGGCATTAACCACAGTGGCTATTACTTTCCCACCATAGCCATGCGATTGTTTCACTATCCAGTCGCCCTTGCCCAGAGAAAAATTAATTACGGGCACTTTCTCTTCCAGCAGAACTTTGGCGTTTTCAGACGCTCCCGGAAACAAGAGAGAAGCATTAGCGCCAAATGGTTTATCCGTGAGGGAGCGGATTTCTTTTATCGCCGCGCGCGTCTGCTCGGCATTGAACGGACCTGTCGCTAAAATTCCCAACCCCCCCGCGTTGGAAACAGCCGCGACCATTTTCGGAACGCTTATCCAGCTCATGCCGGATAAAAGAATGGGATACTTAATGTCGAAAAGTTCTGTAATTTTGGTTTTCATAAATAATTTTTCTCCATAAAAATTTTTAGTACGAATTATAAGCCGTAAATTTTCCGGATCTTATTTTTTACTGTAGTCGTATACGCCGCGGCCGGACTTGCGTCCGAAATTGCCGGCACGGACAAGTTTTCTTAACATTAGCGCGGGGCGGTATTTTTCGCCCAGCTCTTTGTATAAATCTTCCATGATATGCAAAAGAGTATCAAGGCCGACTAAATCAGCCAGTGCCAGCGGTCCTATAGGGTGATTGCATCCCAGCATCATTCCCTTGTCGATATCCTCGGCGGATGCCAGACCTTCATCCAGTGCATAGAATGCTTCATTGAGCATCAGGCAAAGTATGCGATTGACGACAAACGCCGGAGCTTCTTTTACGACAATGACTTCCTTGCCGATTTTCTTGCCCCATGCCTTGGCGACTTCCAGTGTTTCGTCGGAAGTCTGATAACAACGGATTATTTCCAGAAGTCTCATCACCGGAACCGGATTAAAGAAGTGCGTGCCGATTACCTTCTCCGGTCTTTTGGTCACTGAAGCCATTTCCGTGATGCTGAGTCCCGATGTGTTCGTGAAAAAAAGGCAATGCGCGGGAACGATTTCTTCGAGTTCCGCGTAAACCTTTTTCTTCACATCCATAACTTCAATAACAACTTCGACCACTACATCCGCTCCGGTTGCCGCTTTTTTCAAATCCAACGTGGGCTTGATGCGACCAAGAACGGCATCCATTTGATCTTTTGTAATCTTGCCTTTTTCCATATCGCGGTTAAGATTTTTTTTAATCGTGTTCATTCCCCCATCAACGAAGCGCTGTTCAATATCACGCATGGTTACTTCATATCCCGCCTGCGCGCAAACCTGCGCGATTCCGTTACCCATCAATCCGGCGCCCAACACACAAATTTTCTTGATTTCCATTTTCACTTCCCCTTTAGTTGTATTTTAAATGAGACCCAAGCTTCAAAAACAAAGTGCCTTAAAGCTTGCAGCTCGAATTAATGCGACCCAAGTTTCAGAAGCAAAGCGCGTAACCTAAAGGTCATCTTCGACTGAAACTTGTTGGACGTAATGAGACTAAAACTTCAAAAGCAAAGCGCATTGAAGTTTTTTAGTCGAATTATCCAATAGCCAAATGCTATTGGAAATTATCCCGTGTGCAAAGCACGTAGGGATATCCCGCAAAGCGGAGGGTATGAGCACCGCAACTCGTTGCGTAGATCATACCCGTGGTTAGGATAAAATTAGCTTATCCAGTTATATTTCCATAATCGTAGCTCTTTTGAAGGCTAACAAACTATATGCGCCAAAGTCAAGGGAAAACCCCCGACAGAAAAAACAGCAGAATTTTATTGAACAAGCGGCTAGTATATGTAATTATACCACATCGATTTCAAAGGATAACGAGGCGGCAAGGAGGAGGCCCCGCAGGCGTATTACTGATACGTTGAGGAAGCCGACGACGATGCCAACAAAGTTAGCCGAAGAAAGCGGGGTGGTGTTCATGCTTATTTTAATTGATGGCTATAATTTGATTCGGCAATCTGATATCTTGCGGCGTTATGAACGGCAAAGCCTCGAAGAAGGACGCAGGGCGCTGATAGCTAAACTTATTGAATACGAAAAAAGAAGGGGACATAAAATTACCGTTGTTTTCGATGGCTGGAAAAATGGTCCAGCTGATGAAGGACGCGATCGGGCCGGGAAAATTAATATTATTTATTCACGCCACGGTGAAAAAGCTGATGACGTCATAAAACGAATAGCGGCTCATACAGCGGAAGATACCCTTGTGGTTTCTTCCGATCGCGAAATAGTCTCCTATATCACCCGGTGCGGCAAAACCGCTCTGACATCCGTAGAATTTGAAGTAATCATGAATAAGGTTATTTCTCCATCGCTGGTAGGTAACTTTGCGGCAGAGAAAAAAGAGGATCATGACGATCGTCAATCTAAAAAAAAGGGACCGGCAAGAAGATTGCCGCGGGCTAAAAGGCAGGCGCAAATCAAAATCAATAAGTTGTAATGAGGCCAAAGTTTCAGAAACAGAGTGTGCTGAAACTTGTAGGCCGAATTATCCCGCCATAGGCAGAGGATAATGAGACTCGCTGAAAACGAACGAAGTAAAGTTTGAAGCGTAAGTCGAATCAATAACATTCGCAGACATTCTCAAAGGCGGCGGGAGTAAAAAAAGGTTGAAAACTAATAATATTTCTGGTAAAAATTTCACATTCTAAAAAACATCATCTGTCCCTCACGAAAAGGAGCGTAAAATGGCAAAATCAACCAAGTCTAAACTCCTGCGGCCATTACTGCTGCTGATTTGTTTTGCCCTATTTTGTTGTCTTTGCGGATGCGGCAATGGTGCAACAACGGGTACAACAACAACTGACCTGAGCTCTCTAACTTTAAGCGTGCCTTCCAGTGTAACGTTCGGGACTCCAGTAACCGTTACCGCGACACTCAGGAACTCCAATGGAGCGCTGGCACCAAATACGGTAGTTACCTTCGCGGCAACAAGTAGCATTGTAACGTTTACCCCAACTTCCGCCACATCCCTGACAAACGACAGCGGCATCGCTTCCATCACTTTAAATACCGCGAACATTGACTCTGCGGGAGCTACAAGCATCACGGCATCAGCTTCGGTGGCCACAAGTGGAACTACTACAACTGTTACTAGCACACCCGTCGGCATATCGGTAGGTGGAGGAACAGTTACCCTGGGCGCGCTTACTCTGGGCACGTCATCAATTTCCGCTTATGGCACCAGCAGTGTAAGCGTACCGGTTTTGGTAAACGGTTCAGCCGCCACAATACCTATTTCGGTGATCTTTACTTCCTCCGCATGCGGCGGCAGCGTAACGCTTACCAGTCCGGTAACGACTGTCGCCGGGGTAGCGACCTCCACATACAAGGACAACGGTTGCGCTTCTGGAACAACCTCGATAACAGACACAATAACGGCATCTGTAACAGGAGGGGCTCATGCCGGCGCAAACATAACTGTTCTCCCTACCACTGCCAACAACATAAAATTTGTATCGGCAGATCCGGAAATCATCATAACTGGGGGGGAAACTTCTCTTGTGACATTCCAGGTACTGGATATTACCAATACTGGCAAAGCGGGAGTAACCGTCGATTTCAGTCTGGTGCCCAACAGTGCCCCGGGCGGAATTACGCTCTCCTCCACACAGGCAACATCTATCGCTAATGGAACGGTCACGACTTCAGTTACTTCGGGTACAGTGCCAACGCCTGTCTGGGTTGTGGCAACAATCCATGGGACATCACTTAAAAGCCAGTCCAACAAGTTAACTATTACGACAGGATTGCCTACGCAAGACTTTTTCTCGCTTAGCGTCGAAAAACCCAATATCGAAGGTTGGGGCTATAATTTCAAAACCTCCAAATTATCCATCATCGCTTCGGATCGTCTGGGTGAGCCCGTACCTGACGGAACCGTGATCAACTTTATTACTGAAGGGTGTCAAGTTACACCGGCTTCCTGCACAACTACAAGCGGAACCTGCTATGTTACATTCACAAGCGCTGATAACAGACCGGCAGATGGCCGGGTAACAGTTCTGGCTTATGCCTTAGGTGAAAAAAGTTTTGTTGATACAACTGGAAACGGCAACAATGTCTATGTCAGTGGAGACATATTTTATGACTTGGGCGACTTGTTTCTTGACTCCAACGAAGATGGCTTATGGGAAGCAGGTGAGAATTTCATCTCTATGGGAAATTCGGGAACCTGCTATACTCAACCTGGCAACTTACCACTGACAGGTGAATACGGTACTTTAGGGAATATACGCAGTGTGGCCGGTACCTGCAGTGGTGTTTGGGGAACAGCCTATGTGCGACGGAGCGCTGTCATGGTTCTTTCCGGCTCTTTTGCTTCCCTATCACCAACTTCGGGTAGTATGGCATCGTCATGCACAAAAATATTTCCTTTGAGGTTATATGATTTACATAATAATCCCCTGCCAACAGATACCACAGTGACCACAGCTACTAATCATGTGACTTACATAGCGAACGGCGACACTGCAGCAACTGCGGCAACGGTAAGTATTGTTTACGGTAATCCTGTCCCCCTTTCCGCCAATGTCGGGGGCACACCAATTGGCCTGCAAGTGGATGCTGATTGCTCGGCAGGAATACCTGTTGCTTATCCGGCGGGAACTGTGGATATAATTGTTACGACCCCAGAAAATAATATTACCCCAATTACATTTACAGTAAACTGATGAAGCTTCCTTAGGAAAGCCGGCCAAAAGCCGGCTTTCCTTTTCAATGACATTCGCTGACTATAGGAATCGTAAGTGGATTTGATCCCAGGAGCAAAGCGACGTGGGATAATGAGACTCAGATATTACAAACGTAGCGCAGTAATATCTGTTAGTCGAATTATCCCACCAACGTAGTTGGTTGGGATACGGGATCGAAATCAAATTCCTGGCAATTGAAGCTATCCACGACTTACCGCAAAAAATCTTCAATTTTTAAGGAACAATATTATTCAGTGTTCGCTCGCATTACTCAACGCGCGCCGCTGAATTCAATTCATCAGAAGATTACTAAATCTACAGTAGATAGAGTAAAAAAAGATTGAATACTAATAATATTTCTGGTAAAATTCTCTCATTGAAAAAAACCATCATCTGTCCCTCATAAAAAGGAGATTAAAATGATAAAATCAATTAAAGTAAAATTCTCGCGGCCGGCACTGCTGCTGATTTTTTTTGCCCTGTTTTTTTGTCTTAGCGGATGCGGCGGCAGTCTAGATACTAATTCGGGCACTGGCACTGGCACTGGAACAACAACCGCCGCTCCTTCTCTTACTTTAAATGTTCCATCCAGTGTATCTTTAGGACACCCGGTAGCCGTAACCGCTGAACTCAGAGATGCCGATGGAAATCTAGTAAATAATGCCGTTGTAATATTTGCTGCATCCAGCGGACTTGTCACTTTTACTCCATCCTCAGCGTCAGATATGACAGGCAGAATCTCTGCAGGTATAGCCTCCGTTGTTTTGAACGCTGCAAGCGATTCCGGAGGTGCTGTATACATTACGGCATCAACATCTATTATATCGGGAGGAACCACTACAACTGTCACAAGCGCGCCTGTCGGCATATCGGTCGGTACGGCATCAGTTACCCTGGGCTCGATTGCCTTGACTCCGTCATCAATTTCCGCTTACAGCACAAGCGATGTAAGCGTACCTGTATTGATAGGCGGTTCCGCAGCCACAATACCTATCTCTGTGGCCTTTTCTTCCCCCTGCGTCAGCGCGGGTAAAGCAACGCTTATCAGCCCAGTAACCAGTAATGTAAGCACGGGCATAGCGTCCTCCACCTACAAAGATAACGGTTGCGGTCAAAATGACTTAATAACAGCAACTGTTGGGACCAATACCAGCAGTGCTTATATAACTGTCGCAGCTCCAGCCACCTCCAATATAGAATTTGTATCGGCAATACCTTCCACAATCGGAACTTCAACCGCGAGTTCCTCATCTTTACAGACCAGTTCAGTAGTCAAATTCAAGGTGGCTGACAGCAGCCACAACGGCATATCGGGAGTGCTTGTGGACTTCAGTGTCGTGCCGGACAGCAAACCCGGCGGACTCAAGCTTTCCGGCACTTCGGCAACATCTGATTCTGACGGATATGTGACGGTTTCGCTTATTGCGGGAACCGTGCCCACGCCCGTATGGGTGGTGGCCACAGTGCATGGAACGACCCTGAAAAGCCAGTCCAATTCTCTAAGCATAACGACGGGCCTGCCGACGCAAAATTTCTTCTCGCTTAGCGTCTCAACTTTCAACATTGAAGGCTGGAGTTATGATGGAGTAACATCCTCGTTAACCATCATCGCATCGGATCGCCTTGGCAATCCCGTGCCTGATGGAACGGCGGTAAACTTTATTTCCTCGGGAGCGCAGGTTAAGTCTCCCTGCACAATAACAAGCGGCACGTGCTCGACGACTTTTACATCTTCTGCCGACAGACCTGAAAATGGACGCGTGACAGTCCTGGCTTACGCCTTGGGCGAAAAGAGTTTTGTTGATCTTCCTCCAGCTAACAACGTTTATGATACGGGAGAAACATTCTATGACATCGGCGATCCATACATTGACGCCAATGAAAATTTTCAATGGGA
Organism: Smithella sp.; assembly: GCA_049517435.1. Taxonomy (GTDB): domain Bacteria; phylum Desulfobacterota; class Syntrophia; order Syntrophales; family Smithellaceae; genus Smithella. The sequence goes on along the minus strand of JBEKRZ010000002.1, from coordinate 170,355 downwards.
TCCGGGTGAGACGTATATTCCTTCCGAAACATCAGGCTCTTCGGCTTGCGTTGCTCAAAGTTTAGCAACAATTCATCCAACCAGTTACTGGAACGCGCTCAGCAAGGCAGGTACCTGCACCGGTCTTTGGGGACAAAACTACGTACGGCGCAGCGCAGTTATTGTTCTTTCCGGATCTACAGCTTATTTAGACACAACTTCCGTTATCCAAGGGGATACATGTACAAATTCCTTTTACTTAACGTTAACTGATGTCAACGGAAATCCCATGCCGGCGGGAACGACGATAAGCGCAGAGAATGATAATATATTTTATAAAGCCAGTATTTTTAGTGGTGGTACTCAAGTTGTTACTCAGGGAACGGCGTCTGTAACCTTCAGCGGATCGCCTGTTGCAAATACCAACGTGTCGGGCGGCACGGGTATTTATCTAACAATATCAGGTGGAGCAACATGCGATACAGCGGACAGTATTATAAAGTATCCGGCGGGAACTGTAGATTTAGTTGTTACGACGCCCAAGGGGCTGAAAACAACATTTACAATCCACGTAACTGAATCTTAAATGGACAAAGTAATTTTAGAAAAAGCCGACTCAACGGAGCCGGCTTTTCTTTATGTTTGCGGCAACGTTTTATTTTACAAAGCAATCATTATGAGCAGGCTTTAATCAGAAACACTTCCAGCAATAATTGCGGGCTGGAGGCGGAAGATTTAAAGGAGCGATCGAGCTCCAGCAATTCATCAAGAAAGTTGATCAGGCGCGGATAAGTAAAACGACTACAGTTATTCAAGGCATTATAAACAACAAAAGGATGCTGGCTGAAAAGAAGACCGTCACGCTTAGCCATGGATACTTCCAATTCACCAAGCACGGGATAAACATTTTTCTGGAACCAGCCATATTCCATATTATTTTTAAACTTCGGCAGCTTTGCCGAATCCACTAAAATTCTGGCCTGCAGTAAAAATCTGATTTCTCTGACAATCATGGACAGTATGATCAAATGATGCGTTCCTTGATCGAGCAATGCTCTCAAGGCGGCAAGCGCGGCCAAATGATTTTTCTCACTTAAAGCTGTCGTTAAATCGAATATGGAATCTTCCTTCGTCTTGCCGACAACTTCTTCCACATCACCTTGCTCTATAATGGAACGTTCACCGGCAAAAGAAATGAGCTTTTCCAATTCCGTCATCGAGCGTCTTAACTCAAACCCCGTTTTTTTACCTAAAGCAATCCATGCTGCCGGTGATAATTTCTTTCCATAACCGTCGAGTAATTTTTGAGCTTCCTTCTGGAGAATTTCTTTCTGGGCGGCTTCTCCCCGTGCTGTGCCAAAATAAAGGACAACCCCCAGCTCAGAAATAATCTTGTAAAGTTTTCTTTTTTTATCCACGGCCTCCGCCGTAAAGATCAGACAATTTCCTCCGGGCAGACCATTTTTAATAATGTCTTCCAAGTTTTCTGTTTTATCCGCGCCGGATGCCCCGGCGAGTCCGGAACTGGAATAAATTTCCAAAATACGGGGCAACCATTTTTCGCGGTCTTCCCCCGCATCTCCTTTTACAATTTTACTCCACTCGTCATCGGTTATCTTTCGCCAGCCGGCGTCCTGTAAATCTTCCAAAGAGAACCCGGCTATGTTTAAAAAAGTCAGAAAATATTTTACCGCTTTGACCGGCTGTTCATCAATATTGCCGCGTATCTTTTGAACTAATTTGGCAAGATTTTCGCGGGACTGAAAAATAGTAGTGTTCTTAACTACGATTACTTTTCTGTCGCCCAAGAGGGAAGGTGTTAAGAGATGTTCAATCAAATTATCAATGTCAGTATTTTCGCCATCAAGATAAAACAGGCTGAAATCCCGATTTCCCTCCGGCACTATTATATCGATAATTTTAGTGAGGGTTTCGTTGATTAAATATTCTTCTTCCCCATAAAAAAGGTAACAAGGCGCAATAATACCTTTTTTCAAATTGGTGAAGATTTTTTCCATGGCTATTAAAACTACTTTAGAGGATTAAACTATAATGTATTTTTTAATGAGCTTCACAACTTCTTCCGGTTCATCGACGACTTGAATCAAATCGAAATCGATAGGAGAAATTTTACCTTCCGCAAGCATTGTCTTTTTCAACCAATCCAATAAACCTTGCCAGTACTCGCTTCCCATTAAAATCAAGGGAAAAGATTTGATTTTTTTTGTCTGTATTAAAGTAAGCGCTTCAAAAAGTTCATCCATTGTGCCAAAACCGCCCGGCAGGATAACATACGCAACAGCATATTTGACAAACATCACCTTACGAATAAAGAAGTATTTGTAATGAAGGTGGATATTAGCATAGGGATTGGGCTTTTGTTCAAAGGGCAATTGAATATTCATTCCTACTGATTGACCGCCGGCTTCACTGGCGCCTTTATTTGCCGCCTCCATAATTCCGCCGCCGCCGCCGGTGATTACACTAAATCCATTTTGAACCAGAAGCCTGGCCAAATTTTCGGTTTTCTGATAGTAAATATCTTCCGGCTTAACTCGGGCGGAACCAAAAAAAGTGACGGCATTATGCACATCGGAAAGAGTTTCAATGCCCTCGACAAATTCAGCCATGATGCGAAACACCCGCCACGATTCCTCAATGGATAGCGAATCGATTACATATTGTTTTTCTTCCATAAGGCGACACTCCCCCCGAAGAGACAATAAAAATTACTGAAATAGCGGATTATCAGATTAAAACTTGCGGCGTCTTTGAACTTTGGCCAATCTGCGCTGCGCCTCAATTTTTTTTCTCTTTTGCTTTACAGAAGGCTTTTCATAAGCACGGCGGACTTTTAATTCCTTAAACAAACCGCTTTTAGAAAGTTTGTTTTTCAGGATTTTCAAAGCTTTCTCTACGTCATTGTCAATTACCTTTACTTCCAAGTTAATTCCTCCTAATTTTCATTATAATTAATTAATAATTTTACTTTAATTATCACAAATCACTGCCATGAATCCCATATCCCTGCCAACTACGTTGGCGTACTCACATATGGTCCCACTTGCCTTCGCAAGTGGGATAACTTCCAATAGCATTTTGGCTATTTGGATAATTCGGCTAAAAAACTTCAATACGCTTTGTTTTTGAAATTTTAGCCTCATTACGACTAACCAATCTGACTGCGCTTTATTTGTGAAACTTGGAACTCACTAATTCCACTAACGCTTCTTATAGTCAGCGAGTCTCAAATCCCAAGTCGCTTCACTCCTGGGATAATTCGACTAACGCTTCAAACTTCACTTCGTTCGTTTTTAGCGAGTCTCATTAAATAAAAAAAGGGCAGTACGGCAAAAACAGAAGTTTTCTGTGCCGTAAACTACCCTGCAATTTTCAATTAATTTAAATCACGCTCCTTACTTGGGAATAACGCTTTTTAATGCCCTTAGGAAGGCTTCGTTTTCTTTACGATTTCCTACGGTAACCCTCATACAATTGGGCATCAGTGGCGGCAGATTCAAATTTTTTACAATGATACCTTCCGCAACGAGTTTGTTATATATGCGATTGGAATCAAAAGCGCAACTAAAAAAAATAAAATTCGCCTGGGAGGGGTAGAGTTTAATTCCGGCAATTTTTTTCAATCCCAGGTAAAGTTCTTCACGTCTTTTAACTATTTCCGCAACTTGCTTGAAAAATTCGTCCTGATAATTCAGGAAAAAATTAGCGGCTACCTGCGATAAGGAATTGACATTATAAGGCAATCTCACCTTATCCAACTGGGCGACAATATCTCTGTTGCCGATCAATAAACCAAGACGCATAGAAGCAAGCCCCAATTTGGACAGCGTGTTCAGGAAAATCAAATTGTCGTATTTTTTTAGCAAAGGAAGCAGTGTCTGGCCGGAAAAAGCGGCATAAGCTTCATCAACAACAACCACTCCGGGAGTTTCTTTGATAATGGTTTCTATTTTTTTCCGGCTGAAAAGATTACCGGTGGGACTGTTCGGATAACTTAAGAACACCAAAGCGGGAAAATTCGCCTTTATCTGGCCAACAATGGCATCGCAATCGAGATCAAAATTCTTATCCAGAGGCACTTCCACCACTTTATTACCGGTATTAACCGCAATGATCTTGTACATGGAAAAAGTAGGAACGGGAACCAGCACGCCGTTTATTTTTCCTTTCAGCGTCAGACAAAGGGTTTGAATTAGTTCATCAGATCCGTTGCCCAACATAACCATATCCTTATCCACGCCGTAATATTGAGCAAATCTGTTGCGTAATTCAGGAGCGCCGGCAGCGGGATAACGGTTTAAATTAACCCTGCCCATTTCTTCCAGGAGCTTTTTCTTTAAGGGTTCCTGTAAACTGATAGGATTTTCATTGGCATCCATTTTTATCGCGCCCGTAACCTCCGGCGCAGCATAGCCGTTTTGTTTTAAAATACCCTTTTCTACCAAATCCTTGATTACCATTGTAATACCTGTCTAAAATGTTTTTTCCCGTTCTATATTCCAGTTCACGTCAATATATTTTTTCATCAATTCATTCTTCAGTGTTTCTTCTGCTGGCGTCAGAGTTTCTTCAACGAGCTCTATCCCCAGCTCATCAGTGAACCCTTTTTTCAATTGTAAACAAATTTCCTGCACATCAACCGGCGAAAGAAGCTCTTCGTTGATCGCCGTTACTGCTTCTCTCAATTTTTCTACTTGCTCAGGAGTGCGCGCAGGCAACAGCAAAGAGGCTGTTTCCCCCGGATCAAAAGCCAAAAGCAATGAACCATGCTGTAAAAATCCGCCTCTTCTCCGCACTTGAGCGCTGCCGCAAATCTTGCGCCCTTCAACTAAAAGCTCATTTTTAGAAGGGACAGAAAAGCAGCAGGATTTTAGTTCTTCTACTGCCCCAACACGGCCGCCTTCAGCCAAATCCGCCCTTATTCCCAAATAAGCTAGGCCCCGGGCCATACATTTACTGATTACCTTATACGTTCCCGAAATATCAGGGGGGAATATCTTTTCCTGCTCCCCGGCTACAACGCAATAAGTTATTTCATTAAAATGGAAAACCGCTTTCCCTCCTGTTATCCTTCTGGCAATAACAATTCCTTCCCTGTTACATTTCTCAATGTTGACTTCTTTTTTCGCATCCTGAAAATAACCGATGGAAACAGCGGACGGATTTGATTCGTAAAACCTGATCGTAGGATATTTTTTGTTTTTTATTGTTTCGCGAAAAACCGCCTCATCTATGGCCATATTTTCAAAAATATCACGATTTTGAAAATTTAATAGTCTCCATGCCATAAAAAATAATCATTCGCTTTCTTCCTGCGTTATAAGGTCATGATAATTGGCGGCGGCAAGAAGGTCTTCCAACTGTTCCAGATTATCCATTTCAATGACAACCAGCCAGCCGGTATCATAAGGATCTCTGTTTATTATGCTGACATCTTCGAGAATATCTTCATTAATAACAACAACCGTGCCGCTCACAGGAGAAATTAAATCCACCACTTCTTTGACAGACTCAATCGAACCAAATGTTTCGTCACGTTCCACATAAGTATCAATTTCGATAAATTCAACAGATAGAATGTCTCCTAATTTTTCCTGGGCATAATCAGTAATCCCGATTGTGGCCATGTATCCATCAACCCGCACCCATATGTGTTCGCAACTATAAATTATATCTTCTGGGAATATTTTCATAACAGCACAACCTCTGCTTTTATTCTATAGTGATAAGTTCTTTATCCATTTTTGTAAACTTTTCGCAACTATTTTCTTTAACCAGCACTGTGTCTTCGATTCTGATACCCCAAAGCCCCGGAATATATAATCCAGGCTCAACGGTGACCACCATTTGCGGCTTTAAAATATCATTGGAATTTGACGCCAAACGCGGCGCTTCATGCACTTCCAAACCGACACCATGTCCTGTCCCATGCACAAAATACCGGCCATATTTTTTACCAAAAACGCTCCGTGCACAACTATCAATATCGGCGGCATGAACATTTGCCTTAATCATGGCCAAAGCTCGATCATGAGCATCTTTCACTATTTGATAAGCATTTTTTTGCCTGTCTGTCAATTTCCCAAAAGCAATAGTACAAGTTTCATCGGAACAATATCCTTTATACTTAACACCAAAATCAATAACAACAAAATCTCCTTTTTTTATTTTTCTATCAGTCGGTTGGGCATGGGGAAGAGCTGCATTTTCACCCGCAGCTACAATCGCTTCAAAAGCAAGTCCATCGGCGCCGGATTTTCGCGCATTGAACTCCAACTGCAGCGCTAATTCTTTTTCTGTGCAGCCGGGCTTGATTTGGGCAATAAGGGAAAGAACAGCGGCTGAAGAAATTCCTGCTGCTTTTTTCAAAAGAGCTATTTCGGTTTCATCTTTGTATGCTCTGATTAATTTCAGTTCATCAGATAAAGCTACAAATATCTCATCTTGGATACGGCTCTTTAATCGATTATACATTTCTACCGTTATCGAATCTGCTTCAAAACCAATGCGTTTTAAATTAAGTTCTTTTATCGCCTGAATAATTCCTTCAATATTATTCTTATATTCTATTATTTGGAGACCCATTACTTCCAAACCGGCCTGAACCGTATAGCGGCCGTCAACAAGTAAAATTGTTTTATCAGAATTAATTAAAAGGACACCTTCACTGCCGGTAAAGCCGGAAAGGTATCGGATATTACTCATATTAAAAAAAATTAAACTATCGATTTTATAAGTAGAGAATTTTTGCCGAAGGCGGGATATTCTATCTGGTAAATTTTTATTTTTCTGCAGCATGGATTTTCAACCTGTCGATATTTTTCAGCCAGGAAGACAGTGCCTTTATCAGATTATTGGATTCAACAAATTTCTCGCTAGCAGATGATTTTTGATCTAATGCCGCGTTGAGAGAACCGAGCATTGCCACAGCTTGAATATTTTGCGGCTCTCTACATATTATTTCTTTAAGAATTTCCGCCGCCACTTGTAAGTGACCTTGTTTAATATATAACTCCGCCAATGTAACTGTAAATAATTCCGGGTCGGGGATATTCTCATCATATATCATACCAACTTCAGGTACCGGCTGATCTTCTTGTTCAAGAAGCATCATTTTTTCAATAACTCTTCTCGCGTCTTCAGCACCGGGATGCAAGGAAATAAATTTCTCGTAACAAACAGCCGCATCTTGATGAAAACCTTTTTTCCGATAAATATCACCCATCCGTTCATAAACAATAGCCAATCCCGAAATAATTTCTCCTACTTCCCGTAAAACATCACGCGCCTCGTCAACTTTTCCCATACCAAGAAGGGCGTTGCCGGCAACTACATGGGCATCAGCATCGGCAGGCAAAGATCGCAATCGTTCCCTGGCAAGATTAAATGCTTCTCGCAGCTTATTTTGTCGCAAAAGTATTTCTGCTTCACCAAGAAAATTCTTACGGTCTTCCTCAAAAGTATTAATTTTCATATTTCCCGGCTAAACGATTAAATATAATTAGTTATGCGATGAGTAACACAGCCCATATGGCGTGTCAAGGCTGGAAAGAAGTTAATATTATAAAGAGATTATTTTAACGACTGCAACAATGCTTTAGCTCTTTGACCGAAAGAAGATTCCGGCGATAATTTAATAACGGCGTGAAACGCTTTTTTAGCATTTTTATTATCTTTAATCTTTAAATAACTTTGACCCAATAAAAATTGAGCATCAAAAAGTGAAGAATCTAATTCCACTGATTTCTTAAAATGCCGGATAGCCTCTAAAACATTATCTTGATCGAAATAAATAAGTCCCACATTTTTTTCAATTTGCGGCCGCAATCTGGTCATGGGATCTTTATTCAGAGCATCCTGGTATTTAGCTAAAGCCGTTTTATAATCCTTTTTGGAATAATAAGCCCAGGCCGAATTATAAAGAGCCATTACCGGTGTGTCATAGATAGGATTATTGAGAGCTTTATCAAATTCCGCAATTGCTTGATCCCAGAGTCCCCTATCTGAATACAATGTGCCTAAATAATTATGTGCTTCGGAATAATCTTCATCCAAAGAGATTGCCTCTTTAAATTCCTCAATTGCTTTATCTTTCATGTCTTTGCCATGGTAAGACATACCTAAATAATAATGAACTTTGGGATTGTAGGAATAGTATTTTTCAGCTTCCAGCAAGTCTTTTAAGGCATTGTTATATTGCCCTATTTCAATATAAGAAATTCCTTTATTTAAAAAGATTTCGGATTGTTGTCTGTGCCAGGGGGTATAAGTGCAGGATGAACAAAGAAATATTGTCAGGAAAATAAATAAAAAAACAACTTTGTTTATAGTTAGTTTCATTTTAGTAACAACCCTTTTTAACCTAAGTAAAAATCTGTCACAGATAAGAAGTAAGTGTCGAGAAGACTTCAATTTATAATTTTTTCCGCACTCTCTTTAAAAGTATCACCTTTTAATATCTTGGGCGTCACAAAAATCAATAGTTGTTTTTTGTGAGTTTCTTTGTCCTCGGTTTTAAATAACCACCCCAGAACGGGGATTTTTTGAAGAAAGGGCCAGCCGCTGTCCGATAAAACTTCATTCGTCGCCATAACTCCACCAATAACAACCGTGTCTCCATCACTAATAACAACCTTTGATTCAACTTCGCTTTTTTTAATGGGAGGATTACCTTGTACTTCATTTTGATAATCGGGGCTATCATTGCTTGCCTTTATTTCCATGGAAATTTTTCCTTCATCGGTTATTTTCGGCGTCACTTCCAAACTCAACAAAGCTTCTTTAAAAGAAACCGTTGCCGGTGAGGTGCCCGATGCCGGAGTTGTATACGGGACTTCAGCTCCCTGCTTGATAATAGCCTTGATGCCCTCCATGGTCACAACCTTGGGTGCGGAAATTAATTTTCCAGTACCGTTAGTCTCCAAAGCGGCAAGCTGGGTTTCGAGAAAGCCATGCGCCCCGCCAAATACTAGCCCAATGGACGGTGATGCTACAGCTGCGGGGAAATTTACCGCCGCCATAGATAAACTGCTTCCAGTAGAACTCTTCATGCCAATTTCAGAGGGATAAGTTGATGCAACCGGGTTTGTTGACACTGTATTGCTGCCGCCCATTACACCTAGTCCGTAAGTGCTGCCGGCGTGAATCGTGTTCTGAGTTCCAAAACCCCATTGTACTCCGATAATTCTGACAAAGTCTTCGCTTGCCTCGACAATTTTCGCTTCAATTAATACCTGCTTTAATAAACCTTTTTCCGCCAACATCTTTTGTTCTCTGGCTTTTCGCTCATCGTCCGCTTTATTTTTATCATCATAGGCCCTCACTTTGTCGGCTTCATCTTTCTTCTTTCTCTCCAAAGTTGTCACGGTGATGATATTATCTGTTTGTTTTTTAGTTAAACTATTCACTTCCAATATCGTATCCAAAGCTTGGTCCCAGGGAACATTTTTCATGGATAAAGTTACATTGCCCTTTACCTCATCACTGGAAACGATACTGATATCGCCATATTCAGCCATTAGACGCAAAACGCTTCTTATGTCCGCGTCCTGAAAGTCAATAGATATTATTCTATTTCTTTTTACCGCTTCCTTTTTAATGGGTTTTAAGTTGGCTTCCTCACTTTCTGCAATATCATCCGTTTTTTTTGCAGTTTCCGCGCTGACTTTTGCGATCACTTTTTTCTTTGCGGTTATTTTCGAAGAAGCACTGGTTTTCTTTTTCCCTAAACCGGAGACATTAAAATCAATGAACAAATTCTGCCCTTCTTGTCTTATTGCATAAGGAACAATCTTTTTAATATCAATAGTTAGGTAAACCCATTGTTTACCTTTTATTAATTGTTGCGACGGCGTTACGTTTATAATATTGTTTAATTCACCTTCTCCCAAGGGGCGGCATAGGCTTTCAGGCACCATCATATTTTCCAACTTAATCAGAAAATTGCCATTAATCTTACTTTTTACATCAATGACCGGCTGCTGGGAGACGACAAGTTGAATCCTCTCTTTGCCGGGCAATTTCGCCAATAAAACATTTTCCAAATGCCCGACATTGGCGACAACATCCTCCGCCTTATTTTCAGGTGCTTTGTTTTCATCTGTTGTTTCCGCAGCCAAAGAAGCTCCTGAAACACATGTAAAAATCCAAATAATAATTATAAAAATAAGAAGTTTATTGGGTAAATATTTTTTCATGTTTTTACCTCATTTTAATTTTTGCGCAGTTTTAAAATTACCCTTTTTGCTTTTTTTGTTTCATATTCTTCGACGATGACACGATCAGCCATAATTTCAATTACCTTACCATTATATAAACCAATATGTGTTCCGATGAATAACGGATAAAACTTTTTTGCTTCATCTTCAGCAATAGCCACACGATAATTTTTATCACCGGCAATTCCAACTACTCTATATTTTTCAGTTTCAACCCTTTGCAACGGGAACATAGAAGCTTCTGCTTTTTTTGCAACTTGCTTCTTTACAGCAATAATATCTACTACAATGAAAGGCTTGAAAGGATCCGGTTTCCCTGACGGATTATAGCTATAATTATCTATTGAAGCTGGCGCAGGTGGCGGCGGCTGTTGAATTTGCGTTGGCGTTGCGGCAGGCGCTACGGGGACAGCAGGAGCCACAGATTGTTGAATTTGCTTTGACGTTGCGGCAGGCGCTGCGGAAACAGTAGAAGTCGCAGGTAAAGTATTTTTTACTTCAGCAGCAAAAGAAAATATTTCTATCGCAAAAACAATTATAAAAGTGCTGGCAATGGCAAATTTTATTTTTTTCATTTTGTTTTTTCACTTACTTTTTCTTTTTTATCAATAAACATGTACGTCTTAATCGTACAAGATGCAGTGATAAACTGTCCCCTTCCTTTTACATCTTTTCTATCTCCCATGGAAATATCGGAAACATTGATAATTCGTGGTAATTTGGCCACTTTTTCAAAAAAGGAAAGGATATTCTGAAAAGTACCCATCACGGTTACCCCCACGGGTATTTCTTCGTAAAATGGCTCTGGTGGAGGCGCAGTAGCTTTCTTGCCATCAGCAACAGCAGGCTGTTTAGCATTAGAAGCATCTGCCGGTTTGTCTGCAGATTTCTGTTCACTTTGCTTTTGATCCGAAGGCTTTAGTAATGCTGCTGTTTTTTCTATTCCGGAGGGCTGTTTGTCCAGCACTTTGGGTACCGAGGCCTTGGGTTCAAACAACAGAAATTCAACACCCGCATCTTTGCCTGCCAAGGCAACAGAATGGAAAAGGGCGGGAATTTCCTTCTGGTCGGGAAGTTTTAGTAGGGCTGTTTTATAATTTTCTTTTAATACCGCAACGTCAGCCATGTATTTATTAATCTCCATGGCAATTTTTTCTTTTTCTTTAATTTTCCCCTGCATCTCTACTAAATTTTCATTAAGAGAAGTTTTCTCTTCCATTGCTGAAGATAAAAAGTAAAACCAATCCAAATAACCAATAAGAAAAATAACCAAAATAACAGCCAGCACCTTGGCCTGAATAGGCATCTTTTTTATATCGTTCAATGTGATGGCCATATACTAAAATCCCTTTTTCAAAATACAGGAAAAATTAAACTGCTGCAAAATAATGCCGGAAATATCCGTCTTTTTTGACGATATCAAGTCTACTGACTTTATCGGATCAAATTTTTCAATATCTTTCATAAAATCGGCAACGACTATATTATCTCTTCCAATTCCTTCAATGGTAACTTTTTCATCTTTTTGGGTTATCTTAACAAGCCAAATATCGTTTGCGGGAACAAGCATGGCCAGGTTGTCCAAAGTCTTTACTGGCGCCAAACGGTTTTCTTCTAAGGTTGCAATTACCCCTAATTTTTGTTCCAACTCTTTTTTATTAGCTTTAAATTTTTCTAAATTACCTATTTTTTTATCTAAATCAACCAGCGAATTTTCCGATTCTTTTATCTGACTTTTTAAATCACTAATGGAAGAATTTATCCAAACTTGCAGCCAAACAAGCAAAAGAATAAACACAACAAATGAACCCGTGATAATATATATCTGTTGTACAAGATTTTCCTTTTTCTTCTTTTCGCGATAGGGTAAAAGATTAATCTTAATCATTTGTCGTCCATTTTCCTTAAACCTAAACCTATAGCGGTTGCAGCAATTGGTTTTATGCTTTCAAGCTTATTTGCATCGATCTTTCTTTTGTTATAGCCAATTTTTAAAAACGGGTTGATTAATTCAGTTTTCACATTTAGCTTCTCTGATAAACTTTTGGTTAAGTTGTAAATATTAGCCGATCCACCGGCGAGCAATACGTGCTTGATATATTCGCCGCCAAAAGTTGAACGGAAATAATCAATGGATCTTTCAATTTCTAAGCAAATCGGTTGGGCAAAATCCAGAATGCTGTTTTTTAAATCCAAGTCGTCCCCGTCACTACTATCAGGAATGCCTTCAATTTTGATTTTTTCTGCTTCCTCAAAAGTTACTTTATATTTTTCCTGCAAACTTTCAGTAATAGAGTTACCGGCTAAAGCAAAATCTCTCGTAAAAATTGACATACCACCTTTAATAACATTAATACAGGTAGTGCTCGCTCCAATATTGATAATTACAACAATTTCATCATTATCAAATTCATAATTAGCTTCATACGCAGATTCCAAAACAAAAGGTGCTACATCCATAATCATAACATTCAGACCAGCTGCTGTGACCGCCTCAAGATAACTATTGACCATATCTTTCTTAGCTGCCACAATAATAATATCCATTTGATTGGGATTATAGCTATTGTCACCCAAAATCTGAAAATCGTAATTAACATCGTCCATATTATCAAAGGGCAAATACTTACCCGCTTCATCATGGATCAAATCACGTAATTCTGTTTCATTTATTTGATCCAATGTTACTTTTTTTATAATGACTGCATTTCCCGCAAGGGAAGCAACTATTCCTTTGCGCCTGCAACCAGAATGCTGGAAGAGTTCTTTGATTTTCAAAGATAATGCATTGGAATCAGCTAAAACACCGTCTACAATTATGCCTTTGGGTAAGGGAATCTGCAAGAAACGGTTAAGAACATGACCACGAGAGCTACTGATGATTTCGGCTAATTTTAAAGAACTTGAACCGATATCTAAACCAACAAGTTTATTTTGACTCGAAAAAATTTCTTTTAAGTCTAGCATTAAAGCACCATCATATCGTTTTTAACTAAACAAAACATACTTCACACGTCATTTTGCCCACCGATAAACAATATCTCCTTTTTTAACCATACCTAATTCATTGCGGGCTATCGCTTCTATGTAATTAACGTCGTTGCGTAATAAAAGTATTCTCTTTTTCAATTCGTTGTTCTCTATTGTTATCTCATTGGTCTGCGACTTTAACTGAGCAAGTCGTTTGCTCATTAAATAATTATCAACAAACCCCCCATTGCCAAACGTTATCAAAAGCGCCATCAACAGTAAAAATACAACCAGATATCTGCCTATCTTCATTTAGAATCAATCCTCCCCTGTCCAAAGCGGAGGAATTTATAATGTACCTGCCTTTTCAAGGAAATACTTCCTCATATGGTCTCTGTAATGCCTTGGCTACTTTCAATTCCGAATTCTTTCTTGTAGACAAGCCTTTCTCCATTTTGGCAATTGTTTGCGGAGTCAATTCCGCCTTTCTCGCCAATTCAGATACACTTAAAGGAATTGTTTCTCGAAATTTTTTTACGTGATTTTTCTTTATATTATCCACCATAAATTAAAGCGATACCTCATTTGATTATTAAAAAACTATAATTTTATAGAAATGTCAAGTAATATTGTTTAATGTTTATTAATATTGCTTAATATTTGTTAGTTTAAAATAATTATTAAAGGCTGGCTTCAAAGGGCAAATCACGGGCATGAACCCCAAAGCACGCTTTGGAAACATTTCGCAGCGAGCTGCGGGGTCTTGTACCTTCCGCTTCGCGGGATTGTTCAACTTACCAATTCCGTTGCGCTTCGCTTTCGGAATTGGAGTTTCAACAATGAATAACTTATAATAATTAGATTTGCACGGAAGGTAAAATTTGTTGTGGTTCGCCCAGTATGAACTTGCCGCTTTCAATCCATTCCTTTAGGATGTTAGCAATTTGTCGGGCCTTATAATAACTGGATAGAGGAGCAGTGATAACTTTTTTCTCGCCAATGGTGATCGTTCCACTGCGCAAATCTTTATAACTGACTTCCGCCAAAGGTTTTGCTACTCCCTTGGGGTAATCCATGCTGTAATCATAAATCTGGGTATAAATATTCTCATCTCTCACAGCTGTAAAGAGCGCCATTTCTTCATCCAAAATGGGAATAGGAATACCTATCCCTACGAACAATGAAACTCCATAGCCTAAAATACTCGCTCCAGTCAGCCACTCCGGAATCATTTCTTTTAAATTACCCACAACGGCAATTGTGCCGGCTCCTTGTTTAGGAACACCATTTGCTCCACGGGGTACATTGGGATTGTGCTGGGTGCCGGGCCAAGCGACAAATCCCTGTGCTCCGCCTAAAAATATCCGCGTGCCAACACCTATTGTCCGGTAATAAGGATCATTAAACAAGGGACTCAATTGCCCCGATGTCGCGTAGGCTGCGTTGGCCATTTGCGGACGGAGCATTCCCATGTACGTATAAATTGTTCTGTCGGATAAATTAACGGCGCAATTGTAATTTTGATAAGCATTGCGCGGATTAAATAAAATAGCATTCTGTAAATCATTTATCGTTATGTTTCTTTCATACTTCCGCGCTGGATAGCAATCCGTTCCATAACCTTCGGCGCGCAGTTTGACTACATTGCCGGAAACAAGGTCTTCGATAACGTGACCGCCACCGTAATTAAATTCACCGGGATAAACGCTGTTGAGCGGATCATTTTCCACTACTTCTGTCGCGCCTATATAACAATCCACGGCGGCAATCCCGCCATAAGCGGAAACATCATTTAACCAGACTTTGGATGCTCGGATGCGGGGAGAAGTATGGCCGAAATTAAGAAAAGCTCCCGAAGAGCACATCGCACTGAAAGTCCCGGTAGTAACAACATCAATTTTCCTGGCGGCTTCAACTGCGCCATGTTTTCCCACAACATCAATCATCTCTTCGGCTGTGACAACTACAGCTCGCCCATCTTTTATCTTTTCGTTGATTTCCTTAAATGTTTTTTTAACTTTGAATTTTTTCATATTTTAATTTTGTATATGCAATAAATTTGTTCGTGAAACTCCAATTCCGTAAGCTAAGCGCAACGGAATTGGTAAGTTGAACAATCCCGCGCAGCGGAGGATATAATACCCAGCAGCCCTCTGCTAAATGCTTCCAAAGATTTCTTTGGGTTTTATATCCGTGGTTTCTTTCATACCATTGTTTAATTCCAATTGCAAAAGTTAAGAAGCTTTTTGCGCACACGGCAAAATTTAACTTTTATACCAGTTTTAAATCAAAGATGATATCGAGGCGGCTAAGCGGAGGCGACAATGCGTATTATACATACGTTGAGGAAGCCGACAACGACGCCAACAAAGATAGCGTTTTGATCGGGAGCGCATTCCTTTAAGGAGAGCGCATAATAAATAGAACCTTACCTTGCCGAGAATTTTCGCCAACATGGCGAAAACTTCCTTTAGAATTGGTATCAGGTATGGCCAAATCCTCCTCTACCCCGTGACGTATTATTTAGCTCTGTAGTTTCCACCCAATTCACTTGAGAAATTTTTTGCACTACCATTTGCGCTAAACGCATACCTCTTTTAACAACAAACGGTTCTTCCCCGTGATTAATGACAATCAACGCAATTTCTCCGCGATAATCAGCATCAATTGTGCCTGGGGAATTAAGAAGCGTCACTCCATTGTTCAACGCCAGTCCACTGCGCGGCCTTATCTGCGCTTCGTAACCTTCGGGCAGGGCCACTGCAATTCCCGTCGGTACTTTTGTCCGTTGGCCAGGCGAAATAATCTCTTCTTCAATAACTGCTGCAAAGATATCCATCCCGGCAGACTGATTAGTCATGTATTGGGGTAAAGGAATATCTTCGTTGCCCGCCAGTCGTTGAATACAAACTTTTATTTTTTCCATTTAAATATTCTTATGGTGAGAGCCGTTCTGTATCGATTTAAGTTATGGATACAGAACGGCTGTGTTTTGAATTATTGCGAGTCGAAAATCACGGGTATGAGCCCCAAAGCAAGCTTCCTGGTATCATACCCTCCGCTTTGCGGGATTGTTCAACTTACCAATTCCAATACGCTTCGCTTTAGGAATTGGAGTTTCACAACAATTTATTTAACTTCTGCGTCCAGAGCTTCTTTACGACTAAGACGAATCTTTCCGGACTTGTCCATTTCCAGAACTTTCACCATGACTTCGTCGCCTTCCTGCAATACGTCGGTAACCTTATTTATTCTTTCTTTAGCGATTTGCGATATATGCAGAAGGCCTTCCGTTCCCGGCAAAATTTCGACAAACGCACCGAAATCTACAATTTTCTTGACTGTGCCGCGATAAATTTTCCCGACTTCGGCCTCCTCGGTCAGCCACTTAACCATCATCACCGCACGTGACGCTGCTTCGGCATCACTGGAAGCGATAGTTACAGTTCCGTCATCTTCGACATCAATGGTAACTCCGGTTTCGCTGATAATCTGACGTATGTTTTTACCGCCCGACCCGATAACATTTCTCACCTGATCTACTTTTACTTTTACAGTTGTGATGCGAGGAGCATATTGTGATATATCCGGCCGCGGCGCGGAAATAGTTTCGCGCAGCTTACCGATAATGAAAATCCGGCCTTCACGAGCCTGATCCAGAGCTTTTCTCAAAATATCTTCCGTCAGGCCGTCAATTTTAATATCCATCTGCATGGCTGTAATTCCTTTTTCCGTGCCGCAAACCTTGAAATCCATATCACCGGCATGGTCTTCATCACCTAAAATATCGGTCAGGATTACGACATCATCTCCTTCTTTTAAAAGCCCCATGGCAATTCCGGCAACAAAGTCTTTCATAGGTACACCGGCATCCATCATGGATAATGTTCCTCCGCAAACCGTTGCCATTGATGACGAACCGTTGGAGGAAAGAATCTCCGAAACAATCCTGATTGTGTAGGGGAATGTTTCCGGTGAAGGTAAAACAGGCACCAAAGCTTTGCGCGCTAAAGCGCCGTGACCGATTTCTCTTCTGCCGGGACTGCGCTGCCCTTTTGCCTCGCCCACACTGTATGGCGGAAAATTGTAATGAAGCATGAATGATCTCATCTCTTCGCCGCCGATAAAATCTATCCGCTGTTCATCTGAAGAAGTCCCTAGAGTAACAACGGCCAGGGCCTGCGTCTCACCCCGGTTAAATAAAGCCGACCCATGAGTGCGGGGCAAAACACCGACTTCAGAACTAATGGGCCGGATATCTTTCGACGTCCTTCCGTCAATACGTCTTTTCTCATTGATAATCATACCGCGCAAAATACTGTTTTCTAATTCTTCGATAATACCGGCAACTTTTTTACAAAGCGCAGCATCGTCTCCGCCGATTGCTTTGATCACTTTTTCGCGCACTTCACCAAGCTTGCTGTAGCGTTCCAGCTTACGTGGCATATTATAGCCTTCTTTAAGGCCAGCCAATGCTTCGCTTTTTACACGTGCAATCAGTTCTTCGTCCTTAACTATTTGGGCAACCGGTCTTTTGGTTTTGCCGATAGCCTCGCGTATTTTATCCTGCAGATCAATTACCGGACGAATTGCTTCCAAGCCGAATTGAATGGCATCAACAATTACATTTTCGGCGACTTCTTTGGCATCGCCTTCCATCATCACCAGTTCGACATCGTAGTCCTTGCCTGATTTGCCCGGCGTCACTTTTCGTCCGACCATAAAAATGTTAATTTCGCTTTCCGTAATTTTTTCCGCAGACGGATTACAGATGAACTGGCCGTTAATCAGGCCTACGCGCACACCGGCAATCGGTCCTTTAAAAGGAACGTTCGATATTTCCAAAGCAACTGAAGCTCCAAGCATCGCCATAACAATGGAATCGTTTTCTTTATCCAAGGAAAGTACCGAGGCCACCAACTGCGTTTCCGAATAGTATCCTTTGGGGAACAATGGGCGTATTGCTCTGTCAATCAGACGGGACGTCAATATTTCGCGTTCGTTAGGACGGCCTTCGCGCTTAAAAAATCCGCCGGGAATTTTTCCCGCGGCAAAAGTCATTTCCTGATAATCTACGGTTAAAGGAAGAAAGTCCACTCCTTCACGTATGCTTTTTAATGAAACTGCCGTAACCAAAACAACTGTATCACCGTAGTGAACCAGTATCGCCCCATCAGCTTGCGCGGCAACATAATCCGCTTTCAGGGAGATATTTCGCCCGGCGAAATCTGCACTAAATATAGTACTCATAAATTTTTCCTCCATTTTATTTTTAAGTGCCAGCCATAGAAATTCAAGGGCGAAACGCAAAAGCTAACAGCCGCAGGCGTGTTATGTATGCCGCTTACGGTCAGGTTAACTTATGTCTTCCGCCCTTGAATAATTTATTTATTTTCTTAGGCCTAGCCGTTTAATAACATTTCTGTATCTTTCTATGTCATTATCTTTAATGTAATTGAGAAGTCTTCTTCTCTGACCGACCAGCTTGAGCAAGCCACGGCGTGAATGATGATCTTTTTTATGCGCTTTAAAATGCTCCGTCAAATATTCTATTCTGGCGCTTAAAAGAGCAATCTGGACTTCGGGGGATCCCGTATCCTTTTCATGAAGCCGATAATCTGAAATTACTGTTTTCCTCTTTTCCAAAGTTAACACGCTTTTTCCTCCTTTATAATTAAATCCTTGTTTATCTTAAATTTATCCTCATTTGCTAATATTGTTAAATACTCTGACAATCTTGGCCGCCTGCCTTTTGCCATCGAATTCAGAAAATTTATTTACCGGCGCCACCATTTCCGCAACAGCCAAAAGATACCCGCTACTACTGATGAATTTTACCATATCTCCAGCTTTAAGAAAAGGGAGATCGTGTTCCTTCATCATTTC
Organism: Smithella sp.; assembly: GCA_049517435.1. GTDB lineage: Bacteria > Desulfobacterota > Syntrophia > Syntrophales > Smithellaceae > Smithella. The sequence continues at coordinate 151,282 of JBEKRZ010000002.1, read as the reverse complement.
CACAGAAGGTTGCCATCCATTACGCAATTTTTCCGCGGAATGATCTTCCAGTTCAATTGTAGTCAGTAAAGGCAACAGTTCCGCCATCGGTAATATTTTTTCTAAAAGTTTGTTTTTTTTATCATTACCCTCATAATTGTTCAGGGAAACAGCCATTTCTTCGGAAAAAAAACCGCTGCGCAGACGTCGAAGGCTGCATAAACATGCTCCAAGGCCTAGCAGATCTCCGATATCGGAACAAAGCGTCCTGATGTAAGTCCCTTTAGAACAGACAACCCGAAAAGTTACGCGGGGGAAAGAAATATTTTCAATAACAATACTATGAATTTTTACCTCTCGCTGTTCCATATCTAAAAGAACACCTTTTCTCGCCCATTTATACAAAGGTTTGCCGCAATATTTAACCGCGGAATAGGCAGGAGGAACCTGTTTAATTGTTCCCATCATCCGCGCCATTGCCGCCCTTATTTCCTCTTCCGTCACGAAATTATTGGATTGGCTGATAATTTTCCCTTCGATATCTAAAGTATCGGTTTTCACACCCAGCAACATTGTCGCTAGGTATTCTTTATCTTCGCCAGTTAGAAAACCGGCCAACTTCGTAGCCTCATTCAAACACACCGGAAGCACTCCCGTAACCATGGGATCAAGCGTTCCGGTGTGGCCCGCTTTTTTTACACCTAATATTTTCTTCACTTCACTGACAACATCATGCGAGGTCTTACCCGCCGGCTTGTCAATGACTATCACTCCATCCATCATAAATACTATAATTCCCTTATCGCTTTAATAATCTGCGATTTAATTGATTCAATGTCACCTTTCATCCAGCAAGCCGAAGCGTGAATATGGCCGCCACCGCCAAACTTTTTGGCTACTTTTTCTACATTGGCATCAGCTTTGGAGCGCAAGCTCAACTTATAATTGTTATCTCCCCGTTGAGTGTAAAGAATTGATATTTCAATGCCTCCTACGGTACGGGGGATATCGACAAAACCCTCCGTGAGTTCCCATGATGCTCCTGTTTCCTGTAAAACCTTTTGCGTAACAACCATAGAACCCACCTTATTTTTCAAGTCCAGGGATAAGGTTTCCAACGCTTTAGCCAGTAATTTTAATCTTGCCGGAGAATCGCTTTCATAAATATTTTCCGCGATCCACTGCGGATCAGCACCGTTTTTCACCAGGTTTCCCGCAGCAAAAAGCGTTTCATTTGTAGTGCTCGAGTAACGGAAATTACCGGTATCCGTTATAATTGCCGCGTATAAATTAGTGCAAATATCTCTCGACATGTTAAAGCACATTTCACGCATTAAACGGAACAACAATTCGCCTGTTGAACTGGCGTGCGCGTCCAACATTTTCAGCGAGCAAAAACCGTTGTTGGAAATATGGTGATCAATATTTATCAGTTTTTTTATTTTCCCTATTTTTTCCGCTTCATCTCCAACCCGCGCCAAATCACTGCAATCAAGAACAATGCCGACATCATATTGTTCAACATTGTTTATATCGTGAACTATATTTTGCGCTGCCGGCAGAAACCGGTAACGTTCCGGCGTATGATCCTGATTATAAACGACTACATTTTTCCCCAACTCTCTCAACATAAGATAAAGAGCCAGTTCCGAACCCAAAGCGTCTCCATCCAGTCTTACATGCGCTGTAATTAAAAAGCTTTGCCCTTCATTTATAGCCGCAATAATTTCACTGATCATTTTTTTCTTCCTGTTTAGCTATCTGGGCCAATAAATTTTCGATGCGATTACCATATCCAAAAGATTGGTCATGAACAAAAGTAAGCTCCGGTACGCAACGCAACTGCACCCGTTTGCCCAGCTCCCGGCGTATAAACCCGGCCGCTTTAGTCAAGCCGGCTTTGATTTCAGGAGAGCATTCGTCCTTGCCCATTTCGACAAAGTAAATCTTGGCGTTACGCAGGTCATCGGTTACTTTCACCGATGTGATAGTAACCGAATGCAGGCGCGGGTCTTTTACTTCTTTAATTATAATATCAGACATATCCGCCCTGATCAATTCTGCCACTCTGTCCGCTCTTTTAAAGCTCATCGTATTTACTTGTTTTCCAATCAGCCGCCTCCAGAAAGCTGGAAACAACCATAATTTCTATCTTGCTATTTACAATTTCGGCTGCGCGCAGATTATCGACAAACCTAAGCAAATGATCGACCTTTCCATTAATATAGCGTGAATCATTGCCAACAACCGCAAAGCCGATTTCGGCTAATTTACAGTTGTCAAGATTACCTGTTTCCGCAATAGAGATATTAAACTCATTTTGCGTGCGCTTTAAAATTTTGTTCAAAACGCTTCTTTTTTCTTTTAAAGAGCCACTTTCCGGAATTCGTAAATTTATAATTCCGTAGCCGATAACCATAAAACTTTTCCCCGAAACCATACAGCCATGGAAATTTTAGAATAGCCAGCTGTTGATACGCAGATGAGTGTATTTCAATCCCGCGCCCCTGCCAACTACGTTGGCGGGATTGTTTCTCTTGCGCTTCGAGCTTCACTCTGTCCGCTCTCAGCGGGAGTCACAATCGCTTCGCGCCTGGGATAATTCAGCCAGCAAGTTTCAGCGCGCTATGTTTCTGAAACTTGGGCTTCATTATTTCGTTTCACTCATTTTACCATAGCACTACGTGCCTAGTATAATTCGTCCAGCAAGCTTCAGCGCACTTTGTTTCTGAAGCTTAGGTCTCCTTATCGGCGAATGTCATTGATTCTACTCGAGTTTCTTTGCCAACGTCTCTATTATATAAGATTCAATTACATCGCCTAGGTGAATATCGTTAAACCCGTCAATGCTTATGCCGCATTCAAAACCAGCCAGCACTTCTCTGGCATCATCTTTAAAGCGCTTCAGTGATAGAATTTTCCCATCGAAAATCACTACACTATCGCGTACAAGTTTCAAATTACTGGCGCGCAATATTTTCCCGTCGGTTACAAAGCAACCCGCGATAGTACCGACTTTGGGCACCTTGAAGAGTTCGCGGACTTCCGCCCGGCCTTGAACTACTTCTTTATACTCCGGCTCCAGAAGTCCTTCCATTGCTGCCCGCACATCCGTGATGACATTGTAAATGATGTCATAAAGCTTAATTTCCACGCCTTCCTGCTGGGCAATCTCCACAACCCGGGCATCGGGTCTCACATTAAAACCGATAATGATAGCCTTGGAAGCGGAAGCAAGCATAACATCCGTTTCGCTGATGGCGCCGGTGGAACTATGAATAATTTTGAGTTTTATATCATCAGTTGAAAGTTTATTTAAAGCGTCGGAAATAGCTCCAATCGATCCTTGCACGTCGGCTTTGATAATAACATTGCAATCTTTTACACCTTCTTTTATTCTTTGATAGAGCTGTTCTAAAGTAACTTTAGAAAAACTGGAAATCTCTTTTTCCCGTGTTTTTCTTAACCAATAATCGGCGATGCTTCGTGCCTTCTTTTCATCTTCGACACAGACAAATTCCGCCCCGGTTTGAGGGACACTGGAAAAACCAATAACTTCCACCGGCATGGAAGGCCCGGCTTCTTTGATGCGCCGGCCCTGATCATTAATCATTGCCCGCACGCGGCCAAATTCAGTTTTGGAAACAAAGGAATCGCCTTCTTTCAGAGTGCCTTCTTGAATTAAAACCGTCGCTACGGGACCGCGGCCACGATCCAATTTAGCCTCAATAATAATTCCGCGAGCAGGAAGATCGGGATCGGCCTTTAACTCCATAACATCGGCTTGCAGTAAAATCATTTCCAGCAATTCTTCAATATTAATTTTCTTTTTAGCAGACACCTCACAAAAAATTGTTTCGCCACCCCATTGTTCAGATAAAAGACCATGTTCGGTGAGAGACTGTTTAATCTTCTCGGGATCAGCGCCGGGTTTATCAATTTTATTGATCGCCACGATAATAGGAACTCCGGCAACTTTGGAGTGATTAATGGCTTCAATGGTTTGTCCCATTACGCCATCGTCTGCCGCCACAACCAGAACGACTATATCGGTTACCTGCGCCCCGCGTGCCCGCATCGCCGTGAATGCTTCATGACCCGGAGTGTCCAGAAAAACTATGTCCCGGTCATTTATGTGAACATGATAAGCACCGATAGCTTGTGTAATTCCACCGGCTTCGCCGTCAATAACATTGGACTGCCTTATTACATCTAAGAGTGAGGTTTTACCATGATCAACGTGCCCCATAATAGTTACAACCGGTGCCCGCGGTTTAAGATTTGCCGGAGCACCCGAAGTTTTTAACATGGATTCGTCAAACTCCAGATCCGCCGGTTCAACCTGGAAACTGAATTCATTCGCCACAATCGTGGCAATATCGTAATCTATGGCTTGATTAATGGTGGCCATAACATCCATAGACATTAATTTATTGATTACTTCACTTACCTTGATGCCCATTCTTTTAGCTAAATCGCCGACGGTAATTGTTTCTCCAACCTTGATACGCCTTTTAATTGCCTTAGGGACAGTAATCTCGGTTTTCTTCATTTTGGCAGGAGCAACTTTTTTGCTATCGCGCCATTTGGTAAAGATTATTTCCTTCTCTTCATCCTGCTTTTTCAGCCTCTTTTCTATTTTTTTCTCTAAAATCTTGCGGTGCGGTAATGCTTTTTCCTCTTCAATAAATACCTCTACCGGAACCTTGCCCCTTTTCTTTGGTTTTTCCGGTGGAGGAATGGATATTTTTTCGCCGGGTTTCAGAGGTACTTTTGGCGGAACACCCTTGGTTGTTTCCGGCCGGGTAATTTTATGTTTAGAAATGATAACCGGCTTTGAAGGAGCAACTGAAACAAGGGGCGGTTGTTTGACTTTCCCCGCCGCAGTTGTGTCCACTGCTGGCGAAACATCTATTTTCGCTGTTGTCCCAACTTTCGGTATTTTTAACTTGAGAATAGCCCCATCCGCGGCCGGATGGGCTTTAGTTTCCGTTTTTGCTTCACCCTCTGATATTTTTTCTTTGGATGGAGCAGAAACTGCCTCAGTTCCAGAAACATGAGGTTTAGAAGGTTCTTCTTTTTTAACTTTATCAACTTTTTCCGAAGGCGGTGTTGCAGGTACTTTCTTTGGCTTACCTTCCAAAGCTTTTTCCGCAGGCTCCAATTTTTTCTCCGGAATTTCTTCGGGCGGCATTTCCACAACAGTGCGGACGGTACGACGCCGAATTACTGTGGATTTTATTCTTTCCTCCACAACTTCACGAGTTTCAGTGGCCAGCAATTCGCTTTTTATTCTTTCCACCTCATTCTCTTCCAGGGAAGAGGAAGCGGTCTTAACCGAAATGCCAATTTTTTCCAAATGAGCGATCAGTTTTTTATTTTCCCAGCCAAGCTCCTTGGCCAATTCATGAACTCGCTTTTTCGGCATGCGTGAAACTCTCCATATTAAATTTCTTGGTTTTCAAATTTATGAATCACTTTTGTTACCAGTTACTTCTTCGCTTAAAATTTTACCCGCTGTTTCAATCCATTGCTGGGCTGTCTTTTCACCTATACCGGGAATTTGAGATAACAATTCGGGCTCGGTTGCTGCAACCATGGCAATGCTTTTGATGCCTTTACTGAAAAGCTTCTCCGCCATAGCCGGTCCCACTCCGGTGATTTTTGTCAGATCATTTTGTCCTTCTTCCTTAGCACCAGCCATGGTTTCGCTTTTCATATCAATGTTCCATCCCGTCAACTTAACCGCCAACCGGACATTCTGTCCGTTTTTACCTATGGCCAAAGAAAGTTGATCATCAGGAACAATTACCGTCATCGTCCGGTTTTCATCATCAACGAACACTCTGTTAACCTTGGCTGGAGACAGGGAACTGCTCACATATTTGGCCGCATCATCGCTATACGGAATAATATCGATTTTCTCACCGCGTAATTCCTGCACCACACTTTGGACCCGCGAACCTCTCATGCCCACGCAAGCGCCCACAGGATCGATATCCTTATCTTTAGATCTGACGGCAATTTTCCCTCTTTTGCCCGGCTCTCGAGCGACATTGACAATGTCAATAAGGCCTTCGGAAATTTCCGGAACTTCCACTTCAAAAAGCGCCTTTAAAAATGACGGATGCGTGCGGGACATGAGTATTTGCGATCCCTTGGCATTTTTCTTTACATCAACAATATAAGAGCGGATTCTTTCGCCGCGTTTATAAGTTTCGCGATGAATTTGTTCCGTCGGAGGTATAACACCTTCCGCGCGCCCAAGATTGACAATAATGCTGCCGCCTTCAAATCTTTGGACAAAGCCGTTTACTAATTCGCCTTTTCTGTCTTTGTATTCTTCATAAATATTGTCGCACTCCGCGTCTTTAACTCTTTGAATAATTATTTGCTTGGCCATTTGCACGGCAATTCGACCAAAGGAACTTGTTTCAATTTTCATTCCCAGGCTGTCGCCGGGTTCCGCGCCTTCATCAAGAGTTTTCCTCGCTTCTTCCTTAGAGATTTGTGTTCCGGGGTCAAGGACTTTATCGACAACGGTTTTGAATTGAAAAACTTCAATTTCTCCGGTTTCATCGTTGTAATGAGCTTCAATATCAACGTTCTGTCCAAGTTTTTTACTTGCAGCCGTAAGCATTGCCGCTTCGAGGGCGTCGGTAATAATCTCTTTATTTATACCTCTGTCCTTACCCATCTGTTCGATCAGACGTTTAAGTTCTGGCAACAACATTTACAAATTCCTCCCTTTTCTTAGCTGATATATATATCGTAGAATTTCAGCCAACTGGCGTTAATTCCTTATACCAATTCTAAATCAAAGCGCTATTTTTGTTGGCGTCGTTGTCGGCTTCCTCAACGTATATATAATACGCCTCGTCGCCTCCGCCTTGCCGCCTCAATATCATCTTTGATTTAGAAATTGTATTACTCAACATTTAATTTATCCCGCATCGGCAAGATTTGCTTTTGTAATATCTTGTTTAGGAATCCGGTGAATTTTTCCGGCGATTTCGATCAAAACCAATTTTTGGCCGTCCTCTTCGATGTAATCCAGAAGAATGCCGTGAAAATTTTTACTTCCCTCAATTTTTACGTTTGTTTTAATATTTACCCTGGAGTTCTTATATTTCACAAAATCCTGATCGCGTGATAAAGGCCTATCAAAACCGGGAGAAGAAACTTCCAGCGTGTAAGCGCTATTAATCACTTCACGTATATCAAAAAGGTCGCCTAACTGATTGCTGACATTCGCACAATCATCAAGCGTAACCCCGCTTTCCTTGTCCAGAAAAAGCCGGATGATCCAGCGCGTATGCATTTTGATACATTCGACATGGATCAACTCCATTCCTTCAGACACGATAACCGGCTCAGCCAACTGCCTGATTTTTTCTTTTACATCATCATCCATAATTGCTCAGAAAATAAAAAAGTGGGCAGGGGCCCACTCATCAATACTATCACATCGATGGTTTGATAATTAGCTATCACATCACATCAGGCAAAGCAAGTATTATTTCTGCAATCTGAAAGCTGCTAAGTAGTTAATCACAGGTATAAAAACACCATCCAATGTGAGGGATAATTTCCAATAGCCTTTGGCTATTGGATAATTCGGCTAAAAAACTTCAATGCGCCTATAGTGACCTTTAGATTATTTGCTCTCGAAGTTTTAGTCTCATTACAACTAACTAATTTCAATGCGCTACGCTTTTAAAATTGGAGTTTCATTGGAGCGGGCGACCGGGCTCGAACCGGCGACGTCCAGCTTGGGAAGCTGACATTCTACCACTGAATTACGCCCGCTCATGAGGGGGGTAATGTTATTTAAAGGAAATATTTTGTCAAGGTGTTTTTGTTTGCTCATACCATTTCGCCATCAAATATTAAACAGTAGTGCGGGTCTTCAGACCCGTTGGACACGCGAACCTGAAGGTTCGGACTACATTGTCTCGTTATCATTTAAAAGCGAAATGGTATCATTCGGCGATACGCAGATTTCCAGAATCCGATCCACGTTAAAGACCCTTTTTTGATTGCGCTCCAGACAATAGGCTCCCAATCCCAGAAACGAATGTCCGTTGTATTCCATATCCTCTATCAGCACCGGCCGGATCAGGCGCTTTGATTTTTCATCTTTTGCTTTGAGATAAACAATCTCGACGGTTTGCTTTTCTTTAATCGCGGCGTACAGCATCTTCAGTTTATCCTCGCGGGTGCAGGTAAGCGCGGCTTTGGCGTACTGCATACCGGTTAAAAATTTGACCACCTGCCAATCCATCAGAATATGATTTTTCTTCAAGGGTTGTTTCAGGACAATGCCTTCCAGAGTTGTGCAGCGGGAGAGAGCGACATACATCTGCCCGTGAGCGAAGGTGCCGCGTCCCACATCAATGACAACCTTTTCAAACGTTTTTCCCTGGCTTTTATGAATGGTCACGGCAAAAGCCAGCCGCACCGGATACTGGCGGAAAGACCCGACCTCTTCCGAACGCAGTTCCTCGTTTTTGAGAAAAAATTTGTATATTTTCCATGTGTAGGGAGAGATTTGCGCAGTTTCGCCATTATCCAGTTCGGCTACAATTACATCTTCGCCTTCATCGTCCTTTTCAAATTTTTTCACCTTGCCGATTGTCCCGTTAATCCACTGCCCGTATGAATCGTTATTGAGCAACATAATCTGCGCGCCTTTTTTTAGTTTCAGCCCGACCGCCGTCGGCAGATATTCCTTGCCGAAGTCGCCTATTATTTCTCCTTCAGTTTGCCAGATTTTGCCGGGCAGTTCAGCCAGCCGTTGCTCGTTGATGCTATCGGCCAGATCATTGGTGCTGGTGAGCGAAAGATAAAAATCATCCGCATCAGCGGTAAAAGAAGGCTGACAGCGCTTATTGAATAGCGCAATATCGTCATCCGTGATGGAATTATTGCGGATAGTGTTGAGCAGGCGGACAAATTCGTTATCCTTCTGGCGGTAAACCTTTTCCAACTCGATAAATTCCAGTTCCAACTGTGGGAATACTTTGGCGCTGAAAAAAAATGGACTGGCATAATGCGAACGGAATATTTCCCGCTCGGCGCTCGATACTACAGGCGGCAGTTGATAGAAATCGCCGATGAAAATCATCTGCACGCCTCCGAAGGGGCGTTTGGAGTTGGGGCCGTTAAGACGCAGAAATTTATCAACGCAGTCCAGCAGATCAGCCCGCACCATGGAGACCTCATCAATGACGATGGTTTTCAACTTTTTATAGATAGATGTCTTTTCTTTGTCCGTCGCCCTTTTTTTCTTGATGGCGGCAAGCGTTACATTCGGTTTGAAATGGAAAAAGGAATGAATTGTTTGCCCGCCCACATTAACGGCGGCAACACCCGTCGGCGCCAAAATGACGGCGTTTTTTCCTGTGTTGTCATGAAAATAATTCAGCAGAGTTGACTTACCGGTGCCGGCCCGCCCTGTGATGAAGATATTTTTATCCGTTTCTTCCATCATATCCAGCGCGTGCTGGAACTCAGGATTGAAATCTATTTCGACCGGTTTGGTTTTATTTGTCATTACTTTTCCCGCTGTTTAATGTGCCAGACAGTAAACACTTTTTACGTAAGACTTCAATAATAATTCTTTGATTTTAAATAAATATTCGTGTAGAAATACATCATTCCAAAAACAGATTTTGTTTCAAACCGGTATATAAACGAATACGTATATTAATTGTTAGGACACATGAAATACTATGAGCAATAAATTAAACAAATGGAAAGACTTTTTACTTAAGTCAAGTATTCCCTTGGAATATGAAGTTAAAACATTGCTTGATAAATATGGTTGTGTTGGAAATTATGAATACACTTATTTGAGAAGAGACGAGAGTGAAATTGTAAATGAGTTTTCATACGATATTGACGCTTCATTTATTAAAGGTGGTCATTTCTTTGATCTAATGATTGAATGTAAATACAGGGACCAATCAACCAATTGGGTTTTTACCCCTGAATCGTATGGTGGAATCAGTGAAATTAATTCATATTCATTTATAAATCCAAACGACCATTTTACCCAGAAAAAGAAATTCTTTGAATTGGATTATGAACCTTTAGCACCATTATGTGGGAAAGGGATAGAGATCAATTCAGAAGGGCAAAATCCTAAATCTATTTCTCAAGCAATGAATCAATTAAGCTATGCAATGGCTGAAAAAATATTGGATGGGATGGAACATCAAATAGAAAGGTTACTTGGTTCGTCAGAAATAATCTTTTATCATATTCCAATTATTGTTACCACCGCAAATTTATTTAGACTGAATGAAAACGTTACAATTGAGCAAATTAAACAATCAAATGATTTATCCGATGTATCAACGGAAGCTGAATGTTTAATTCTTAAATCTCCTATTGGTAAAGATTTAGAAAAATATAACATAGAAATATTTTACCGGTTTATTGATAAATACAGTAAAGACTATTTGAACAAGAAATTAAAGTCATTTAACGAAGATATCGGATTTGTATTATCTGTAATAGCCAAAAATTATTGTCCGGGAGCTTTCGCGGTAATTCACTTTTCAAAGGGAAACGTAGGTTTCAAATCACTGTTCGAATATTTGAATGAGATTGTCGAGCCTACCGAAAAAACATTTAACAGAGAAAGAAAAAACAAAAAAAGAATGGAAGAGTTAACAAAAAAATTGAATGAATTTAAAATAAATAAGGCAAAACCAAAAAATAAAGAATAGACGTATGAACGAACGGGAAGATAGGTAACAGATTGTTCTGGGTATATGCGTAACACTTTTATATGAAAGCCTAACAAAGTCACTCCAGCCGATCGCTACGCTCCGGCTGATTTTTTCGTTAGGCGACAATCAGACAGATGACTGATAACAACAAAAAACAGAACGAACCCCGGAAGATTATCCATCTTGGCTCCTTTGATTTTGCCGGAAGCTTCCTCAAGGCTGCAGACCGTTGTCTCAACAGTTGCAAGGTTGAAGCAGGTGTCGAGATGCAGACTGTTCCGGGAACAGTCTGCGCATCATTCTCATGCGAGCTTTTCCTCAAGTACATTCTCCTTGCGGAGAATGGCGAAGCCGACGCTGGACACAAACTTCTTGATCTATTCCAGAAATGTAGTGCGGAAGTGCAGACCTCACTCAGTAGTCGCAAGCCAGACATTCTCGATATTCTTGAACGTAACAACAGTCACTTTGTAGATGCAAGATATCATCACGAGAATAATGGATTTTCCTTCAGACAGCAGGAATTACTCCAGACAGCGGAAATCCTTTCCAAATTTGTGAGGGAAAGATACTTAGACAAAGACACCTAACAAAGCAATACAGCGGGAGGCAGGCTACGCCCGCCTCCCGCTGATTTTTTCGTTATGTAGATCAAGAGAAAGGAAAAGATGGATATCCTTGAATTAAAAACTTTTGAAGGCAAATATTTATCATCAGTGGGCGGCAAGATCATAAACCCGGTAACGACATGGCTTAACCCAAAATTGATTTTTATAGATGATAACAGAATGGAATGCGAATTTGAGGTGCGGCCGGAGATGGCAGATCCGCTTGGTATTCTTCATGGCAGTATTAGAGCAGCAATGTTATGTGATATTCTTGGAATATTAGCTAATCATCCGGGAAGTGAAGTCTCAGCTATTACGACAAGCTTGAATATAGACTTTATTGGTAAAGCATTTGTTGGTGAAAAAGTACAAGTTATCGCTGAGATAGTAAATAAAGGTGGTAGTTTAATTTATATGTCTGGAACAATACTTAACGAAAAAAAACAGATTGTTGCAAAAGGATCTACCAGTCTTTTTGTTTTGAATAGAGAATAAAGGAACACAGGCGAAAATTTTACATAACAAAGGCAATACAGTCGATCGCGACGCTCCGGCTAATTTTTTCGTTAAGTCTTATGTGTAACAGTTGAAGGAGTCTCATATGAAACGACTTTTTGTGTTTATCATGTTTGTCTGTCTTTCCGCGTGTACAACAATTGCGCCTACCCACGCCCCGCTACTAAGTCCATTTGGGGATGGCACACAGTGGATCGTCTGGGAAGACATTGAGTTCGTGGCTGAGTTAGACGACCATACACACGTATCGATAGTCGTGCCGCGTGGATTCGTCACCGACCTGGCCAGCACTCCCCGTGAGATATGGGCTGTGTATCCACCTTTCGGCAAATATCTATCCGCGGCGATTCTTCATGATTACCTCTATTGGCGGCAGGTGTGTGAGCGGAAAGAAGCTGACAAGATCATCTACCAAACTATGCGAGATGCTGGAGTTGATCAAGCCACGCAGTCACGTTTCTACGTCGCGGTGAAACTGGCAGGAGATAAGGCGTGGGCCGACAACAAGGCGGACAAGCAGAATGGCCTGGTGCGAGTTATCCCGTCAAGATACATGTCACCTAATGCCGGTTTGCTCAAGCCCACCACACTTTGGCCTGATCTGCGTACTTCACTTCGGGAATTAAATGTCTCGGAACAAACTCCTGCGGACAGCGACCAGATCGGGCTAGCATGCAAGGCGCTTGATAAGGAAATTGCCGTCAAGTCAGGAATTAGCTCTTTGGTGTGGGGGCGGTGAGAACTAACGCATCGCTCAAGGGACGTGTCCCGGCACGCCGGGTCCCGCACATTAACTCGAAAGTTGTGGGTCAAGATAAATATAGTAATTCATGATATTAACTTAGAAAAGGTGTAAGCAATGCCTAATGTGACAGCTAATGGAATCCAAATTGAATATGATACTTTCGGTGATAGTTCATTCTCTGCATTATTATTAGTTGCAGGTAATGGTGCTCAGATTTATTTTTGGGATGTCGAATTCTGCGAGTTATTAGCAAAAAAAGGTTACTTTGTGATTCGGTTTGACAACCGGGATGCAGGTCTTTCGACAAAATTTGAAGAAGCAGGAATTCCTGACTTTCCGGCTGCAATCAAAGCTGCAATGGAAGGTAAGCCTGTGGAATCAGCATATTCTCTTGATGATATGGCGGATGACGCCGTTGGTTTACTTAATGCTTTAGGCATTGAGAAGGCACATATTTGCGGCGCTTCAATGGGCGGTATGATAGCCCAGGTTATCTCCTATCGACATCCAAAACATGTCCTGAGTCTCACTTCAATAATGTCGACCACAGGAAATCCTGATCTTCCGCAGGCGAAACCGGAAACAATAGCTGCTGTTCTCGCGCCTGCACCAGAGGAACGCGAAGCATATATTGAACACAATATGAATGTATGGCGGAAGATTTGGAGTCCCGGATTTCCATTTGAGGAAAAGAGAGCTCGAACTTTCCTAGAGAAGAGCTATGATCGTTCATACTACCCACAGGGAATGGCACGTCAAAACATAGCTCTTATTGCCAATGGCGATCGAAGACCGTTGCTTTCATCTATTAAGGTTCCAACACTTGTAATTCATGGGGCTGATGATCCGCTGATACCGGTCGAAGGAGGAAAAGATACAGCTCGAGTAATACCGGGAGCAAAATTATTGATAATTGATGGAATGGGACATGACATGCCAAAAGGGGTTTGGGCAGAAATAGTAGACGCCATTTCTAAGCATGCTGTGCAAATCAACATTTAATGTAAACAAATATAAGATATTAAATCAACATATTGAAGTTACATAACCTATCACTGGTGCGGACGAAAAAAACTGCGCCGCACAGTTCTGGCGTTAGGCATCCAAAAGGAAATAAGTTATGAATAAATATCCAGTAGAATTATTGGATGAATATATCAAACTCCAGGACGTAGTGAACGATCATCAGGTAAGGGGAATTATTATATTTAAGGAACATATAGATACAGATAGGTTCAAAAAATCTGTAAATATTTCCTTTGACTATGTCCCTGTTCTTAGGTGCAAGTATTCGCAGACAGGAAGTAAAGTGCTTTGGGAAGAGAGTGATTACACAGATGATGATTTCTTTTGTGTTCGTAATACTAATAACATATCAAAGGAAAATATCGTTGAGTATCTGAAAAAAATACCTGGAAATAATGGACCACAGATATTTGTTCAAATAATATGTCAAGATGCTAATGATGTCGCTATTATTACCGTAAATCATATGGTATTTGATGGTTCTGGATTAAAATTGTATCTCTACTTGTTGTCGAAAATCTACTCAAATGATTCTATTGACAAGATAAATCTGGATCGTCGGATGAATACCTTGTTCAAAAATATATCAGCAAAACAGAAGTTTCTTTCTCTATTCAGGAAGACATATAATAGAACAAAAATAGAAATATTGAGCGATAAAAATGATGATATAGAAACCCGACTGGGACTATTCAAGATCGATGTAGTAGAATTCCAGATCATAAAAGGTATTTGCAAAAAATCTGGGATTACTATTAATGATTTTATTCTTACACTTTTCTTTCACGCAATATTTTGTCTGGAACATGAAAAAATAGACAGGGTTACGATACAAATAATGTTCGATCTAAGAAGATATATAAACAAATACCCTGTTTCACAATTCGGTAATTTTTCTTCAATGGAAAGTATGACAATAGTCAATAAAAACCAAAGTTTTTTTGATTTATCTCAAGAAATAAGTAAGTATATGAGAAAAATAAAATCGCACTTCCCTGGCATTAAGAATGTATTAATCATGAACTCATTATTTGAATTACTCCCACGAAATATGTTTGATAGAATACTTTCCAGAGAGATTCAATCTTTAGGTATATCAATATCAAACCTTGGTATTATTGACGATAAAAAACTATGTTTCAGCGGTCATAAGATTATTGATGCGTACATGCTAACATCTATAAAGAATCAACCAGCTATACAGTTAAGTTTTTCCACTTTCAAGGATACTGTTACTATGGGTATGCTTGGAAATTATTCAATGAAGAATTGGGAAATAGTTGAAAAACTAATAGATACTATGTCACGAGACGTTAATGTCCTTACTTCTGAGAAGTCGAATTGATAAATTTAGAGATGCCTAAAAAGCTAATCTACCGTTTTTGAGCTCCTTATTGGCGTCTGACAATTTAAATGAGTTCTGATATTGTAGTTAATAAATATAAATATAATTAGGCCTTGCGCGCTGATCCGCGCGGCGCCAACAAATCACTGAAGTCGGTTGGCATTTCACATGCACTGGAAGCTTCGCTTTCTGCATGTTCATGTCACCGCTTAGTTCCGCCGTTCGCAGGAAAAACGCGAACTATTGCTTGATTTTCAACTTGCTTTTAAATTAGCTTCTGCCGGCTTCTTCCCGACATACAGGCAGGTAATGCCGAAAGTGCGGGGATATATTTCAACTCCGGACATGCCGGTATCCTGCATGATTTTTGCGAATGCATCCGGTGACGGAAAGTGCATGATGGAATCGGCAAGGTAGTAATACGCGGCGGAGTTTTTGGAAAATACCTTGGCCATCAGGGGAAGCAGGTAGTTCAAATAAATATAATAAAATAATTTGAAAAAGCGGTTCTCAATAAAAGTCATTTCCAGCACCATTATTTGTCCTCCCGGCACGGTAACACGCAACATTTCTCGGAGCGCTTTCGTTCTATCGGGAATATTTCTAATTCCGAAAGCTATGCCGGTAACGTCAAAAGTATTGTCGTGAAAGGGAAGTCTCAAGGCATTGCCTTGCATAAAATTCAACTGACCGGTGAGACCTTTTTTCTCTATCTTATTTTTTCCCACCTCCACCATTGGAAAGACAAAATCAACGCCGACAGCTTTTATCTGCCGATGCTTCAGGCAGGCGTTAATCGATAAATCTCCGGTGCCGCAGGCAACATCAAGGAATCTGTTGGTCTTAAAGAAAACCATTTTTTTAATCGCGAAACGCCGCCAGGCAATATCGCGGCGCAAGCTCAACAAATGGTTTAAAAAATCATACTTGCCGGTAATGGTCGAAAAGATTTCTTTGACCATGCCGACGCGCTGCGCGTCGCTGATGGTTTTTACCGAAGGATATTTGTTGATTTTTGATTTTTGCATTTACAAAGTTTTCTTTAGCGGCGGCGTACACAATTTCTCGGACAATTCAAAGTTTAAATACTGGATTCCCGCCTTCGCGGGAATGACACTATTCAAGTATTTATTTGCCGCGCACAAGGACTGAATTAGCATGAGCATCGAGGCCTTCCATCTGGGCAAAGTGAGCTGTTGGGCCGCCGAGCTTTTTCAAAGCTTCCCGCGAAAAAGAAATAACATTCATTCGTTTGTAGAAGTCATAAACTCCCAGCGGAGAAGAAAAACGCGCCGTACCTTCTGTCGGCAGAATATGGTTGGAGCCGGCCAGATAATCACCCAATGCCTCCGGCGTAAATGAGCCCAGAAAAACGGACCCGGCATTTCTTACTTTACCCAAGATTCCGGCGGGATTTTCCACCATCAACTCCAAATGTTCGGGCGCGAAGAGATTGGCGAGATCCACCGCTTCATCAACACTGGCCGTAATAATAATCGCTCCGTATTTGGCGAGAGAATTTTCCATTATTGTTTTTCGCGATAAAGCTTTTAGCTGCTGATCAATTTCCTGCAATACATTGCGGGCTAAACTTTCAGACGGCGTCAAAAGAACAGCCGCCGCCATTTCATCATGTTCGGCTTGTGCCAGCATATCAGCCGCCACAAAAGAAACGTTTGCCGTGTTGTCGGCAATAACAACGATCTCGCTTGGGCCCGCAATCATATCTATATCAACCTGGCCAAAAACGAGTTTTTTCGCCGCGGCAACATAAGCATTTCCCGGCCCCACTATTTTATCAACCTGTGGAATAGTTTTTGTACCGTAAGCCAGCGCCGCTATTGCCTGCGCGCCGCCAACCTTGAATATGCGCTTCACTCCGCTTACCTCGGCTGCCGCGGCAATCAGCGGATTTAATTTTCCGTCTCTGGCCGGACTGACTAAAATAATTTCTTCCACTCCGGCTATGCGCGCCGGAATCGCCGCCATAAGCAATGTCGAAGGATAAAAAGCTTTACCACCGGGAGCGTAAACACCCACACGCCGCAGGGGCAAAACCATCTGTCCCATTTCTACGCCTTCTTCAGCCTTAGCAGACCATCCCTCGACAATCTGATTGAGATGATATTTTTCGATACGCCGGGCTGCCGATTTAATAACTTCCAAATCTTCCGGCCGGACTAAAGACAGCGCATCTTTTCTTTCCGTGGGTGTTACCTCTACTGTTGCCGCGGTTAATTTATATTTGTCGAATTTTTCTGTATATTGAAACAGAGCTTCATCGCCTCTGGCAGCGACATCATGCACAATTTCCGTCACGTCTGATAAAAGCTTCGGAGAGTAGGCAGCTCCCCTTTGGCGCAATTCACGGAAAAAATCTTTAAACTCAACAGCGTCGGCTTTAATAATTTTCATGTTATTATTTCGTCCTTTTTATGTCCGCGCCCAACGCGGAAAATTTCTTCTCTATTGCCTGATAACCGCGATCAATATGATAAACGCGGGAAATTTCCGTCGTTCCTTCAGCCACCAGCGCCGCTAAAATCAGAGAAGCGGAAGCCCGCAAATCCGTAGCCATCGTTTGTGCGCCGCGCAGCATCGGCACACCCCGGACAATCGCGTTGCCGCCTTGGATAACAATATCTGCTCCCATCCGCAGCAATTCACTGACATGCATAAAACGGTTTTCAAAAACAGTTTCGGAAATCACGCTCAAGCCGCTGCCGATGGACATGTAAGCCATCATCTGCGCCTGCAAATCGGTGGGGAATCCAGGATAAGGAAGAGTTTTAATATCAACACTGTTAATCTTTTCCCCGGAAGATACTTTCAGGCCGTCTTTAATGGGCGAAATCTTCATGCCAGTATCCCGCAGTTTGTTGATCAATGCTTCCAGATGATGAGGATTGCAGCCGATAACATTTATCTCACCGCCCGTCATCCCGGCGGCAATCATAAAAGTTCCCGCTTCGATCCGATCGGGAATAATCGCTGCTTCCGTAGGCTTTAGCGAAGTAACTCCTTCAATTATTATTGTATCGGTGCCTGCTCCGCTGATTTTCGCTCCCATGCCCTTTAAAACATCCGCCAGATTGACAACCTCGGGTTCGCGCGCGGAGTTGTTCAAAACAGTAGTGCCTTCCGCCAGCGTTGCCGCCATCATGACATTTTCTGTTCCGGTTACAGTCGATAGATCAAAATAAATATCCGCCCCTTTTAATTTTTTGGCCTTCGCTTCAATATAGCCGTTGTTTAATTCTACGTGCGCCCCCATATCCTGCAAGGCTTTGATGTGCAGATTAACCGGCCTTGCGCCGATCGCGCAGCCGCCGGGAAGAGAAACGCGCGCGACGCCCATACGGGCAACCAGCGGCCCCAACACAAGCACCGATGCACGCATGGTTCTAACCAAATCATAAGGCGCGTCACAGCTGGTAATCTTTTCAGCGCTTACCTTGCAAGTTTCATTTCCATCAATTTGCACACCCATACTTTTTAAGAGTTTTTTAATCGTTTTGATATCCACAAGATCGGGGATATTATGAAATGTATTTTCGCCCGAGGTCAAGAGGGCCGAGGCCAATATCGGCAGGGCGGCATTTTTTGCCCCGCTGATTTGAACATCTCCGAATAGAGGTTTTCCGCCTTGAATAACTATTTTATCCACTAATTTTTCTCCTTGCTTTAATCACGCGCGGCAGTCCGGCATAATCTCTGCGCATCTCGATGCTGTCATAAAAACCTGCGGCTTCCATGATCCCGCGGACACCTGCTTCCTGTTTAGCTCCAATTTCCAACAAAAGCCAACCATTTTTTTGCAGGAAACCTGCCGCCTGATATATCAATTTTTCGTAAAATTCCAGTCCGCTTTTTCCGGCCCAAAGGGCTTCTCGCGGTTCGTAATTTTTCACCCCCGCGGGAAGTTTTTCATATTCTCGGGCCGAAATGTAAGGCGGATTGCAAACGATTATATCAAAAATACCGTCAACCGGTTCAAATAAATTGCCCTGCCGGAAATCGATTTTTTCTTTGAGTCCCAAAGCTGCCGCATTTTTTTTTGCCAGATTAACAGCCGCTTCCGAAATATCAGTGGCAACAACTTTTGCGCCGGTAATTTCCAAGGCTAAAGCTATGGCTATCGCACCACTGCCTGTGCCAATATCTAAAATCTTTATTTCTGGAGAATCTATTTTACGGTAAATGTTGATGGCTTCTTCGACAATGACTTCTGTATCAGGGCGTGGAATGAGCACAGTACTATTTACTTCCAGCACGAATGTCCAGAATTCTTTGCGGCCGGTAATATAA
The DNA here is from genome assembly GCA_049517435.1 of Smithella sp. Lineage (GTDB taxonomy): Bacteria > Desulfobacterota > Syntrophia > Syntrophales > Smithellaceae > Smithella. Next base: position 132,016 of record JBEKRZ010000002.1, on the reverse strand, counting down.
GCCACCGGCTCCCATTGCAATCTTCGGGCGATGAGATTTCTAAATGCAGCAAGCTGTGTTTCGCTGATGGTCATATCCGGATTTTTGTAAAACTCCAGACGGTCGCAACCCAGGCAAAAAGAAAGCAAAACTTCCGCGTCGAGCCGTGCGGAAGGAATTTCCACTGCTTCGAAATCATGAGTTGCCTCATTGAGAATGTCGTGAACGGTCATGGTATCCCCTACAGGACGTATGGTCTAATAATAATTAAGACACCATTTTGTCATTCCGTGCAAGCAAAGCGCGACACGGAATCCAGTATTATTAATGATTTCTGGATACCGGATCAAGTCCGGTATGACAAATGTTAATGAAAATAAATTGTTGCAAAAAAAATGTCAAGTGTTTATAAATCCAAATCGTTAATATTTTAATAGATTTCCATAATTCGTTAGATTAAACCACAAATAGAAAAATCGTAAGTTGCTATTGAAAGGGTGTTTTTTAAAAACATTAATTTGTGGGGATAGACAGAAACCTGAGAATAATTTGTTACCAGGAAATAGATAATGATCAAATACGATAATTCTAAGCCAACCCTTTCTGGATATAAGAAGCTGTATGAAAGCACAGGATGGGCACCCTCTGCTTCAGTATCCGATGAAGTATTACAAGCAGCAATTGATAATTCTTGGTATTGGATTTCAGCCTATGATGATCAATCACTGATTGGCATTGGTCGTCTAGTATCAGATGGGGCTCTTTACGCGTTTGTCTGTGACATGATCGTTGATCCCAAATATCAGAATCAAGGTATTGGCACCTCAATACTTGAGATGCTAAAAGAAAAGTGTAAGAAACATTCATTTCGAAGAGTGTGGTTGTTTGCAGCAACGGGCCGGGCTAGATTCTATTTGAGTAATGGTTTCGAAATTCGCCCAGATGATGCACCTGGAATGCAGATGAAATAAACTGGTAATAAGCCGCTGCACGGGATCGGCACGTGCTTCTCCCTATGAGCTTTTCATTAGCAGTAGAAAAGTAATATCCAATGTTGAGTCCTAAAATTCGTGTTTGTACACAAAAAGATATCGAGGTCATAGTTGAAACTATACACAGATCATTTCAGGATGTAGCTTTGCGCTTTAGCTTGAATCAAGAGAACGCGCCGCGCCATCCGTCCAATTGCACAAAGGAATGGATTCAAAAAGATATGGAACGCGGCGTTACGTATTCCGTTGCGGAAAATGAAAATGTTGTCGTGGGATGTGTTGCTTTAGAACAGGCAAAACCCGGCGTTTGTTATCTGGAGCGCCTCGCGGTTCTTCCCGATCAGCAGCGGCGAGGTTTCGGGAAAGCTTTGGTGACTCAAGTATTGTCAAAGGCAAAAAGTCTTGGAGCTCATCGCGTCAATATAGGAATTATTGCAGAGCAAACTGAACTCAAGAACTGGTACAGGGGAATTGGGTTTATTGAGGGAGAAACCAAGGAATTTTCCCATTTACCTTTTCAGGTTACTTTCATGTCATATGTATTAGATAAAGAATGACAACTATATAGTGAATACCGGTTCAGATAAGAGATAGGGGCATTGACAGTACACATCAATGTCCATCTCTTACCGTCAGATTAATCAAATCAACTCCGATCCATGCTTTATCTACGTTTCTTATTATTTCGAAATCATATTTTCGCCGCGGCGAACTGTCCAAAAATCGTCGGATAGATTTCTGTCCGCGACGTATTTATAGGGCATGGTGAAATATCCTTTCATTCCCCAGTTCTCTCCCCAGGAATTACGCACAATAAATCTTTCCTTGGCGTCATCGTAACCTACGGCAAGAACAGCATGTCCACCTAATGACTTTTCACCTTGCTGCGGCATGTTCACGACACCGGTTTTCGCTACTGCCTGAGATTCAAAGCTTTCATACACAGTAAAACCAAATACAAACGGAAAGCCTTCAGCCAGGCACGCGCGCATTTCATCCAGCGTGATGATGCGGTGATAAGAAGTAATTTTATGTTTCGCCGCATCCTTGTAACAAGCTGGAGTTGGTTTAACCCGGAATTTTGAGATAATATAAGGCCATTTATTTTCCGAACAGACACCTTGTTTGGCCAGTGTCTTTATACCATCACGGATCATGGCGCCGGAGTCGGATTGGATAGTGTGTTCAACGGCTCTTTCGTCATAGTAAATAAACAGCCGGCTGAAATCCTCAAAAGAAACTTTATCCTTCCTTTCCAGAAACTCCAGCGCGCCGGCCAGAGCGTTGGCGGTGCAGCTGCCCAATTGTCCCTGATCCTCGACCTTCGAACAGAGCGGATGCAAATCTACCAGCGGAGGCAACTTGGCCGGTATACGAAGTACGGCGCTAAGCAAATAATCACGTTGATCGGGCACATCGGGCACCCACCCATAGCCGGAACTTTTAAGCTTACTTTTTTTTGAAGCAACAACTTTTTTTACTGGCATACATGAGACCTCCTTTAAAAAATTTAATGAGACTCGCTGATAATGATTACCAAGCTTCAGAAACAAAGTGCACTGAAGCTTGCTGGATGAATTATACCAGGCGTGTAGCGCCGTGGTAAAACAAACGAAGTGAAGTTTGAAGCGTTAGTATTATCCCGCACAAGCGGGATTCATACCCGTATTAGCTTATTTCAGCGATTCCGCCTGATAATGAGTAGCCAAGGCGTCAATCATTGCGCCGATGTTGCCATTGAGAAAATTATCGAGATCATAGCGGGTCATGTTGATGCGATGATCGGTGATGCGGCCTTGAGGAAAATTGTATGTGCGGATACGTTCGCTGCGGTCGCCGCTGCCTACCTGACTTTTGCGCGTCTGCGCCTGTTCCGCATTTTGTTTTTGTACCATGGCATCGAGCAGGCGCGCGCGCAATACTTTCATTGCCTTGATTTTGTTTTTAAGCTGGGATTTTTCATCCTGACAGGTAACAACAAGCCCTGTAGGCAAGTGAGTGATGCGCACAGCCGAATCGGTTGTGTTGACGCTCTGGCCGCCGTGACCGGTGGAACGATATACGTCAACCCGCAGTTCATTTTGATCAATATTGAGTTCCACTTCTTCCGCTTCGGGCATAATGGCCACGGTGACTGCCGAGGTGTGAATGCGTCCCTGCGCTTCTGTAACCGGAACACGCTGGACACGATGAACGCCGCTTTCGTACTTCAGGCGGCTGTAGGCTCCGTTGCCTTCAATCAGGGCAATAATTTCTTTAAACCCGCCGGTGCCACCTGTCGAAGAACTGCTCACTACCTCCACACGCCAGCCCTGAGCTTCCGCATACCGAGCGTACATGCGAAACAAGTCGCCGGCGAAAAGGCCCGCTTCGTCGCCTCCCGTGCCCGCTCTGATTTCCAGAAAGACATTTTTATCATCATTGGGATCCTTGGGCAGGAGCAAAATATTTAACTTCTCTTCCAAATCAATTTGCTTCTGCTTTAATAGCGGCATTTCTTCCCTAACGATTGCTTTTAATTCCTCATCGCCTTCCGCTAAAACTCCCTGATATTCTTCTATTTGATCCCTTATTTTTTCATATTGACGTATAGTTTCGACTAATTCTCTTAAATCGGCATGCTCTTTGGCATACTTTTGATAAAGGCCCTGCTTCGAAACAATTTTAGGGTCGCTAAGCAGCCCTTCCAGTTCCCGGTAGCGTATTTCAATGTCGCGAAGTTTATCTAATATAATATCCATGTTATTTCTTTAAAGTAAATATTGTAGTTTTGAGGTTAGTTTAAAAAAGGCACATCTATAAGTTCCTTCCAACTGGAAAGGGCACCTACAAATGGTAATGCCTGTTTGCATTCAAAAGAATGTCAAGGAAGCAAGGAAGAGGGCAACTTGAGGCGTATAGCGCCATGCTTTGAGAAGCCAGTGAATCAAGGCAACAAAAATAGCCGGGTGAAGGCAACTTGGCAGAAGAAAGATGAGCAGTTTTCATCATAAAAACATAATCCAGTACTTTGTTTTTTCATTAAGAAAATTTATATAATTATTCTGTCTTTGCTTTCTTTACAATTACCGTGGGTTGTTTCTTTTTAACCTGCGGCTTTTCCGCTTTAGGTTCGTACTTTTTCTTGAATTTCTCGACGCGGCCCGCCGTATCTACAAGTCTTTGCTTACCTGTCATAAAAGGATGGCAGTTTGAACAAATTTCCGTCTTAATATCTTTTTTGGTCGACCTTGTTTCAATGACGTTTCCGCAAACACAAGTGATAGTTGTTTCTTTATATTCCGGATGAATTCCTTCTTTCATGTCTTCTTTCTTTTCCTCCCTGGTGTTTATCTACAATTAATTATTGATGTTTTTTACTTTATTTAAAGTGTTCGCATGCCTTACAATATATGCGACAAAAATTCAAGAAAATTAGTGTAGAATTTCTGGTTGGGTAATTATAAGCATTTAAAATGCAAATCCAGCCCCTCTACGTTTATGCGTTCATTGAATCCAAAAATTCCTGATTAGTTTCTGTCTTTTTAATTTTGCCGATGATAAATTCCATGGCGTCAACGGGATTCATTTCCTGGAGCAACCGGCGCAATATCCATACTCGATTAAGATTGTTTTTAGGAATCAGCAATTCTTCCTTTCTGGTTCCGGAACGGATTAAGTCGAAAGCGGGAAATACCCTGCGATCAGCGATGCGGCGGTCTAAATGCAGTTCCATATTGCCAGTTCCCTTGAATTCTTCAAAAATGACTTCATCCATTCTGCTTCCGGTATCAATCAAAGCGGTGGAAATTATCGTCAAGCTGCCGCCATTCTCAATATTTCTGGCCGCACCGAAGAAACGTTTCGGCTTGTGCAGAGCGTTGGAATCGACACCACCGGAAAGAACTTTTCCGCTGGGCGGAACAACAGTGTTGTATGCTCGCGCCAAACGAGTGATACTGTCGAGTAAAATGACCACGTCTTTTTTATGTTCAACTAGGCGCTTGGCCTTTTCAATAACCATTTCCGCCACCTGCACATGAAAGGAAGCCGGTTCGTCAAATGTAGAAGCAATTACTTCACCGGCAACGCTACGCTGCATATCGGTTACTTCTTCCGGCCGTTCGTCAATCAAAAGCACCATCAAAACCACTTCGGGATGATTTGCTGAAATACTGTGAGCAATGTCCTGCAAAAGAACTGTTTTACCGGCACGCGGCGGAGAAACAATCAATCCACGCTGTCCTTTGCCAATCGGCGCGAACAAATCCAAAGTTCTGGTGGAATAATTTTTAGGATCATGTTCCAGATTTAATTTTTCCAAAGGATAAAGAGGAGTCAGGTTATCAAAAAGGATTTTGTCGCGGGCTTGTTCGGGACTTTCCAGATTTACGGTGTCAACTTTCAAAAGGGCAAAATATTTTTCCCCTTCTTTGGGGGGGCGAACCTCACCGGAAATTGTGTCACCGGTTTTTAAATTAAATCTTCTGATCTGCGATGGTGAAATGTAAATGTCATCCGGGCTGGGCAGGTAGTTGTAATCCACGGCGCGTAAAAATCCAAAACCGTCTGGCAAAATTTCCAATACTCCCGAGCCGGAAATCACGCCATTTTGCTCCGCCTGCGTCTGCAAAATAGCGAAAATCAAATCCTGACGGCGCATCCCACTGGCGCCCGGAACTTCTAATTTCTTGGCTAAGTCATTGAGTTCGCTGATAGGCAATCGTTTAATATCTTCAATGTTCATAAATATTTCCTTGCTTTAAATTCTAACCGGGTAACGTAAAACGTTATCCGAATATTATATTTACCGTCGTTTTTTACCGCATTATTTTAGAAACAAAAAAAGGTAGTCACGATTTTTTAGTAGTTACGGATTAAATCTCGGTTTGTATATTTGAATACTTGAAACGCTCCAAAGGGTAGGGCTAAAAAGCCTTTTACTGATTTGGTAAAATTCTATATTAATCCATAGCGACTGTCAAGCAATTTTATTATCTCTGTTAGAAGCGCATAATCTATATGGTTTATCTACCATAGACAGAGCTATCATGTTTGCATATCACGAAAGCTTTTTGGCCTCTTCCACCAACATGACGGGAATATCATCTTTTACTTCGTAGAGTAATTTACACTGATCGCAAATAATACCGCTCAGTTTTTCGTCGAAGTGAACTTTCCCATGACATTGCGGACAGATTAAAATTTCCAATAGTTGTTTATTTAAAGGCATTCTTCACTCCTTTGTTAGTTTTTCTTCCACTGCGGTAAAAACCTGCTGGGGTAAAATATCCGCCATGCATTTTCTTGTCGAGCATTTTTTTAAAAAGCACGGACTACAGGGAAGATTTGTTCTGATTATAGTGTGACCCTGTCCATAAGGCCCTGTTCGCCAGTATGCAGAAGGACCGAATAAAGCAATTACTGGTGTTCCTACCGCAGCAGCAATATGCATAGGTCCGGAATCAGGTGTAATCAAAAGCTCTGCTCGTTTATATAGATGAGCAAGTTCAAGCAGAGATGTCTTTCCTTCCAGATTAAGAGCCTTATTTGTCATCATTGATTGGATTCGATCAATCATGCCGCCGCTTCCGTTACCGGTAAAAACAACCTCCGTCTTTAATTCGCTAATGATCCTATCGGCCAGAGCAGCAAATCTGTCTTCATACCAAAGCCTGGTTTCGCCAGCAAAAGACATGGGACTAATAGCGATGAATTTCTTATCCCTGGAAATATCTGAATTTGAAAGCAATGTATCAACAGCTTCTACGTCTGCGGGAGAAACAGGTAAATAAAATTCCGGATTGTCACACGCTATGCCAAGATAGCGAACGAAATCAAGGTAGCGATCTACGGCATGTATATTCATGTTTTCATATATTTTTTCATTGTAAAACAAACCGCTTAATTCCTGAAAACTATTATAGCCTATCTTTCTTTGTGAACCGCTGATAAAAACAAGAATGGCACTTTTTAAAAGACCATTGAAGTCTATAACAATATCATAAGGCCGTTGTCTTAATTTTTTGATGAACATTTTTATTTCTTTGAGCGTTTCACCCATATGCTTTCTTTTTTTTAGGTTTTCAGACCATGTTTTCCTGCGAGAAATGATCAGAGTATCAATATAAGGATTTCCTTTGACAATTGGAGCTGCTGTCTCTTCAACAACCCATGATATATTAGCATCGGGATAAGCTTTTCTTAACGCTGCCAAAGAAGGCAGGGTATGAATCACATCACCTATCGCGCTGAGTTTTACGATTAGTATATTCACTCTTTGTCCTTTAATATCAATTTTACAGCTTCCAGAATATCTGCGGCAATAAAATCCGGTTTATTCTCCGGTGTTGCCTCATCAGGACCATCATCCTGTAACAAACTTTGACCGAATCCTGTTTTTACTAAAATCCCCCGGACTCCAATTTTTTTGCCCGCTTCCATATCGTTAAATCTATCGCCCACCAGATAAGATCTTTTAAAATCGATATTCAAATCTTGAGCCGCCTGCAGCAACATACCAGGAGCCGGTTTACGACAGTTACAAACTTGCCTGTAAAGCTCTATTCCTTCCGTGGGATGATGCGGACAGTAATAGAAATTATCTATGTATGCTCCTCTTTTACGCAGAGCGTTTTGCAGATACTCATGGGTTATTTTTACAAAGTCTTCTGTAAATAATCCTCTGGCCACCCCGGCCTGATTGGAAATGACCACCACTTTCATTCCACTTTCATTAATCAATCTAATAGCTTCATAAGCGCCGGGGATTATCTTGAATTTATCTAAACTATCCAGATAACCGACTTCTTCATTAATTGTTCCGTCTCTGTCCAGAAAAACAGCCGTATTTTTCTTCATTGATTTTTACTCCGGCCATTTCACAATAAATTCTGAGCTGCCGCAAAAACATCTTCCACAGAAATCAGCTTCATGCAACGAAAATCCGTCGGGCATGTTTCCTTCAAGCAAGGGCTGCAGGATACTTCCCGGCGAACGATGATGGATTTGTTTCCCGCCGGCGCGGTGGTAACAGGATTAGTTGAGCCAAAAAGCGCAATGGTCGGAATGTTCAACGCGCCGGCTATATGCATTAACCCGGAATCATTGCTGATAAATAAACGGCATTGGAAAATTAAATAAATTGCTTCCCGCAAAGTTGTTTTCCCGGCGAGATTAATTAATTCGGTATGCGCCAGCTTTTGGACTTTCTGCGCCACTTCCCAATCGGATTTACCGCCCAGCAAAATTCCCTGCGTAGAAAATTTTTCATCTAGTTTATCAGCTACCGCGGCAAATCTATCGGGAAACCATCTTTTAGCCGGACCATAAGTGGCTCCGGGAGCGATGCCGATTATAGTCTTCTTTGTTTCGGGTACAAATTTCCTCAAAATATCCCGGGCGTCTAAAGGATTTAATTTTGCTTCCAGATACATTTCACGATCAACGGAAACACAACCCAAAGTCTTGACCATTTCCAGATAATAATCAATTTGGTGAACTTTTCGTATTTCTTCAGTGCGGCGCACGCGATGGGTTAGCAGAAGACCGCGGGCATCTGAGTCATATCCGGCGCGCAGGGGAATTCCTGCCGCAAGGGCGATAATCGCAGCTTCTATGGCGTTTTGTAAAAGTATCGCCGCGTCAAATTTTTTTTCCTTGAGCATTCGGGCAAGGCGAAAGACTCCGGCAGGAGTATCAAATTTATTTTCATAGATGATTATTTCATCTACGTCGGAGAAAATTTTGTAAATATCAGACACCCATGGTTTCACGAGCATGGCAATGTGTGCTTGCTGGTAAGTGGCGCGGATAGAGGCCACTGCCGGCAATGTTAAGATGGCATCGCCAATCCAGTTGGTGCCGCGAATCAAAATTTTATTCATACCTTCACGCGGCATTTTTTTGATATTTCCAGGTTTCAATTGGTTATCCTTTTTGTTTTATCTGACATATATTTGTCTTCCAGCGTTGATGAAACCATAGCCATTGTTCGGGATATTGACGAATTTTTTCTTCAATAATCTTAGTGAAATTCTGCGTATTGATTAATACATCAGCATCACGATTTCCGGAACTTACAATTTCAACTTTTTTACCAATCTCCAGCAAATATTTACCATTAGGTAGGCGACGGGTAAAAACGGGCAGCACCGGCGCTTTTGTATACAGGGTCAGCAGAGCCAGACCAGGCGTTGTACAAGCTTTTCGGCCAAAAAAGACAACAAACACACCCTCATACCAAGTGACGTTTTGATCAATGAGAAGATTAATTGTGGCACCATTTTTCAACAAGCGAATCATCGGTCGCATGGCATTATATTTAGAAAGCGAAACGTTGCCATAAGAGGCGCGGACACCGGTAATGGTCCTTTCTAACAGAGGGCTATCAAAAACACGGTAAATAAAAACAAATGGCTGCGTCATTATCGCCAAAGCCGCATTACCTATTTCCCAATTGCCGAAATGAGCACTGAAAATCAACACTCCTTTTCCTTCCTGCTCGGCCTCTTTGTAATTTTCCAGGCCCTCAATGCTAATCCATTGGTGCAAATTATCTTTGTTCAAATATGGAATATCCAAAAATTCGACGACAACAAGGGTAGCGCTTATATATGACTTTTTCGCCAGCCTGATAATTTCCTTTAGCGGCTTATCGGGAAAGGAACGCATTAAATTATGAATGGCGATAAGCCGATGTTTCAGAGAAAGATGGTAAGACAGCTTGGCAATAAAAATGGCAAATATCCTTCTTATGCCCAAGGGGATGTGTCTTAATAAATTCATTATTAATCTTTCTTTCACGCGTACATCCTTGTATTCAGCTTATTTTTCACGCTGCCGCGAGCCGGTCCAATATAAATTTTTTGAATGATTCTCTGGATGGAACAATTTCCAGCTCAATACGCAACATGTAAATTATGTATAAAAATTCGGGGAATTCCTGGAGGCGCGTGCCATCTTTTTGAGTTGAAATCAGAAAATCAGCGTGGCAATCAATAAATCTGGCTTTGATTTTTTCCAATTCGTTTTTATTGTAGCGGTGGTGATCGGGGAAAATATCGAATGACAAGACTTGCGCTTGGGCATCCGATAAAGTTTTTCTAAATGAATCAGGATTAGCAATTCCGCAAAACGCGCAAACCCTTTTCCCCGCAATAATGGAAATCGAATTTTGCGCGCTGTAATCTCCCTTTACGATATCCTTCGGTTTATGAATACTCCTGAAAATGGGAATATTTTCAGTCTGGACTAATTTTTCGATCTGGTCGTTTGTCTGTCGTGCTTCATTGGCACGCGTGAGCACAATAGCGCTGGCACGTTTTAGTTCCGATATTGGTTCTCGCAATCTTCCCCGCGGAAGAATCTGATTGTTTCCCTGTAAGCTTTGGCTATCTAATAAAACTAAATTAATACCTCTGAAAATTTGCCGGTGTTGCATGGCATCGTCACAAATGAGCACATTTGCTCCGAATTGACGAATGGCTGTTTTTCCAGTAACAATTCTTTTGGCTCCGGTAATCACGGGAACATTTTTTAGTTCTTTAGCAATCAAATAAGGTTCATCTCCGGCAATTTTACTGTCGAGTAAAATTTCGCAGCCATCCGATACAATATTAACTGAATTGACTCTCTCGCCGCCATATCCCCGGCTGAGAATTGCCGGCTTAAAACCGTTTTCCTGCAGCATTTGAGCCAGCATAATTACGCAGGGAGTCTTGCCTGTGCCTCCTACGGTGATATTGCCGACGCTAATTACAGGACAAGGAAGTTTTATCTCTTTAAATATCTTGTGATCGTACAGCCAATTGCGAAAATTGATAATAAGGCAATAAAAAAAAGAGGGGGCATATGCGATTATTTTGACAGGGCTGTAACAACCGGTTATTCCGTCATCATCCCATATCCTTTGCCAATCGATCATTTTTCCCATCACTTTCTTCATCTTTGAACTGCAAATTATAGAGACGGAAATATTCGCCCTTTTTCTTAAGCAACGTTTCGTGGTCGCCTTCTTCAACAATTTCTCCATTAACTAACGCAATAATTCTATCGGCATTGCGAATCGTGGAAAGCCTGTGCGCTATAACCAGAGTGGTGCGGCCTTTCATGAGATTATCCAAAGCATCCTGCACTTCAATTTCCGCTTCCGTATCCAGCGATGAAGTTGCTTCATCAAGAATTAAAATGGGTGCGTTTTTTAGCAGTGCCCGGGCAATGGAAATGCGTTGTTTTTCTCCTCCGGAGAGTTTGGTGCCCAATTCACCGATATTGCTGTCATATCCTTTAGGCAGTTTCACGATGAAATCATGAGCGTTGGCTGCTTCAGCCGCGTTAATGATATCATCTTCAGTTCTTTCGATATCACCATAGGCAATATTATTTCTTACCGTATCATTAAAAAGTATCGTTTGCTGCGTCACTATGGCGATCTGCTTGCGCAGTGATTGCAGAGAGACGTTCCTGATATCATGGCCGTCAATCAATATACGGCCTTCGTTGACATCATAAAATCTTGGTATCAGATTAACCAACGATGTTTTTCCTCCTCCGCTCATTCCTACAAACGCGATAACCTCGCCGGCTTTAATGGAAAGATTTATATTTTTCAATACTGGTATTTTTTCATAGCAGAACGTAACATTATCGATATCGATACCGCGATTAATGGGTGGAAGATTTATGGCACCGGGCTTATCTTCAATATCTGGAGTTAGGTCAATGATGCTGAAAATACGGTCCGCACCGGCAATGCCTTGATTGATGGTGTTATTGATATTGGTAAGCCGTTTAACCGGTTCATAAAGCATCAATAGCGCAGCAATAAAAGAAAAGAAAGTGCCAGGGGTGGAATGGCCATGAACAACATTATAGCCGCCGTAAAAAATGACGGCGGCAATCCCCAATCCGCCCAGAAAATCCATTAAGGGGCTAGAAATGGCGTTTACAGAAACAGATTTCATGTAATATTTAAACAGCCTCTCGTTTTCCGCGGCGAATCTTTTACTTTCGTATTTTTCCATGCCGAATGCTTTGACAATGCGTGTTCCGGAAATGGTTTCCTGCAAAAGGGAATTCAATGTTCCCATGGTGATTTGCGTGGAGGTTGTCACCTTGCGCATTTTTCTGCCAAACATGGCAATCGGATAAATAGTCAGCGGAAAGACGACTATCGCGATAAGCGCCAGTTTCCAGTCGGTATAGAAAATAACCCCCACTAATGATATTAGCATAAAGCTGTCTTTGACTAATGCTGTTATTGCCTCCGCTGAAGCGGTTTGAACGGACTGAACATCATTGGTAATCCGTGACATCAGCAATCCGGTGGGATGTTCGGCAAAAAAAGATAGAGATTGTTTCTGAATTTGTTCGTAGAGTTTATTGCGTAAATCCGTAACAATGCGCAATCCTATGGAACTCATCAAAATGGCCTGTCCATAATTGCACAATCCTTTAAACAGGAAAATTGCTATTACCGCAAAGGGAATCCATTTCAGCGCGGCAATATTTTTACTTACAAATATTTCGTCAATGGCCGGTTTGGAAATCAGCGGCAGAGCGGATTGCAAACCTCCAGCAATTATCATGCAAATCGCAGCAAAGATAAAGCGCACATAATATTGCTTGGCCATAAGCAACAATCTTTTAAAAGTTTCCATAGTGGTTCCTATACCATATCACAAGCAATTTGCGCAGCTCTTATTGCTGCGCCGGGTTCGCCCAGTTTGGCCCGAATTGCTTCCAATTCTTTTATAATTTCCTGTTTCTTTTCTCCATTTGTTAAAATCGCCAAAGCCTCTTCAGCAATACGTTTACTGCTGGCGTTACTTTGAATCAGTTCCGGAACAATGGTTTTTCCGGCAACAATATTTACAAGCCCGATGTTTTTTACGTCAACGATTAATCTGCCAATAATGTAAGAAAGGAGAGAAATTTTATAGACGATAATCATGGGAATTCCCAAAAGAGCAGTTTCGAGTGTCGCTGTTCCCGAAGCAACCAAAGCCAGATCAGCACAGGATATAACATCGTATGTATGACCGGCAATTACTTGTACTTTTACTGTAAATCTGGAAATAATTTCAGTTATTATTTTTTCTTCGAGCGTATCGGCCAGCGGTAAAATAAATTGTATATCCGGCATTCTTTGCGCCAAGATTTCCGACGCCTGCAGCAGTTCCGGCATTAGTTTTTCTACTTCCGAAAGCCTGCTGCCGGGCAAAATCCCAACAGTGATTTTATTTTCGGCAAGACCGAATTTTTTTCTCGATTCCTGTTTTGAATAATTCAGTTTCACCATATCCAGCAAAGGATGACCTACATAATTTACCACAAAACCCTCCCGGCCGTAAGTATCTACTTCAAAAGGCAGTATTACCGCCATTTTGTTCACTGTTTTTTTAATTTGTCCGATTCTGCCTTTGCGCCAAGCCCAAACCTGCGGGCTTATATAGTAGAAAACTTTTATTCCTCTTTTTTTAGCGGCTTTAGCTAAAGGGATATTGAAATCGGGATAATCAATTAAAATTACAAGATCCGGCCGGCGATCATCTAATGATCTTTTCATCATCTTCATTATTTTTAAAATACTTCCTAATTTGGAAATAACTTCGGTCAAACCGACAACAGCCATGTCGGAAGCATTGGCAAGAAGTTCAACTCTTTCTTCCCGCAACTTGTTACCGCCGATGCCGTAAAAATTCAGTGCCGGGTTTATTTTTAACATTTCCCTGACGAGATTGGCACCGTGCATATCACCGGAAGCCTCACCGGCAACGATCATTATTGTTTTGTTTTTTTTATGCACAGCGTTTATTAACGGGATTGGATTTTTTTCATCAAGAGGCATGATTAATCACGTCGGCAATGAGCCTGATTTCTTCCTGGTTCAATTCCGGAAACATCGGCAGGGAAAGGACTTCCCGTGCGCATTTTTCGCTTTGTGGCAGTTTTACTGAAATATTATACAACTTAAGAAAAACTTCCTGCTGGTGCAGAGGAACCGGATAATAAACAGCGGAAGCGATATCTTTTTTTTGAAGAGCGTCGGCCAGAACATCACGATTTTTCGCGCGAATAGTAAATTGATGATAAGCATGTTCACAACCGGAAGTTACGGCAGGCAATACTATATCTTTATTTTTAATGGCTGAACAATAAGCCGCCGCATTCTGACGGCGTGCCGCGTTAAACTGATCTATTTTTTTAAGTTTAACGCGAATAATGGATGCCTGAATTTCATCAAGGCGGCTGTTGTAGCCGACTTCCTGATGATAGTAACGCTTCGAGCTGCCATGATTACGCAACATTTTTACTTGCCGGGCTATTTCTTCGCTTTTCGTGATGACCATTCCGCCGTCGCCATAACCAGCAAGATTTTTACTCGGGAAAAAACTGAAACAGCCGACATCGCCAATTGTGCCCACTTTCCTGCCATTGTATCTCGCGCCAAAAGCCTGCGCGCAATCCTCAATCACTTTTAAATTGTGCTTTCGAGCTATTTCCATAATAGGCGTCATGTCGGCAGGATGGCCGAATAAATGCACCGGAATAATTGCCTTTGTTTTAACCGTTATTTTATCGGCAATTTGGTTGCAATCGAGGTTAAAAGTATCGGGAGAAATATCCACAAAAACGGGAGTTGCCTTTAAAAGGGCGATTACTTCCGCCGTGGCAATAAAGGTAAAAGAAGTAGTGATCACCTCATCGCCAGCCTGAATACCACAAGCACGCAACGCTAACAGCAAAGCGTCCGTACCGTTGGCAACTCCGATAGCATACGGTAAACCGTGGTAGGCGGCAACTTCTTCTTCCAAGGCGCTGACATTAGGCCCGAGAATAAAATGTGTTTGTTCTAAAACGTCGCTAACCGCGGCATCAATTTCATTTTTCAGATTATAGTACTGCCTTTTTAAATCCACCATTGGAATCATTTTATATTACCTCGGCAACTCTCATTTTTTTAATTATATCAAGGGCCAATTCCAGAGATTTGCGAGCATCTTCACCGGAAATAAACGGCATGGAACGGTTGACGACAGCATTGATAAAAGAACGAATTTCTTCCTCTAAGGAATCATGGTTACCCACTTCGATATTATTTTGAACAATCTGCTGTTGACCAGCCTCATTTTTTCTTTTGCTCAAAGATAAAATTTCCCGCTTCTGACAATCGACCGAGTGATATCCTCCGGGGCCGAAAAAACGGATCTTTTGCATGGTTTTAGCGCTTATGCGGCTGGCTGTAATATTGGCGATACAGCCGGTGGCAAAGGAAATCCGCACATTGGAAATATCAATTTTATCGGAAAGAATAGGAACACCGACAGCCTCCACCCCTATAATCGGAGAATTCACAAATTTTAAAATAATGTCGAGGTCGTGAATCATCAAATCCAGGATAACGTCAACATCAGTACCGCGCTCAAAGAAAGGATGCAATCGATGTGATTCAATGAACATCGGCTTCTCTATAACATTTTCCAGAGCCATTATTGCGGGATTGAATCTTTCGACAAAGCCAACCTGAAGAATCAAATTCTTCTTCTTTGCTAATCCTATTAATTCATCTGCTTCTTCCAAAGTTGCGCAGATAGGTTTTTCTATCAATACATCCACGCCTGCCGCCAAAAAATCCCTGGCGACCTTGTAATGTTCACTGGTAGGAACGGCAATGCTCACAGCATCAACTTTATCCAGCATTGCGCGATAATCAGAGAATGTGGCACATTTATAAATCCCGGCTGCTTTTTGGGCACGATCAGTAATCATGTCAGATACAGCTGTGATCTCACAAATTTCTAATTTCTGATATTTTTGCAGATGATAATTGCCTAGATGGCCGATCCCGATAACGCCGACCTTTATTTTCTTTCTCTTTACATTCATAACATCAACGGCAAATGCCTCTTTCGGATTCTTTGATAAATTTGATAAAATTACGTACCTCAGGTAAATTATCCACTTCGGATTCCACTTTTTTTATGGCCGCATCCAATAGCAGCGAAGAACGAAAAACAATACGATAAGCATCGGTTATCGCTTTGATGCTTTTTTCGGAAAAGTTTCTTCTTTTTAAGCCTATTATGTTCAACCCGAAAAGTTTGGCATGATTGCCTTGAGCCAGAGTATAGGGGGGAACATCTTTGACGACTGCGGATGCCCCGCCAATCATGCAGTGTGCGCCGATGCGGCAGAATTGATGAACACCGCTCAGAGGGCTGATGATCGCATGATCTTCCACATGGACATGTCCGGCCAGTCCTGTCGAATTGGATATGATAATGTTATTACCTAATTTACAATTGTGAGCAATATGGACATAGGCCATCAGCAGGTTGTTATCACCAACAATGGTCATCCCAATATCGGCACTTGTGCCTCGATGAATACTGACATATTCTCTGATTGTATTAAAATTTCCAATAACTACTCTGGTTTTTTCTCCGCCGAATTTCAAATCCTGAGGAGGAGCACCTATGGAACAGAAATGAAAGATGTTACAACCTTCGCCAATATGGGTATAGTTGTCAATTACCGTGTGGGGGCCGATGATTGTGTTTTTCCCGATTTTAACATCGGCTCTAATTATCGAATAAGGACCAATCTCCACTCCTTCTTCCAGTTCAGCGTCCGGAGCAATAATTGCCGTAGGATGAATTTTCATTTATCTAACCTTTATATTTATTGAAAATCTATTTTTTCGATTGGAGATCTTCCACTTTCTTTACTAGCTCCTCAAGCGTTGCTCTCATCTCCGGAAGTTTTACCCAGCAGGCCAGAACTTTCAACCATTGTTTATGCGGCAATTGCGGACTTCCGCCAACAATTTGTCCGGACTTAATATTCTTATGGATTGATGATGCTGCCGCGATCATTACATTGTCACCAATACTAATATGTCCGACCATCCCCGTCTGTCCGCCAACCATTACACTTCTGCCCAGTTTAGTGCTTCCCGAAATACCGACTTGAGCGGCAATCGCTGAGTTTTCACCAATAACAACATTATGGGCAATCTGGACAAGATTATCAATTTTAACATTGCGCTGAATCCAAGTTCTTCCCAGCGCGGCGCGATCAATAGTGGTATTGGCTCCGATTTCCACATCATCATCAATTTGCACAAAACCAACTTGCGGAATTTTGGTATTGTCCCCGCCGGGAGATGCAAAACCAAATCCGTCAGCGCCGACCACAACTCCAGAATGCAAAATTACCCGTTTACCAATGATGGAAGAGTGATAAACAGTGACATTGGCATAGAGTATTGAATTTTCACCAATGAAAGAATCACAGCCTACAAAAACACCGGGGTAAATAACAGCCCCCTTACCGATCTTTGCCCCCTTGCTGATAAAAGCCCGGGGAAAAATTGTTGCTTCCGGAGACACAATAGCACCATCTTCAATATAAGCGTCCGGACTTACACCACTGCGACCATGTTCTAACGGATAAAAAAGTGTTAATAGTTTTCCCAAAGCAACGTAAGGGTCATCTACAATAACCAGATTCCTGCCTTCCGCCACTGTTTGCTGTGGTGCAAGAATAGCCGACGCTTTAGTAAGCTTTAGTTTTTGAAAATACTTCTTATTGGCTATAAAGGTGAGGTCGCCTTCATTTGCTTCATCAATAGAGCGGATATTGTTGATAATTGTATCATCAGCGCCAATGACAGCACCGCCAAGAAACAAGGCTATTTCCGCAAGCGTCATTTTCATTTAATGAAAATTTCCTTAATTATTTTAATTTATTAAAATCTTCTATAACTTTTTTGCTAAAATCATTTTCCTTGGCATAATAAGGTATAGGCATAGTTGCGACATCAATAACCAAAGTATATTTTTCTTTTTCAGCGATAGCACGGACAATTTTCATTATTCCCGGCATAAGCTTTTGAGTCATCTCTTGATCGCGTTTTTTTAGCTCTTCATTCGTATCATTGACCTGCAATTGATAATCACGCAATTTCTTCTGGTAAGCAGTTTCCTTTTCTTTTTGTGAGCTTTGCGTCATAATTGAACTTTGTTTTTCCAGTTCATCCTTCATTTTCTTTAATTCTTTTTCTGATGATTTGATTTCCTGGGTTTCTTTTTCGTAGAATTTTTTAAAATCTTCTGCAGCCTTTTTGCCGGCATTGGAATTTTGCATTATTTCCTGCAAGTTAATAAAACCAATTTTATCCACCGCAAAAGAGCTCGTGCTCCAGATAAAAACAAACAAGATAATGCCTGCCATTAGGTAAAAACTTCTTTTCATATAAAATCTCCTCTCTTAATTTATTGTGGCTAAAACAAATTTTAATTTTGTTTCTTCCATTTCTTATTTACATAGCTGCGCCGATGGTAAATTCCCAGCGACCGGTTGAGTCATCGCTTAATCCTTTGTGGTTAACTATGTAGCCATATTCAAGCCTTAAAGGACCGATAGGTGAATACCAGCGAAGACCTAATCCCACAGACTGCCGTAAATCATCAAGGTAATACCTGTCGTTCCAAGCGTTGCCAGCGTCGTAAAAAATAACGCCTTTCATACCTGCATTCTTAACTAAAGGAAAAACTAGCTCGAAGTTAAAGAGTAACATAGTTGTACCACCAATTACATCTTCCGTTCCCGGATTGATCGGACCAATGTAGCGAAAACCGCGCAGAGAATTAATTCCACCTAAAACAAATCTATTGAAAATGGGGATATTTTCGTCTCCATCGTTACTTTGGATATAGCCGATTTGGCCCTTTGCTCCAAAAACAACATCTAAGGGCAGGGGATAATAAGCAAAAAGACTGGCTGAATATTGGGTATAACTGGCGTCGCCTTGTAATAGTCCTCCCGCTTGCGTAACTGAAATATTGGCCTTTGTTCCTTTAGAGGGGAAAATATAATCATCCCTCGTATCGCGAACTAAAGATAATGTTACGGCGCTAGTGATTAATTGGCCTTTTTGCTCTATAATTTGCCAAGGAGCTGAAGCTAAAACATCAGAAATATCATCGGAGGTGAGTTTATAGCCGACGTATCCGACAACTTTTTCCCAAAGAGGGTGACCTAAAGTTAGCCCCACACCGCGTGTATCCAAGGTGTAAGTGTTATAGTCTTTTTTGTATTTCCAGATGTTCACTTGAGACCAAAGGGGCAGGTCAAAAAGCCATGGTTCCGTAAAAGATAAATCAATATTATTGGTAGTTGAACCTAAAGATGCTTTCAGGCTTAAAATTTGACCATAACCTAGAAAATTCTGTTGGGTAATTTGCGCCATGATAACGGCCTGATCAACGGCGCTATAACCGGCACCCACCATAAACATACCAGTACTTTTTTCTTTGACCCGGATATTGATGTCTGCTTTACTTTTATCCGGTCCTTTTTCTGTTTGAAAATCCACCTCTTCAAAATACCGGAGCCGATTAAGATTACTATAACCGTTTTTTAATTTGCTGCTGGAATACAAGTCCCCTTCCGTTACTTCCAACTGGCGCCGGATAACTTTGTCACGGGTAATAGTATTGCCGGCAATGCTAATACGATTAATATAAACCAATTCTCCTTTAGTTATATGAAAATCCACATCAACTAATTGTTCATTTTCCTTGGGATTAATTTTGGGATTAACATCGGCATTGGCATAACCTTCATCATTGCAGGCTTGAGTTAAAAAATCGATGTCCTTTATGATTGCTTCGCGGTTATAATTATCACTTTTTTTTATTTTCAGGGACTGCAATAACTCCGCTCTGGATTTTTCCAGTAAATCACCGGAAATTTCCACTTTGTCAACTTTAAACCTTTTTCCTTCTTTAATTTTAATTTTTATGTAAATCCCTTTTTTATCGATAGTCATTTCCGGTTCGCCAACTTGAGAATTGATAAATCCATTATTGAAATAATAAGCAGTTAATTTACCAATGTCTTGTTTCAGTTGATCGCGCTTGAGCAAACCGGAATCGGTGATAAAAGAAAAAATGCCGTGCTCAGAAGTGCTCATCATATTTTTCAATTCTTTTGAGCTGTAGGCTTCGTTACCTTCAAAAGTGATCGACTTAACGTAGAGTCTGTCATTTTCTTTAATGTTAAAAATTACGCGAAAATCTTTTTCTCCGTCCCGTTCGACTTTATCGTTTATCTCAGCATTGTAATAACCTTTATTGTCATAAAGTGTTTTTACTTTTTCTATATCCGCTTTAATTTTTTCCTGATCAACAATTTGCTTAGTCTTAATTGTCAGAACTTCTTGAATATCATCTTTACTTAAGGCTTTATTTCCGTTGATCTGAATTTCTGAAATTAGTCCTTTTTCCTGCACAATAAAAGTGATGACTTTCCCTTCTGGTGTTGACGTAGCCTCCGCAGTTACATCCAGAAAAAAGCCCATTTTGAAAATTGTTTTAATATCAGCTGCAATTTCTGCTTCGAAAAAATGATTGCCTGCTTTGCTTTTGATTTGCGCGATGATCGCGGAAGATTCTATCTTCCGGTTCCCTTTAATTTCAACCCTGGATATTTTTTGAACTAACCCAGTACGAATAAGAATTTCTGTTTTTAATTGCGCTGCTATCGCACCCATATTGGCCAACCCTTTGCCTTGAACGGAAGCTGTGGATAAAATACTCGCCATGGTTACATCAATTATTTGGGCATCAATACTTAAAGTTTCACCTAATTGGGTTAAGCTGCCGATAATCACAAAATCAGCACCCAAGGATTTCCCATTTTTGATTGCCTGTTTTTCATCCATTTTGAGATTGCTCTGAAGAAAGGCATCCGTAGGAATTATTTGAACAAGTTTTTCCTTTTTTAATTCTTCGACCAAATTTTTATATAGAGATTCCTTGATTGTCGCGCTATTGCCACTACTGTAAACTTCAAAAGGCAGTACGCTGATTTTTTTTAATTCCTGAGAATACGCGTGAGGAATAAAAAAAATGATTAAAAGTAAAATGATTAAACATGTTTGACAAACTATTTTATTTATAGTCATATATCTTCCCATCGCGCAGGGAAATCCTGTCGGACATTCTTTCTGCAAGCAATTTGTTATGAGTCACCGTGACGAGGGTAATTCTTTTTGTTGCATTTAAATTGACTAAAATGTCTTCTATCTTTTTTCCTGTCTCTGTGTCAAGATTTCCCGTAGGTTCGTCGGCAAGCAATATTTCCGGCTCCATCACCAAGGCACGGGCAATTGCCACGCGCTGTTGTTCGCCGCCGGATAGTTCTCCCGGTTTGTGCTTTTTTCTATGTTCTAATCCAACTTCACTCAACAATTTGCAAGCTTTTTCTGTCGCTTGTTTCTTGGACATCCCGCTGATTAAAGCCGGCATCATGGTATTTTCCATAGCGTTGAATTCCGGAAGCAAATTATTAAATTGAAAAACGAACCCAATCGCCGAGTTGCGGAAACGAGCCATTTTTTCTTCTTCCCATTCAAAAACGTTCATGCCGTCAATGGAAAGACAACCTTCGGTAGGGTGATCTAACATACCCAGAATATGAATGAGTGTGCTCTTGCCAGCACCGGACACACCAAGGATTGCCAATGATTCACCTTTTTTTATTTGCAGGTTCAGATCGCGCAAAACTTCTATTTTATTTCCATCTTTAATAAATGTTTTTGACAAATTTTTTAGTATAATCATATTATATAAATTGGCTATCTTAATTTATTCGTATCTCAATGCTTCGGCCGGATCCGACTTTGAAGCCTTTAAAGAAGGATAAATTGTTGATAAGAAGCAAATAAGCAGCGTACCGATAACAATGATAACAACATCAACATAGTTAACCTTGGATGGAAGTTCACTTAAGTAATAAACATCACCTGGCAAAATCTTGAAATGGAAAATTTTCTCCACAAAAAGCGATACTTTCTGAACATTTAAAGCTACGGTCACGCCGGCAACGCATCCCAGGGCCGTGCCGATAACACCAATAATCAGACCTTGATAAATAAATATTTTCATAATGCTGCGGGAAGTTGCCCCCATTGATTTCAGAATGGCAATATCCTTACTTTTTTCCATGACGATCATTATCAATGCACTGATTATATTAAACGCGGCAACAAGGACAATTAAGCTCAGAATAATAAACATGACGCGTTTCTCCATTTTTAAAGCGGAAAAAAAATTCTTGTTCATCTGCATCCAGTTTTGCGCCCAGAAGGGAAAGCCCAATTTACTTTGAATTTTCCGGGCAATACTATCTGCTTTGTAAATATCATCGACTTTGATATCAATTCCTGTAACGGTATCACCAATTTGTAAAAAATCCTGACAGCTGTGCAAAGATAAATAGGCCAGCGTCGAATCATATTCATAAAACCCGGATTCGAAGATACCAACGACAATAAATTTTTTCATGCGGGGCACCATTCCCATTGGCGTAGAAATACTCACCGGCGAAATAATAGTGATAGGATCATAAAGAAAAATCCCCAGATTTCGAGCCATTTCTTTACCGATGACAATTCCATCTAGCGGCACACTTTCATTTCTATTATTCAGAGAAAGTTCTTGAGGAATTTTGTTGAGATATTCAATGTTTCCTTCCTTGACTTTTCCCAAATTAATCACTTTAAAAGCGCTTTGAGTATCCAAACCACGAATGATTACACCTGTAGCGCCATTACCGTTGCGGATCATTGCCTGGCTGTAAATAAACGGTGTGGAAGCAATAACTCCTTCAATATCAGCAATTCGTTCGCGAACTTTCTGATAATCTTTCATGGGACCGGTCATATCAGTTGTCAGCTCAATATGGGATTTAATACCTAAAATTTTTGTGCGTAAGTCCTCTTCAAATCCATTCATCACCGCCAGCACGATGATCAAGGCCGCGACACCTAAAAAAATACCAAAGATCGATATAAACGTAATGATCGAAACAAATATTTGTTTACGCTTTGCACTTAAATAACGTTTACTTATAAAAAGCTCATAAGGTATCAAAATATTATATCCTATTATTCGAGACCAATATTATTTCTTAGAAAACATTAGTTAATATCCTAATTTTATTCCTGTTTAGTTCTCAGTAGCGGAAACAAAATGACATCTCTGATAGAAGCTGAGTCGGTAAAAAGCATAACCAGGCGGTCAATGCCGATACCTTCACCGGCTGTAGGCGGCATAGCATATTCCAATGTTCGAATGTAATCTTCGTCCATTTCGTGAGCTTCGTCATCACCAGCTTCTCTTTCTTGTAATTGCTGCAGAAATCTTTCTCTCTGCTCGGCAGGATCGTTTAACTCCGAAAAGGCGTTGGCAATTTCCCTGCCGTAAATATACAGTTCAAAGCGATCGGTAAGGTCTGCATCAGTGTTTGACCTCCTGGAAAGGGGAGATATGACCACTGGATAATTGGTCACAAATGTTGGCTGAACAAGTTTCTTTTCGACAACCTCATCGAAAATGGCCATTAAAATTTTCCCTAAATGATCGGTTTCTTTCACCTTGCAGCCAGCCCTTCGAGCAAAGGCTAAAGATTGGTTTTGATTTTCCAATTCGGCTGGTTCCATGCCTGCTATTTGTACGAGAGCTTCTTTTACGGATATGCGCCGCCAAGGCGGGGTCAAATCGATTTCCGTATTCTGATAATTAAATCTTAACCCGCCAAATATATTGGTAGCGACAAAGGCAAACAGGTCTTCAGTAAAGGTCATCAATTTTTCATAAGTACTGTACGCCTGGTAAAATTCCATCATGGTAAATTCGGGATTATGAAAAGTAGAAATACCTTCATTACGAAAGTTACGATTAATTTCGTAGATTCTCTCCAAGCCACCGGTAACAAGCCGTTTTAAATAAAGTTCGGGAGCAATCCGCAGGTAAAAATCCATATCCAGAGCGTTATGATGAGTTTTAAAAGGCCGGGCGATAGCTCCTCCTGCGCGTGGCTGCATCATCGGTGTTTCCACTTCCAAAAAATCATGCTTGTCCATAAATTGCCGAATAAGCTGGATAATGCGGCTGCGCCGGTAAAAAATTTCTTTAACCTTGGGACTTGTAATCAAATCAAGATATCTCTGGCGATATCTTGTTTCGATATCAGTAAGGCCATGCCACTTTTCCGGCAGAGGACGTATGGATTTAGAAAGCAGGATCAAATTCTCCGCCTCAATAGTCAATTCTCCTGTCTTAGTGCGAAAGAGTTTCCCTGAAACATAAATGATATCGCCGATATCTAGTTTTTTAAAAATAAAATAAGCATCATCACTTAGAATACTTTTGGCTATGTAACTTTGAATTTGGCCCTTATTATCTTGAATTTTGATAAACGCAGCTTTACCGAAATTACGTACGGCCATTAAACGCCCGGCGATGGAGAACCTATTTGTTATCTGCGCTAGAGCTTCACCGTCGGAATGGCCAAACTGGGCAAATATTTCTGCTGTTGTATTTTGGGGTTGTACATCGTTGGGATATAAATCAACACCGGCTTCTTTTAAGGCCAAGATTTTTTCTCGACGTATGTTTAAAAGATCATTATCTTCCATAATTTCTCCATTTTTATAAAGCTTGTTTGAATATATTTTTTTTGCCAAATAGTCAAGCATGATTGTGATTGTATGACGTTATAGGGCAAATAATGTTTTTTTTAAATTTTTCTACACAAAATTAGTTTGCCACAAATGATGATGTTATGTATTATAGTAAAGATTTATCAACAGGGGGTGGGTAAAATGGTAAATAAAGCAATATTGATTGGCAGGCTGGGTAAAGATCCGGAAGTTCGTTATACGCCCGATGGAACAATGATCACAAATTTTAATTTAGCCACAGACGAACAATGGAAAGATAAAAACGGAGAAAAAGTTCAAAAAACGGAGTGGCATAGAATAGTTACTTTTGGAAAATTAGCCGAGATATGCGGCAACTATCTTGTTAAAGGCAAACTTATTTTCGTGGAAGGGCGGATTCAAACCCGTTCGTGGGAAGATAAGGATGGCGTTAAGCGCTACACTACTGAAATTATAGCTTCCAACATGCAAATGCTGGATTCTAAAGGTCAGAACAAAACAAGTGAATCATCTCCCGACTCTTCGCCCGAAAGCTTCAATAATGGCAGCGTTCCTGTAGATGATGTTCCATTTTAACCTGCTTCTCCGACGCATACTACACTTTTTCAGCCTTAACAACGGATGAGGTGAATATTTATGCTACTTACCACTTATAAAAAAATAATTGAGTAGTAATGATGAGAACAGCAGACTTAAGGGTACAAACATTAATAGCTTTTTTTAGTTGGCATCTATTTTACGTTTCTGGATAGTATTTTTAATTATTGACAATTGTTTGAGCTGAATGAAAAAATTCATTAATCATATTTGCGAAGATAACGCTCAAGCCGGTTTAAGCCTTCTTTAATGTTTTCTATCGAATTGGCGTAAGAAAAACGTAAAAATCCTTCGCCTGCACTACCGAAATCCATGCCGGGTGTAACTCCAACCTTTATCTCTTCAGTAATACGAAAAGCTTCCTTGTAAGAATCCGTGCAAAAGCGCCGCGCATCGGCAAACACATAAAACGCGCCAGTCGGCTCGACATGAATTACAAAACCCATGTTTTTCAAGCGCGCCAGCATGTATTGGCGGCGTTCATTGTAAATCCTTATCATTTTGGCCACATCTTTTTTAGCTTTGGTAAGAGCGGCGATGCCCGCCCATTGAATAAAGCCGTTAGCGGAAATCATAAAATTCTGATGAATTCTCTGCATAACTTTTGAAAACTGTTTGGGGAAGATGCAGTAACCCAAGCGCCAGCCGGTCATCGCGTATAATTTAGAAAAACCATTGATGACAAAAGCCTTATCCGTGAATCCCAAAATAGAGTGAGCCCGATCTTGATAGACCAAGCCTTGATAAATTTCATCCGAGATAATATACTGGCGATCAAATTGCGCAATGTTCTGTAATTGGTCTTTGCTCATGACAATGCCTGTGGGATTGGAAGGCGAGTTAATCAGAATCGCCTTTGTCCGTGGCGAGAGCTTCTTTTTGATGTCATCAGGACGGTATTGAAATCCCTCTTCCGGGTAAGTTTTAACCTCTTTAGTCTTGCCTCCGGTCGCGAGGATAAAGTTCTGGTAACAGGGGTAGCGCGGATTGGAGATAATCACTTCGTTGCCATGATCTAAAATCGCGAGCATCGCGAATAACAGTGCGGGAGAAGTGCCTGTGGAGACCAGCACCTGATCTGGCGTTATATTGACACTGTATTCCTTAAAATAAAAATCACATATAGCCTGACGCAGTTCCAACAAATCTAAGGCGTGGGTATAGCGGGTTTTGTTATTGTGCAAAGCGTCGCTGGCCGCCTTCGTTATAACTTTGGGTGTGGGAAATCGGGATCGCCTACTTCCAGATGGATAACGTGTTCCCCTTTACGCTCCAACTCTTCGGCTTTCGCCATTACATCCATGACAATGAAAGATGTGAATCTGGACGCTCTTTTCGAAATCATAGATAACCCTCATATTTGATAAATTAGATCTATTGCGATTGTCTTTTTTTTCAACTAACTTTTATTGATTTGTTTTTTTAAAATACAATCAAACTTACCATTGGGAGGGGAAATTATCAAAAAAACTCATAATTGGCTTACTCTTTGCAAATTTCTTCTAAGAAGCTAAAAAACGATTGCTATTAGTACAATTTTGTTACAAAATACTTTTAGGTTTGCCGAACCGTCTATGAGCAAAGCTACAAAAAAATCTTTTTCTGAGAAAGAGCGTAATTTGAGTATTCATAGTTATGAAGAGCTGGCCACATTGCACGCGATAGCTAAAATTTTAGCTCAGCCTCAAGACCTCCGCGATCAATTGGATCTGGTCCTGCAGGAAATGAGTTCCCGTCTAGGCATGAAGCGGGGCATGATTTCGCTTCTGGATAGGGAAAAAAAAGAGGCATGGCTCGATATTGCTCATGATATAAATATCGAAGGAATGGACGTAACTTACAAACCCGGCGAGGGTATTACCGGCAAAGTGGCGGAAACAGGCCGCCCTATGGCCGTGGCTAATCTTGGTCAGGCTACTCACTTTTTAGACCGCACCGGCGCCCGACGTCATTTAAACAGATCGGAACTGGCTTTTCTTTGCGTTCCCATTATTTATGATGCAAATGTCGTCGGCGTTCTTTCAGCCGATAAAGTAGCTCTCGAAGTGGAAGATCTGGATTGCGAACTGGCCATGCTCTCCGCCGTAGCTGAGCTTATGGCCAAGGCTGTGCATATCAGGGCACTGGAGGAAGAAAACGAACGTCTTAGAAAAATTGTCGGCAGTGGGCGCGCGCCTTCTATAGATATTATCGGCCATTCCAAGCCGATGCAGGAAGTATTCGGTTTGGTAGCCCAGGTAGCCGATTCCAATACGACAGTCTTAATCACCGGCGAAACAGGAACCGGTAAGGAACTGATCGCCAGAGCTATACATATGAACTCTCCGCGGCACAAAGGGCCGATGGTGCAGGTTAATTGTGCGGCTATTCCGGATACGTTGATTGAAAGCGAGCTCTTTGGTCATGAAAGAGGATCTTTTACTGGAGCGCTGCATCAACGCCGGGGACGTTTTGAAGAGGCTAACGGCGGCACAATTTTCCTGGATGAAGTAGGAGAGCTTTCTGCCGCCGCTCAGGTAAAACTTTTGCGCGTTTTGCAGGAAAAAAGGTTTCAGCCGTTGGGTTCTTCGCGGATTATAAATGTTAATGTCCGTATTATCGCGGCAACCAACAGAAATTTAGAACAAGACATTGTGGCTGAACGTTTTCGTGCCGATTTGTTTTATCGTTTAAATGTTTTTCCAATATATTTACCTTCACTTCGCGAAAGAGGCAGTGATATTATACTTCTGGCGGATCATTTTATTTTGAAATACAGTAAGGAAATGGGAAAAAATGTTAAAAAAATTTCCACCGCAGCAATAGAAGTATTTCTATCTCACAAATGGCCCGGTAATGTGCGTGAACTGGAAAATTGTATTGAGAGGGCTGTTCTTTTATCAAATACTGATACTATCGATTCTTTTCATTTGCCGCCGTCTTTGCATGTAAAAGAAACTAAAGTGGAAAAGAAAGAACACAGCAAACTATCTTCTGTTGTCGAAGCGCAGGAAAGATCTTTAATTATTGATACGTTGGAAGCAACCGGTGGGAATCAAACAAAGGCCGCCAAAGTTTTGGGGACAACAAAACGTATTATTCAATATAAAATTACAAAATTAGGAATCAATCCCAAGCTTTTCCGCAAAAACAATAAAAATTCCGATGATACGGATTAGATTTATTCTTCCAAGCCATCATCATCGTCTTTGTGGACAGCTGTCATTTTTTGAGGTCTGATCTTTCTGTAGACTGCTTGCGGAGCTTTTTTACTATCTTCAACTGTTAAAAGCCTGTCTATAGTAATGCCGAATAGTTTTTCATTTTCTTTCAGATAAGGCTCAATCAGTTGCCAGTCCGCATCCGTAATTTCAGCAAATTCTCCTCCATTTAACTGCTCATCAACAAGTTTCTTATGCGGATCTCGGACATAAATCGCTCCACCGGAAGCCAGAGAGAATATATTCGAACCGGGATAAGGTGATTCGTACTCATAAACCGAACCATCTTCAGCGTTAAAACCAATACCGTTGAGAATAACAAAACCGCCGCCATTGAGCGGATCGCCGGCCATAAAAGATTCAGCAAGGTAATCCAGAGCGGTGCCATTGATCACCACGCGCGGCTTGCCTACAGCATTGATTAAAGGCCGACCCGCCGCGTTGCCCATTATATACGCGCTGCCCCCCTTGGCTCCGTACATGAATGTCTGGCCGACATCGCCAAATACAACAAGTTTCCCTTCCTTCATAATCTGGCAGAGTTGATCCTGAGCATTGCCATGAACATAAATTTCCATGCCGTCAATGCCTGATGCCAGATAATCGCCGGAAGCCCCGTAGACATCGATTCTCACATCTTTGGTCGCCGGACCAAAACCACAACCCGTAAACCTCTGACCACGATATTTGTAAACAATAAACCGTTTCCAGCCGAGCTTAAAGGCCTTCACAATCATTACCGCGTCGCAAAGATCGCCTTCCGGCTCAAACTGTTCGGCGTCAATAACCAGAATTTTCTCATTGCTTTTCGGCGCACGAAGTTGATCACGGCTTTTATAATTAATCCGGCTGAAGATTGAATTTGACATTTCCGTAATCATCGGCGTTGCGTCGAAAATATCAGCCAGAGTTATTTTCAGTACATGTAGCAGGGAGCTTCTTTTTATCGAGCCGGTATTGAATCGACGATCATTCAAAAGCGTTAACGCGCTGACGACTGCTTGTTTGCCGTTATCACTTTTCAGGGCATAACTCTTGATCGTCTCAATGCAGAATCTGAGCTTGTCCGGATTAAAGCTGCCCATGCTATCCTTTACATATGTGAACAATTTATCAGCAACGGTTGAATAATCACTTTCGGTAAATAAACCAGCAATCTTTCCTTCTATAGGTCTGTAGTCTTCCGTAACTGAAATCTTTTTTGCTACATCACAGGTGACTTTGCCCTTTGGAGTTTTGATTACCTTCCCAAACTTGTCGGTACAAATAAGCTTCATGCCATCTGCGGTATCTTTAAGGCTGAAAATAAATGAACCGCCATCAGTATAACTGCCACCGCGGGCATTCCAATATTTATCGGCAATAGGCCCGAAACGCGGATCTTCTCTTTCCAGGGAAATCAGCGTCGCATCAATGGCCTGCTTCTCCGAACAAATCAGACCGATCTGGACTTCCCCCTCCTGCAGGGCAAATACTTGAGGGCGTAACATAGCAGTATCGGTAATGCCTATTAGCTGGAATTGATCATTTCTAACATCATTCCTGGCAATGATAAAGAACCACGGTCCATCCGGCGATGAGTTTACATGATGGGTCTGAATAGCTTTATACAGTTCCTGCTTTTCAGCGGGCAACATATCAAAGTCCATTTCCGAAGTCGGGGCCATGGCTTCAATCAGGTGTTCCAGAGGATATTTATATACTCTGCTCCACAAATCCAGAAGCAGCGCGGCTTCTTCAGTATCTGTCAGAAACAGAGGGTAATAGTTGCGCTGTTTTAGATATTCACTCACAGCCTGATAATTAGCAAAGTCACCGTTATGCACCAAAGCTTCATGGAGTGCGCTAAACGGATGGCAGCCACCCGGATGCCAGACACGTCCGCGTGTCGGATAACGCTGGTGGGCCAGCCAGGCATATGCTTTGAAGTCTTCCAGTTTATAGTATTTAAC
Source organism: Smithella sp. (assembly GCA_049517435.1). Lineage (GTDB taxonomy): Bacteria > Desulfobacterota > Syntrophia > Syntrophales > Smithellaceae > Smithella. The sequence continues at coordinate 101,802 of JBEKRZ010000002.1, read as the reverse complement.
GACGTTTTCCGCATATCCCACGATTTTCAGGATCATCATGTTCCTGCCGTGCGACATGATAAAAGCCTTTTTTTCACCAAGAGACGCGTAATAGTGCGTGTTAATCTTAAAGCTGTTCTGATAAACAAATTCATCCTCAGCGTCACGCCGATCCATTGATGAAAATTTGTTATCCGCAATGAATTTATCGAGGACATCATCCTCAACGCGCACAAAATAACGCATTACATCCGGCGGCCGCACATCCAATCCGATACTGCGATGATCGTCAATGGTGGCAAGCTTTTCCGCTTTATCGATTTTAAAGTACGGTTTGATGTAGGTATTTTCAATTTCGGTACATACACTCGCGTCGAGAAGAGCAATGTGCAGCATATAATCGTCCTGAAGCACCTGTTTGGATACACCCATTGCTTCGGGAATAAATCCTACGGCGCCAATGCCGCCGCCTTTTCCATTGCCTCTGTTGTGCATCTGCACGGATGGCTCAAAAATATTTTTCCCGGTTACGGGAATCGAACAGATAAAGCCTGTTACACCGCAGCCACCCTCTTCTTCGGTATTCATGGCCAAAGGCGGCACCTGGCTGCAAAGTTCATCTCGTGATATTATTATTTTTTCAACATTGTCCATTATTACTAAACTCCGCTTTATTTACTGTAATCTATATGCTCAAGCAAATCAGTCCGGCCAACAAGTTCTCTTACGCTCTTCATGCCGAACTTCTGCAGTATTTCCACAAGCTGGACATTCCATGCATGGTACATGTTAGTCAGGCGTTGTGTAGCCCATTCCTCATTAAATAAATCGGCAAGTTCCGAATCCGTTGAGGCAATACCCCGGGCACAACCACGGCCCGATTCACAGTTTCCACATCTGACGCATTCCAGAGAAACCAATTCCGCTGTGCCGATAACCGCTCCGTCCGCGCCCAGACAAATGGCTTTGGCCAAATCATGAGCAGTTCGAATGCCACCTGAGGCAATAAGTGTCATCGCGTCGCGGGCGCCCTCGTCTTTTAAAAAATTATGAACTTTCGATATCGCATATTCAATAGGCATGGCAATGTTCTTTTTGGCAATATCCGGCGCCGCACCGGTACCGCCATATCCGCCATCGATATGAATTATATGAGCTCCGGCATAGTATGAACCGACAGCAACCATATCTACATCGTTGGGTGTCGAAACCTTAACGGAAACAAGTGCGTTAGGATTGATTTCTTTGATCCAGTCAATATGCTTCTTGTGATCTTCAATGGAATACACCGAATGAAATGGAAAAGGTGAAAACAAAGAAGTGCCTTTGACCGCTTCACGCATCCGGGCAACGCTTTCGGTATTTTTTTCACCCAGAAGATGACCGCCAAGGCCGGGTTTCGCGCCCTGCGCGTATTTGAATTCAATTATCTTTACCCGCTGTATTGTTTCTTCACGCACTCCAAATAAACCTGTCGCCACTTGAGTAATCACGTGGTCATCATAAGGTTGAAGCAGTTCCGGGTATCCTCCTTCTCCTGTGCAGGTAAAGGTATTCCATATTGTCGCGTTGTGCGCTTTTGCAAGCATGGTTGGCAAACTTACCGACCCGAAGGACATGCCGCCGCCATAGACAGGAGTGGAAATGATAATATTGGCACGGCCATCATTTCTCTTGTTTAAGGGAATCTCTGTTGATATTTCAGACTTATCAATTTTCGGCTGCCCGGCAGGAAACTTGAGACGTAGCTTGTCGAAGCCGCCGCCGGAATTACCGGTATTATATTCCAGATCCTTACGTTCGGGTGGATATCCCGTTTCCGCCATTATCCAGGTTCCGGTGATCATATCCGCCGTCCAGCGGTAATCGCCGAGTGTTTCATACATAGGATTAAGAGAAATACTCAAAGCCTTGCGCGGACATTTTGCCACACAATAAAAATCATTGTTTTTGCATTCAAACCCGATACATTTATAGTTTATAGGGACTCTCATCTTGTTTTGCCCCTCCCTTTTTTCATGAACTCCGTAGGGGCATGATTTGGCGCAAGTACCGCAGTTGATGCAGGCGCTGGATCGAGTAACCTTATATTTCGGCACCTGATGCTTGAAGCGCGAAGGCATTTTTTTAATTTTGACAGCCGAAGGTGGTTTCATAATTATACCGTTTCTCTTTTTTTAAATATTTTTCCAAAAGTATCATTATCGATTTCTTCAAAGAAGATAGCCCTTCCGGTTTCACCGCGCAACCTGCGTGCTTCACGAATACCCATGGCGCCCATTACCTCCAGGAGCTGCGAGTGCCATGCGCCCATGAGGTTAATGATCCTCTGCATTACAGTTTTCACTTTAATTTTTTCCAGTCCTTCGGGGAATACTAATATCTTCTCCGGTTCTTCATATAACCTGGTGCCAATCGCAATAAGCAGCGGCAAATCTATTGCCGTTAAATCAGCGCCACAAAGCATTGCCTTCGGCACATGCTCGGCCATTGCTATTCCGCCGGAGAAAATAATTGTAACTTCATCGCGGATTCTATCCTCAACCAGCTTCAGATGAACGGCACGGATAATATCCTTGGCAAGACGCCGGTTAGTATCTGCCGAACCATTATTCTCCTGACCTCGATAATCGGCCACGACATGGATGATCTCCGCGCCACTATGTGCCAGCCTGGAAACAATGTCTTCCACAGATTTCGTTGCGGGAACTCGAATTATAGTAAGTACATTATTTATTTTTTTAATTTTATCCTGCAGTGCAGGTAAAGCGCTTAATATTTCTTCGCTATAATCAAGGGCCACAAATCTTACACTTTTGATTAACCCCTGATGCTTATCAATTTCTTTATGGGAAATTAATGGAATGATGTTTTTTATATATTTTTTTATATCCATCTTAATATCATCCGCAGACAATACGATACAGGTGTTTAGTTCCGCGGCCGCTCTTACCAGGGCAACTTTTACATTCGGACTCAAATTATCTTGGGGAAAATCAAAGATGATGGGAATCGGAATATCAATTGTATCATGAATTTTCGACAATAATTTGCCATTTTCATCAAAGGTCAGGTGATTGAGCTTCCTGCCCAGTTCAACGGATGTGCTGATGTATTCCCGTCCATGAATTCCGTCGCGTGTCGGGCGCACAATTTCCGACATATCGGTCCACATACTGTCAAACCCCGGGCCGGTAAACGGGCCTCGATACCCGGCGCCCGTAACAGGAACTTTACCATCCTCCGCCTGCTTCCATAAAGTAATAAACATATCGGACTTCCAGTAGGAGCCGCCGATATTTAAAAAGTCCTTATCCAGAGATTTCTCCAACGCTCCCCGGGGGCATTCTTGAATGCATCGAAAGCAGTTTCTGCAGACTACCGTGTTCGGGTCCGCCATTTTACGAGGATCACCTTTTCCCCGTTTATGCGCCTCATAAATGCAAACTTTGGTGCATTTACCGCAATTGATGCAGTTTTCTCCCCGCTCAATCTTAAATTTGTAAACATAATCCAGATCAAGCGGCGTTACTTTTGAGTGAATGTGATATTTCTTTGGCATAGTCTTTAATTCATCTTTTCAACATTATTTAATTTTTTGTGATTCAATTATTCCGATCCACCATTTCCCAGTAATCTTTGCTGTCATCAACCTTCTTAAGAAATTCATTAATCTTTTCTTCGGGCCGGCCAATGTTAGCTTCTATTCTTTTTTCCAGCGAATCCCAAAGCGTCATCAGTTCGAGATTGGTTTGACATATTTCTTCACAGGCTTTGCAATGCATGCACATAAACGCATTTTCAGATTCTTCTTTCGTTACTCGTCTTCCCTCAATAAGCTTTTTAGCCAGAGCAATCTTTCCCTTTGCGGTCACTGCTTCATTTCCGGTGACAAGATATGCCGGACAAACCGCAAGGCAGTTTCCGCATTTGGCACAGGCATGAGTAGTCAGCTCATAATCAAGAGTATCTACCTTTTCATTCTTTCCAAAGAGCAGAGTCACGGCTTTTCCAATAACCGGTGACAGAAAGGAAACAATGCCGATAGATGCATTGAAAAAGACCGGATTGAATAAAAGGGAAGTTATTACATTTGAATTAATACTGAAGAATTTACCCGGATTCAGAATGTTGTTAGGATCGACACGCTGCTTATAAGCCAACAGGTCAAGTTTTTTTGCGCGGGTGAAGAGGGAATTAATAAATGCGGCATTCCAGAGGCCGAGCCCATAGGGTTCCGCGCCAAATCCAACGGCAGCTTTCGTGAGCATGGAAACGAGCGGCATACTGATAAAATATTTTTTCTTCCTGGAATCGCAAAGGAAAGTGGCCATGATGAGTGCTTTATGTTCATCTATAATATAGGAATCGATGCATATTTCCGCACCGTAATATTCCCCGAGTTTTTTTGCTTTTTCAGTGAAGGCTGCTGCAGTTTTTATTGGAATGATAATTTCACTTGCCAGAATGGTTGGCCCGAGGCGCTTTGTCTTCATGCCGAAAAGCCGCTCATTCCATAAATAGCTGGCAACATAGCGAGGCGCTTCTTCGACATAATCACTTTGCTCTATAACCGTTGAAAACTTCTTATCATCTTCAGAGCTGCTGAATTCCATCAGCACTCCGGCACTCTTTTTAAATACCTTCGCATGCATGATTTCATTTATGTCATTTAAGTTATTTTCATCAAGGAAACGTATTACATTAGGCTTCAGTTCATTCGCTTTTCCTAATTTGATGAATTTTTCAATGAACAGAAAAGCGTCTTTGTCACTTTCAAAATAGAATAGATGCGAATAGGATGCTTGAGGAACATCACGTAATTTAAGGGTTACTTCAACAATTATTCCAAACTCGCCTTCCGTGGAAACGAAGTACGCAAAGTCAGGATCATTAGGAGTAATCTTCTTAGATTCACCGGAAGGAGTTATAACTGTCATGGACACAATCTGGTTGGATAAGTGTCCGTAGCGGAAACTGTTGATGCCGTAACCGCCTGTGGCAATCCAGCCGGCGACGGTGGAAAACTTGCTCGATGGATATGTCATCAGGCATAAACCTTCTTTTTTAGCTAGAATATCAATATCGCTCCATCTTGCTCCCGCTTCCACAGTTATGGTTTTTTCGGCTTTGTTGAGATTGAGGATTTTTCGGAAAGGTGATAAATCAATTACTATTCCAGCGTTTGCCGGAATTACACCCCCGAATCCCCATGATGCGGCGCCCCTGGGAATAACCGGCACTTTTTTCCCATTAGCAAATTCCAGTACTTTTTTTATCTCTTCGGCGCTTTGGGGTTGGACGACAAAATCAGGTTGTATATTAAAAAATGTTTTAGTCATGATGGCAGGAACATCGCCGATATCATGGCTGTACATTTCTTTTTCTTCTTCTTTGTCGATAATTTTTATATCGCCCGAGATTTTTTTAAATTCTTCTACCAGCTTCATTTTTGTATATCTCTTCCGTAGTTCCGTAGTAATGATAAATCATAAAGACTCTATGTATCGATAGAGCAAACGTTCTTTCACAGCAAAATAAATGCCAACGACTAATTATAAATGAAAGAGTAACTTATAATGAAACAACAAAGTGAATTATTTTATGGAAAATTAAGTCATGGAAGAAGAATCCGTGAACTATTAATAACCATGATGTTACAATATTGTTGTTTTGTCTGCATTCATAATACATATTTGTTCTTTTTTATATTTAACTTTTAAATTTTATAATAAAAATTAATCAAAATCAAGTGGTTTTTAGCTTTTTTCTACCTATTTTTTATTAACAAATTCAACGCTATTGCCGCTTACATTATTGATGTTTTTTCTGATCGTCCATATTATCCTTGCAAAACCAAATATATACTTCACGATAATATATTTTTAAAGATATTGACTTTCTTTAATGTGGATGAATAACATCTTCCTCGTAAAACTTAAATAAAGTATTTGATGAATTGGCATAGCTGTTGCTATTAAATTGGTGTCTTTTTATAGTAAAAGATATGGTTATAGAATTTTGATCCGGCATATCAGCGCATAAAATATTTATAGAGATATAATTATTGAATAACAAATTTTAGCATAAAGGAGATAAAGTATCATGGCTGAAATAAAAACACCAAAAGATGTTCTTGAATTAATTAAGAAGGAAAGGGTGAGGATAGTTGATCTGCGATTCATGGATTTCCCCGGAATTTGGCAGCATTGCAGCTATCCTATAAGTCAGATTGATGAAAATGTGTTTACCGAAGGATTGGGATTTGACGGTTCATCAATTCGCGGCTGGCAGGCAATTAATGAGTCTGATATGCTTATAATGCCGGTGCCTTCCACTGCATTTATTGACCCCTTTACTGCCGTTAAGACCTTGGTTATGATATGCAACATTCAGGATCCTATTACCGGTGCCGATTACACCAGAGACCCCCGCAACATAGCGAGAAAAGCAGAAAATTATCTTAAGAAGCTTGGCTTGGCCGATACGGCATATTTTGGGCCAGAGGCAGAATTCTTTATCTTCGATGATATACGTTATGATCAGAAAACTAATGAAGGCTATTATCATATTGACAGCGTGGAAGGCATCTGGAATAGTGGTAGGGTTGAAAATCCAAATCTGGGCTATAAAGTTCGCCATAAAGAAGGGTATTTTCCTGTACCGCCTACCGACAGCCAGATGGACTTGCGCAGTGAAATGGCTTTAACACTTGAAAGCATTGGAATTGAAGTTGAGGCTCAGCATCATGAAGTAGCTACCGCCGGACAGGCAGAGATTGATATGAAGTTTTCACCCCTGGTAGAAATGGCGGATAATCTTCTGAAATATAAATATATACTCAAGAACACTGCCAAAAAGTTTAATAAAACATTGACATTTATGCCTAAACCGCTATTCGGCGATAATGGTAGCGGTATGCATGTCCATATATCTTTATGGAAGAAAGACAAAAATTTATTTGCCGGCGACGGATATGCCGGGCTTTCTCAGATGGCCATGTATGCTATCGGAGGAATCCTTAAACATGCTCCCGCGTTGTTGGCGTTGACAAGTCCGACAACCAACAGTTATAAACGCTTGGTACCAGGTTATGAAGCCCCGGTCAACTTGGCATATTCAAAGCGCAATCGTAGCGCGGCAGTGCGTATACCCATGTACAGCACGTCACCTAAGTCAAAACGCCTGGAATTCCGCTGTCCTGATCCGGCATGTAATCCTTACCTGGCATTTTCAGCGATTATGATGGCAGCGGTGGACGGCATCCAGAATAAGATCGATCCAGGTAAACCTTTAGATAAGAACATCTATGATCTTCCACCGGAAGATGCAAAAAAAGTATTGAAGACGCCCGGTTCTCTGCGTGAAGCTCTTAATGCCCTGAAAAAGGATCATGCATTCCTGCTTAAGGGAGATGTATTCACCCAAGATGTCATTGATACATGGATTGATTATAAGATGGTGAATGAGGTTGAGGCGATGGACTTACGGCCGCACCCTTATGAATTCATGCTTTATTACGATATCTAATAGAGTAACCTTCGCAAGCCATCGGCTAAAGCCGGTGGCTTGCGTGTCAAATGAAAAATTATTTTCAAAATTAATAGGCGTCTTTAATCTGGTATGAATCGATAAAAGCGGATGCTTTCTGCAGCAAAGTCAAACCCAAAATGGATGAACTTCGTGAATATGCTGACGAGCTGGAAAATCTGGTCGATGACGAATTATGGCCATTGCCCAAGTTCTGGGAAATGTTGTTTATAAGCTAATAATACTAGTAACAATATTCTGAAGGGAACGGCCAAAGCCGTTCCCTTGATCTTTTATTTATTGACGAGACCGCAAAAAAAAGATAGACACTTCCCACCTGTGAGGCTCGGTTTTTACCTGAAAAAGCTTCAAGATGTTAGTTCTGCCGGGGGATGAATTCCTGTGTCGTTGTTGAAAAAAGAACGTAGAGCTTTGCTTGTCCTGGAAGACGGCAGTGTTTTTGAAGGTTCTGCCTTTGCTGGCAGTGGTGAAACTATGGGCGAAGTAGTTTTCAACACGGGTATGACCGGCTATCAGGAAATTATTACCGACCCCTCCTATAAAGGCCAGATCGTCACCATGACTTATCCTCTTGTCGGCAATTACGGAATAAACGACGAGGATATGGAATCGGCTGGCATTCATCTCGAAGGCTTTATTGTAAAGGAATATCAGCCCAATCCGAGCAATTGGCGAATGAAGAAAAGTTTGAAATCTTTTCTGGAAGATTATGGAAAAATCGGCATTGAAGGCATTGATACCCGCGCTTTAACCCGCCGCTTAAGACTTTCCGGTTCGATGAAGGGAATCATTTCCACGGATAGTAAAAATGTAAAATCTTTACTGGTAAAAGTACAGGCGTATCCCGGCCTTGTTGGCCGTGACCTGGTTCGCGAAGTAACCTGTCCTACGCCATATGTATGGAAAGAAGGCGCGCCTCATATAGAAAAGCTTCCTTCCAGAAAAACTGCTAAAAAATTGCGCGTCGTTGTTCTCGACTGCGGCGTTAAATATAATATCCTGCGTCTTCTGGAAAATAACGCTTGTGAAGTGCTTGTCCTGCCCGCATCTTCTTCCGGTAAAGATATTCTTGCCCTGAAGCCGGACGGTGTCTTGCTTTCCAATGGCCCCGGTGATCCGGCGGCTCTTCCTTACATAGTAGATACTACGCGAACAATCATCGGTAAGATACCGGTCTTTGGCATTTGTCTCGGACATCAGATTATCGGTCAGGCAATCGGCGGTCATACGGAAAAGTTAAAATTCGGCCATCACGGCATTAATCAACCGGTTAAAAATGTTGATACAGGCAGAGTTGAAATCACTTCGCAAAATCATGGTTTTGTTGTTGTTCCGGAATCATTGGATAAGAAAGCGAAAAAAACCTATCATAATTTGAATGATAACACATCCGAAGGAATGCGGATGCCGCAAGCGTTTAGCGTGCAGTATCATCCGGAAGCAGCCCCCGGGCCACACGATACGGAATATTTATTTTTGCAGTTTGTCGAAATAATGAAAAAGGAAAAGGGTAAAACAAAGTGATTCTCATCATTGATTTCGGCTCGCAGTATAATCAGTTGATCGCCCGGCGTGTACGAGAAAATCATGTTTACTGCCAGATTGAACCACCTGACATTTCCATTGCCGCCATCAAAGCTCTTAAACCCGAAGGAATAATTTTATCGGGTGGCCCGGCAAGCATTTATAGCAAAGGCGCGCCCCGCGTTGATAAAAAGATCTTCGATCTGGGTATCCCGATTCTGGGCATCTGTTACGGCCTGCAATACATGGTGGATTCTCTGGGCGGGAAAGTGATCGGTTCGACCAAGCGCGAATACGGCTTTGCCGAGTTGCTAGTCAAAAAGCAAAAAGGTATTTTTAACGGCGTGAATAAAAAAACGCAGTGCTGGATGAGTCACGGTGATTCCATAGGCTCTCTGCCTGCCGGATTTGTAATTACTGCATCCACCGCCAATACGACGGTTGCGGCAACCGAAGATGTCCAACGCAATTTTTACGGTCTGCAATTTCATCCGGAAGTTGTCCATACACAATCCGGCAAAAAGATGCTGGCTAACTTCCTCTTTAATATTTGCCGATGCAAAAAATCCTGGTCAATGAAATCTTTTGTCAATCATGCCGTCGAAGAAATCCGCCAGCAGGTTGGTTCCGAAAGAGTAATCCTGGGTCTTTCCGGCGGTGTTGATTCTTCTGTCGCTGCCGTTTTGCTGCACAGGGCTATCGGCAAGCAATTAACCTGTGTCTTTGTCAATAACGGTGTATTGCGAGAAGGTGAGGCCCCACGCGTTATTGAAATGTTTAAAAAAAATTTACAAATTAATTTGCGGTTTGCCCAGTCAGGAAAGCTTTTTCTGAAGAAATTAAAAGATGTGACCGATCCTGAAAAGAAACGTAAAATCATTGGCCGCACTTTTATCGAGATTTTTGATAAAGAAGCCCGTAAAATTAAAAACGTAAAGTTTTTAGCGCAGGGCACTTTGTATCCCGATCTGATCGAGTCGCGCTCGGCCTTTGGCGGCCCCAGCGCGGTGATCAAATCGCATCATAATGTCGGCGGCCTGCCGAAGAAAATGAATCTGAAACTGGTCGAGCCGCTCAAACACTTATTTAAGGATGAAGTGAGGCTACTGGGAAAAGAACTGGGATTGGCCGATGACGTGGTCTGGCGGCAGCCTTTTCCCGGGCCCGGTCTGGCCATTCGTATTATCGGCGAAGTGACCGCGCAGAGATTGTCCGTGTTGCGGAAAGCTGATACCATTTTAATAGAAGAAATACGCGCAAAAAACCTTTACTATAAACTGTGGCAATCTTTCACTGTGCTCCTGCCTCTAAAGAGCGTCGGCATTATGGGCGATCAGCGCACTTATGAAAACATTCTGGCCATTCGGGCTGTCACCAGCGACGACGCCATGACCGCCGACTGGGCGCCGCTGCCTCATGACATTCTGGCGCGGATATCCAACCGTATCATTAATGAAGTGCGCGGAATCAACCGCGTTGTTTACGATATAAGTTCCAAACCGCCCAGCACGATCGAGTGGGAATAAAATTAATCTGAAGAGAATATTTAGTGCCAAAACGAACAGACATAAAAAAAATATTGCTTATCGGGTCCGGTCCTATCATTATCAGTCAGGCCTGTGAATTCGATTATTCGGGAACTCAGGCCTGCAAAGCCTTGCGGGAAGAAGGGTATGAAGTAGTTTTAATAAACAGCAATCCGGCCACAATTATGACCGATCCGGAAATGGCCGACAGAACCTACATCGAACCCATTACCCCGGAAGCGGTGGAAAAAATTATTGCCCGCGAGCGGCCGGACGCGCTGCTTCCCACTTTAGGCGGCCAAACAGGATTGAACACAGCCGTTGCTTTGGCCGAAAGCGGCGTGCTGAAAAAATACAAAGTGGAAATGATCGGAGCGTCGCTGGAAGTTATCCATAAAGCGGAGGACCGGGAAAAATTCCGTCACGCGATGGAAAACATCGGTTTGCGCGTACCCAAGAGCGGCTTTGCCCGCTCCATGAGTGATGTTCTTAAAATTGCCGATGAAACCGGATTCCCCCTTATTATCCGGCCTTCCTTTACCCTCGGTGGAACTGGCAGCGGCGTGGCATACAACCGCGAAGAACTGATGGAAATCGCCAAAGGTGGCCTGGATGCCAGCATGATTTCAGAAATCATGATCGAAGAATCGGTTCTGGGATGGAAGGAATATGAGCTGGAAGTGATGCGCGACAAAGCTGATAACGTTGTCATCATTTGTTCCATCGAAAATTTCGACGCAATGGGGGTGCATACTGGTGAATCTATCACCGTCGCTCCAGCGCAAACTCTGACTGACAAAGAATATCAAATCATGCGAGACGCCGCCATCGCCATCATGCGGGAAATTGGCGTGGAGACCGGCGGTTCCAACGTTCAGTTTGCCATCCATCCCCAAACGGGTGAAATGATTGTTGTCGAAATGAATCCCCGTGTTTCGCGTTCATCTGCGCTGGCCTCGAAAGCCACAGGTTTTCCTATTGCCAAAATAGCAGCGAAACTTGCTGTCGGCTACACGCTGGATGAAATCCCCAACGACATTACCCGCGAGACAATGGCTTCCTTTGAGCCGACGATAGATTACTGTGTCGTAAAAATTCCCCGCTGGACATTTGAAAAATTTCCTCAAGCCGATGATTTTTTAACTACCTCTATGAAATCCGTCGGCGAGACTATGGCCATCGGCCGCACGTTCAAAGAATCCCTGCAAAAAGCAATTCGTTCCCTGGAAATAGGGCGTTTCAGCCTTAGCCAAGTTCTGCCGGAAGATTTAAAAGATAAAAAAGAATTTCTTAAAGGCAAGCTGATCAAACCCAATTCGCTACGGCTTTTTTATATTGCCTCGGCCATGCAAAACGGGATGACAATTGATGAACTCTACGAATTAACAAAAATCGATCCCTGGTTTTTGCATCAGGTCCAAGAAATTGTGGATGCCGAAGATGAATTGAAAAATTCTGTGCCATCCGTGGAGTTGCTGCGAGAAGCAAAGAAAATGGGATTTGCCGACAGGGCACTGGCGTCTTTTTGGAAAATGACGGAGTTGGAAATTCGTCAGTGGCGCGAGCGGGAAAAAATTATCCCGGTATATAAACTTGTCGATACCTGCGCGGCGGAATTTGAAGCCTATACGCCTTATTACTATTCCACTTATGAAACGGAAAACGAAACCCGGCCATCCGCGAAGAGGAAAGTGGCAATCATCGGCGGCGGCCCCAATCGCATCGGTCAGGGAATTGAATTTGATTACTGCTGCGTCCATGCTTCGTTTGCCTTGCGGGAAGAGGGCGTAGAGAGCATTATGATCAATTCCAATCCCGAAACGGTCAGCACCGATTACGACACGTCCGACAAACTTTTTTTTGAACCGGTAACGCTGGAAGATGTTTTGCACATTCTGCAGACGGAAAAACCGGAGGGGGTGATCGCTCAATTTGGCGGCCAGACGCCTCTTAACTTAGCCAGAGGACTGGAGGCAGCCGGAATAAAAATAATGGGAACATCTCCCGATTCTATTGATCTCGCGGAGGATCGAGACCGTTTTCAGGAAATTGTCCGCAAATTGAACCTGAATCAGCCCGACAATGATACGGCCAGAGATGTGGAAAAAGCTCTGCAGGCCGCCGAGCGCATCGGCTATCCTGTACTGGTGAGACCATCATATGTTCTGGGCGGCCGTTCCATGGAAATAGTATATGATCCGGAAACATTGAGCTCCTTCATGGAAAGAGCGTTACTTGTTTCCCCCGAGCACCCCATTCTAATTGATAAATTTTTAGAGGATGCCATAGAAATAGATGTGGACGCGATCAGCGACGGAAAGATGACAGTTGTGGCCGGCATCATGGAGCATATCGAAGAAGCGGGAATCCATTCGGGGGACAGCGCCTGTATTTTGCCACCCATGACCATTTCCGTTCCTCTTTTGGAGCTGATTAAAAAGCAGACAAAAATGCTGGCGAAGGAATTAAATGTTGTTGGCCTCATGAATATTCAGTATGCTATTAAAGACGGCAAATTATATGTGCTGGAAGTCAATCCCCGAGCGTCGCGCACCATTCCTTTTGTCAGCAAAGCGATCGGCGTGCCGCTGGCCAAGCTTGCCACTAAAGTTATGCTGGGCAAATCTTTAAAAGAGTTGGGATTTACCGTCGCGCCGCAACCTGAATATGTCTCTGTCAAAGAAGCTGTTTTCCCCTTTAACCGTTTTCCTGATGTGGATATTTTACTGGGGCCGGAAATGAAATCCACCGGCGAAGTTATGGGAATTGACCACTCTTTCGGTCTGGCTTTTGCCAAATCGCAAATGGCGGCCGGATTTAAAATGCCTACAAAAGGCACTATCTTTATCAGCGTTAATGATTATCATAAGGATAAGATTGTACCGGTAGCGGAATCTTTTCAGAACATGGGTTTTAAGATAGTGGCTACGAAAGGCACGGCCAAATACTTAAAAGATCACGGCATTGAAGCAGGCTTGGTTTTTAAAGTCAGTGAAGGACGGCCGCATATTGTAGATTACATTAAAAACGGCGATATCCAGATGGTAATTAATACCAGTCTGGGGCATAAATCTTCGCGGGATGCTTATCATATCAGGAGGGGCGCACTTATTTATAACATTCTTTACACCACGACCATTGCGGGCGCGCGCGCCCTGTGCGAAGCGGTATCAGCAATAAGAAATGAGAGTTGGCAGGTTTGTTCATTGCAGGAATATCAAAATATTTAGTAAGTTAGAATTTGCTTTCTGGTAGAAAGCAAATTCGTTAACGCACTTATCCCGCATGGGCGGGGCTTATCCCGTTTATCGGGGCCAGAAAGCGAAAATATATGTCATCTTTATTCGAAGAAAAATCAGATGAATCCGGCTATCCGCGTGAAGAATGCGGCATTTTTGCCATATACGGCCACGAAGACGCGGCCAGAATAACCTTTTTCGGCCTTTTTGCCTTACAGCATCGCGGTCAAGAATCCGCCGGCATTGTCAGCTCCGACGGTTGTAACGTTTCGGAGCACAAGGGAATGGGGCTGGTTTCCGAGGTATTCAAAGAAGCAATTCTGCAAAAACTCCCCGGTAAATTGGCTATCGGGCATGTCCGTTATTCCACAACAGGTTCTTCCACTCTTTCCAATGCCCAGCCCTTTTTGGTTCATTTTGGCGAAGAGTATTATGCCCTGGGACATAACGGAAATATTATCAATGCGCAGAAATTGCGTGAAGAACTGGAAAGCAGCGGTTCGATTTTTCAATCGACGATGGACAGCGAAGTCATCATTCATCTCATGGCGCCGCATTTGAAAAACGGTTTGGAAAAGGCATTGACTGCCGCCCTCTCCCGCGTGGAAGGCGCTTACAGCTTCATCATGCTGACCAGGGATAAAATTATTGCCGCCCGTGATCCGCGAGGGTTTAGACCGCTCGCGCTGGGAAAACTAAACGGCAGTTGGGTTGTCGCCTCCGAGACCTGCGCCTTTGATCTGGTTGGAGCTACGTATATTCGCGATGTCGAACCCGGTGAAATCATCATCATCGATTCGAAAGGCTATAAGAGCCTCAAACCTTTTCCGCCCATCAAACATTGTCACTGCATTTTTGAGCTGATTTATTTTGCCCGTCCCGACAGCCAGATTTTCGGCCAGAATGTCTATATGTACCGAAAAAGACTGGGTCATGAACTGGCGCGTGAATACTGTCCGGATGTGGACATCGTCATGCCTTTTCCCGACTCCGGCGTTTACGCCGCTCTGGGTTACGCGGAAGAAAGCGGCATTACTTTTGAGATGGGCATGATTCGTAATCACTACATCGGCAGAACCTTTATCCAACCGACCCAGCTGATGCGCGATTTTGGTGTAAGAGTAAAATTAAATCCGGTGAGGGAGTTATTAGCCGGCAAGAAAGTGATGATTGTGGAAGATTCAATTATCCGGGGCACCACCAGCCGTAATCGTGTGCAAAATCTGCGCGGCATCGGAATGAAAGAAATTCATATGGTCATCAGTTGTCCGCCGACAATTTATCCCTGTCCCTATGGCATTGACTTTTCGTCCAAGGGAGAACTGATCGCCGCAAAAAAAGAAAACGAAAAAGCTATTGCCGAATTCATCGGTTTGGATTCTTTACACTACCTGACAGTAGAAGGCATGATCAAGGCAACCGGATTGACCAAAGATTGTTTTTGCCTGGCCTGCTTTAATGGCAACTATCCCATAGCTCCGCCGGAGAAGATTGATAAGTTTTGTATGGAACTGAAATAACTTTCATACCATTTCGCTTTCCTCGGTTAACTTTGTTGACTTCGTCGTCAGCGTCCTCAACGTATTTTCATATACGCCTGCGCCTCCTCCTTGTCGCCTCGTTATCCTTTGAAATCGGAACGGTATGATATAGACAATAGCTCATAATATTTAAAACAAACTTTACAAAAAAATTAGATGTGTTACGCTTTTGTTTAAATAAAAGAAAAAAAGAACCTCGTGTATTAATTGATTGGCTGAGATACAATAATGATTGAGACAAAGCTTAACCACATTAAATTCGCTCTATATGACATGGCGTTTCTCGATATAAAGCGCGCCTCCGCTGGTCAGTCGAAGATGGGTGCATTCATTCTTGCCAGTTGTTTCATTGACTATATGGCAGGTTTCATCGCAGGACGAGAGACCACAGGTAAGGATTACAAGCAGATCGTGAAGGATTATCTTCCAAGTCTGTACGACCCTGAAAAACTATACAAAGACTTGCGATGCAAAGTGGTTCATAACTATTCCGAAGGGGGTTCATACATTTTTGTCGATGCAAAACCCGCATTACATGGGCAGAAAGTCGACAGTAAGATAGTTATCAATTTAGAGAACTTCATTGACGACCTTGAGGTTGCATTGCGTAAAATGTTCAAGGATTTGGATACGGTCTCTGGAAAACAACAGAACGCTGAAGAGCGATACGACAAGATCGGCTTGCTGGGAATTGGCCGAATCATCGTAAAGCCATGAGGAGAAAATGATAAGGAAAGAGCCGAAAGATTATCTGCATCGGACATAGCAAAACAGCGCACCGCGCCGCTGAACCGGGGCGTTAGAAATCAATGGGACAGGTACAATAATCTAATATCCAAAATAAATTTGAAGCTAAATGAATTCCAATATAAATGAAACAGACATTAAAAATCATTCTATTGTTTCTTATCACGGCAATATTTTTAGGAGGCTGTAATATGCAAAATAGATTTCTTTATTTTCCCAGCGCGGAGTGGCCTTCCGCACGAATGCTTGAGTATGAAAACATGAAACTCTGGCAAGCGACGGCTGCTGATTATCAGGGTTTGATCGCCGCGAGTGATGCGTCCGCGCCTAATGGAACTATTGTTCTTTTTCACGGCAACGGGGGCACGGCACTCGACAGAGGATTTTATTTAAAGCCTTTTATGGAACTGGGTTTCCGGGTAATCTTAGCCGAATATCCTAAATATGGAGGCCGCTCGGGCAAAGTCGGCGAAAAGCCATTTGTCGCCGCCGGTCTGGAAACGGTACGCATTGCCTATGAGCAATATAAAGATCCGCTTTATCTTGTGGGAGAGTCGCTAGGCTGCGGCGTTGCCGCTGCCGTTGCCAAACAAACTTCGGCTCCTATCGCCGGTGTAATATTAATTACGCCGTGGGATACGCTGGCTTCCGTCGCCAAGTCGATTTTTCCTTTTCTTCCCGTGAAACTGGTTTTGACCGACAAGTATGACAGCATCGAAAATCTTAAATCGTTTCAAAAGAAAATATCCGTCGTCGGAGCGGAACGTGATGAAATTTTACCGATTAAACACGCGGTCAATTTGTATAGCGCTCTTCCCGAAGGCAGAAAGCGCATGTGGATAATCAAAGGCGCTGGACATAACGATTGGCCGTTACACACGGATGCTTCTTTGTTTAAAGAGATAACCGATTTTGTCAGGATTGATAAGCCATAGCCAAGTCCGGCGCTTTTTGTAGTGGAAAACACATCAAAGAGAATATATAAGTTCCTAATGGGTATAAACCCGGCTTTGCTAGATATCTCACCCGCCACAACGGCTGGGATAATTTCCAATAGCCTTTGGCTATTGGATAGTTCGTCCAACAAATTTCAGTGCGCTACGCTTCTGAAATTTGGGACTCACTAGGAGGAAGACGCCCATTTACCGTCGTGTTACCTTATCGCGAGTGCTGCAAATAAGCGCCCTTATGATTTTAATCTTTTTGGTCATTAGCGCCGGTTCCCTTTTGACCGGTAGTGTCCATATCGATTTTAGTCATGTATTGCGCTATCTGGCAAAATCCCTTACGGGAGATTTCTCCATAACTTCCCAGGAAGAATTAATTTTATTTTCCGTGCGCCTGCCACGTATTATTTTTGCGGGAATTGTCGGCGCCGCGCTTTCTTTGGGAGGAGTTATTTTTCAAGCGATTCTGCGCAATCCGTTGGCTGATCCTTACGTACTGGGCATATCGGGCGGCTCGGCATTGGGCGCAATTATAGGCATCCTCCTCGGCGCAAGTTCTTTTTATTTAGGTGTGCCGCTGCTGGCTTTTGGGGGAGCACTGGCCACAGTTTTTCTGGTATTTGTTGTTGCAGGAGGAACCAGAGGGCCTCTCCTGGATAATTCGCTCCTACTTTCCGGCGTTGTCGTGAATGCCTTTTTTTCCGCAGCGATTCTCTTTTTCTTATCTATTGTCAATAGCATGGAGTTGCACAGCATCACGTTTTGGCTGATGGGTGACCTCTCGCGGGCATCAATCAAAGAAATTTGCGTGGCCGCTTTTTGTCTTATCGCCGGTTTTGTGTTGCTTTACGCACAGGCGCGAAAACTGAACTTGATCGTGCAGGGTGAAGATACAGCTCTGCAATTAGGTGTCAATGTAGAGAGAACAAAACAATGGCTTCTGATTGTAACCTCGCTGATTACAGCCGTGGCGGTATCTTTGGCCGGCATCATCGGCTTTGTCGGAATTATGGTGCCGCACTTTATGCGCCTTATTTTTGGTTCCGATCACCGTTTGCTGTTGCCTGTTTCTGCTTTGTTCGGCGCGTCATTTTTAATTGTTGCTGATACTATCGCCAGAGTTGTTTTCGCGCCGGCTGAATTGCCGGTTGGAGTTATCACGGCGCTTTGCGGTGCCCCGTATTTCATCTTTCTTTTAAAAAGGAAGGCCCGTTAACCATGTCCATAATCAGCGCCGAAAATATAAATTTCAGTTACGCCGCAAAACCGGTGATGGAAGATGTTTCTTTTGCTATCGATGAGGCGCAGATTGTGGCAATTATAGGGCCGAACGGCTCCGGCAAAACAACTCTTTTGAAAATTATTAACGGCACGCTTTTCCCCGATGAAGGGCAACTGCTTATTGCCGGCAAAGAAACGAGCCGATGGTCGAGAAAGGATATTGCTCAAAAAGTAGCCATCGTGCCTCAGGAAACCGCCGTCATTTTTCCTTTTTACGCGGAGGAAATTGTGCTTATGGGACGATTTCCGCATTTAAATAATTACCGTTTTGAGGATAAAAAAGATTACCGGATAGTCCGTGAAGCTATGGAAAAAACGGATACACTTTCTTTTGCCGCGCGGCGTTTTGACGAGCTCAGCGCCGGGGAACGCCAACGTGTCTTGATTGCCCGCGCCCTGGCTCAAGAGCCGAAAGTATTGCTGCTGGATGAAAGCACCGTTTTTTTAGACCTGAAACATCAAGTGCAGTTTCTAACTTTATTGCGGCAATTAAAAACAGCGCAACAACTCACGGTAATTTTTGTTACGCACGATATCAATCTGGCCGCGCAACATGCCAACCGGATAATTTTACTTTACTCCGGAAAAATTTATGCTATAGGGAAACCCACGGAAGTTATTACCGTGGCGAACATAAAAGAGGTTTACGACGTCGATTCTCTGATAGATCAAAATCCGCAAAGTGGATTGCCCAGAATGACGTTACTGACCTAGATAATACCATTTCGCTTTCAAAGTATAACGAGGCGGCAAGAAGGAGGCGACGAGGCGTATTGTACACATACGTTGAGGAAGCCGACAACGACGCCAACAAAGTTAGCCGAAGAAAGAGAAATAGTAGATGACTGCCAATAAAGGAAGCCGGTCAAAGTCCGGCGCTGCCCCGCAACTGTAAGCGGAACGAAATCCACATCAAACCACTGATGCTCCGGCATTGGGAAGGAGTGGAAAGTAGGCCGCCGCAAGCCAGGAAACTTTATGGTGAGTCTAACTTACTTTAATCCCGAGGGGGAAAGGAGAAGCTCCATGAAGAAAGTCTTATTTTTAGTTCTGTTGTTTTCCGTAGTTATTTTTTCACCGGTACAAGCTCAAGATAAAAAAGATAGCGACGCAATTGTCACGATGGGAGAAGTTGTTGTTACCGCAACACGTGACACCCAGGAAACCCGCAAGACTCCGGCGAACGTTAGTGTCATCACAGCCGAAGAAATCGAAAAGTCAGGAGCAACAACTGTCGTTGAAGTGTTGGATAAACTTGAAAGTATACAATTTCGCACTTCCAGCGGTAATTCCTCGCAGGCATATATCGATATGCGCGGCAGCGGCGGTGATAATCCCTACGGAAAAACCCTGGTTATGCTGGATGGCCGCCGTTTAAACCGGACGGATATGTCTTCAATAAATTGGCTGGAAATACCGGTCGATACTATAGAAAGAATCGAGATTGTCCGGGGACCGAGCAGTGTCCTTTACGGCGACGCGGCCATCGGCGGTGTTATTAACATCATCACCAAGAAAGGTAAGGGTGAACCAAAATTTAACGTATCTGTTCTTGCGGGGAGTTATGGCCTCAACGATGAACGGGCTGTCGTAACAGGCGCTATAGGTAAATGGACATACGCAGTGAACGGAGAAAATAATTTTAACTTCGGTTATCGGGAGCGTTCGAAATATTCCGCGCAGGGCGGCGGCTTTGATTTGGGATATTCCGCCAGCGACTTGCTGAACGTTTCGCTGGGTGTCTCGTTTAATAAAACGGACTATCAAATGCCCGGCGCCCTGACGAAGGAACAGATTGATCAAGATCCACGGCAGTATCAGCCATCAGCCGGTCCCTGGTCTCCTGCCCATTCCGACGATGACGGTTCGGATAAATATACCAACGTCAATTTAGGCATTAAATCTTTCTGGGGATCATGGGGACAACTGGAAATCAATTTTCTATATGGTAAAAAAGATCTGCAAATGAATATGGCGTCATGGTATCTCTATTCCGACATAAACGCCGACACGTACGGCATTACACCGAAATATATTCTGGTCAAAGAAATATTCGGATTTGATAACAAAGTGATAATGGGTTTTGATTATTATAACGAACCTTACAAAAAGGATTTTTACAGCGATCGGGAGAGAACGGCAAAATCGAGCACGGCGGATTTTACGCGGGAGAGTATGGGATGCTATATCCGCGATGAATTCAGTCTTTTGAAAAATCTAATTTTGAGCGGCGGTTACCGGTTTGAACAGACATCTATTAAAGGTTCCAATGTAGATTTCTATACTCCTGGCAACAATTTTACGGATATGAAAAATACTTACAACGCCGAAGCTTATGAAGCAGGTTTGACCTGGCTTTGGGGGAAGAAATCAAAAGTATTTGCTAAGTACGCGACCGTTTATCGCATTCCTTTTATCGATGAAGTAGCCTCTTTCAATGGTGCCGGTGGAGGATTTTTAACGAATCTGGACAAAGAAAAAGGTATCAGTACCGAGGTAGGAACTGAATTCTATCCACTGAATAATCTAAAGATAGGACTGACCCTGTTTAGAACTGATATGGAGGATGAAATCCAGTATGTGGGAATTTTCCCGACGGGTTACAATCAAAATACCGGAAGTACGCGCCATGACGGTGTGGAAGTTTCTCTTTCTTATTCGTGGGAAAAATATGCTCTGCTGTATGGTAACTTCACCTATCATAAAGCCACTTATGAGGATGGACTTTATAATAAAAAGGAGTTGTGGCTCGTACCAAACCGGATGGCAACCCTAGGCTTGGAGATTTATCTTCCTTATAATCTGATGTTACGTCCTGAAATGCGCTATGTGGGGGATTGCTTTTTATCTCAGGATTACAATAACACTGCTGAAAAATTAGATAGCTACACTCTCCTCAACATTTATCTTTCTTATAAGCCACCTATTGAAAGAGTTAAAGTGACAGCTTTCTTTGGTGCGGAGAATCTGGCCAACGTGAAATATTCTTCTTTTGGCGTGGATGGGGCTCCTTGGAGTGCCAATACTTATTATCCCATGCCCGGGATTACATTTAAGACAGGGCTTTCATTTACATTTTAAAAATTATATATAATTATTATAGGAATTCAATTTATGGCTGCTGACAAAACATCGATTAAAGGTTTGGTTTACGCGGCGCTTTTCGGAGCGCTCACCGCGGCGGGAGCTTTTATTGTTATTCCTCTGCCGCCAGTGCCGATCACCGCGCAAACATTTTTCTTAAATATTGCGGCTGTGCTTCTGGGCGGCCAACTGGGAGCTGTGAGCCAATTAATTTATGTCATGCTGGGAGTTGTGGGCATCCCGGTTTTTGCCGGAGGCAAAGCAGGGCTGGGCGTTATCTTAGGCCCTACCGGCGGTTATTTGCTGGGCTTTATCATCGCGGCTTTTGTCATCGGGATGGTTAATCGAATGAGGAAAAGCGCGGGCGTTTTCTGGCATATCTTTTCCATGCTGATCGGAATGCTGATAATCTATTTTCTGGGAAGCCTTCAGCTTTCTTTAGTGGCAAAGATGAGCTTTCACAAGGCGCTAGCTGTCGGTGTTGTGCCGTTTATTCCGGGCGATATAATAAAAATATTGCTTGCCGCCATTATCAGTTCGCAGCTCAAGGGTCGCGTAAAAGTTTAGCAAGTTAGAAATTATTTTCTGCGTTTTTTTAGCAAAAAATAATTTCGTTAACGCATTCGTAAGTTAGAATTTGCTTTCCAGTAGAAAGCAAATTTTTAAACGCACTTATCCCGCATGGGCGGAGCTTATCCCGTTTATTGGGGTTAGGATTCATCAATTGATTACATTAGAAAATGTCTATTACAAATATGAGCCGGAAGGAATTGATGCCCTGCGGGGTGTTTCTCTGCAAATAAGAGAAAGTGAACACCTTGCCTTGATCGGCCCAAACGGCTGCGGCAAAACCACGCTTATCCGGCATTTGAATTCTTTGCTTTTGCCCACAAGCGGCAAAGTTACGATAGGCGGCTTCGATACGAAAGATGCAGGACATCAAGCGGACATCAGATCGCTGGTGGGGATGGTTTTTCAAAATCCCGATAATCAAATAGTCGGTATGACGGTGGAGGAAGATGTCGCCTTCGGTCCGGAAAACTTACGTCTGCCGACGGTGGAAATTAAAAAGCGAGTTGCCGGAGCTTTGGCTAGAGTAGGCATTTCCGGGCTCGCCTGCCGCAATATCGAAAACCTCTCCGGCGGTGAAAAAAGACTGGTGGCGATCGCCGGTGTCTTAGCCATGCAGCCGCGCTATATAGCGCTCGATGAACCGACTGCGTTTCTTGATCCCGCAGCTGCTAAGCGCGTTTTAGATATTGTTGATAAACTCCATTCTGAGGGTGTGGGGATAATTCATATTACGCATAACATGGCGGAAGCATCTCTCACGCAGAGAATTGTAGTTATGAGTGAAGGCCGCATTTACCTGGACGGTACTCCGCAAGAAATTTTCGGGAAGATCGGGCTGCTGCAAAAAATAGGAATGCAGCTTCCTCAGATTACCGAGCTGTTAATTAAACTAAAAGAATCAGGCTTCCCGGCGCGCACCGACATTGTCAGCATGGCAGACGCTTTAGAAGAAATCCGTTCCTTAATCCGTAAAAATAAGGATTGATTATGTATCATGCCGGCTCTTTTATAAAAGGCCAATCGCTCATCTATAATCTTGATCCCCGCATAAAACTTGCCGCCACTATCTGCTTAAGCATTTTTATTCTTTGGTTGAAACCGCTGATAGTAGTAATTGTCGGTATTGCCTTATTTTGTGCGGCGCTGGCAAACGGCATAACTTTGCGGACAATTGGGCAGGCCATTAAACCGCTTCTGTTCTTTATCGTTCTGATTTTTTTAGTTCATTTGCTGTTTAATGAAGGGGAAGCTCTTTTCAATATTCCTTACATCGGAATTTCTATTTCTTATACAGGATTACAACAGGGATTTTTTGTAGTGTGGCGTTTTTTGTGTTTGATTGTGGCCGCGATTTTACTGACGCTGACTACTACGCCCTCTCAGATGATCGCGGCAGTGAAGTATTTTTTACGGCCATTAAAATTGCTGCGTGTGCCGGTTGATGATATCGCTGTAATGATTATGCTGGCTCTAAGGCTCATGCCTATCTTGCTGACGGAAAAGGAAAGAGTAGAAATTGCCCAAAAAGCCAGAGGTTACAATTTGAGCCAGTCAGGATATATTATCAGAATCAAAGCGTTCTTGTCTTTAATCTTAACTGTTTTAACTGGTATTTTTCGGCGGGCGGATGAACTGGCAATGGCTATGGAGGCAAGGAGCTATAAGATGGGAGAGCGCACATCTTTAGTGGAATTGAAACTTACTTCTTCCGATTATCTTGTCCTTATTTTTCTCGTGTTTTCTCTCGTCATTTTTGTAGCTTTAAATTCGCATTTCGGTTAAGTTATCCGGCATGGATACAAAATGGCTTCTGGTAGATACACCTAAAAAATTACAACGCGCCATCGATGATTTTAAGCGGGCGAAAGTTTTTAGCATCGATACCGAATACGATTCATTTCGCTATTTTAAGGAAAAACTCTGTCTCATCCAAATTCATGCTAACATCACAACCTATGTTTTTGATCCTTTGAATAATCTTGATTTCTCTTTTTTAGGTAAATATTTTGGTAATCAGCAAATTGTCAAGATTCTTCATGCCGCGGATAACGATATCCGTCTTATGAAGCGGGATTATAAATTTGATTTCAAAAATATTTTTGATACGCATCGGGCGGCGCTTCTTTTAGGCTTTAAACAGCTTTCACTGGAAAAAATGATTACACAATTTGTGGGCGTGGAATTGAAAAAAAACAAAAAAATACAACGCTCACGCTGGGATAACCGGCCATTGAAGGAGGAACAACTGGAGTATGCCGTTCAAGACGTTATATATCTTCCGGCGCTTTATGAAAAACAATCCGCGGAACTGGACATAAAAGATTTGAAAGATGCCGCCAGAGAAGATTTTGCTAAAATTGCCGCCGCCAATTGGCAGGAAAAAAGAATCAACCGGTATGGACACACAAAAATCAAAGGCTACTATTGCCTCAATGATGAGCAGAGAGAATTATTCAAAAAGCTTTACGCTTGGCGTTTCCATAGGGCGAAAGAAGAAAACCGCGCCATATTCATGTTTTTGCCGGACAAAAACTTGCTGGAACTAGCGCAAAACACCGAAAATCCTGAAAAATATTTATCGCAGCGAAAATTAAAATTATACGGTGATGAAATAGAGCAGATAATAAAAGAGACTCGAAAAAGGCATGCTCAACCAGATAATAATGATTTAAATCCAACAGAAATTAAGTAATATTGAAAATATTTGCGGCAAAAATCGCTGATAGGCGTCTGGTAAGTATAATTTGATAAATGGTGCCGAAGCCGGGACTTGAACCCGGACGGGTTGTGCCCACCACCCCCTCAAGATGGCGTGTCTACCAATTCCACCACTTCGGCATCAAGAAAATTTTAATATTTCGAGCCACGCGACCGATTTTGTAATATTTCTACGAACTTTTATCATATCCGGTCGTGGGATGTCTCATTACCCCAAGCTTATACGGGATAATTCGACTAACGCTTCAAACCTCACTTCGTTCGTTTTCAACAAGTCTCATTATTATAGGGAGCCTCCGGCTCCTTGCCGTAGGGGGATCCACTATGAAAAGATCTTTATTTACTTACCGCGGTACCGGCGGCGGTGCTGCGGGAGGCATTGCTGGCAGTTTTGCGGCATCTGGTTTCGTTACCGGAAGCGTCTGTCTCGTAAGTGGGAGTTTGGACCGATCCATTAACGAAGAGCTTCTGTGGCTTGCCGAATAGGTAAGTAGCAGAGATGTAAGCATAAACACTATAGCTACTCCTGCGGTCAGTTTTCCCAAAAAAGTACCTGCTCCTGAGGAGCCAAAAACCGTTTGACTGGAACCGCCGAACGCCGCGCCCATATCGGCACCCTTACCTGCCTGCAGGAGCACAATTAGAATCAAAACAAGGCAAACTAAAATATGTAAAATAATCAATACTGTATACATAAATTTTTTCTCTTATTAAAATTTATTTTTGAAACCGGTGGACAATACCAAAACGACATAAGCTAGTCAACTTTTTTCTTTTAGATCATTTATTTGGCATTAGCGGCTAAAAGTAACACCAATACGATCGCAATATTTATTTACCGGGCACTGACTGCAAAGAGGAGAAACGGGTTTGCATGTTTTCCGGCCGAACGCAACCAGGATGGTGTTATAAATGATCCAGTGGCGGCGCGGCAGTTTTTTCCGCAGGGCAAATTCCGTTTCATCGGGCGTTTTTGTTTTAACGTAGCCCAGTCTATTGGAAATTCTGTGCACGTGTGTGTCAACACAGATGGCGTCCTTGCCGTAGGCTAGCGAAACAACAAGATTGGCGGTTTTACGGCCGACGCCTTTGATGCTCAATAAATCGTCAATGTCGTCCGGCACTCTGGATGCAAAACGCTTGATTAGCTCTCGGCAGGTATGGTGAATATTGCGCGCCTTTACGCGGTAAAAACCTACCGGATAGATCGTCTTGGATATTTTATCTAACGGAACTTTCAGCATTTCTTCCGGTGTGGATGCGAGCTCAAAGAGTCTTTCGGTTGCCACCGCCGTAACTTCGTCTTTTGTGCGCAGACTCAGGAGCGTGGAAATCAAAATGACAAAAGGATCGCGCTGATCCTCCGCCAGATGAGAAACACTAGGCATTGTTCCCACTTCCAGTTCCTTTTTTAATATTTTGATGACAATGTTGATTTGACTATCTTTCATAAATTAACCATTTGTTCACCATGGCGCATTTCAACGATCCGCCGTACCGGTTTGTTCTTTGCCATACGCCGCGATAAATCGGGCAGGAAGTGCCGCCATTACCGTCAGACGTATGAGAAAGAAAGAAACAAATACCAGCATGGTTATACAGATTGAAAAAATGTAGGATTCCTTGCCGGCCGTATTAAGTACGCGGTCTGGTATGGTGACAAGATGCACCAGCACTTCCTGGGCAAGGGCCAGCAACAATATAAAGATGCCGTATTTATTACACAGTTCGTCAACACCGGTCTGGAGCGGGGTGGCAAAATCCGGATATAGTTTGAGGTACCTCATAAGGGGTGCTCTGGATTCAAGCGCCACCCCATACCCATACAGAATGATTGCAATGCCATTGCACATTTCAACCATTTCTTTTATGTCGTTTTCAGGTGTCCTGACCAGGGTAATAAATTCCACAACGATTGAAACGATTATTGCGAGCAGAATAACGTTGAACAGTATCAGGACGTGCCTGTTAAGTATGGCCAGCATTATTGTTTGTTTTAAGGATCTTTTCATTCTGTTTCATCCTTTTTAGAAGTTAAACGCCGGTTCATTGACGACGGACTTTATAAGAACTTCTGCCGCTTTTTCCTGCGCTGGCTTACCGCTCACAGCCAGCCATACGCTTCCTTCCGCTCCGCAAACACCGCCTGCTGCAACCAACTGAGCCGAGGCGCCAGTAAGCAAAGCAATTGCATCAAGCTCGGTAAATATTTCTCCCGGCACGGGCAAAAGCCGCGGACCTTGCATTCCCGGCTCGTTCATCTTTGCCGCCAGTTCATCAAGATTTCCGTAAATGCGCTTTTCCAGTCCAACCGGCAGAATCAAACGGACACGCCGGCCGACCATTGCCCGCAATGCAACACCGATGGTTCCCGCTTTAGGATCGCCAATCAGAATTGCCGCCCTTCTTTGGATTAAATCAACAGCGTTGGCACCCTTCAGAATGACGTCTCCCTCATGCAGATCGTCAACTACATCAAATATGGTTTTGCCCCTCTGAAAAACTCCATTTCTTATTATCACATCACCCGGAAATTTGTCTTCGTCGGGAAGTCTTCCTTTAGAGGTAGTTGGACGGGCAGGAGGAAGAATGATTCCACGGTAAAAACGATTTCGCTTAAATTCCTTTGCCTGACCTAGCGCCGAAAGAATTTCCTCCGCCACATAGCCGTTGGTTGTCCCGGCGACAATAACAACGGTTCCTTTTTTAATGGCTTTCGCCACCGCCGCGTGTCTGACGATTGCTTTCCCGATCAGACGTTTCCCCGCCGCAGGGGTAATAATAAATTGTTTCATGGATATTTCTCCCTTTTAATCTTTCGTAGTTTGGCAATCAGATGGAGCCGGCATTATAGATATGGGCGTTTCCTTCGTTGACTTGTTTTATCGTCTAACTGTCCTTCTGAATCAACACGTAGGCGACTACGGCCACCACGACTATATTGGCAGCCAGCGCAAATACACTCACGAACGAAACCTTGACGCATACTTCGTAAATTTCAATGGGAAGATAAATCGTTCCGCTTACCAAAGCCAACCATTCCGCCCAAGCTCTTACTTTCCATAAACCATACCCCTCGACAAAACGGAAGGCCGAATAGATCAGAGCCAGACTCGCAAAGAACCATAACTTGCCGTCCGTAATATGGTCTGCCAAATCGATAAATATTTTCGGATACTTTTGCGCAGGATTTAAGTGCACTCTTGAAATAAACTCGCAGGCGATACTGTGAACATCCTTATGCAGGAGACTGAGGAGTCCAAACCCGGCAACGAGCACGAAGATTCCTTTGACCGCCTCAAAAACTGCGACAGCACGGATGCTTTCTTGTAAACGATGCGATGTCATTATTGATTCTTTCTCCTAACGAAACGATTACAGACTGCATAACGCGCGTCCTGGGTGATCAAAAATTGAATCATGAATATTTCCATCTTTTGATCTTTTGTGGTTTGACCATCAGATACGGCTAACTAGTGCGCTCACGCGCGCTGTTTAAAGTGTTGACGGGCATCCGCATCTATTCGTTATCGTATTCCCTTAAATCCCCAGCCTGTGACGCGAGATATTCAGCAAGATATGAATCAAAATCATCGGGATCGATAAGTCCATAATATTCTACCGCCGAGTATGTGGTCTTTCTAGTATAAGAGTCGCCAAGGCCAGCAGTCTCCAATTGTGCGTATGTAGCAAGCTTCAAACCACATGCAGAACATGAGAATTCAGTCGGTGACACTGCTTGCCTCACGACAATATCGCCGTTTTCTTCATGGGTCACATGTTCTTTCCCAAAGGGTCGTCCTTGTATAGTTGCAGTGCAGCCGCAGGCTGGGCAGATGACCCTATGATGTCGTTGCGTCGACAGTTCTTGACCAAGTGCCTCTGCCTCAAGTTTCGCTGCCTCTTGCTCATGTGGCTGCTTTGCTTCGAACACTTTTTTGTGAGTGGCAATTGCGCTCAGGACTTCTTTCTTAACGTTTTCTCGGTTCTCTGCGAGCATCTCCTCTGCAAATTTGGCTTCTTCCTCGCCAAACAAGTCTTCCAGCGATTCATCGAGCACAGTAGTGAGCGATCTACAGGCGTGATAAAATCCGGCCAGCCATTGGCTTGATCTATACTCTTGAAACGCTGCAGCCCCTGAATGTAACTCTGCATTGCGCTGATTCAGCAATGCGGATGCTATTTTTCGATCTTCCTCAGAGAACACAGGAAACATTCGTCTGCACAGATCAAACACTTGGGTCGCTATGATCGACTGGGGAAATGAAAGCTCCGATTCCTTATGAACTACATGAAGAAGGTTTCTTTGTTCATTGTCTGGCCGGGCTAGAAGTGTGGGGCTCACGGATGCCAATGTAGTTCGTGCAAGTAGCTCCAACCCGAATGAACACCACAGTCCGAATGTCGCGTCATCACGCCGTGTATTGAACGCATGCTGGAAAAAAAGACGCGCCTTTGCCCAAAGAGGATCACGCTCCCAACTCATAGTATCACCTCACATATAGTCTTTCTATGACACGAATACCCTCATCTGACGGTTGTGGGCCTCTCCCGTGAAGGGCAGTCCAATTGGAAAAAACAACAGCCTTATCACCAGACCAAGTTATGGTTTCATCCACATCGTTGGTAACTAGTGGACGAAGGACTCTGTCGACGTTAACGGCTGCGTCATTTGCAGGAACCATAAGGTCTGCATCATACCGCCAGCCATGCGAATCGTTGTGGCGGAATTGCATCGAGCAATAGAAGCTCTTGGAACCTGCACGAACAAGCCACACCGAGTCCCGGGCACAGACATGAAACTGAGTGTCGCAGTTTCTCACAAGTTCGGGGAAACTTTTGACTGTGGTCGGCCTGCGGGTATCACCATAACCTCGAAGGATCACATATCTCACGGGCAATGGCCAGAACACTGTATCTGTGTGCAGTGGAAAGGGACCGGTTCCATAGATCGCACTTTGACTTCCTGGCGGAGCTTCATCTCTCGGTACTCGTCGTATTTCTTTCACAAGCTCCCCATTAGGCGTCCGCACAGGAGAACCCAATGCCTTGCCAAGTTCCAGAATATCCGCCTGTGATGAGATGCCATTAACAAGCATCCATCCTCTTGTATTCAGTTCTGTTAGGTCCATTCCCCGTTTCTCTTCTGCGGTAATATTAATATGTGTAATGTATAGATCTGCTGTTTGTAAACAACACTATTGATTCAGAGTTTAATCATTTACACCAATGTTTTATTAAAAACAAACGTTTGTTGTCGCCTAAAGTTTACACGCAAGTTCAAGTATCGCCTAGTAAAATTTCAGCTGCACGTGCTGAATTCCGGCGGTTCCATAATCGTAATTTTGTTTCGCTTTAAATATTCCGGGAACCCGCATAGGCGCTCGCCCCTGTATTCCATCACTACAGCATCGGCAGGACAATTATTCAAACAGCCGAAGCAGGCCAGACACTTATCCCGATCAACAATTTGCTTGAATGGATTGATGGCTTTGGTTGGACATTTTCTCACGCAGGTTCCACAGCCGATACATTTTTGAGCATCAACGGTGTGCTTGCTGATAGCTTTCTTGTTCAGCCAGACCAAGGGCAACGCCCGCAAACCTTCCCGCATCGCTACTTCGTAGCCGATAGAAATTGTCTCACCGCGGGTAATTCGTTCCAGCACGTCCGCCGTAAAGCGGCGCACCTGATCAAACGTCGCCGCATTGGGCAGATGCTGTCCGGAAATCTGCTTTGCACTGTTCCAGTGGGGCGTTGGATATGAGGCAATATTTCTGAAGGCATCCCTTCCCACAGGAACGCCACCTTTGTTCGCCAAGAGTTTGAGAAGGTGACAAGACGCATTATGCTGATTGCCTTCCGGGCCGCCGAAGGAAACAAACGCTGCAACAGGTGTGCCCTTGATTGAAGGAATTGTTTCCAGCCACTCGCTGACATTGGAGGGAGTATCGTAATAAAATACCGGTGTGCCGATGATGATGAGATCATAATCCAGCAGTAGTTTTTTATTAGTTTCCTGTAATTCAATTTCGTCAACCGCAAGATTTTTACTTTTCAGAATACAGCCGATAAGACGGGCATATCTGCGTGTGAGGCCTGTCTGGCTGTACCATAAAATCAGCGCCTTTTTCGGATTACGTGCTTTTAATTCAGGATAATCTGCCCGGCTTTCACGTGTCAAAGAAATCGGGAGGCACAAAGCAGCGCCCACGATAGCGCTTTTCTTGATGAAGTCTCGTCGTGTATCCATTCTGTCTCCTTTAAATAGGATTTATGGAAATTATTTGGATTTTGAACGACTGTTAATAAACAACGCTATTAATTAATGGTTTTATTATTTAAACCAATACCTTATTTAAAGCAATTTTACTTTGACATGCAAGATTATTCTTTGTATAATTTCATCTCAGGGAAAGAGCAATTCTTATTACATATATTCAGTGATATATGTAAGCAAAGCGCGTAAAAAAATCTAGAAGAAAGATATTTGTAGAGAAAAAATCTGAGGCTTCAGAAGGAAAAAAGATATGCTCCTGGAAGTACTCATTGGTCCTTTAGGCTGGGCAGTAGTTGTCTGTCCCAAATGCGGGGCAAAAAACCATACCAAGCCTGAGAAAGACTTGCAGAACAAAGTTCTGGATCAAGTTTGTGCCTGCGGGTTAAAATATCAATTAATATTTGGCCATAGATCCGCACAGCGAAAGAAATGTTCTTTTCCCGGTATTCTTTTGGCGAAACAAGAAATTCAAGTTGTCATTAAAAATATCTCCGAAACGGGAGCTTCTTTTGAAAGTTATGGGATAGAACTTGAGAAGGGAAATTTTTACAGACTGAAGATAATGATTGGCGAAAACTGGATCAATGTTTTGACACGAATCGTCGGAGTAAATAACCATAGAGTGGGAGTTAAGTTCATCAGCCTCGGCGATGATCAAAAGAAGATAATTGGATCCTATCTTCTTTCCTGCTAGCAAAATCCTTCTTCATATATTCCGGATTTCTTGATCGAAACTTTATCGCCGTTTCCTTTTAAGCGCGAAAAAAGCGTTTGTGGCTTTGGAATAGTCCCTATTACTCCGTTCTTTACCTTTATTTCTCTTGCCTTTGTCGGCATATCCGATCTGGACGTGGCGGCCCTGGAATTTTTCTTTCTTGAATTTTGCCATCAGAAAATCCGCCTGTTGAGAATCCGTCTCAAAAAAAGAACAACTCCGAGTTACCTCAACATGGAAAATACGCAGATTAGGAATATTGGCTGTATCAAAAAGGTAAGCTGTCAGCCGGCGATCATTAAATTTCTCCATCTGTCCCAGATTAATGAATAAGCGTGCGGAACCTGAACTGGCGCCGGACCCGGTTCTGGAACTGGAAACTGTTCTGTCGCTTTCTTTTCTCATCTCTACATTTATATCAGCGGCATTGCGATAGTAACTTAAAAAACGGTTAAATTCTGCCGATACAAACTTTTGAATTATTTCCTCCTTACTTATTCCCTTCAATTGTTCATAAATTGCGGGCAAAAAGACGCCGATTTCTTTATGCTGGATCTCTGTGTTTTTTATTTTTTCGATTAAATGCAAAAGTTGTTTTTCACAAACGTCACGGCCGGTGGGTATTTTAACCTGTTCAAATTTCTTGCCGATTTGTTTCTCAATTTGTTTAATCCGGAAAGCTTCTTTCAAATTAATGATGACAATGGATATACCGGATTTACCGGCCCGGCCTGTCCGGCCGCTGCGGTGGGTGTAGTTTTCAATATCGTCCGGCAGATTGTAATTGATAATGTGAGTTAAATTTGTAACATCGATTCCCCGGGCCGCAACATCAGTTGCCACCAGCATTTGCAGGTTTCTGGTTCTAAAGCGGTTCATGACGCTGTCTCGCTGCGCCTGGGAAAGATCGCCATGCAATGCATCCGCATTGTAGCCGTCTTTTATCAGTGAATCGGCAACTTCCTGGGTTTCAATTTTTGTCCGGCAAAAAATTATTGCGTAGATATCGGGATAATAATCGGCAATTCTTTTGAGTGTTACATACCTGTCTTTGGCATGCACGACGTAATATTGATGCTGAATATTTTCCGCGCCCATGTTTTTGGAGCCAACCGTGATCTCTTTGGGCTTTTTCATATAGCTTCTGGCAATCGCTTCAATTCCCGAAGGCATCGTTGCTGAAAACAAAAGAACTCTTTTCTGATCGGGAGTACCGGATAATATGGCATTCAAATCGTCTTTGAAGCCCATATCCAGCATTTCGTCGGCTTCATCCAGCACCAACCAGTTGATTGCGGATACATTTACTTTTTTACGTTTCAGCATATCGAGCATGCGGCCCGGCGTGGCCACGACAATCTGCGCTCCCGCGCCTATCTGTTTTATCTGAGTGAAAATATTTGCGCCGCCGTAAATCGCCACAATATTCAGATTGTCGATATGTTGGGCAAGGTGAGTCAGATCATCCGTTATCTGCAAACAAAGCTCTCTGGTGGGCGCCAGAATCAGCGCCTGCGTTTTTAATGAGGATGGATCGATTTGTTGAATAATGGGTATACCGTATGCGGCTGTTTTACCTGTTCCCGTGTGAGCCAGGGCAACTAAATCCCTTGAGTCCCGCAATAGAAAAGGTATCACCTCTTGCTGAACGGGCATAGGTATTTCAAATCCCATTTCCGTTATTGCATTGAGGATTCTTTTGTCGATGCCTAATTCTTTAAATGTCGCTAAGTTTGTTTTAATAATTTTGCCTCACTTATTTTTCAAGAGAATTAATGTGATTTCGATTTTCTAAAAACAAAAAATAAATCACCTGAATAATGATTTAACACAGATAAAAAATAAATTCGAATGCAAATAGCGGGTAGAGATACAAAGCAAATTTTGGAAACCAATTCTAAAGCTTACGGAAATGCATGATATTTCTAGTCCTAATGACTTGCAAAATGAATCTATCCCCGGCATTGTTAAAATATCCCCTCATTCACATTTTTTCTTGACAATTCCTTTCTAATAGTTTAATTACTATCAAATCGATAGTGATAGTAGTAATTACATCAGGGAACTGATATGAAACTTTCCACAAGAACGCGATACGGAGTTAGATTGATGGCGGCACTGGCCCTTAATTATGGCCAAAGCCCGGTATTTCTTAAGGATATTGCCAAAGGGGAGAATATTTCCGAGAAGTACTTGAGTTTGATCATCATACCCTTGCGGAGAGTTGGTCTGGTTAACTCCATACGGGGGGCGCATGGAGGATATAGCCTGGCCAAAGATCCTTCACAGATAACAATGAAGGAGATTGTGGATGTTTTGGAAGGAGATTGTTCTCTTGTTGACTGTGTCAAGAATCCTTCCACCTGTCCAAGAGTGCCAATCTGCGCGAGTCATGACATTTGGGCGATTATCGGCGGAAAAATTTCCGAAACATTAAATTCGATCACCCTGGATATGCTGGTCAAAATGAATCAGGAGAAAGTAGGCAATGCAATGATGCTTAATATCTAATACCAATGCGCTTTCTTTGGCTAACTTTGTTGGCAGCGTCGTCGGCTTCCTCAACGTATTAATAATACGCCTACGGAGCCTCCTCCTTGCCACCGCGTTATCCTTTGAAAGCAAAATGGTATAAAAAGCTCGCAAAGCTCACCCGCTTCTGAGAAAAAATAAGAGATTAAATAAATGGAATATAGTGATAAAATGATGGAACATTTTCGGAATCCGAAAAATGTTAGGGATATAAGATGCGGTCAGAAAGGACAGCATCCGGCAAGGCGACGTAACGAGATGGGGCACTGCGAGAAATGACGGTAAAAAATAGATCCCCGTTTTAAAGGAAACATATGGGTAAAAAAGTTATGGTGGCCATGAGCGGCGGCGTCGATTCATCTGTTGCAGCCATGTTGCTTGCAGATGAAGGATATAATGTTTCCGGCGTAACCATGTGCCTGGGTATTGCGGCGGAAGAAGACGGTGCGAGATGTTGCGGCGCTACTGCAATCGATGATGCAAAAAGGGTCTGTGACCGGCTTAAAATTCCTCACTATGTTTTTGATTACGCAGGTGAGTTTGAAGATAAGGTCATTGCCAAATTTATCAGCGAATACAAAAAAGGCCGGACACCCAATCCCTGCGTCGAATGTAATCGCTACCTAAAATTTGGAAGTCTTCTGGAAAAAGCGAAGGTGCTCGGCTTTGATTTCCTGGCGACGGGTCATTACGCGGCTATCGAAAGAAACGAAGAGGGTTATTGCCTGAAGAGGGCGAAGGACAGGAAGAAAGATCAGACATATTTTCTCTACCCCATGCCTTACGAGGGATTGGGGAATGTACTGTTTCCCCTCGCTCCTATGACCAAGGATGAGGTAAGGGCAATAGCGAAAAAAGCTTCCCTGCCTGTTGCGGAAAAACAGGAGAGCCAGGATATATGTTTTGTAACACAAAAAAATTATCAGGAATTTCTCTTGGAGCGGGTGCAGAAATTAAATCCGGGCCCGATTGTGGATATGCAGGGAAAGATTCTGGGCAAGCATCGGGGAATTATATTTCATACTATCGGCCAGCGGGGAGGCCTGGGTATCAGCCATGCGACACCGTTGTATGTTGTATCCATCGATCCCGATGAAAACCGTATTGTTGTCGGTGAAAAGAAGGATTTAATGGCAAAGGGGCTTATAGCCTGCGATATAAACATGCTCGTTAAATCCTGGCCCCGGCAAGTGTATGCGAAAATCAGATACCGGAAAAAAGAGGCGCTCTGCGATGTAACAGCCGCAAACGGCAGACTGAAAGTAATATTTGCCGAAGAACAGGAAGCAATCACACCCGGCCAGTCCGTGGTTTTTTATGAAAATGACCGCGTTCTGGGCGGTGGAACAATAGAAGAGGTTTTACATGGAAATTAGATACGAGAATACTTTTTTCTCTTCACCGAAAGGAAAAAGATCGGTTTTGCTGAATATTACTCTGACTGTGGCAGGTCTCGCCCGGGGACACATAATGTGTATCTTCAACACACAGGAAAGAAGAACCGGATAGAAAACAACCAAAACATAAGACTAATATGAAAGGATGACATACAATGAGTAAAATCGATGCAAAATTAAAAATAGAAACACTGGCCCTGCATGGCGGCCAGGATGCGGATCCTACAACGGGATCGCGCGCGGTTCCCATTTATCAGACAACCTCCTACCAGTTCAAAGACACCGAACATGCGGCCAATCTTTTCGGTCTGAAAGAATTCGGCAATATTTATACGCGACTGATGAATCCGACTACGGACGTCTTTGAGAAAAGAATTGCCCTTCTTGATGGCGGTGTCGGGGCACTGGCAGTTGCCAGCGGCCAGTCGGCCATCACTCTGGCGCTTCTCAATATCGCTCGCGCCGGAGATGAGATCGTTTCGGCGGACAACCTCTACGGCGGAACCTATAATTTGTTTCATTACACTTTTCCTCGACTCGGGATCACAGTCAACTTTGTCAACTCGAATGATCTCGATGCTTTTCAGAGAGCGATTACTCCGAAGACGAAGGCGATTTACGCGGAGTCTATCGGAAATCCAAAACTTGATGTGGCCGACATCGAAGGTATTACCGGTGTTACGCATAAAAACGGTATTCCCTTTGTTTTAGATAATACGGTTTCGCCCTATCTGCTTCGCCCCATTGATTTCGGTGTGGATATTGTTGTGTACTCGGCTACCAAATTTATCGGTGGTCATGGAACATCGCTGGGCGGCGTGATTGTTGACTCGGGGAAATTTGATTGGACAAACGGCAAGTTTCCACTGATTGCCGATCCTGATCCGAGCTATCACGGGCTCAATTTTGTGGAAGCTCTGAAGCCCATGGGTAATATCGCTTACATAACCAAGGCTCGCGTATCTCTCCTGCGTGATCTGGGACCGGCGCTTTCGCCGTTTAACTCTTTCCTTTTTCTGCAGGGACTGGAAACAATTCATTTGAGAATGCCCCGTCATTCTGAGAACGCTCTGGCAGTGGCGGGATATCTGGAGAAACATCAGAAAGTGAGTTGGGTCAACTATCCGGGGCTTAAGTCCAGTTCTGAACAACAGCGGGTAAAAAAATATCTACCTAAAGGCACGGGAGCGATTCTCGGATTCGGAATCAAGGGCGGCGCGGAAGCGGGAAAGAAGTTCATCGAATCTCTGAAACTTATTTCTCACCTGGCGAATGTGGGCGATGCAAAAACCCTGGCAATTCATCCGGCAACGACAACACACCATCAGCTCTCCGCGGAGGAACAGATTGCGACAGGTGTGACACCGGATTTTATACGGTTGTCCATAGGAATCGAACATATTGACGACATCATTGCCGATATCGAACAGGCATTGACAAAAGTATAACGGTAGGAAGGAGAAATTTATGGCTAATATATTTGCAGATATTACCAAGACTGTGGGAAAAACACCTCTGGTGCGTCTCAACAGAATACAGAAGGGATTGAACGCGGAAATTCTTGTAAAAATCGAATCCTTCAATCCTCTTTCCAGTGTGAAGGACAGAATCGGCGTCGCCATGATTGAGGCGGCAGAGGCAGCGGGGCTTATCAGTAAGGACACTGTGATTATCGAACCGACAAGCGGGAATACAGGGATTGCCCTTGCCTTTGTCTGCGCGGCGAAAGGATATCGCCTTATTCTCACCATGCCCGATACGATGAGTATGGAACGGCGGCATCTTTTAAGCATTCTGGGAGCCCAACTGGTTCTGACGGAAGGGGCCAAAGGTATGAAAGGGGCTATTGAAAAGGCGGAAGAACTGGCAGTGAGTAATAAAAACAGTTTCATTCCCCAGCAATTTAAAAATCCTGCTAATCCCGAAATACACCGCCGGACTACAGCGGAGGAGATTTGGAATGATACAGACGGCAAAGTTGATTATGTTATTGCCGGAGTTGGTACAGGCGGCACGATTACCGGTATCGGTGAGGTATTAAAAAAGAAGAAACCGTCTGTAAAAATGATTGCTGTGGAACCAGAGGATTCTCCGGTTCTATCCGGCGGAAAACCCGGCCCTCACAAGATTCAGGGGATTGGCGCCGGATTTGTCCCGGATGTGTTGAACAGGGATGTAATTGATGAAATTATCCAGGTCGCCCATGAAAATGCGGGAGAGATGGCTAGAAGAATCGCCAAGGAAGAAGGCATCCTTGGAGGAATATCAAGCGGCGCCGCTATCTGGGCCGCTCTGGAAGTGGCAAAGCGTAAGGAGGCCGAAGGTAAAATAATAGTGGCCATTCTACCGGATAGTGGAGAGAGGTATCTTTCAACATGGCTGTTTCAGAAATAAAATATGAAAAATTTTATTAGGAGCCATTGCGAGCTTAGCGAAGCAATCTCATGCTTAAAAACTTATTGCTTCTCTTAGATTGCCACGCCGACCAAGGGTCGGCTCGCAATGACCAGAGCAAATTTTTGGGAATTATCAATAGTGAATAAAACAAAAAAAGACTTAATAAAAAATAATTCGATAGGCGTTGTAGAAACGCAGTACTACACTTTTGCCGAAATGGGCAGGGGACATAAACTGGAAAGCGGAGATACGCTGGGACCGATCACTCTTGCTTATGAAACATACGGAAAATTAAACAAGGATAAATCTAATGCGATCCTTGCATTGCATGCCCTTTCCGGCGATGCTCACGCGGCAGGCATTCACAGTGGACAAGATGATACAGGATGGTGGGATAATATGATCGGGCCGGGCAAGGCTTTTGATACAAACCGGTACTTCATCATTTGCTCCAATGTCATCGGCGGCTGCAAAGGTTCTACTGGTCCGTCTTCTATGAATCCGGCGACAGGCAAACCTTACGCGCTGGATTTCCCCTTTATCACCGTGGCTGATATGGTTCATGCCCAGCGGCATCTCATCGATTTTTTAGGTATCGATAAACTATTGTGCGTTGCCGGCGCTTCCATGGGTGGTATGCAGGTCCTTCAATGGGTTGCCTCCTATCCGGAGCGAGTGAGGTCAGCCATTCCTATTGCCACGGCGCTTAAGCATTCTCCCCAGCAGATTGCTTTCAACGAAGTGGTCCGGCAGTCCATCATGGCTGATCCTGCCTGGCGTGAGGGGAATTACTACGAGTATGGCCAGCCCGAGAAGGGACTGTCGGTTGCCCGTATGATCGGCCACATCACCTTCATGAGCGACCAATCCATGGAAGAGAAATTTTCCCGGCGATTAAAGAACGATAAGTTCAGCTTCGGATTTGACGCCGATTTTGAAGTGGAGGGTTATCTGCGCTATCGTGGAGCTAATTTTGTGAAGCGCTTCGATGCCAATTCTTATCTCTATATTACAAAAGCGATAGATTACTTCGATCTGTCGGGAGGAAAAATGATTCCGCCCGGAAAGGCCATCACCACGCGCTTTCTGATCATTTCCTTTAAGTCGGACTGGCTCTATCCTTCCCACCAGTCGCAGGAAATAGTCCGGGTATTGAAAAGGAGGCGCGTTGATGCTACATATTGCGAGCTGACGTCCACTTATGGTCATGATGCCTTTCTGGTGGAGGTGGCGGAGCAGACAACACTGATAAAACATTTTCTGGACAAGACATTTAACGGGTATCTGGTGGTGAACAGTTATGGTATTTAAAGATATTCATCTGGATTATCGCATCATTTATTCGATTATCGAGCCCGATTCGCGTGTTCTGGACCTGGGATGCGGCGAAGGAGATCTTTTATATCCCCTCGTACGGGATAAACACGTCCGGGCACAGGGAATTGAGTTAGACGATAAGGCCATTCAGGAGTGTGTAAAGAAAGGCTTAAGTGTTTTTCAAGATGATATTGAGAACAGCCTGCGGGAATATCCGGATCATTCCTTCGATTATGTAATTCTTAACCAGAGCATGCAGGAAGTAAAAAAAGTAGATTTTGTCATCCAGGAGGCCATGCGTATCGGCAATAAAGTCATTGTCGGGTTTCCCAACTTTGCCTATATCAAATCGCGGCTCATGCTGTTTTTCCGGGGAAGGTCACCCATTACGGGATCATTGCCCTATCTCTGGTTTGATACACCTAACGTGCGCTTTTTAAGCATCACGGATTTTAAAAACTTTTGTGAGGAAAAAAATATCAGGATTGTGGAAGTCCATTATCTAGGAGAAAAAGAAATTGTGCATATCTGGCCTAATCTACTGGCCATGAATGCCATCTTTGTTTTAACAAATAACCCGAAATCGTGCGAAGAGGTAAATGTTTAAGCTAAATAAATTTGCTTAATTAGAATTAGTTTATAGGTTATAATGATGCGGTCATAACAAACAGACTGATTAAAATCAGATTTAAGGAGTGTTCTATGTGGGAATATACAGACAAAGTTAAAGAGCACTTTCTCAATCCACGCAATGTCGGCGAAATCGAAAATCCGGATGGTGTAGCGGAAGTCGGGTCGCTCGCCTGCGGTGATGCGCTGAAACTTACATTTAAACTGGATGAGAATAAAAGAATAAGGGATGCCAAATTCAAAACATTTGGCTGTGCCAGCGCCATTGCCTCGTCATCGGCTCTCACTGAAATGATTAAGGGTATGACGGTTGACGAAGCACTCAAAGTCAGCAATCAGGATATCGCGCAATATTTAGGCGGTCTACCGGATGAAAAAATGCACTGTTCTGTGATGGGCAAGCAGGCGCTGGAAAAGGCGGTGGAAAATTATCGAGGTGCTCCGTCACTGGAGGCAGGGGCAAAAATCATTTGTGAATGCTTCGGCGTAACCGACAAAGAAATTGAACGGGCCATCCGCGAAAACAATCTCTCCACCGTGGAAGATGTGACCAATTATACCAAGGCTGGCGGCGGTTGCGGTGGTTGTCAGGATGCTATTCAACAGATTATTGATCAAGTAAAGGCAGAACCCAAAATAGATACAAAACCAAGACTAACCAATATTCAGAAGATTAGGTTGATTGAAGAAACGATCGAACGGGAAATAAGGCCATCGCTCAAACATGACGGCGGTGATATAGAAATTATTGACATTATCGGCAACCGTGTCATGGTTGCCACGCGCGGCGCCTGTTCTACCTGCAAAGCTTCGGATATCACCCTGAAACACTTTGTGGAGCATCGTCTT
Organism: Smithella sp.; assembly: GCA_049517435.1. Classification (GTDB taxonomy): domain Bacteria; phylum Desulfobacterota; class Syntrophia; order Syntrophales; family Smithellaceae; genus Smithella. The sequence goes on along the minus strand of JBEKRZ010000002.1, from coordinate 60,975 downwards.
AAAGAACTTGTCTCACCGGATATAGTGGTTGAGGAGGTAACTAAATGAGTACAATTTATCTTGATAATAATGCAACAACTCAAGTGGCGAAAGATGTATTGGAGGCAATGCTGCCTTATTTTCGTGATCTATACGGCAATCCTTCCAGTATGCACAGTTTTGGCGGTCAGGTTGGACAGAAAATTCGCACTGCGCGTGAGCAGGTGGCGGCGCTGCTGGGCGCAATGCCGGAAGAAATAATTTTTACCAGTTGCGGTACGGAAAGTGATAATGCCGCCATCCGGTCGGCGCTGGCGATTCATCCGGATAAAAAGCATATCGTAACCAGCCGCGTGGAACATCCCGCAATTCATGCATTGTGCGCGCAATTGGCGACGCAGGGTTATCGGATAACCGAACTGCCTGTAGATAAAAATGGATTGCTGGATCTGGAAAATCTGGAAAAAAACCTGACTACCGATACAGCTGTGGTCAGTCTGATGTGGGGAAATAATGAAACCGGGGTGATTTTTCCGGTGGAAGAAGTGGCCCGGTTAGCGCATGAAAAAGGAATTTTATTTCATACTGATGCTGTTCAAAGCGCCGGTAAAATTCCAATCAACATGAAAAACAATGTCATTGATATGCTTTCCATATCCGGGCACAAGCTCCACGCGCCCAAAGGTATTGGTATTCTCTACGTGCGTCGCGGTACCAGGTTTTCGCCTTTTCTTATTGGAGGGCATCAGGAAAAAGGGCGCAGGGGCGGCACCGAAAATACTCCAAGCATAATAGGTTTGGGTAAAGCTTGCGAGCTTGCGGATAAAAATATGCAAAAAGAAAATAATGAAGTGAAGCGTCTGCGGGATAAGTTGGAAAAAGAACTTCTGGAAAGAATTCCTCAAAGCAGAGTCAATGGCGATACTGCTAATCGCTTGCCCAACACAACCAATATCAGTTTTGAATTTGTAGAAGGCGAAGCCATCCTGCTTCTGATGAATGAATTGGGCATTTGCGCTTCATCCGGTTCCGCCTGCACTTCCGGATCTCTGCAACCTTCACATGTTTTGCGCGCGATGGGTGTGCCGTTTACGATGGCGCACGGCTCCATCCGTTTCAGCCTGAGTATTTATAATACGGAAGAAGAAGTGGATTATGTCATTGATAAAATGCCGGCCATCATCGAACGGCTGCGGGGCATGTCTCCCTTCTGGAATCAAGCGGGTCAGAGCTGTACAAATCAATAGGAGTTTGTAATGATGAAACGTTTAAAGAACGGCGATAAATGTAAAAATGAAATCAAATCGGCGAAAAGTTACCGTGATAATGTGCCGGCTGTTGTTGATGAACTTGTAGCGTCGTGCAGCAGCGGCGGATGCTTTGATCACGTCAGCGCCGAACCGATTCCGCATCGGGAAGAGATTATCGATGTTCTGCATCGCCTGTCCTTAATTTTATATCCGGGATATTTTATCCGCACCCGCCTGGATTCAGTTAATCTGGAATATTATCTTGGCGAGCAGATAGCAGCTCTTTATGAAATCCTTTCCGAACAGATTATCCTGTCCATCAGGCATGACTGCATCCGCCATAACCAGCCCTGCGTTCATTGCGAACCATTGGGGCATCAATTGACCGTGGAGTTTCTCCGTAAGCTGCCCGAATTGCGAACGATACTGGCTAAGGATATCCGCGTCGCATTAGAAGGCGATCCGGCCGCTAAAGGTTATGATGAAATTATCTTCAGCTATCCTGGAATCCGGGCTATCACGATTTATCGGATCGCGCATGAACTTCATCATCTGAATATTCCACTTATACCCAGAATTATGACTGAATATGCTCACAGCCGCACCGGCATTGACATACATCCTGGCGCTCATATCGGCGAGAGCTTCTTTATTGATCATGGCACGGGTGTGGTCATCGGCGAAACGTGTGTGATTGGCAATCGTGTACGCATTTATCAGGGAGTCACTCTGGGCGCGATTTCCTTATCCAAGGCCGAAGTCAAGAAATTAAGATCCAAGAAGCGCCATCCATCGATTGAAGATGATGTAATTATTTACGCTAATGCCACTATTCTGGGCGGAGATACCGTTGTCGGAGCCCGGTCCGTTATTGGCGGTAACGTCTGGCTAACGCATTCTGTGCCGCCGGATACGGAGGTGTTTATTAAAAAGCAGGATTTGATTTTTGGCGCAAAGCAGTACAAAAAACAGGCTGCTAAACAAAAGTTGCGCTAAGAGAATTTGGATATCCTGATCAAGGCAAAGCAAAACTTAATAACATTCGAAAATGCAGCGGATTATCTGATCAGCATCGCCCATTCCATTTTAGCAACAGGCGCAAAATAATTTACGGGATCTTGATTTTTCTTTTTTCCGGTTCGGGATGATGGCGGTAAAGAATCACAATGTTGCCAATAATGCCAACCACTTCACTTTTTGTTGCTTGCGCAATTTGGCCGGATATTTCTGTTTTATCTTCTTTAAACTCGCCGAATTTCACCTTGATGAGTTCGTGATCTTTCAGAGCGAGATCAACCGAGCCGATAAGCTGATCCGTCACGCCTTTCGCGCCGATCATCACCAGGGGTTTTAAATGATGCGCCTGCGAGCGTAAATATTTTCTTTGTGAACCCTTGAGTTTATCCATAAATTTTCCTTTTACCGGTACGATAAACCATTATCACAATTGAGTCGAATAATAAACATTTATCCAAGGGAGTCATTGAAAAACATCATATTTAGGGGCTGTTCAAAAATGTTCAAATGCAAGGCGCGCAAAAAACCGAACCGCGAGGCGTATATAGATATACGTTGAGCGGTGCGGTTTGCAGCGCAACACAGCAGACCATAGTGCCCTTCAGGGTATGAGCGTTTTTCAACAGCCCTCTCCAAGGCTTTATTTTAGACTTTACAAAACCCCCTTATCCTGATTAAATTAAAACCAGAATATCCAAGGAGGCACTTTCCGTGAGCAAAGCAAAATTGCCGGAATATGATTATGATACAATTATTATCGGCGGCGGACCGGCAGGTTATACCGCGGGCATTTATGCCGCCCGGGCCGGACTCAAAACATTGCTCATCGAAGGCGCGGCTACGGTAAGTCAAATAACCGTTACCGATCTGATCGAAAATTATCCGGGAATTCCTGACGGTATTAATGGATTTGATCTGATGCAGCTCTTTAAAACACAGGCGCTTAAATTCGGTCTGGAAATAATAACCAAAGATGTTTCTGGAATCAAAAAAAATGCCGCCGCGCCTGCTATCTGGGACGTTACCATAGAAGATAAGTCCTTCAAGACTTTAAGCGTAATCGCGGCAACCGGAGCAAGATGGCGCAATCTGGAAGTCCCCGGGGAGCAGGAATTCGCCGGAAGGGGAATTTCCTACTGCGCCACCTGTGACGGGCCATTTTATAGAAATAAAGATGTCGTTGTTGTGGGCGGCGGCGACACAGCGATTCAGGAAGCGCTTTTTTTGACTAAGTTCGCCAATAAAATTATCATAATCCATCGCCGCAATCGGTTGCGTGCGGCTAAAATCCTGCAGAAAAGAGCATTTGCAGAAAAGAAAATCGAATTTGTCTGGGGTGCGACACTGACAGAAGTTACCGGCCGGGATTTTGTCACTGGGGTTAAGGTCGCCGATGTACAATCAGGAGAAATTAAAGAAATTGACGCGGAAGGTGTTTTCATTTTTGTCGGCCGTCTTCCCCACACCGGCATTTTCCGTGATGTTTTAAAATTAGACTCAGGCGGTTACATTATAACGGACGATAATATGCGCACTTCAGTTACCGGTATATTTGCCGCCGGAGACTGCCGGGCAAAACAATTCCGGCAGGTAGTAACGGCCGCCGGTGACGGGGCCAATGCCGTATACAGCGCAGAGCTTTATATTGCAGAATTGAAAGGCGAAACATACTAATTAAAAAATTGACATATCAACCGCAGGCGTAAGCGGAATTAAGGAAAATTAAAAATGGCAATATCACGAAAAATTAAGACGCCTTTGACTGAAGAAGTTATCACGTCGCTTCATGCCGGTGACATGGTTTTATTGAGCGGCGAAGTTTATACAGCCCGCGACGTTGCCCACAGGCGTTTGTATGAATCGCTTCTCAAAGGAGAGAAACTTCCTGTTAATTTATCTGAAGTAGTTTTGTTTTACGCTGCTCCGACACCGACTCCGCCAAAAAAGGTTGTTGGCTCAATAGGCCCCACAACCAGTTACCGGATGGATTTCTTCACTCCGAAATTAATCGAAAACGGCCTTAAGGGAATGATCGGTAAGGGCAATCGTTCGCCCGAAGTAGTCGCGGCGCTGAAAAAATATGGATCTGTTTATTTCGGCGCAATCGGCGGCATTGCCGCCCTAATGTCCCAATGTGTAAAAAAAATGGAATTGGTCGCCTACGAAGATCTGGGACCGGAAGCAATTAGAAAATTAACAATTGTTGATTTGCCTCTTGTCGTTATCAACGATTCTCAGGGTAATGATTTATATCTTTCCGAACAAACCAAGTGGCGTGTCAGGAGCTGCTAAAAAACGCTCATACCCTGAAGGGCACCATGGTCTGCGGTGTTGCGTTTCATCCTTCGGCGTTGCGGCGTATGACCTAAAGGTCACACGTGAGAAAAATACGCCTCACTTCTCAGGTCTCGCGCGCCTTGCATCTGAACATTTTTGAACAGCCCCAAAACACGGGTTTTTTCAACGACTCCCTTGGATCATTTTTTACACGATTATGAGCGTAATAAATTATGTAAACTATTGATATAAAAATTAATTTCAAAAAAAATGAAAAGATATTGACTGAAATTTGCTTCTATATTATGAATGACAGTCATTTTTTGTAACATCAATAAGGAGATTAAAATAAATGATAGAAGTTAGATGGCATGGACGCGGCGGTCAGGGAGCGGTGACTTCGGTAGAATTGCTGGCTGTGTCGGCAATCGCCGCCGGAAAATACGCTCAGGGATTTCCCAGTTTCGGTCCGGAAAGAAGAGGAGCTCCTGTTGCCGCGTTTACCCGTATTGACGATAAAAAAATCAACGTCCGTTCTGGTATATATGACCCCGATGTGGTGCTGGTGCTCGATTCCAGTCTGATTGGCCTGGTCAATGTGCTCGACGGTTTAAAGCCGGGCGGCAAATTAATTGTAAACACCACCAAATCTCCGGATGAAATTCGTAAAGAGCTGAATTTCAGCGGAACGGTTGCTACTGTGGACGGCACAGGCATCGCGCGCAAGGAAATGGGTGTGCCTATTGCCAACACCACAATGATCGGTGCATTGTTAAAAGTAACAGGAGTCATGGGACTCGACGCCATGAAAGAATCGGTGGAACACCGATTCGGCAGAATCGCCCAGAAGAATCTCAACGCGATGAAACGGGCTTACGACGAAATTAAAATAAGCAATTAAAATTAAGGGGTATATCCATTATGGCATTGAAAACATGGAGAGAGCTTCCCATAGGCTGTGTTGTTTCCGAGCCGGGCAGCGCCAGTGAATATCATACGGGAAGTTGGCGGTCGCAGCGACCTGTCTGGAATAATTCAAAATGTATCAAGTGCGGCATCTGTTATGTGTACTGTCCGGAAGGTTGCGTACAGCAAGCCGAGGACGGTTTTTTCCAGGCGAATATGGATTATTGCAAGGGCTGCGGCATTTGTGCGCATGAGTGCTGGCCCCGCGCGATATCGATGGTGGAGGAGGGATAACATGGGCAAGCGCATAGGCATGGAAGTGGCAGTTGCCGTAGCGGAAGCCGTGGGATTATGCAATATAGACATGGCGGCCGTTTATCCCATTACACCTCAGTCGCACATTGCGGAACATCTTTCCGATCTGGTCGCCGACGGCAAGATTGACGCGGAATTCGTGACCGTGGAATCGGAACATTCGGCAATGAGCGCGGTTATCGGCGCGTCCGGCGCCGGCGCCCGTTCCTACACGGCAACCAGCTCGCAGGGCTTGATGTTGATGCACGAACTTCTGCCGATCGCTTCGGCGATGCGTCTGCCGATAACAATGGCCATAGCCAACCGTGCGGTATCCGGCCCTTTGAATATTTTAAACGATCATTCCGATATTATGCCGCAGCGCGATTCCGGCTGGATTTCTATTTTTGTAGAAAACGGACAGGAAGCTATTGATATGTCTATCATTGCTTTCAAAATCGCCGAGCATAAAGATGTAATGTTACCGGTAAATATTAATATTGATGGTTTTCAATTAACACATATGGTGGAACCTCTGGAAATGCCTACACAGGAAGAGGTAAATAAATTCCTCCCGCCGTTCGTGCCGCACGCGACGCTTCATCCCGCGAAGCCGGTTACGATGGGTGCTTTTGCCATGTCCGATTATTTTGCAGAAATAATGAAAGCCAAGGACGAGGCCGTCAAGAATTCCAAAAAAGTTATTCTGGAAGTCTGGGACGAGTGGGCGAAAATGTTTGGCCGCGCCTATAAACCGGTGGAAACTTACAAGGCTGATGACGCGGATGTCCTGATGCTGACAATGGGATCGATGGGAGAAACCGCACAAATGGCGATTGACGAAATGCGCGCAAAAGGCGTCAAGGCCGGTCTGGTAAAATTAAGATTATGGCGTCCTTTCCCGTTTGCGGAAATCAAAGCCGTGGTGAAAAACGCGAAAAAACTGATCGTGACCGACCGCGCCATATCATTCGGCGGTCCCGGCGGCCCGGTGTTTTCAGAAATCAAGTCAGCCCTTTATGCCGAAGCTAAGCGTCCCTTGATTTACAATTATATCTACGGACTGGGTGGGCGCGATGTTCCCGTGAACGATTTTACCGGTATGTTTGAAAGAGTTTTGGCGGATATGACTAACAAGGAAGCAGACACCTATGAATTTTGGGGAGTGAGAGAATAATGAATATTGTAGAAAATTTTGATTTATTTGCTCCGCGGCTAATTAATAAAAAGGAATTGTTATCTTCCGGCCACCGCGCCTGCTCCGGCTGTGCCGAGGTGCTGGCCGTACGGTTGATGAGCAAGGCTCTGGGTGACAATACTGTCATCGCCTCCGCGACCGGTTGTATGGAAATTGTATCGAGCATGTTTCCAACTACCGCATGGGAAGTTCCCTGGATTCATGTCGCGTTTGAAAACGCGGCGGCAGTGGCGTCCGGAGTGGAAGCCGGCCTCAAGGCGTTGCGTAAAAAAGGAAGAATTGACGACCGCTATGTAAAAGTGGTCGGTATGGCAGGAGACGGCGGTACAATGGATATCGGGTTTCAGGCGCTTTCTGGCGCAATGGAACGCGGCCACGACATGATTTACGTTTGCTTTGATAACGAAGCCTATATGAACACAGGCATTCAACGTTCCAGCGGCACGCCTATGGGCGCTTCCACTACTACCGCTCCGGCGGGCAAAGTCAGTTCCGGACAAAAAACATGGAAAAAGAATATGCCGGAAATTATGGTCGCGCATAATATTCCTTACGTCGCTACAGCATGCCCCAGTTATCCGTTGGATTTCATCCGCAAGATCGAAAAAGCCAAGAGCATAAAAGGACCTTCCTACATCCATTGTTTTTCCGTGTGTCCGACCGGTTGGCGCTGTCCCTCGCATATGGCTGTGTCCATGGGTCGCCTCGCTGTGGAAACGGGGGTGTTCCCTCTGTATGAAGTAGAAGACGGCCATTATCGTCTTTCACCGGATATGCCGAAAAAACTAAAACCGATAAAGGATTACTTCAAGGGACAGGGACGTTTCCGCCACCTAACCGCAGAAGAAATTGACAAGATTCAGGAAAAAGTTACCACTGAATTCAAGAAATTGACGGAAAAAGCGAAATTTCTCAAATAGGCAATAAGTAAACCCCGTAAAAAATTTAAGCGGAGCATTATTTCTAACGGGGTAAAAGAGGAGCTTAAAAGAATACCGAGGTGAAAAAAGAATGACGAAAGCGAGCATTGCAGCAACAACAAAGACAATCGTTAAAAAACACGGCCGCGATAAAAGCGCGCTTATTGCCGTGTTGCAGGATATTCAGGGAGCATTTAATTATCTTCCCAAAGACGCGCTGAAGGCCGCGGGAAAATCTCTGGGTATTCCGTTCAGCCGCGTTTATGAAGTCGCCACTTTTTACAACGCCTTCAGTCTGAAACCGCGCGGCGAGCATATCGTTAAAATATGCATGGGGACAGCCTGTCATGTGCGCGGCGCGGCGTCCATTCAGGACAAAATGGAGCGCACGCTCTGCATTAAACCGGGCGAAACGACTCCCGATAATAAATTTTCTCTGGAAACCGTCAACTGCGTGGGCGCTTGCGCGCTTGGTCCAGTGGTGGTCATTGACACTGAATATCACGGTCAGATGACGATGAACAAAGTGGATAAAATTATCGGCAAGTTCAAAGAAGGGGGGGCGCAATCATGAAAAAAATTACCAACGCTTTAGAATTGCGCCAAGTTCAGGAAGACCTGAAAAAAAATTATGACCCCAATAAACAAATGGTAACAATCTGCGCGGGCACCGGCTGTCGCGGTTACGGCTGTATTAAAGTCAAGGACGCTCTGGAGGCGGAAATCTCCAAACAAAATGTAAAGGTGGAGGTGCGCGCGACCGGCTGTTTCGGTTTCTGTGAAAAAGGTCCGTTGGTTGTTGTCCATCCGCAGAAGATTTTTTATCAGCAGGTCAAGGAAAAGGATGTTGCTGATATCGTGACCAAGACCATTATGCAGGGCGAAGTCATCGAAAAACTTCTTTACAAAGATCCGGTAACATTCGAGACGGTGATGAAAGAAGAGGACGTGCCCTTCTACAAGAAACAGAAACGTCTGGTTTTCGGTTCCAACGGAATTATTGATCCAACCCAGATTGAATCGTATATGGCCATCGGCGGTTACACCGCTCTGGCCAAAGCCTTGACCGAGATGAGTCCCGAAGGTATTATTGATGAAGTGAAAAAGGCCGCTCTGCGCGGACGCGGCGGCGGCGGATTTATGGCTGGCACGAAATGGGAAGGCTGCCGCAAGGCGCACGGCTCTATCAAATACATTATTGCCAATGGCGATGAGGGAGATCCCGGAGCTTATATGGATCGCAGTTTGATGGAGGGCAATCCCCACAGTGTGGTCGAAGGCATGATTATCGGCGCTTACGCTATTGGCGCTTCTCATGGATATATTTATGTGCGCAACGAATATCCTCTAGCAGTTGTTCATCTGACGATGGCCATCGAGAGCGCCAGAGAAGCCGGCCTCTTGGGAAAAAATATTCTGGGAAGTAAATTCAGTTTTGATATTTCGATTAACAAGGGCGGCGGAGCTTTTGTCTGCGGTGAATCCTCGGCTCTTTTCGCATCTATCGAAGGACGTGCCGGCGAACCGCGCGCCAAATATGTTCACGCTGTGGAAAAAGGTCTCTGGGACAAGCCCACCGTTCTCAATAATGTGGAAACATGGGCCAATGTTCCCCTGATAATCAATAACGGAGCTGATTGGTATGCTTCCATCGGCACCGAAAAGAGCAAGGGCACCAAGATATTCTCGCTGGTCGGCAAGATAAACAACACGGGACTTGTGGAAGTTCCGATGGGAATGAAACTGCGCGAAATCATCTATGACATTGGCGGAGGCATACCCAAAGGCCGGAAATTCAAAGCCGTGCAGACCGGCGGACCTTCGGGCGGTTGTATTCCCGAGAGCCTGCTTGACTTGCCGGTGGATTTCGACAAGCTCTACGAAGTCGGCTCCATGATGGGTTCCGGCGGCATGATTGTCATGGATGACCGCTCCTGTATGGTGGACGTTGCGAAATATTTTCTTGCCTTTTTGCAGGAGGAATCCTGCGGCAAGTGCGTTCCCTGCCGTGAAGGCGTCCGCCGCATGAGAGAAATTCTCGAAGACATCTGCGCGGGCAAAGGCACGGAAGGCGATATCGACCTTTTGGAAAAAATAGCTACTGGCGTAGCGGACGGCTCGCTTTGCGCGCTGGGCGGCAGCGCTCCCAATCCGGTGCTCAGCACACTTCGATATTTCCGTGCTGAGTATGACGCCCACATAAAAGATCACCGCTGTCCGGCGGGTGTCTGCAAGGCGCTCATCACTTACAGCATTGATCCGGAAAAATGCACCGGCTGCGGTATGTGTATCAAGGTGTGCCCCACGCAGGCGACCAGCGGCGAAAAGAAAAAAGCTCATTCAATTGATAACAACAAGTGCACCCGTTGCGGCGCGTGTATCGAAAGCTGCAAATTTGACGCAATCAATGTGAAGTAGAGGTAGGATAAATCATGGTAAATTTGATTATTGACGGCAAGAATGTAACGGCGAAAAAAGACACGGCGGTGCTGGAGGCAGCTCGTGCCGCGGGAATTAATATCCCCACACTGTGCGCGCATGAAGCAGTATCACGTTCCGGCGCCTGCAGACTCTGCGTTGTGGAAATTAAAAAAGGAAATAGAACAAGGATCGTAACATCCTGTCTTTATGCCGTGGAAGAAGGCCTGATTGTGGATACGAAAAGCGAGCGGGTGCAGAATGTCCGCCGCCTGGTTATGGAATTACTGCTGGCGCGTTGTCCCGAATCCGAAGTTTTGCAGAAGTTGGCGAAAGAACTTGGCGTGGAGCCGCAGTCGCGGTTTGTCGCCGATACGGATAAAGGCAAATGTATTTTATGCCGCTCCTGCGTACGCGTTTGCGAAGAAATTGTCGGCGTGAGCGCCATCGGCCTTTTTGCCCGCGGTTCTCATAAAACCGTCGGCACGCCTTATAATGAAAAATCGGACGCCTGCATCGGTTGCGGCGCGTGCGTCTATGTGTGCCCTACCGGCCATATTGAAATGACCTCGACCGGAGATAAACGCAAAATCTGGGGACGCACCTTCAAGATGCAGACCTGCGCTAAATGCGGCAAATATTTCGCACCTGCGGATCAATTGAAATTCATCAGCAAAAAAACCGGGGTTCCCTTAAGCGAGCTGACTATTTGCACGGAATGCCGGTAAAAAATTATTTCTCTGATAGCTTGTTTATAGAACAGACGGCCATTAATCCCTATATAGTCGGGTTCCCGGTGCTTATCGGGAACCAACCACCCATATTTCTTTAATTTCTTTCTTCCTGTAAGTGAGTATTTAGGGTTTTTCACGTACATACATACTTTCAATCCGTACTCAACGCAATCCTCATCCTACATTCTGTTTTCAAGAGTCTATTGACATACAAGACAGCGTTTACTATACTTCCCCAAACAAAAAGGAAATTCTTATCAATGATTCAGAAAAAGCTGGACAACGCCAGGCGCGAGCAGGAACGCATCCAAACAGATTTGGAAAACGCCATCGAGCGGGCCAATGCCATGGCGGTTGAAGCTGAAATTGCCAATGTTGAACTCAATCAGATTATCAACACGTCGATTGACGGTTTGATCCTCATTTATGAGAACTTTTCGGTTAAAAGAATCAATGCATCGCTGCTTAACTTCCTTGACTTGAGCGAAACTGAGGCCGTGGGGAAAAAATGTTATGATTTGATGCCCTCTTCGTGGTGCAATACGACCGAATGTCCTTTGACGAAACTCTTACGAGGCAAGGCTCACATTGAACTTGATATTGAACGCACGCGGAAGGATGGTGTGACGGTGCCCTTTATGTTTGCCGCAACACCCTTTCGCGGATTCGACGGAGCGGTCATCGGCATGGTTGCGCGCTTCAAGGATATAACAGAGAGGAAATATGCCGAAAATACGCTGAAGGAAGCAAACGATCGGCTGGAACGTCTCTCGGCCATTGATGGTCTTACCGGAGTTGCCAATCGCCGCTGTTTTGACCAGACCATTCAACGGGAGTGGACGCGCCTGCAAAGAACGAAAGATAATCTATCGCTGATCATGTGCGATGTGGACTTTTTCAAACTTTTCAATGACACTTACGGACATCAGGGCGGCGATGATTGTCTGAAGTCGGTTGCCAGAGTGCTGCAGGAGACGGCGCGGCGCGGCGGGGATTGCGTTGCACGATACGGCGGGGAAGAATTTGCGGTGATCATGCCGGTGACGGGAGAAAAAAGCGCTATTTATATTGCGGAAAAAATTCGACAAACCGTGGGAAAGATGGCGATCGCGCACAGTAAATCGTCGGTTGCCCCCTGTGTCACATTGAGTCTTGGTGTGGCTACGGTTGTTCCCAACGATCAGGAAACGCCGGAGTTACTGATTAAGCGCGCCGACAAGGCCCTTTATCTGGCCAAATCTTCCGGGCGAAACAGCGTCAAAGTTTGGAAGCGCTCGAAAGAGGCATCACCGAAAGATTGAAGCGTCAGCTCATTATTCCAAAGAATCAATCTTTTTTTAACAGCTCCAGACTTTCTTTGGTGGTGGTCATGAATACTTGTTGGCTTTCTCCTGCAAACGGCAATTATTTGTTCTCATTGCTAATGCGTATAATTTAAACTTTTTAACTCTATTTATTTGTAGATTTAACAAATAATCGACTTCTTTCTGTTATCCACAGAACATCAATCTCGACGAATATATTAGACTTCAATCAGTAATGAATGCGATTAAAAACATTAATTTTGTGTCCAAGATTGTCTTGACATAAAAGACATCATTTTCTATACTTTCGACCACAACCAAGGAAGTTCTTATTAAACAATATTAAAAAAGGAGGCACTATTGATGAAAAAACTTATTATTAGCATGTTCCTGGTCTTTGCTCTCATTGCCGTCAACATCGGCGTCGCAGCGGCTGCCGCAGATGAGGCAAAGAAAGCACCTTCACCTGCGCAGTTGGCGCAGCAAGACAAGATGAAAGCCTGCAACAAGGACGCCACGGCAAAGGCACTCAAAGGAGACGAACGCAAGGCGTTCATGAAAAGTTGTCTGTCCGGCAAGACAGTGAGCGCCCCAGTAGCCGCCACGGTCACCGCCACAAAGCCGGTGACGCAGCAGGACAAGATGAAAGCTTGCAGCAAGGACGCCAAGGAAAAGGCACTCAAGGGTGACGAGCGCAAAAAGTTCATGAGCGATTGTCTTAAAAAGTAAAAATAATTTTTAGGTTTAATTTTAGAAAGGCGGAGTCAATTGGCTCTGCCTTTTTTTGTACATTTCAAATCGTTATTGTCGGGGTAATCTCATCACATAAGTTGAGCAGTTGTAGTTAGCAATTCCAGCACTTACTTCCTATACTCGTGATCTCATGATATTTTATATTTTTAGTATATTTCTAATGGAAATTGTGATAAAGAAAAACATAATATAAAATTAGAAATTACAATATTTTAACCATTCAACCTTTAAAAGAGGGAAGCATGGAATGATTACTGAAACCCCGTTCTCGAAGAAAAGAATGGGGTTTGTTGTTTGGGGTAATTTGAATTTTGCATGGATAACAATGATAAAAAAGAAAGGGGGAAGTTATTATGATAAAAAAAATGGCCGTTGCTTCAATTATTGCGGGCTTGGCAAGCCTGGCAGCCGGAGTTTTTGCTAAACTAATAGTATATGGTCAAATTGCTAGAATCAGCCCGGCCGGGTTTGGTCAAGGTGCTGTCATCTTCTTTTTACTATCGATAAGTTTGCTGCTTTTAGACAAAAAATCTTAAAATCTAATATTGGATAGTGAAAAACAAAAGGATAAATTGCATTTTGGCAGGAAGACTAGGTTTTCGGCTCGTTTACGATATTTCAAATCGTAATCTTTAACTTTCTTTTTTACGAAACCGTTTAGTTGCAGGTGAAGCCAATCGCGGGTATGAGAATTCCCAAAGCAAGCTTTGGAAACAGGTTCCGCAGCAAGCTACGGGGCATAAACCCTCCGCTGCGCGGGATAATTCGACCTGCAAGCTTCAGCGCACTTTGTTTCTGAAGCTTGGGTCTCATTACAACTTACCAATTCCGACGCGTGACCTTCAGGTTATACGCTTCGCTTTCGGAATTGGAGTTTCAACAATAACCCATATTTTTTATCTTTGGCTTAATTTTCTTGACTCTTAGAAGTAAGCGCCATTTTTTGACTGAAAACAACTAAAAGTGGTAAACAGTCTTGAGCTGGAAGAAATGCCCCTTGGGTGAATTTTCTGTATACACGTCATAGAGATAAGTGAAGGTAACACTAAGCCATGAAAAACGATAATAAACATCAGCGCCCACGGAAAGTGATTCTCTGGCGCTACCACTTGCCGATACTCCGTTTTGCTCTCTATCCTTGCTGATCATCCAGTTGATCGAAGGTCCTAATTTAAATTTGTCCGTCAAATTGTAGCCTAGAAGGCACTGCACGTATAACTCATCTCCCGGCAGGACATTGGTAGTTTCGTTTTTCAACCGGAAGTAATATTTCACGGCGGCATCAATACTGAAATCACCGAAGGATTTGTAAATAAAAACCATTGGCTTGATGTCATACTGATTCGAGCCGATATTGACCGCTTTTGAAGCGTTGTATTCTCCTGTGGGAAATTCCACGAATATCATCGGCAGAATATCAATCTGTTTAAACGGCAGAAAATAACCTGCGCCGAGATTGATGTCACCCAGCCCCGACGAGTTCTGATTCATGGAGTGAATATCCGTATAGCCAACCGGGACAAGAGCGGTTGCGACAAAATCAGATGAATAATAGCAGAGACGGAGCAATTCCTGTGCATTGAAGAATCCATAATCTCTGTTGCTTGTGTTACCATTTTTATTGGTTGCTTCGTCGGCTGTGTAAACAGAAGAATAGGTGAGAAAATAAGTTCCCTGCGCGCGCGCGCCGTCATAAAAGTTTACAGCCAAGGCAACCTTTGGCATCAAAACCAGCAAACATAATAAAATGGAAATTAAACGAAATAAAGGATGTGATAGTGAAGCGATATTGTAAACCTCTCATATATATTTTTGAGGTTGAGCTTATACAATAATTTCCAGCAGGCGTAAAGTGAAAAAGTGGATACGAAATAGCGCTGCTGGTTGTCCAGTTCATGGATGATCTCAACGCCAAATTAAAAGCGTTTCAATCATTCATCACCGATTCCAATAGTATTGATTCCGAGCTGAGAACTTCTTTATAGCCCAGCATTAAAATAAGGTTGGAGTTCACGGCATAGCTCTTCCGGAACAGTCGGGCAAATAATTTCATTGTGCAGCTTTTCAAAATAATTCAAATCGCTTGTTCCCAATGGATTAATAACAAAGCGCGGCACAATCTTTCCCTGCACGCAAAAATAACGATTGCTTATCATTGTGGCATAAAAAGTCATGTTGAAACTTATAAAATTATTCGCGTACAAATAGCCAAATACCTTTGAGAGGCCTGTCAGAAGTTCGTTAAAATTAGATTCCGTTAAATCAAAAAATGATGTTTTTTCCGGAAAAATAAAATCGATTTCTCCGGCCATGCCTTTCGGCGCAAAACTTGTCAACCAGCTAATGTTGCCTGTACTGGCGATGAATCTCTCTTTCGCGTTTTTTTCCAAAGCAATCAAATTGCGCCATAAGTTTTCTCCATTTGCAGCTGCAGCGTAATTTTGAGCGCTGGCTAAAAGGCGTTGCATAAAATTAGTGGGTTTATATCCGGCAATTGTCTGCAAATGAGGATGAATCAGCCCGCCACCGGCCGGCGGCATATAGTTCCAGTTAATTGAACAATATCTATAACCTAGATTCAATTCGGCTGCACGGTGAAAATAATCGCGGCAGACGGCAAAACCGTCGCGCATCGTATCCGCTGTCAGTTGATCCAGTCCGATAAAATGTTGTGACGATAAAATTGCCACATTGTTGTTTTGATCGTAAGGAAAGGCATTAGGAAACAGGCATGCTTCTCCCCGGCGAAATTTTCCCTCCGGAATAATATTGGGCATGAAATTGGGAGTTGTCTTCTCAAAAAGATCAGAGCAAAAAGGACATAGCGATTTCGGCGATTTTTCCAAATAAAAATCCAAGTCAGGCCTTTGGGCTGGACGGACGCGATAAGGTAAAATGCGGCACGCCACGCCGGTGATTTCATCATAACGTACTTCAATAGGAACTTTCTTTTCCTGAAAACCATTAAAAGGATCGAGGTAACAGCCTGTTGTTATATCTTTCTTGAATCCAATGTCTTTCATCAGTTTTCCTTCCCCGTATTTTTAGTGAACTATTCATGTCCGGCGTGATCAGCTTTTTGATCTCTTCTCAAGCTCTGGAAAAGAAATCGGTCAATGTTTCGCTGGGATAAATCGCCGCCTAACTTCTCTTTCAACGCTTCCAGAGCAATTTCCATTCGTGCGGCGCTTCGATGCCCACCTCCTTTACCGATTAACCCGAAAGCTCTTTGCGCAATTGCACCGCAATCCTGTCTATAACCATCACCTCGAAAAATAATGATGAACTTATCGCTGACGATTCCGGCTACAACTACGTAGTAAGTGCCGATCAAATGCAAATAAAAATCGGCGATCTGAACGCAGACATCAGCGCTTTCAACGCTTCCAAGATAACAAATCCGCCGGCCGTGAAAATTGTTTATGTGATGGTAGGCGTGATCGTAATATTTCAAAAAACTGCCCGGTGTTTGATTAAGTTCGATGCGTCGAATCAACTGCATATTGGCGTGTTTTGTATGGTAGGTATAAGCTCTGATATCCTCGATAATGGTAGCACGATCAAAATTGTCCGTATCTGATTTGATTCCGTAAAGAAGGGCAGTGTGCAGGTTACGGGGGGTTTTCACGCGGGCACAAAGCAAATATTCGGTTAATATGCTGGATAAAGCGCCGTAGTCAGGCCGTATATCTTCCATATCAGCTTGCCATTTCCCTTTGCGGGGGTGATGATCGAAGACAATTTGCGGCTTTATGAATTTTAACGCATCATCAAGAAAAGAAGGCTGGGCATCCAAAAGTGCTATTAAACGGTAAGAATTCAAATCCACTTGATTAATTAAGTGAATATGGAGACGCATGAAAGAAACAAATTCTTTATTTTGTTGTCTGACCAATGGCTCCGTGGAAACAAAAATAATTTTGGTCAGGCCTTTAGTCTGCCGGATAATTTCGCGTAGCGCCATAGCCGAAGCGATGACATCGGGATCAGGACTGCCCTGCATCAGCAAGACTAATGAATCATCAGGCCGAACTATGTCCATGATCTTTTTAAAATTCAGCTCAGTCTCTTTCTTAATTGTAATGGATGCGACTTTCATGGCTCGGACGTGAATATAACCGCCAACTGAATCTCCTTAGTAAATAAAAATTTTACCCGGATGATCGGCAACAACTTCACCAACAACAGCGGCATCGCCAATTCCGGAGAGTGTTTCCCGCAAAGAGAGTGCATAGTAAATCAATTTTATCTTACCGGTAGTTACCACCTAAAAGGTGGCAACCTACACGCGATATGGTATGAAGTATAAGAAGAACGGCCTTGTATGTCAATCACGAATATGAATCGCAAAGTAAGCTACGGGTTTCATATCCCTGCTTATACGGGATAAGTCGGCTTACAAACTTCTATTCGCTTCGCTTTTGAAGTTTGAGCCTCGTTATTTTCTGCTTTGATGTATTGACACGTTCATGCTGATTTATGAAACAACTTTCAATCGTAACGTTTGAGCTCAAAAAGTTTTTTGTCTTGCGTGGAAACGATGTGATAAAAACGATCCTGAGGAATGTAGATGTAGGGAACATCATCTTCCCGCCGGTACAGGAAGTGAGACAGGATCATCCGGTTGACGGCCTGATGGCCGACGATCATAATATTATTCGCGCGCCGGTTTAAAAAAAATGACTTCTTGATTCCTTGTATGATTCGGGGCTTCATTGTCTCGTAGCTCTCACCATCAGGATAAACATAATGGTATTTGTTTGCCCCTCTTTTTTTGAAGACGTGCGGCATCTTTTTTTCGATATCTTCATAAGTCATTCTTTCGCAAATCCCTGCGTTGATTTCATCGAATTCCGTAAGCGAAATGATCCTGCAATCATCCTGCTTTTCGCAAATAGCTTTGGCCGTATCGATTGTCCTTTGCTTTTTGCTGGTAAAAATGTAGGAAATTTTTCTTTTCTTGAAAAACAGGCCCAAGGCGGTTGCTTGCTCTTTACCTTTTTTTGTGAGCGGCGAATCTCCGCCGATTCGATTCTCAATGTTATATTCCGTTTCCGTGTGCCGGATCAGAAAAAGATTTTTTACTTCATCTGTAACAAGATAGTCGCGTAGCCGATCGTAAAAGGGAATCGCGTCGCTGTGCTTTTCCTCGATAATCATGTTTTGTAAAGAGTCTATGCGGATGTAATTTCTTTCGACCTTTAATGGTGTATAAATCATCCGGTAATAATCTACACGTTTCAAGAATTCCTTAATCGCTTTATCTCTGCCAAGATGAGAAAATTCAGGCAGATTAATTTTCTCCCGTATGCTCAGGTTCAGGATATCTTCATCATCATTGATGCACTCAATAAAGAAAAGCGAATGATCATCGAGATATTTTTCGATTGTCGCGCGTCGCTCCCGTCCCGCGTTGGTCGCGTCCAGAATCGCGACCTGTCCGCTATTGCGCAGATAAGCCTTGGCCTTTTCCATATTCATCCGGGCGAATCCTTTTCTCCACTTTACGGCAGCGGAATTTTCCGGAGAATAGAATTCGGAACGCGACGTCTCATCCAGCGGCCGGTAAATCCGGCGCAGATTCCCGTTATTGAAGATGCGGGTGGAGATACCATTTTTCCGGAAGGCATCCCGCAGACGCACGGCCAGTGTGGATTTCCCCCGGGCTGGCAGTCCCATCAGGACAATATATAATTTTTCATCGCTCATATCGTATCTACTTGAGTAAATTTAAGGGGACACACGTCCCCACTTAATTAAAATAAAAGTTGCCTTTTGAAATGGAAAGCTTAATCAACAGCCATCATTACATTGGAAGCTTTTATAATCGCATACGCTTTTTTGCCGGATTTTAAACCGAGTTTTTTCGCGGACTCTTTGGAAATGATTGAAACAACCTTAGCTCCGCCCGTAAGCTCCAAAAGTATTTCCGTATTCACAGCACCCTCTGAAACTTTGATTACTTTCCCCTTCAGTATATTACGCGCGCTTATTTTCATGGTGTCCTCCTTTGAGTCAGGTACTTTGATAAGACATTGCTCTGATGGTAGAAAGTATAAGGAGAACGGCTTTGTATGTCAATTAAATATTGATCGTAGAATGTTGGGTGTGGTGATTAAGTGATAGACCTTATGTAGCGAAGTGTTAACAACACCGCGACCAGTGGGGGAACGACCAAAACAGCAATACTGGCCTTTACAAAATTCTGCACTGAAACGAGGTTAGAGAAGTAAAGGAATATAATTAATAGCGCAGAAACAAAACTGGAGATGAAGAAAAGTCGACCGAAATAGGCATTTGCTTCATACCAGACGAAATCATTTTCTAATGTTGATCGTGTGCGAAAACCATAAACCACGTTTCTGGGAACTTTTCGGAGGATTAATGGAATGGCGATAATTGCGAAAATAAGATCACAAACCAGAATTGTCACCAGACCTTCGAATAGCATGTGTTTCTCCCCATAAAGAAGTTGTATTATATAAACGGCCTGATGAAAATTATATGTACCGGTCTCCATTTATTTACAAATCAATAATTTTCAATCGAAATTGGTATTCTATCTCTGTTGCTTGTTTATACTGAATGTTTGGTTGGTCTGCGAGAATTTTTCTGATATTAGCTTTATGCTCCTCTGACATTTTTAACCCAAATATGATTGAGGAAATATCAGCCGGTAAAGGTTCTTCCTTATTCCCTTCATCATAAACCAATCTCCACTCCTTTTCGTATTCCCAATCTTTAGCCTTTGTAAAAAGCATTTTGGTAAAGATGGAGTAGTCATAGTTACCGTTCTTATCAAAAGGTTCTGCTTCAGGATAATTGAAATTGTATTCGACTGGTTGTGTTCTGGCAATATCTCCCAATAAATTATCATTTTTACGAACAAAACCAATGCAGAATCCTTTATGATGGTTTGCGTAGTGAGACCACATTAAAATATTGTCCTTTATTTCGCTCATACCAAACACACCAAAATTGTTAATATTCTTTTCTTTAAACTCATAAAGGCCTTTTAAACAGATTTCATAATCTTTTTGAAGATTTCCGGTCGATCTATCAGTTCGAATAAGATACTTATTAAAAGCTTCGGAGTTAATTTCAAGTTTAAATTTAATATTGCAATCAAATGGGTCATTAAGTGATTCTCGTTTAGCAACCCAGATTTTTCTATTTATAAGGATAGAAAGGGAGTTTGTATTATAAGCGCAGTATTTATATAGTTGATTGACTTCTGGATATTCCATATAACTTTTTATCAAAAATTTATTTCTAACCGTACGTTCTTTTATGTAAAGAATATTCCGTGTTGTCAAGAAATAATAAAGTTGGGACTGGATTGCCCGGTCACCCCGCATCCGCCCGGCAATGAGCCGGACAATGACAGAGGTAATTTTTAAATTGATTTATTATCGTAAATAAGTTTAAAAGAACCCGTGACAATTCTAAATCAAAGAGCTATCTTTGTTGGCATCGTCGTCGGCTTCCTCAACGTATTTTAATATACGCCTGCTGATCCTCCTCCTTGCCGCCGCGATATCATCTCTGATTTAAAAATGTCATATTATTAAATAAGAGGATAAGCGCCATGCCCATACGTTACTACAGCACAAATCGTAATTTGAAAAATGTCGCGGGAATTACTCCTTTTACTGGCAAGGTATCGTTTAAAGAATCCCTGCTCAAAGGCCAGGCTTCGGATGAAGGTTTGTTTATGCCAGATACGATACCTCTTCTTTCCTTAAAAGATATCCAGAAGCTGAAAGGCAAGCATTACCGGGATACGGCGTTACTTGTCGCCAAAGCGTTTCTTGCCGATGAGTTTCCTCCGGAAGTTCTTAAAAAAATAGTCAAGGATGCTTACAACTATCCCGTCCCTTTGGAAGAGGTAAAACCTAGGGCCTATGTGATGCGCCTGGATCAGGGGCCGACGGCTTCGTTTAAAGATTTTGCCGCGCGCATGATGGCAAGACTTATGAGCCACTGCCGCCCGAAAGGCGAAAGATTAAATATTCTTGTCGCCACATCCGGCGATACGGGCAGCGCCGTGGGTGAAGCCTTCAAAGGAGTGGCTGGAATTGACGTTACTATTCTTTATCCGGAAACAGAAGTCAGCAATCGGCAGAAAAAACAGCTCGACACAATAGGCGGCAACGTGCAGGCGCTTAGCGTTGATGGTAAATTCGATGATTGCCAAAACTTGGTCAAGCAGGCGTTTTCCGATCCTCAACTTATAAAATTTAATTTGACCTCGGCTAATTCCATTAACTTTGGCCGGATCCTTCCGCAGATAATTTACTATATTTACGCTTACGCCCAACTTGCCGAAAATGGAGAGCAGGCAATATTTTCCGTCCCTTCAGGAAATTTTGGCGACGCTCTGGGCTGTGAATACGCGCGCCGCATGGGGTTGCCGGTGGCCAAACTCGTTATGCCTACTAATGAAAATGATGAGTTCCCCGTTTTTATGACCACCGGAATTTACAACAAGGTTTCTCCTTCACGGGCGTGCATTTCCAACGCCATGAATGTCGGGCACCCCAGCAATCTGGCGCGCTTCTTCGAATTGTACGGAGGCACGGTTGACCGCGTGGGCAAAGTTCATAGTTATCCTGATCTGGAGGAAATGCGGCAACATATTTTTTCGGTAAGCGTTACAGATGAGCAAACCAGAAAAATTATCAAGAACATCTATAACCATTATCATGTGGTTTTAGAACAGCATGGAGCCGTTGGCTGGGCGGGACTGGATGTGTACTTAAAAAAAACGCAGGACAAAAAATTGGCCATTTGTCTGGAAACGGCTCATCCGGCGAAATTCCCGGAAGAGATTCAAAAGCTTTTGGGATTAACCATGCCTCTGCCGGAGAGCATGAAAGATCTTGACCAAAGAAAAGGCAGCGCCGTTTCCATCACAAACAATTACGATGAATTTAAAAATTATCTGCAGAAAAATTTAAAGATTAAAGAATAGCAGAACAATTAGTAGAACTCTCTCAACTCTTCCCTGTTCGCCCAACGCGACGGTTCTATTTTCCCCAGATCTTTCGGCGTCTTCTGCCGGAGGGTGCCAAGTTTATCGAAAGTGATTTCAATATTTTCGCCGGGCTTTATCCACAAATCGTTGTCCAGCCCCGTGCAATCGGGTATGGTTCCCATCCCAATGACCGTGCCAGGAAGCGGAGTAAAAATAGTCTTCAGGTATTCGAGCACTTTTTCCGGACGTGCGGAATATTCAGAAGTACTCCCCTTCCATTCGTATCGTTCCCCGATTTTCACTTTCACGTTCAATGCAAGAAGGTCACCTATTTCATCGGAAGTAACTATGAACGGCCCTAGCCCTTTACTGTGGCCAAAATCTTTGCTTCTGGCCGGACCTAATCCGAACATTTCCCAAAATTGAACGTCGCGCGCCGACGAATCGTTGAAGATTGTATATCCGGCTATCGGAACGGCTTTGTTTCCCGTTATTACCGCCAACTCCGGTTCAATGTCCAGATAAGATGAATATGCAGGCCAATGAATGGTATCGTTATCCGCAATGATCGCGTTATGGTTGCATTTATAATAGAGCATCTTCCCGCTGGCCGCCGATCTTATCCTTTTCTTAACAATCGGCGCGATAATCGAACCGAAGACGCCGAATTCATGCTTTATCAAAGTCGCCGCTGAATTTCCCAGATGACGCGGCGACAAACCGAAATCAATCAGCGCCCGCGGAACGGCCAGGGGAGAAAGTATTTTCGCCGTTTCCAGGGGTATTTTTTCATTTTCATTGAAAGAGGAAATGTAAGCTTCTCCATATTTCAAAAGTTCTCTTGCCGCATCATCGCTCGACGGCAGATTTTCCAGATACGAATAAACGTCAGTAAGTTCCGCACGCGTTTGCCCGTATTGCTGCTGCAACGTCTCAAAAGACACCGCGTAACCCTTGATGACAACTCCAAACTTCGGCGCGCCACCCGAAACAAACTGAAAGTTTAGCAGCTTCATGCAAACAGATTCCTACCTTTTCTTTATTATAAACGTCTTCACCAACCAGGCAACCACCAGAATAGATACGATGGCGACGCCGGAGAGAGACAGAAACCACTTGGTGTTTGTCGCGGTTCCCGAGAACGCGACGAGCGCGGGTGTTGCGCGCCTAAGGTCGCTCAGAAAGTACAGGTGCATCATATTTTCAATCAAGTCGCAGATTCCGGCGATGAATGGTGTCAAAATGATAAAGTTGAAACTAGGACTTACGCCGTTAATTTTGAATGTCCTGGCTATCAGCAGGCTCAAAAATATACTGTACCAGATCGGATGGAAATTATCGAAGTAGAAATGTTTATAATAAATTGCTATTTGGCCTGACGCGATCCATCCCGACGCAATTGTTTTGAAGGCATCGCTCGACATGGTTGTCTGAAGAGCCAAAACATTGCTCACACCCAACGGTTGTATGATCAAGCCGATGATGAACTGCGAAGTAAAATAGATTATCCCGAATATTATAATGAGAATATTGGAATTTGACTTTACGCTGATGAAATTTTCCGCCCGTGAAAATATGTTCATAGCTGCTCCTCTTATCGAATCTAAAAGCACCGATATAACTGCCGCCGGTTTTACGCCTTCTATTTAATCAGAAATTGTTTGTACAAATTCAACTTCGCGTGGAACTTTATAGTTGGACAGATATATTTTACAATATCTGATGATTTCTTTATCGTTGGGAGCATATCCGTCTTTCAGCACAACATCAGCCTTAACCAGTTCGCCGCGCATTAAATCTTTTTTGCCCGATACCCGCGAGTCTATTATGGCCGGATGGAGATTCAGCACCGTTTCCACTTCGCGCGGATAGACATTAAAGCCGCTGGTGATGATCATTCTTTTTTTGAGTCCGGTCAGGAAAATATAATTTTCTTCGTCCATTCTGCCCAAATCTCCGGTGTAGAGCCAACCGTCTTTAATGACGGCGGCAGTGGCCGCTTCGTCCTTATAATACCATTTCATGACATTGTCGCCCCGGATAATCACTTCTCCTGTTTCGTTGCGGGGAAGTTCCCGGCCGGTATCATCAACAATTTTGATGTCGATTCCGGGCAGCGGCGTGCCAATGGAACCGGGCTTCGCGACGGCTTCGAATCTATTTAAAGTGCAGACGGGAGAGGCTTCGGTCAATCCATATCCTTCATAAATCCAGACTCCGAATTTCTGCTCAAAAACAGGTATAAAATCAACCGGCATGGGCGCGCCGCCGGTGACACAAATTTTCAAAGAACTCAAATCATATTTTAACGCTTTTTCAGAAAAGATCATGCCGATGAAAAGGCGCGGCACTGCCGCGATAAAAGTAATTTTTTCTTTTTCAATGGCGCTGAAAAGACCATCCATGGTTAACCGATCCATCATGAATATAGAACAACCCGCCCGAATGGCAAGGAGCATGCTCGTGGTAGCGCCGAAAGTGTGAAACAGGGGAATCAGGGAAAGGCCGACATCGTCCGGCGTTCTCCGCACAACAGATTGAATCACATTGGCCTGTGAACACAGATTACGATGGGTGAGCACCGCGCCCAGAGGCTTGCCGGTCAACCCCGCTGTATAGACCATGACAGCCGGATCGTCCGGGTCAATCTTTATTGAAAGCTCCAATAAATTTTTTGAATTTTTATTTGAAACAAACGCATCGTTTTGATTTAACGAATCTATCGGTATGACCTGATGGCAGGACAAAAGTTGAGGTTGGGCCTGCTGATATTTTTTTATTGCGGATGACAGGGTTATTAAAAGTTTCGAATCTGAATTATTCAGCAGATAGGTCAATTCCGATGGTGTCGACAACGTATTGAGAGTAACAACAACCGCTCCGATTTTAAGCGCACCGAAGTAGCAGTAAACAAATTCCGGGATGTTGGGCAGCATCAGCGCCACCTTATCTCCCTTGCCCACACCTGATTGATTTATTAACCCGGCAACAGCATTTACTGCGCGATCTAATTGATTGTAAGTAACACGCTGCCTTTCGGTAATTAAGGCTGTGCGCTCAGCATGATCCCGAACCGTGTCTTCTAGTAATTGTCTCAGATTAATGGCCTTAATAACCTCCGCAAAATATTGCCGGACATCTAGCATAATAACGTGTCGTTTTTCAAGAGTACAAGGAGTTGCAATAATCTGTTTCTTTTGGGGATAAGATATTGCTTCTGATAAAAGGGAGTATAAAAAGAACAGTTCAGTATGTCAACTACGGATATTATACGCCAAAGCAAGTTGTGGGATATAATTCGGCTAACCAATTCCGACGTGTGACCCCTAGTGACCTTTAGGCTATTTAGGTTATGCACTTCGTTTCTGAAGCTTGGGGCATTGATCCCACTGCGCTTCGCTTCGGGGATAATTCGGCTAACGCTTCAAATTTCATCCCGACGAGTCGGGATTCGTTTTCAGCGAGTCTCATTAATACAATCCT
Organism: Smithella sp.; assembly: GCA_049517435.1. Taxonomy (GTDB): domain Bacteria; phylum Desulfobacterota; class Syntrophia; order Syntrophales; family Smithellaceae; genus Smithella. The sequence continues at coordinate 35,465 of JBEKRZ010000002.1, read as the reverse complement.
CCAGAGCCTTTCTGGTTCGAAACATGTCCCTGGGTTTTACCTCCATGGTGATGGTTGAGTCATACCCCTTTTTCATGAGGGATGCTATAATGGCAGAATAATCCACAATCCCGTCTCCCAGTGGAAGATGGAGATCATCTTTAACGCTTGTTCCGCCACGGTTGTCATGAACGTGGAGATGAACAATCCTGGAAAAGTGATCTTCTATAAAACGAAAAGATGCGTTCTGTTGCGAAAGAAGCTGGGCATGTCCGATATCCAGAGTCATCCTGAGATTAGGGATGGCATCGAATGCCGGCCCGAAGCTCTCAGTGCGTTCGCTCAAGTTTTCTATGCAGACGGTAATCCCATACTCATTGCCATAGTCCACTATCCGGGAAAGCAGTTCCAACTTTCCGGGGATGAGTTCCGCCGGAGCCCATCTCTGATCGATCCAGAAATGCAGGGTCGCTTTGGTAATGCCAAGCTGTCGTGACAAGACCATCAGGGCTTTGATGCGCGGAAGGAACTTGTTTCGAAGTACATCCACGTCAAGAGGATTATCCTCGTTGGGATAATGGGCAAGAAACGAAATGCCGTACGTATCTTTTATTTCCAGAAGCTGAGGAATCCAGCCGGCAACGGCAGCAGGGTCATCAAGGGAAATCTCTACGAACGGGTAGCCGAGCTTGCCTACTTCCAGAAGCTCTTCAATTGTGTGAGCCCTTCCGCCTATAGTGATCATGTTGTTTAGCCTTTTCTGACGGGACTTTTTTTAAAGCCTTCCTTCTTGTTTCAGCCTGTCAATAATTTTCTGGATCTCCGGCATTTTTGCGCTGGCCGCCTTTTCACCTTCAAAAATTGCTTCATTAACTTTATCCATATCGGTTGATCCGATATTCTTCATATTCGGACGAATCACTATATCGGCATTCTTGATCTGATATTCAGCGATCCTGGCATACATTATAGCTACAGACTTTCTCATTGTATCCATGATCCCGCCGGGCACATCGGTATTGATGCCGCCGGAGATATCCACGGCAATGACGATATCCGCCCCATTACGGCGTGCCACATCAACGGCCACAGGGCTGACCACGCCGCCATCAATATATGTGCTGTTTCCGATCTTCAATGGTTGAAAAACGCCCGGCACGGAGCAACTGGCATGCACAGCCATACCGGTATTGCCCTTGGCAAAGACCACTTCTTCCCCGGTAACGGCATTGGTGGCCACCGCATAGTAACGAATTTTCAGTTTTTCTATGGGGGTATTCTGAATATTTAAGTTGATAAAATTTTCTATTTTTTCACCCTTAATGAGTCCGCCCTTCCAAATCTTCCAATCATAGTCAATAATATTGTCCGCCTCCATCTTCATGGCGATCCCCTGTAGTTCGAAGGCGGTCTTACCCGAAGCGTACAAACTGCCTACCAGGCTGCCGGCGCTTGTACCCACAACCATATGGATGGGAATCTTCTGAGCTTCCAGAACCTTCAGAACTCCGATATGAGCGAAGCCTTTGGATGCGCCCGCCCCCAGGACAACAGCAATCGTGGCCTGTTTGGGAGGCGGAGGCGCAGGTGGCGGCACAGTTGCGCAAGCAACCAGTGTAAAAGCCAGAGAAATCATGAGCAGGGATACTTTAAGCTTTGTACCGCTCCATGAATCAAATATTTTTGTTTGCATTTTCTTTATCCTTTTCCATTGTGATGGATGTATGCTGTTTTTACGAATTCAATTTTTTTAAAATCTCCATCATTATCTTCGCGCAGGCAAGTGTGTCGGAAAGAGCATTATGGTGCTGCAAGTTAATATTAAATTTATTACAAACAGCGGGCAAATTGGTAGGATAGAGATTAAATACCTGCCGGGAAAGTTTCATTGTGCATCGGAAATCAACTTTCGGCACTATAATTTTATGTCTTTCACAACATGCGCGTAAGACATTACTATCAAAACTCGCATTATGGGCCACCGCAAAATCAATTCCCTCAAAAAATGGTTTTATTGATTTCCAATGCTGCTCAAAGGTTGGCTCATCTTCAACATCCTCCCAGGTAATTCCATGGATATAAGTGAACACAAAATATTTATATGGCGGCCGGATAAGAAATGATGCCCTGTCAACAATCTCGTTGTTTTCAACGCGGACTAAACCAAGAGCGCAAGCGCTGTCACGATAATAGTTTGCTGTTTCAAAATCCAGTGCGAGAAAATTCATAAGGCTATATGTAGATATATAAAATTATTTAATACCCTTTAAAAAATCAGGGGACACGAACGCCGGGTTCGGGTATGTGTAAAATCCCTTTCTGGTTTTTTGTCCGAGTTCGCCCCTGTCGACATATTTTTTCACGAACTCCACGTTCCTGATCTTCACGGGGTCCCCGGTATATTTCGCCCAGAAATTAGAAACGTGCCATACGGTGTCCAGGCCCACGCTGTCCATAAGACCGAACGGTCCTATCAACGTTCGCATAATTCCCATCCAGACCCTGTCTATGTCCTCAACCACCGCGACATCATTTGCGGCAAGCGTCAGTGCGGAATCGAAAAGATTGGTGAACATATAATTAAAGACATAGCCCATGCTCTCTTTATGGAGCACGATCGGGGCCAAACCTGTTTTCTCGGCAAACTCTTTTACCAATTCCACGAACTCCGGAGCAGTTCCGGGATGCGGCATGACATCGACCACGTTCGTCATGCGTATGTCGTGAAAGTGGTAAGCAAGAAATTTTTCCGGCCTTCCTGTCGCCTGGGCAAACATTGAAGGTAGAAGTGTTGATGTGTTGGTAGTGAATATCGTCCGTTCCGGACACAAGGTGTTTAATTGCCCAAACACTCGACCCTTAAGCTCCGGGTCTTCCGGTACTGATTCGCTCACGATATCAGCGTTCTTTGCTGCCTCTGCCATATCGACTGTAGTTTTTATCCTGCTTATGGCCTCCGCGGCCTTCTCCTGGGTGATCCGGCCTTCCCTTGTCATCCTCGAAGCGATCCTGTTTATCCTTTCCATCGCCTTTTCAAGCATCTCTTTTTTTATATCGTAAAGCACCACATTACAATCGTAAAGCGCGCATTGAAATCCAATCTGCTGGCCCATAGTGCCACTGCCCACGATAAGAACATTCTTAATTTCATCAGCTCTCATGAAAACATACTCCTTGCATTTCAAATTTTTTTCTCCGTGGTCAAGCACCCCGCGTATCTTACTGCCACGCTGTGAACCGGCCGCCTCAAAGCATTTCTTATTTAATTAAGACCTTGCTTTTTCGGAAAGGAAGTATAGGCAAATAGCAATTGTATGTCAACGGTTATCGCAAGAAACGAATTGTCTTACTATTCTTTCGAATTCTGTGTTCTCCCCAACTTTGCCGCTACCTTGTTTTGCAGGTCGACAATCTCTTTTATCTTCATCATCCTTCCCGCCGCCAGAAAGATTATGATAAACAAGCAGCCGTTTATTAAGGAACTCGCCAAGCTGCCGGTAAAAGTTGCAACATCAAGCGCAGACAAAATATATTTTTTGCAGAATTCGAGGAACAGACCGATGGCGATGCTTAAAAACATCATCTTGCCAACAAACAGATACACATCCTTGCTGCCTGAGTTTTTAGTCCTTCTATTCCAGATTACATATAAAATTGTTATCTGCAGGGCAACGGATGCAGAGACGGCAAAGGCTATCCCATTTATGCCGAATGCCTGCATCCCGTAATAATAAACAGGTACGCTGGCAGCAACGGCGACGGTGCTGAAAATCGCGGGGAAAATCGTGTCTTCCATAGCGAAATATCCCCGGACTACAACATTCTGCGCGGCTATGAAAAACGCTCCCGCAAGGAGGAAGCCCAGAACTTGTGAAGTCCATGCCGTGGCAGTCGCATCGAACCGGCCCCGCTGAAAGAGGATCATCACAACCTCATGCCTGATGACGATCAGCAGCGCGGAGACAGGGATCACCAGAGCTAAATAACGCAGGGTGCTGTTGATGAGATTGTTCATCTGGTCGAATTGCCGCTCCTTGGCCATCCTTGCCAGAAACGGATAGGAAGCGGTTCCCACAGCCTGTCCGAACAGGGCCACCAGCATTAATGTTATCCGCAGGCCGTAATTGAGACTGGCAATGCTTCCCTGAGGCAGATAGGAACCGAATATCCGGAAAAAAATCTCCGTGGAAAAGGTCATCGTCAAACCAAGAATCAGCGGCAGAGTAAGTTTTACATAACGCAGCATCTGGGGATTGCAAAAATCAAATGCGGGATGATACTGCATGCCCGATTTCTTTGCCCCCCAGTATTGGATAAGAAACTGACCGATAAAGGCGCCAGCGAGAACCCCCCAGGAGAAGCCTTCGACTCCAAACCACGGATGCAGCATTATTCCACAGGCTATAATGATGATATTATAGACAACCGGAGCTAACGCCGGGATCGCGAATTTTTCCTTAGTATATTGGACAGCCATGAAAAGAGATCCGGTAAAAAAGAAAAACTGGGCGGGAATAATTATCCTTGTCATCCGTACCGCCTTTGCAATGATTGCCGGATCATGCATACCCGGAACGATCAGCCCGATAAAATCTTCGGCAAAGATGAAGGAAACGACAATGAATAAAAGGATAATGGCTCCGAATACATTACAGATCAGGGAAAATATCCGCCATCCTTCCGCTTCATCTTTCTTGACAAGATATTCCGTGAATATGGGTATGAAAGTCACTGACAAAAAACCGGCCGCCCCGATATGATTGAGAATCTCCGGTATTACAAAGGCGATTTGATAGGCATCGACATCGCCTGTCGCGCCGCCTATATAAGCCAGAGCCATTTCTCTTAGAAGTCCCGTGACGCGGCTGAGGAAAATAGAGGCCGTGGTTATTAAAGTGGCTATGCCGACTTTTTTATAGAGCGATTTTGACACATCATTATCCTTATGAATGCATGGAGGAGACGCAGTTAATATCTCTTAGCGATTTTTCAAAAAATTGTCAAAGATTGTTGTTGAATACGAAAAAAGCATTGAATATTACCATCGGCAATTTTTTGCCGCATACCTTACAGCATTTATTTCTTCCCATGCAGAAGTTCTGATCCGAGTTTCATTTGTTTTCGGGGTATATTTTTCTTATTCATCAGGCCCAGAATATTAAGGTCAGCCTGAAGTATATTATAGCGTTCTCGTGTTTTGAGTTCCCATTTCTTAACCATGGCGGTTATTCTTGACTGAAAACCCTCGGCAAGCTCATCAAAAATAAGTGTCAACGGCACGGCGGTATTATCCTGCTGATCAAGTTTTTGCGCCGCCTCGCGGGCAATGGCACGCATCGTCTCCAGTAAAGAATCCAGCGCCCCCACTTCGCTTTGCAGCGATTTATCCTCATTAATATCACGCGCGTTTATTTCCAGAATTACGTCCATAAGTTCCGCGCCCATGCCGCCTGCCGCGGCGCCCATCATGACGATATTTTCCACGTCGCTGAAAGGCAGAACCATATCCGTATAAGCCGTATCCTTCTCGCCCAGCATGTTCGAGGCAGGCACACGGCAGTCATGCAATCCAATGCCGCCGTGCGGCGACGGTTTCAGGAAATCGAGTTTCATTTGCGGGCTGATATTGACACCTTCTTCTGAATTTGCCACCAGAAAGGCGCTAAATTTTTTTTGCTGTCGCTCTTCACCGGTTATTGCAACAACAATAAAAAGGCCGGCAATAGGACCATTGGTTAAGTAAGTTTTTTCTCCATGGAGTTTGTAGCCTTTGCCGTCCGGGGTTGCCGTGGATGTCAGTAATTTAGGACGCGCTCCGTGTTTTGGTTCGGAAACGGCAAAAGACGCGATTAACTTGCCTTTGGCCATCAGCGGCAGGAATTTTTTTCGTTGTTTCTCATTACCGAAACCGGAGATCAGATAAATAGCGATACTCTGCTGACACAGCCACGACAATGCCAGCCCCATATTATAACCGCTGCGGACGAAAACCTCTCCCGCTTCCGTAAGCTGCCTGAATCCGCCGCCGCTGCCACCGTATTCCGTCGCGATTCCTATTTGAAAAAAGCCTGCCTCACTCATTTTCTGCCAGATGTCATGGGGAAAATCCTGCGCCGTTTGTAGATCAGCGCGAGAAGCGACATGTTCAATGGCAAAACGGGATATCCAACTGTATGACTGTCCTGATGAAATTATATTCATTTTATAAAACCAGATCCTCGATAAAGGTAAATAATTGGTTGACATTCCGGCATTGACGCACCTCGTGACAATGATGCATATATGACCTTATCTCACTGTCGCCAGTGCCCCAGAGGTTTTCCTGTTCGGGATTGAGCCAGATCACGCGCCGGCAGCGTTCCCGCATTTGACCGAGAATCGCATCTTCGGGGTTCATATAATTGGAGCGGCCATCGCCCACAATGATCAGAGTTGTCTTCTTGGTCAGAAGGTCCATATAGTCTTTTTTAAAATTCCTCAGGGTTTCGCCATAATCTGTCGGCGCGTCATAATGCACATCTGATGTCTCCAATACCAGGCGAATCGCTTCGTTAATCTCATGTTCCTCGAAGATGAAAGTTACTTCCGACAAGTGGTCAATAAAAACAAAGCTGTTAACCTTTTCAAAGCAGTCCTGAAGGGAATACAGCAGATTCAGCATGAAGCGCGCCGCCGCCCAGACGGAGCCGGACACATCACACAGCGTAACAATCCGGCTTTTGCGTTTCGTTTTGCGGCGATATATTATATCCAGGGGAACACCGTTGTATTTGGCTGACGCCCGCAAAGTCTTTTTCACGTCGAGATTTCCCTTGTTCCTAACGGAAAAACGGCGACTGACAATGTTTTTCAACTTACGCACCAGTTTATCGATCGCTTCCCGCATTTCTTCCAATTCCTCACGGGTAAAGGAAGAAAATGATTTTTCGCCAAGTCCTTTGAGCCGCTGTTCATACGTGTTGATTTTTTTAGTGTTAATATCTCCCGGACGCGGCTCGTACATGAGAATGGAACGCGCCGCGGCTACGCGCTCCGCAAAATAGGCTGTAAGATCGCGCCTCGCGGTTGAATCTGTTTTCGCGTAATTTTCCGCAACCAGATCCCTGGCGGCATTGGCGGCTTTATTAATCTGAAGCATCACATTGAGGCGGTTGCCCAGAGGCCCCAGATTAAACCGCAGCATTGTCACTTCTTCCTCCGTCTGAATCCGGCGCATTTCCCGAAGAAGTGCAAGTGGATTTCCCTGCAGAAAGTCCACAACGGCGTCGTAAACAGGATTGTCATGAGGCATCTGTTTAAGAAATTTGGCCACTTTTTTTATTGTATCGGAATAAGATGCGGCCTGTTTCATGTCAGCGGTGTCCATGCGCATTTCATGGAAGAAGAGATAGTAGAGGCGGTCAAAGTGCTGCACGTCCTTCATGCTTTTAGCGAAATTGGCGCGAAGCAGCGACCGGAATTGCAACTCATCGGTCGGGTTGATCAACTGTAACTGATTAAGGCTGTCGAGAACTTCCGAGGTTGATATCCGCAGTCCTGCCGCACGGCAACAGGAAGCAAATTGTTGGATTAGTTTAACCATAAATTAATTGTCATTGCGCGTCCCGATGCTTCGGGACGCGGCAATCTAATGAGCCTGTGGCTCCCACACGGGAGCCCAAAGCGAATTATCCCTGAGCCGTAAGGCGAATGGGATTTGTACCTTTTCTTTATCCTCGCCAAAAACTGATATTTCAAGACCTGCCCCCATCACTCTTCTTTCTTATTTTTTTCTTCCTCACGGTGAATGAAATAATCAAGTTCCCTAAAACGAAAAGACAGACTTCTGGCGAATCCATCAAGTCCTGGAAAAAGTGAAGCAGCCGTAACGTTCATTTTATACAGTTCGAAAAGTGCTTTTGAATGTAAAGTAAATGGAATAATAATTTTAATAACTGAGATATCTGAAATATCAATCTTACTAATTTCTGAAAAATTAATATTTACTGCATTATTAGTTGAAAGTTCTTTGAAATCAAATTCGAACACTGAGCATAGATTATGCGCAAAAGGTCTTTCTATATTACCTGGAAAAAGAAAGAGCCCTTGCTGTATTGAAATTCGTTCGTGTTGCTGAAAAGGCTCAACCATGTAAACAATATCATCATTTTTCTTATTCTTAATTACGGTTTGAGCCCAGTGATTATTTCGTTCAACAATGCCTTCAAACGACTTCTCCTTTTTTATCAAGTCGTAATCACCCACTTTAGATAACTGCCTAATTAATTTGCTAATATTCACTGCCCATATAGCCGAATCAACTGTTGCTGTTTCCACGGCAAAAAACAAAGCAATATAAGATGAATATGTGAAATCAAGAAGTCGCGTTGGTCCCCCATAATGCTGTAATAGTGATAACCATTCTATGTAGTTTTCTGATTCTGGTAAATTTTTAACATAATGATGTGCTTTACGTTGGAAGTCGTGTAATATATAATATTCACGTTTCTTAAACCAAAAGGGGTCGCATTGATATTTTTTTGCTTCTCTTTCAAATTTAGTGGACAATTCCCATCCCTCGTCAGAATGTCCTCTAAATGCCCAGTCTGGAACTTTATCAGTGATTTTATCGAATAAAGAAAGTACATCAGTCCAAGAATCAATAGTAATTTTACAAAACATAATCTTCCCTGCACTTTTTATGGAACAATGGGGTCAGGCCGTTGAAATATCAGATTCTCCCAATCTCCTTTTTAAAGGCTATTTCAAAACCCGATCAATATTCTTGCGAACCTTTTCCATATCGATCTGGTATTTACAAATGACGTTGAGTGTCTCCGCAAGAACTTCCGGTGTCAGATCATTGATATTTAATGCAAGAAGCGATTGCGCCCAATCAAGTGTTTCCGAAATGCTGGGACTTTTTTTCAAATCCAGTGTGCGGATTTTACGGATTGCGTCAACCAGTACATCACAGAGCTTTTCCTCGATTCCCGGAATTTTGAGCCGGACAATGGATATTTCTGTATCCCGCGAGGGATAATCAATATAGAGATGAATACAACGGCGTTTAAGCGCATCGCTCATATCGCGGTAGTTATTGGATGTCAGCAGCACAAAAGGAATTTCAATGGCCTTGCGGGTACCCAGTTCGGGAATAGTGACCTGGAAATCACTTAAAAGCTCCAGGAGAAATGCTTCGAATTCCGGATCGGATTTATCCACTTCATCGATAAGGAGCACGACAGGCTTATCCGAGCTGATGGCCTGCAGAAGAGGCCGGGGCTGAATAAAACGGTCGGAGAAAAATGCGTCCTCCTGCGCGGCTATCTGATCAACCGCCTGAATCAGAGTGGAGGCGGAAGAGATGATGTCGTTGAGCCGGTCCTTGACCATCTGAGTGTAAAGAAGCTGTTTGGCGTATTCCCATTCATAAAGAGCCTTGGCTTCATCCAGTCCTTCATAACATTGGAGCCGAATAAGTTCCCTGTCCAAACTGCGGGCTATAGCCTTGGCCAATTCCGTCTTGCCGACACCCGCCGGCCCCTCGACTAAAACCGGCTTTTGCGTCGCCGCGGCCAGAAATACAACCGTAGCAATTTCCCTGGAAGGAATGTACCCGGCCTTGATCAGTCTTGATTGAACATCCGCAACACTGTCATATCCCATAAATAACTTAATCCCTTCTGATACCAATTCGCTTGTAAGTTACCACCTTGCAGGCGGTAATTACCGGCAAGGTAAATTTTTGATTTGCTATGCGCTCCCCTGCGGGATGCGCTTCCGGTCTTTGGCTAACTTTGTTGGCTACGTCGTCGGCTTCCTCAGCGTATGAACAATACGCTTCCGGCACCTTCTCCTTGCCGCCTCGTTATCCTTTGAAAGCGAAATGGTATAATATTTTGCAAATAATAGGTGATTTGTAATTGTATGTCAATCACGAATAGGAACCCCAAAGCAAGCTGTGGGATATAATATTCTTCGCTTTGTAGGATAACACCGCTACGCTGCACTTGCGGGATCAAGTCCATTTACGCTTCAAATCCCGTGTCGCCTGGCTCATAGGATAATTCGACTTGCAAATTTCAGTTCACTCCGTTCCTGAAATTTGAGTCTCATTAAAACTGGCGGCAAAATGTTGGATTTGGCAGTGAACGCATTCACCATGGCTTGCTGTGGAATAAGCGAGCGGATACTGCATTTTTTTCAGGGATTAGTAGTGATGCCCCCTTCGGCAGGAGCCGGGGAATTCCAAGTCGCGGGATCAATATCTCATATCATCTGGTAACTTTTATTCCGGAACAACTTTAAACACGCATTCGCTACCTTGCTGTCATAGAGAGTTCCCTCGTTCTGTTCAATTTCCGTAAGCGCACTTTCCACTCCCAAAGCAGGCCTGTATGGACGGTATGATATCATGGCCTCAACCACATCGGCAACGGCAAGGATGCGGGCTTCAATGAGAATATCTTCACCCTTTAACCCCTGCGGATATCCGGAGCCGTTTATACGCTCATGGTGTTGGTAGACGATATCGGCTAATGGCCAGGGAGATTCCACCTCTTTTATGATTTCGTAACTATACTGGGTGTGAGCTTTGATAAGGGAAAACTCCAGATCAGACAGCATTGTCGGTTTACAGAGAATTTCTGAGGGTATTGAAATCTTTCCAATATCATGAATGGCGCCAGCCATACGGATTCCTTCAATTTTATCATGAGGAAGTTTCATCTCAGTGGCAATGGCGCGAGCGAGATCAGCAACCCTCTTCTGGTGACCCGCAGTATAAGGATCCCTTGCTTCCGATGCTGTACCCAAGACCTGAATTGTTGTTTTAATAGATTCCCGTAAACTTTCTAATGTTTCATTAAGTTTCTCTTCGGCCTGCGTGCGATCAGTGATATCCTGATAGATGACCTGAGACTGTTTTTTACCGTCCCAAAAGATTTCCTTGCGAAAAACATGAAGATGGCGTATTTCGCCGTCTTTTCTCACAATACTTATTTTATATTCAGATGGACCAAACTCGCCCCGTAATCTTTTTTCCTTTCTTATCTGAAAATTAGCATAACTCTCAGGTGTATAGCGTTCCGTCAGGGGTGTTTTTTTCAGTTCCTCAATGCTGTCATAGCCATATATATCCAGAATAGCCCTGTTGGCATAAATTGTTTCGCCTTCTACTGTTGATATGCGCACGCCTAGCGGAGAATCATCAAGGGAATGGCGGAAGTTACTTTCACTTGCTCGTAGTTCATACTCTATTTGTTTGCGCTCGTTGATAACTCTGCCTTCGCTCAGGATGGATAAAGGTTTCCCATTTTCGTCCAGCATAAAACTAAACGAGCTTTCAATCCATAAAGTCCTGCCATCTTTACAGCGGTATTCGAACTCCAGTAAACGCGTTGAGGAATAGTTTGAAGGAGCTTTCAGAGCCTTGGGAATTTCCATGGAATAAAACTCCATCGCTGCCTTAAAAGATGCTGACGGGAGGAGTTTATCCAAGGAGAGATGTTTAAGCTCATCCAGTGTATACCCCAGTATTTTTTCCACAGATGGGCTGATATAAGTTACTTTTAAGTCCAGATCCATGATCCACACCAGGTCTTTCATGTGATCTGCCAGAAGACGGTATTTTTCTTCACTTCGTTTTAACAATTCTTCCGTCCGCTTGCGGTCGGTAATATCTCTGAAGGTCGCTACCCCTAGCATGCGACCTTTATATTTATATGGTTTGCCAACCATAGAACATACAAAGGTAGAGCCGTCTTTTCTTACCCCAGTAATTTCATATGGTTTATCACATCTTGTATCAATATGTTCCTGAATGATCTCCCATGATTCACGGGTGACGCCATTTTTCACATACCTGCCGATTATCTCGGATAACTCATAGCCAAACATACGGGAGAGCGCCTGATTAGCCTCGATGATAACACCGTTATCATGAATAGCGATTCCCTCTTCGGCCACCTCGGAAAGCAGGCGGAAGCGTTCCTCGCTTTCTCTCGGTTTCTCCTCCTCTTTCGATTGCTTTGGAAGGTTGTCAGGATCCTGGGGTCCGGTTTTGTTTTTATGCGTCTCTCTACTCTTCTTTTTTTCCACTTTTCCCCTATACAAGACCCTTTGCATCGTAACCGGCTTCTAACTCATACTTTTGTTGGGTTATAGTCATGTGTTTTGACGTATATCAGGAATGATTTTGTGCGTCAATAAAATATAGACGACAAAATGTAAAGTATGGAGTCGATGTTTGCTGACGGGTGTAAATTCGGCAGAGATCGAATACTGAATAATGCCATCCTTTATGAACCGAAGATTCTTTACGACTTTAATGAGACTCGCTGACTATAGGAAGCGTTAGTCGAATTAGTGAGTACCAATTTTCAGAAGCGTAGCGCTCTGAAATTTGCTAGACGAACTATCCCTTGTGCAAAGCACATAGGGATACCCCCGCAGCTTGCTTTGGGGTCCGTTTTTGTCCATATTTGTGGTTGACTTACCAGACTGTTCTTCATATACTCCCATCAGTTAAAAACTAAATCTTATTAAATTTCTTAGGGGGAGCCGTATGTATCAATTGGTGAAGCCGGATAATATTGTGGAAATACTGGAACAATCAGTTGCCAAATTTTCACAGAGACCTTTTCTTGGAACAAAAAATAAGACATTGCAACAATATGAATGGATAACATATTCTGATTTCGGAAAACGCGTGGATAATGTCAGAAGCGGGTTAAGTCAGTTGGGTATTGTGAAAGACGATGCCGTAGGAATCATCTCGAATAACAGCACAGAATGGGCGGTATGTTTTTACGCTACTAACGGTCTGGGAGCTAGGCTTGTCCCCATGTACGAAGCCGAGCTGGCGCATGTTTGGAAATACATTATCAATGACGCTCAAGTTAAAGTGCTTTTTATCAGCAAAAAAGAAATATACTCCAAAATTAAAGATGTTCTTTCTTCAATCCCCACATTACAAAAAGTGATCGTGATGGAAGGCGATGGGCCGGATACGATGGCGGATCTGGCAAAGAGAGGCGCAGCCAAGAAAGTTAAAAGCATATATCCGGATTCGTCTTCGATCTGTATACTGATTTATACATCAGGAACGACCGGCGATCCGAAGGGAGTGCTTCTTTCTCAGGCCAACATTACGGCCAACGCTCACGCCGCTATCGCTTGCTTCCCTGAACTGAATGAAAACGACAGGGCACTATCCATCCTGCCCTGGGCGCATGTCTTCGGACTCGGGGAACTTGTCATTTACTGTCGTTTGGGCGGCTCCATAGGCTTTGCGGAAAGCGCAACGACTATAGGTGCTGATTTAGCCCTGGTTAAACCGACCTTCCTGACGGCCGTTCCCAGAGTCTTTAACAAAGTATATGACGGACTCTGGACGAAGATGAACGAAGAAGGCGGGCTGGCCAAAACATTATTTGTCATGGGCGTGGAGAGCGGCAAGAAAAAACGGGAACTGGCGGCACAAGGTAAATCATGTTTCATGACGAATCTGAAATTTAAGATTGCCGATGCGATAGTTTTCAAGAAAATCAGGGAAAAACTCGGTGGCAGATTAAAGGGCTCCATGACAGGAAGCGCCATGATGAACCCGGAAATCTCTCACTTTTTCTGGGATATGGGTGTCCCGCTTTATGACGCTTACGGATTAACCGAAACATCACCCGGCGCAACCATGAACCGCCCGGCGAAATACAAGATCGGAAGCATTGGTCCCGCCATGGGTCTGGGCAAAATCGTGATCGACAAATCGGTTGTCGGGCCGGATGCAAACGATGGAGAAATCATCATTTATGGACCTAATGTGATGCAAGGGTACCATAACAAACCTGAAGCCACAAAGGCCGTTATGACCCCTGATGGAGGATTCCGTACAGGCGACCGCGGACGCCTTGACGATGAAGGCTTCTTGTTTATTACCGGAAGACTTAAAGAGCAGTTTAAACTCGAAAACGGCAAATATGTGTTCCCGGTAGCCATTGAAGAAGATATTAAGCTGAACCATTATATTGAAAACGCCATGATATACGGGGAAGGCCGTGAGTTTAATGTCGCCCTGATCATCCCGGATTTTGTGGCCCTGGATAAATGGGCTGAAAAAAATAATTTGCCCAAGGACCATGCCGAGCTGTTGAAAAAGGAAGAGACAAAAAAATTCCTTGAGACTGAAATAGTAAATTCATTAAAGTCAACATACGGAAGTTACGAAATCCCGAGGAAATTTATTTTTATTGATCAGCCTTTTTCACTGGATAACGGCATGCTGACCCAGACGATGAAACTCAAGAGGCGCGTTGTGCTTGAAAAATATAAGGATCAGATTAATGCATCATACGCTAAATAGAATTTAATCATGGGTATAATGCCCTCCGCTTCGCGGGATAATTCGACTAACGCTTCCTATAGTCAGCGAGTCTCATTACAACTTACAAGCTTCAGTCGGTTCAAAAAGAAACCTCGCCATTGCAAAGTGGTGAGGTTTCTTGCATATAGAAAACATCTTTCCCCCTGATGCGATCACAGAGTGAAGCCATCTGGTAGGAACCAGATGATTACAAGTCGCGAATTTAAATGTACCTGTCTCCTTTATTTAGACTTTTAAATTTTTGTTTCCACAAGATGTACTCCGACAATTTTTTGATCGCTTCGTTTGGTGTATTGAAGAATTCCACGCCTGCCTCATAAGACTCATCCTCAAAGACGACTTTGATCCATTTTACTTTTCCGATGACGGTTATCATTTGGCGCAGAGTCTTTAATGTCATTTCTATCATAAGGAGGGTATTGACAGGTAAAAAAATATGGGCCTGAATTCCAGCACCGGAAACAGAGATATCTTTGCTGTGGTTATAGAGGACTTTTTCTTTAGGAGAATTTCCTCCTCCAGAGACGATAGTTATGGTGATCTCGTTCTCCTCCTCCAGTCGTGGCGTTCTCCTTCTTTCGTCCATAACGATCCACTCCTCGTTGTTTACCCTTCATTTCCGGACATTTCAAATCCTAAAAAATTACTAGGTATTATTATCTCAACAGGTTATTCACAAGACAATGATTTTTTTAACATTTGATAATACATAGATTTAGTATATCATTTCATCCGGCTGAACAAAATGCTTCCCGACAGAAACATAATTACGGCGAAGAAAGTGATGACGCCGAAATCGATATAAAAAGGAAAAGCGTTCACATTGAGCAGAGCGCCGCGGACGCCGTCCACTGCGTAGGTCAACGGGTTGAGTTTGACCAGGCTCTTCAGCCACAGAGGCAGCTTATTATCCACCGGGAAAAGAGCGCCGGAGAGGAAGAAAAGCGGAAAGACAACAAATGCTGAAACAACCTGAAAGCCTTCCAGACTCTCCAGCAATGATCCGATAGCCAATCCAAGAGAAACAAGCGCGATTGATGTTATCAACAAAAATAATAATGCCAGTGGTATTCCCCATGGATTGACTGAAGGAAATAAAAACGAGAAAATGAAAAGTATAAGAATCTGCAAAGTAACATCCGTGCAGCCGCCCAGCACCTTGCCCATAAAAATACTGACGCGGGATACCGGCGCTACCAGCACAGCCTTGAGCACGTCCAGCTTCCGATCCCAGACAATATAAAGTCCAAAAAATACCGATCCGAAAAGCACCGACATAGTCAGTATGCCCGGATAAATGTAATCCCGATAATTGATGTCGCTGATATTGACACTGGCTCCCACACCGCTGCCGAAAAGGAACAGCCACATCAGCGGCTGAACAATACTGGAGACAATTCTGCTTTTTTCCCGCTGGAATACTTTAAACTCGCGCCACCATAAAGCGTAAATTCCCATCAATTCTTTTTGCAGACGATTATCGTTCATCGGTTTATTGTTGAAACTCCAATTTCGAAAGCGAAGCGCAGCGGAATTGGTAAGTTGAACAATCCCGCAAAGCGGAGGGTATAATACCCCGCAGCTTGCTTTGTGTTTCATACCCGTGATTAATGAGACTTGATTTTTGCAAGCAATAAGCGAAGCAAAAATCTTAGTCGAATTTATCCCGCAAGCTTCAAGCTTTGCGGGGTTTGGTTTAATACCACTAAATTTACTGCGTTACATTATTTGAGTCCAGAGCTTATTCTGGGGCTCGTACCATTTATTTTCCCCTCTGACGGTAACGCGCCACGGAGTCAACCCAGCTGCCGGAGTCTTCCGGTGAATCTTCCCGGATATCGCGGCCTGTCAGTTTGATAAAAACATCATTGAGTGTCGGTACTCTTGTTTCCACGCATTCAACACCGGGAATGATGGAAAGCAGTTCCGGCAGGTGGAGATGAGCATCCTTCATAGTTATCTCCACAGCGCCGTCATTTATTTTCACGTCTTTTACATAAGGCAGGGTGTGTATCTTTTGCAGAGGCGGTTCTTTTGCCCGAATAACGACCAGATCACCGCCCATGGATTCCTTGAGATTATCCGGAGCATCCAGCGCCATGATCTGCCCGTGGTCTATAATACCCACGCGGTCGCACACGAGTTGCGCTTCTTCCATATAATGGGTGGTCAGGACAACTGTAGTCTGCTCTTTTTGCGCCATTTTTTTGATATAATCCCAGGTGCGGGCACGTGTTTGCGGGTCAAGGCCGAGCGTCGGCTCATCCAGAAAGAGCACCGCCGGTTTATGCAAAAGGCCGCGCGCCAGCTCCAGTCTGCGGCGCATTCCGCCCGAATAAGTACGGGTTATATCTTTACTGCGCCCTTGGAGATCAACAAGCTCCAGCATTTCCGTTATTCTTTTTTCCCGTTGATTGGCAGGCACACCATAGAGGCGGGCATGAAGTTCAAGGTTTTCATGGCCGGTAAGAACCGTATCCAAAGTTGGATCTTGAAAAACGATACCAACCTGGCGCCGGACTTCGGCTGGATTTTTTACAATATCAAAACCAGCCAGTGTGGCGCTGCCTGAAGTAGGACGGACAATAGTACAAAGCATCCCAATGGTCGTGGTTTTTCCTGCGCCGTTAGGACCCAGAAGCCCGAATATCTCACCTTTCTCAATATTCAAATCGATGCCGCGCACAGCTTGAATTTTGCCGAAGGTTTTAGTGAGAGAGTTAATTTCGA
Source organism: Smithella sp. (assembly GCA_049517435.1). Lineage (GTDB taxonomy): Bacteria > Desulfobacterota > Syntrophia > Syntrophales > Smithellaceae > Smithella. The sequence continues at coordinate 18,394 of JBEKRZ010000002.1, read as the reverse complement.
TGATTGACATAATTAATTTATACCATCTTGCCCCGCTGATGCGGGATAGTTCACTTTACAAACTTTAGCGTGCCTATAGTGACCTTTAGGTTATTCGCTTCTAAAGTTTGAGTCTCACTACCGCGCACAGCTTGAATCTTGCCGAAAGTTTTTGTCAGGGTTTTGATTTCAATGATTGTCATAAGAAAATTTTATCACTTTGATAAGCTCTAAAAATTTACCGAATTGGTGATCCGGTACATCGATCCCCTTTATTTTTGAAGATGGGAATTACATAGAAGGGACGGGTTTGTAACCCGTCCCTTCTATGCACATGGTTTTAAAAATGATATTTTATCAAATTATTATTTTGATTTTGCCTTGGGCGTCGATGGTTTTTTGGGAGTGACGGCGGCAGGATGCTTCACGTCCAGCAACTCCACTTCAAAAACCAATGTCGCACCACCGAGAATAATCGGTGGTCTGCCCTGATCGCCGTAAGCGATATCAGAAGGACACACCAGTTTGGCCTTGCCGCCGACTTTCATTTTCCCGACGCCTTCCGTCCAGCAGGGAATAACCTGTCCCAGCGGAAATTCCACGGGCTGACCGCGTTTGACGGAGCTATCAAATTCCTTGCCATCAATTAAAGTCCCGGTGTAATGAACTTTGACAATGTCCGACGCTTTGGGTTGAGCGCCGGTTCCGGCTTTGATTTGCCGGTAAATAAGGCCCGAAGCCATCTTCTGCGCGTCTTTTTCCTTGGCAGCATTCTCTAAATAGGGTTTGGCCAATTCTTTTTGCTTTTGCGCGGCGGCCTGCATTCTTGTTTGAAACAAGGAATTGATATTTTGCTTGTAAGCTTCCGGATCTGCCTCTAACTTATTACCGGCGGCGGCATCGGTCATGCCTTGCTTGACAAATTCATACTCCTCCGTGGACAGGTTAAAAACGGACAGCCTTTTTACCAAGTCAGCACCCAGCGCGTAGAGAGTCTTCTGGTCCTCAGTTTGCGGCTGGACGGCCCATGCCGGAACAGCCAACAGCAAAACAAAAATACAAATGATAATTTTACGCATATAATTCCTTTCTTGAATCATGATTTATTTGATAAGATGTTTCCTATTCATAGGTGAACTATAAAATTGTCGGTCCTGTATGTCAACCACAAATATTATACCCCAAAGCAAGCTGTGGGGTTAATTCGACCTGCAAACTTCAGCGCACTTTGTTTCTGAAGTTTGGGTCTCATTAAAACAGGCGGTAAAAAGCTTTAGAAGAGGTGTCTTCTCCTCTCTAGATCAGGGCACGGACTTTCTCTCCCTGATTCAATAATTTACGCACAAGAGCATTCTCGATGTGTCCGGTTGTAATGGCTCTTAGTGTATGCGGTATATCACTAACGCGACAAAAGAACTTTACCGAGCGTCATGATCTCTGCTTCCTTGGTTCCCTCGTAGAGTTCAAGTATCTTGGCGTCACGATAAAATTTCTGCACCTTGTACTCTTCGATGTATCCATATCCGCCGTGAAGCTCCACTGCAAGATTGGCACAGAAAACCGCTGTTTGTCCTGCCAGATATTTTGCCATTGCGGAAAGGTGATAATCAGGATGACCGGAATCAAGCAACCATGCGGCCTTGTACGTAATATTTCGCAGGGCCTCTATCTTGATCCACATCTCGGCAAGCTTTTGTGATGTAATCTGGAATGAGCCCAGCGGCTTTCCGAAAGCAGTCCTCTCCTTACAGTATTTGACTGATTCTTCCAGACAGGCCTGGGAGAGTCCCAAACCCTGGCCCGCCACCATCACCCGTGTGGTGTCAAAAAAGTGCATGAGCTGATGGAATCCAGCCCCTCTCTTGCCGATAAGGTTCTCCTTGGGAACCCTCACCTCATCGAGTGCTATTTCTGCCGTGTCGCTCGCCCTGATCCCCAGCTTACCTCTGATTTTGGTCTTCGTGATCCCCGGCGCAGCGGCAGGCACGATAAACATGCTGAAGCTTTTGTGAACTTTCTGGTCCGGGTCGGTAATGGCCTGTACCACCATCCAGTCACAGATTGTGCCGTTGGTGATGAACATTTTATTGCCGGTGATTACATAGTCATTGCCATCCTGAACAGCCCGTGTCTTGTAACCTGCCACATCCGTGCCTGCGTTCGGTTCCGTATAGGCGCCTGCAAATACCGCGTCTCCCGCACAAACAGGAGGAAGGTATTTCTCTTTTTGCTCTTTTGTTCCATAGTAGTGAATGTTTTCACATCCAAATGTGGCCGCAGTTATGTTCAGTCCTATACCCATGCATACCCGGGCAATCTGTTCCGTTATGATGGTATTGCCGAGAAAACCTGCGCCGCTTCCTCCATATTCCTCTGGTATCCAGCAACCGATCAAACCATTAGCGCCAGCCTTCTTGCGGATATCAGGAGTATATTTTTCTTCCTCGTCCGCGATCTTTGCCACAGGTTCTACTTCCTGAACAGCAAACTTGTATGCCATATCGGCAAGCATTTTCATTTCGTTGGACAATTCAAAATCCATTTCTATCTCCCTCCAATGTTTATAATGATTATACCATTTCTAAATCAAAGATGATATCGCGGCGGCAGTGAAACTCGAATTACAGTTACGCAGTGAACTGGAATTCGTTAGTTGAACTGTCCCGCTTCAGCGGGGCTAAGTCCCAGGCGACGAGACGTATAACCTGAAGATCACGCGTTACTAACACGTTGAGGAAGCCGACAACGACGCCAACAAAGATAGCGCTTTGCTTTAGAATTGGTATCATGTCATCCATAGTTCTGATCTCTCAGAAGCTCCCTCGCAATGACCAACCTCTGTATTTCAGATGTGCCTTCATATATGGAAGTGGCCCGGGCATCACGATAGAGTCTCTCTACCTTGAAGTCCTTGAGATAGCCATACCCGCCATGAATCTGCAACGCAAGATAGGCACTCTTGTTCGCCAATTCCGAAGCGAAAAGCTTTGCCATCGAAGCCTCTTTTGTGAAAGGCATGCCCTGATCTTTTATCCATGCAGCGGACAAGGTAAGTAAGTTCGCTGCCTCGATCCCTGTCGCCATGTCCGCGATCATCCACTGAATGGCCTCAAACGAACTGATGGTTTTGCCGAACTGTTTACGTTCCTTGGCATATCTGATGCTTTCATCGAGGCATGCGCGAGTGATGCCCAAAGCCTGCGATGCTATGCCGATGCGGCCGCTATCCAGGGCTGTCATGGCTATTTTGAATCCCATGCCTGCCTTTCCAATCAGATTTTCCTTGGGAACCTTACAGTCATCAAAAAGAAGCTCCACTGTATTGGAAGCCCTCAACCCCATCTTATCTTCCCGTGCGCCTATTGAAAATCCGGCAGTTCCCTTTTCAACGATGAAAGCCGAGAGACCTTTGCTGCCTTTTTCTGGGCCGGTCCTTGTAATGAGATTTACTACATCGGCATATTGTCCGTGGGTAATGAAGGTCTTAGTGCCGTTGATCAGATAATAGTTCCCTTTATCTTCCGCCTTTATAGAGAGGCTCCCCGGATCTGAACCGGCGCCGGGCTCAGTAAGGGCGAAACATCCAAGCAGTTCTCCCTGTGCAAGATTAATAAGATATTTAGCCTTCTGTTTTTCATCACCGAATTTGAGTAACGGCTCGGTAGAGAGATTGGCCACTGACATAGTCACTGCGGTTGATGCACACGAATAGGCGATTTCCTGAAGAGCCAGACAATAGCTTACCGCACCGGCGCCGGCTCCACCATACTCAACAGGCACCATCATTCCAAGCAGGCCAAGCTGCCCCATTTTCTTCACCACATCCATGGGGAATATCTCTTCCTTGTCCCTTTTGGCAGCCGCAGGCTCTAATTCCTTCCTGGCAAAATCTTTAGCCATGAGTCTAACCATTTTCTGTTCTGCAGTCAGTTGAAACGACATGTCCCCTCCTTACGGCACATATATGACAACCAGGAGTTCTGCCTTTTCCCGGGTTGGATTGCTGAGCTTATGGGAAATGGAGGAATTAAAGTTGATGCACTCCCCTTTCTTCAAGGTTGAAGTGTTTTGACCCACCTGAATCGTGAGGCCCCCATGAAGAACATAAACGAATTCTTCCCCCTCATGATGGTACTCAACACCTTTATGTTCGGTCTGGGGATCAATGGTTACTCGATAAGCCCTTAAGTGTTTCTCCTCTCCCGGTCTGGTAAGGGGTTCATAGGCATACGAGGCAACTCTCTTTTTGTGGCTGGTTGTCCGTCTCCGGGATGCTTCTTTGTCTCGATTTTCCTGGAGTTGATCCATGTCAACCTTTAGAACCCGGCCCAATTGGAGGACTACCGCGACAGGCGGGGCTACTTTACCTTCCTCGATCTCTTTCAGGAAGTCAACTGTATAACCGGCATCGTGCGAAAGAATCTCTATACTGAGTCCTTTTGATTCTCTCAGTCTTCGGATTCTCCCTCCAAAGGATTCTTCGGTTTTTTTTATCATGTATCTCTCTCCATATATTTTTAAAGAGCACGGTGAGCTGAAGTGAATTATCAAGGGTATATCAGCAATTAATGTGTAAAAAATGCCTTTCGTCTACTTCGATTTAGCTTTGTTAAATTTCGCAAAAATCCAAAACGGCACACCGAGCGGATTAAGACTTGTATACTTCTGTTTCGATAAAATGTAATCCTCAATTTTCTGGATCGCTTCGCTGGATGTATCGACAAATTCAACTCCCGCCTCAAAAGACCCATCCTCCGTGTTGAATTCGACCCATTTTACTTTTCCGAGGGCAGTTATCTTTTGGCGTAAACGCTCTAATGTTAAATCTATTTTGAGGAGGGTATCTACGGGTAAAGGAATATTGCCCTGAATTTTAATGCCGGACTCAGAAATATCCTTGCTGAATTTATAAAGGATTTTTTCTTTAGGAAGATTTTCGCCTTCGGAGAGGATAGTTATTGTGATCTTGTGCTCTTCGTTCAGTCGTTCCTCCTTCCTTAGTTCGTCCTCTTTTTTTTGTCCCGTCCTCTTTTTTTCATTTTTCTTCGGTCGTTTCGCTTTCCCTTTTTCGGCCATTACGATCCATTTCTCCTTTTTTTATTCCAGAATGTCCGTTTTGCACCCTTCATTTCCGAGTGCTCCAAACCCTGAATTTATTTTATGAGATTTATACCACTTCTAAATCAAAGATGATATTGAGGCGACGAGGCGTATAACCTAAAGGTCACGCATTATACATACGTTGAGTAAGCCGACAACGACGCCAACAAAAATAGCGCTTTGATTTAGAAGTGGTATTATTATCTCAATAGGTTCTGCAAAATACAAGGAGTTTTTGCTAAGAGCGATAATCAATTTCAGGAGTGAATGAACAAATCCACGGGATAGGTGTGGCCGGAGCAAGGGTTCTAGATTCCCAACTTAGCGAGCATTGTGCAGAAGGTATTGATAATCTCCACTAGTTCTGGATGAGATACTTCGAAGCCCTGAACCGATGAGGCCAGGCCTTCAATCGATAAATTAAAGAGTTCCGGACTCTTTTCGCTGCGTGTGGCTTCACGGGCTGATAATTCGGCAAAGCCGGCGATGCTTTCCGCCTGCTCATGGTGAGTCTGAGAAAGGCTGGCAATTTCCGTCCGCAGGGCTGTCAGGAGGGTCAATAGCTCGGCCTTGTCACTCTCTTTGACCGTGTTGCTCTGCTTCAACCTCTCTTCAATTTTGTCAAGACGATCCTGAATCATTTCTTCTCACCTTTATTTGTCTTCATTCCAAATGTTCCCCGAACCTCTCCGCTACTACGTTAAAATCATACGATGGGTGGTCTTTTATGTCAACCACGGATATTATACCCCAAAGCAAGCTGTGGGATATCCCTATGTGCTTTGAACAAGGGATAGTTAGTCCAATGCTTCCTATAGTCGGTGAGTCTCATTACAACTAACAAATATTAATGTACTGCATTTGTAATATTTGAGCTTCATTCATTTCTTTTGCGCTTCAAATCCCACAACTTGGAATCCCCCTGCTCCAGCCGGAGGTGGCTCCACTCTGCATGTCAGCCGCGACAATCTGATCCAGTTGTAAATCTAAAAAAGAATTGAAACACAAGAAGAATTCATTCGCTTATAATTATAAAATATTTTCCTTTCAAAAAAATTGAATCAATAGCAATAAAAAAACCGCTACTTCTAACGGTTTTTGTGTTTCTTTGAATTTTGTCGGATTGTCTTTTGGTGGAGATGAGGGGGATCGAACCCCTGGCCTCGGCGTTGCGAACGCCGCGCTCTCCCAGCTGAGCTACATCCCCAATATTCCAAATTCCCATAGGGGAAAAACGTAGGAGAGCATATATTATTGCTTGTCTTAGTGTCAAGAAATTGTTAATATGACACTTGAGTTGGCAAACTCATTGATTTTTTCTATATTCATAAGTAATTTTTTATAAATGGAAAGCTGGTAAAAAATATCTATGCGGTTGTAAAATTTGCACTCGTTAAATTATTTTATTCTTTTCTCGAAAGAAAAATGATAGAAGATAATCAATTCCCAACGAGGAGAAAAATACATGGCGAAAATTGATGCTTTTTTTCATCTTATGCATGAGCAGGGTGCATCAGATCTTCATCTTGTTTCCGGTCAACAACCTGCTCTTAGAATCCGCGGTGATATTGAGCGGATTAAATATGACGTTCTCACCACTGATTCTTTGAAAGTGCTTCTCTACGAAATCACACCGGAATTTAAAATTAAACTTTTTGAAGAAACGGGAGATGTTGATTTTGCTTATGAAGTCCCTTCTCTTGCACGCTACCGCGTCAATTATTTCCGGCAAAAAAACGGTATAGGTGCCGTATTTCGCGAAATACCCGATAGAATTTCAACTTGTGCAGAACTGGGACTCCCTAGTGTGATATCAAAATTAGCTGCTCTCCCGCGTGGTCTTGTGCTGGTCACCGGCCCTACGGGCTGCGGCAAGTCCACAACACTGGCGGCCCTTATTGATGAAGCTAACCGCCTGCGCAAGGACCATGTCATTACAATTGAAGATCCTATTGAATTTGTTCATAAGAGTCAAGGTTGTATTGTTAACCAACGGGAAGTGGGACTCCATACTAAATCTTTTGCTACAGCACTGCGCGGAGCATTGCGTGAAGATCCGGACATTATTCTGGTTGGTGAAATGCGCGATCTAGAAACTATCTCGCTTGCCGTGGAAGCCGCATCCACCGGCCATCTGGTTTTTTCCACTGTCCATACAACCAGTGCGGCGAAAACAGTTGATCGAATAATTGAGGTTTTCCCGTCAACCGAACAATTGCAAATCCGCTCTACACTAGCCGATGGTTTACGCGCGGTTGTTTCACAGGTTCTGTTCAAGAGAATTGACACCAAAAGCCGATGTGTTGCTCTGGAGATTTGCATTGCCACCCCTGCGGTGCGTAATCTGATCCGCGAATCTAAAACCTATCAAATTCCTTCCATGATGCAGACGGGTAAAAAATACGGAATGCAACTTTTGGATGACGGAATTATGGATCTTTATAGCCGTGGTTGGATCGGCGCTGACGAGGCTTACATCAAAGCGAACGATAAAGCCAGATTCCGTCCGCTTTTGAAACATCCGCCAACAGACTTTACCGAAGCATAAATTATTGTATGGATAGCTTATGAGAAAACCGGAAATAGACCATATACTGGCAAGAATGATGGAATCCAATGTGGAAATTTCCGATTTTATCGTGACCGTAGATAAACCTTTTCAGGTAGAGGCCGCCGGCCAATTAGTCCGCGTTGATTTAAGACCGCATTTCGAAAAACTTACACCGTTTCAAACAGAAATTTTTGCTCTAAACTTGATTAATCAGGACCACAGGCTGATGGAACGGTTGATTAAAGAAGGTTCCTGCGATTTATCATACGAGTTGCCAGATGTTGCCCGTTTCCGCGTGAATATATTTTCACAGCGCGGCCATTACTCTATTGTTTTAAGAAAACTTGAAACTCAAATTCCTACTTGCGCAGAGCTGTTATTACCAGATGCTTATTACCGCATCGCGTCTGAAAAGAACGGCATTGTTCTGGTAACAGGTGCTACAGGTAGTGGTAAAACCACATCTCTGGCTGCGGTTATCAATGAAATCAATGAAAAATATTCTTATCATATAATTACACTGGAAGATCCGATAGAATATACACACTCTCAAAAAATGGCCACTATCAATCAGCGCGAATTGGGTAAGGATTTTGACAGCTTTGCCAATGGTTTACGCGCAGCTTTGCGTCAGGCGCCAAAGGTAATTCTTGTTGGTGAAATGCGTGACCGTGAATCTGTGGAAATTGCGCTAAATGCTGCTGAAACAGGTCATTTAGTGCTGAGCACTTTGCATACAATTAATGCCGGTCAAACGATCAACCGTATCCTTGGCATGTTTCCGGTTGATGAAGAAAACCAGATACGAACGCGTCTTGCTGATTCGCTTCGTTGGATTATCTGTCAACGCCTTCTGCCAAAAGTTGGTGGTAGCCGTGTTGCCGCCTTCGAAGTGCTGAGTACAAGCCTGCGTGTCAAGGACGTTATCCTACACGGAGAATCTGAGGATAAAACATTTTCTGATATTATCCAGCAAGGAAAAGCTTTTGGCATGATGACTTTTGACTATTGCATCCTTGATCTTTTTGAAAAAGGCTTGATTACTGAAGATACGGCGATCGCTTATGCTTCGAATAAAGCTAGCGTGAATCGTGGGATAGACGCACTTAAAAGCGTCCGTGGTGAAAAAACCACCGATTTGGGAACACTTGAAGTTGACAAATCATATGGCAAGACTAAAGACCCATGGAAAAAACAATAAGAATCATTTTAATACCGTGTAGAGAAATGATTATTAGGACATTAACATGAAGGAAGAAAAATCAATATCGACTTCAGTAGCAGAAGAAATAGATTATTCTGGGCGGCCTTTTGGTTATCAAGATACAAATAATGAAACAGCCATGATTTGCGAACATGATCCTGTCATCAGGCAAAAGATCAACAGCACATTGAAATCACTTGACTTTAACATAATTGAATCGGCCACATTTAAAGAAGCTTTAAAATACTTAAGTTTTCACACTTTTAATGTCATTGTAGTTAATGAAAATTTTGATACTGGTACTGATGGAATTAATCATCTTCTCAACCATTTAGAGCATTTATCTATGTCTATTCGTCGGCAAGTTTTTGTTGTCTTAATCAGTGCAACTTTCGCGACTATGGACTACATGCATTCTTTAAATAAAAGCGTCAACTTGATAATTAATGAAGATGAAATTTCGGAAATGGGGTTGATCCTTAAAAAAGAAATGGAGGAAAATGAGTATTTTTACCATGTATTTAAGGAATTTAATCGCAAATACGGAAAAATTTAACCTTCTCTAATTTTTTACTTCACGCATAATTTTATCAGCCCGATCAGCAAGACCCATCCCTTTGTAAGCTACGGCTAAGCTTAAATAGTAAGGCCGTGCAGGATCGTGAGCTATGGCCGATTTAAAAGCCTCAACAGCTTGTGAAAAATTGTTGGCCTTCATAAGTGCATGACCTAAACGATTATAGTAAGCTCCCGCCCCGGGATTATCGTATTGCACGGCCGTCTCATAAGCCTTCAAAGCTTTCGGTATTTGTCCCAGAACAATAAGGTTGTCTCCTAATGAACAATAATATAGTGGATTTGACGAATTTACAGTAATGCATTTATTTAATAATCTTTCAGCTTCTTTATGATTTCCCGCTTGCTGAAACAAAACAGCGATTTTGAAGTAATAACGATCAGGCTGGTCAGGGTCAATTTCGCTGGCTCTTAGATAGGCCTGCTCGCTTTCTTGAATCAACCCGGCAGCAAACAAAGCTTCGCCCCAGTGGCAATAAAAAGCGGGATTATCGTTTTCGATTCCGATGAGTTTTTCATAAATGCCACAAGCTTTTTTAGCCTGGCCTGATTGAAGATAGGCATTGCCCAATTCAACTAGGAGTCCGACATCTTCCGGTTGCGCAGCAGCCGCCCTTTCGCAAATTTTTACCAATTTGTTAAAATCTTTCTCCTGCTTGTAGATACGCACAAGTTCATCAAAGGCAAAACCGGTAAAAACTTTTCGTTTGAGCTCCCTCTCCAATAGTATATTTAAATGTTTTATAGCTTGTTTCGTGTCGCCACTGTCATAATATGCCCAGGATAACATTAACAAGACGGATTCTTCTTCAGGATAAGCCTTGTGAATTTCTTCACAAAGAACAATCGCTTCACGGTATTTCCCCTGCCGGAGAAGATTTTCAGCGGAATCAATTTTTTCTCTTATTTTATTTTTTTCAATCATGACATTAAAAAAGGGGAGGAAAATTCCTCCCCCTGAAATTTCTAGCAACTGCAACATGAGCCGCAAGAACCGCCAGCAGCAGGAACAAGACTGGAAGTTAATTTAAATCCAGATCCGTGCGGCGTATCTACAAAATCAACATTGATCGGCTTTGCCTGATTATAAATATCTTTATCAATGACAAATTTTGTTCCTTTTTCTTCAAACACTTCATCTTCATTTCTGGGATCATCCAGAGCCATGCTCAAAGCGGGCCCGGAACACCCCATAGACAATGTAATTCGCACAGCGGAATCCGCTTTCTTTGCTTTGATAAAGTCTTTGATAACTTCCAATGCCTTATCTGTAACTGTAAACATTAGATATCCTCCTTTTATTGATGGACATTTTCTCATCCATCCTTGGCTTAAAATAGCCATACTTGACAATATGTCAATTAAATTCTGGAAATGGTCCATATAATGATGATTATTATGTCTGAATTCCTAGCTGTATTGCCAACAAAGACGGCACCTTGAGTTAGAAATGGTATATGAATCTCCATGGAGCTTCTCTATGTTCTTCTTTGGCATAATCAATGCCTATCCGTGGAGTTGTTTTTATGGATTTGGCCGGGATTTTTTTGTAATCAGCCACCCACAATTCTTTGCCGCTGGTTAAATCCCAGCCGTTCAAAGATTTATCAATGCCAAAAGCCTGACAGAGTTTTGCGGGGCCATTTGATAATTGAGCGCCTTTTCTCTTTCGGCGGGCTTCCATTTCTTCTATTCCAGCAAGCGGCACAACAGCGCGTATGAGTACTGCGCAAGGATTGTCTTTCGCTTCAGTTACCAGATTGAGCATGTAATGCATGCCGTAAGTAAAATAAACGTACGCATGGCCGGGTTCACCGAACATGACGGTATTACGCGGCGTCTTGCCGCGGTGAGCATGGCAGGCGCTGTCCGCTTCACCACAGTAAGCTTCGGTCTCCACGATCATTCCGGCAAGTTCAAGACCCTTGATTTGGCGCACCATTTTTTTCCCTAAAAGCGCGCGGGCAACTTGCAGTGTATCGCGCCGATAAAATTTCCTGTCCAATATGCTCATAATTAATTCAGTCTCTTTAATATTTTTTCCAGAAGGTACTTTTGTAACGCCGGAAGAATATCGTTTGTCTTGATGGTGGACAAATTTCCCATGTTTTACGAAGTTCGCTTTTAGTGCTTATTACCACGAAATACGAAATGCTGTAAACGGGTATTTATTTGTAATTATGTAAGATTTTTATTTCCTAGAAAAAGAACATATGCTAGTATGATATCCAAAATATCGGAAAAAGCGAACTTCGTATATTAATTGTTCGGTATCAATATAATAAAGAATAGACACTTATGAATGATAAATCTAAATGGTCCATCGCCAAGGTAAGTAGGTTTTCATTGTTTCTCATCGGTGTACTAATCGCAACGTTTGCATGGTTTCTGGACAACGCCCTTGAACTAAAACCGGTACTCAATTTTTTTGCCCCTAAGTACATATTAGTAAAAGATGCACTCGACCAACTCGATTCAAGCGAAACAAGCAAAATTCCCATAGGACTTGAGGGATCACAGATACTACTAAAATGGTGGAAGCCCCAGCCTACGAGAGATTTGTTAAATAGTGTGACATTCATCGGGAGAAGTACTGGAATATTTAACATTATTACAGGCCGTCATCGATATGAGTTACGACTTCTCACGGGAAGCAATGGATCTATGTATCTTGGACCACCATATGTATGGGTAGATTATGAGGCCAAGGAGCTAATGCAGAATGAGTTGACTTCAGGATTACTAAAATGGAAGGCATGGGTATTTTTTATAGGGATACTAATTTCGGTTATTTCTGGCGGGTGGGAGTTCTTTAAAAGAGATACCGAACAAAGGCCTCCAGCGGACGGCTAAAGCCGCCGCTGATGCCTGGCGTTTGGCAGAGACACATCTTCCTTTTCTTCATTATGCTAAAAGGAGTAAATGTAATGAACGTAAACGTGAATGTTAAGCGCAAATTCAAAATTAACGGCAAGGAATACGGCTCCATTGAAGAAATGCCTCCTGATATCCGTAACGCTTTTGAAAAGGCGATGGCTTCACAGGCGGGTTCAGGCCAACAGATAAACTCGGCAACGATGCAGACTAAAATTATCTTCAACGGCACAGAATACCAGAGCGTTGACGCGATGCCTCAGGATGTCCGCCAGCTATATGAAAAAGTGTTAAAGGCGGCGGAAACAGGGACTGCTCCGGCCAACATTATTACAGCAGATGACATTAGTGGCATGCAGGCAGGGTCTAAAAACTACGGAACCACCAGTATGGGAAATATGGGGAATCCGACAAAGACAGAGCCTGCTATTTCCGCGCGAACATTGATTATCGGTGTTCTGTTGATCGCGTTAATTATTATATTTTACTTCATACTTCACGGCAGATGATAGAAGATTGGATTAAAAGATATTTTTCAGAGGAACAGATTCCGGAAGTCCTGGATATATTATCCGGGTACGGCACAGAATCATGGCACAGGGAAGAAGATCGAGTGAAACGTGATATAATTATTATTTCCGCTGGATCTATGGAAAAGCTCAAAGCCACGGTAATGCTAGCCAAGAACGATTATCGGGATGTACTCATTGGTGAAGCAATCGACCCATTGGTTATCGGGGAAATCAAAAAATATAAAACTTAACGAATCATTTATACCAATCCGCAAAGATAATGAGGAGGCGAAAGATAAATCTATGACCAGATTACAGGCGCTTCAGGCAAACATTGTTACCCTTTCGGTCGATGCGATCGTTAATGCGGCTAACTCATCGCTTCTCGGCGGCGGAGGAGTCGATGGCGCGATCCATCGCGCTGCGGGGCCGGAACTGCTTGAAAAGTGCCAAAAGCTCGGCGGTTGCAAAACCGGAGATGCAAAACTAACAAAGGGATATAAATTGCCCGCACGATTCATCATCCACACCGTGGGACCGGTTTGGAAAGGCGGAGGGCATGGCGAGCCGGAGCTGCTTGCTTCCTGTTATCGTAACAGTCTGACCATCGCCACAAAGCAAGAGATAAAATCGATAGCTTTCCCCAGTATCAGCACCGGAGTCTATGGCTATCCAATTGACTTGGCGGCTCGAGTTGCTGTTGACACTGTTAGTAATGTCGTTCAGAAATCGTCTAAGTTAGAAGAAGTTATATTCTGCTGCTTTTCGTCAAATGATCTCGCCGTTTACGAATCTCTTTTGCCGAAGGGTTGAACAAACGGATAGGCCGCGGGGAAGCGCGAAGGTATCAATCTTTTGAAAAATAAACTATCGAGAATAATGATACAGAAGAAAGAGAGAGGGTTTGTTTACTACAGCTTCTTTGTTTTCTTACGAGTGGTTTTTCGCACCCTGCCCCATACCGGATGCCTCTGAGCGGCCATGCGAACGATAAGACTGCCCATCTGTCCGTAACTGATACCGGCCACTTCAGCGGCGCACGCCATGCTGGCGTCAATGCTTATATCCGCGTTGGGATTGACATCCAGAACGTAAAAGATGTTATCCCGCAACCGGATGTCCATGCGAGCGTAATCCCGGCATCCTAAAGCCACATAAGCGTTCTTGCAAACACGCTCCAGCGCCCCGGTTTCATCGCTTGTAAGGACAGCGGGCAACAGGGTTTCGATTTTTTCATAATGCTCAGAGCCGGGAATGAATTTGGAATCATATGTACACAGCCGGTCTTTGACATTGTCGAAAAATGAAAAGTCCATTTCCGCTGGAGGTAACACCGTCAGTGTTTCGTTGCCCCAGACGGAAACGTGAAATTCACGCCCATCGATTAAATCCTCCACCAGAGCCGGTTGGCAATATTGATCCAGAATGAAGGATATGCGATTTTTCAATTCCACTTGATTCAACACTACGGCGTCAGGTGTAATACCCATGGAGCAATGTTCATTCATCGGCTTGACAATTGCCGGAAATATGTTCCAATCGCATGGTTCTGGAGAATGAAAGATACGCCAAGCTGGAGTGGGAATGAAGGCCTGATCCAAGATGACTTTTACACGGCATTTATCCTGCGTCAAGGCCAGCGTTTCGGAATCCGCTCCGGTGAAAGTAAATCCGAGCATCTCGAGCCGTTTTGCCACCAGCCATTCACTGTGCTCAATTCCGGGAAGGCCTTCGCACCAGTTAAAAACAATATGACCGGCAGGATCGAAGCAATCAAGATGGCTGGAGATATCGTCGTCCGCAACGGGAACAAAAACCATGGGATGTCCCATATCCATCAGCGCGTGACCAAGCTGTGTGGTCAGATGTATCACTTCATCTTTTTCAACTTTTGTCCAGTCCGGATCAACGCTGTAAAGTAAGATAACCGGAATTTTCGCGGGCTGGATGTTCATTGGCACTATGCCACCCCCACAATTGATATCGATACCTCGCTCTCCTTATACTTATTTGTGAGTTATAATATACATGTTTTTAAATAATATTCCAAGAATGATTTCATTTTTTGTCGATTTTTTTAAACAAAAAAAGAACATTACAATCGAGATATCTATGATACGTTGCTTCAGTAGTAAGCCAAACATTCGCCGGAGCAAAATCCAGCGGCACGTTTGCTTTTAAATTCTTACCAATGTTATAAAAAAACCCCGGCCTTCGAAAATCAAGGCCGGGGTCTCACGATAAATTATTTAACCAGTTTCAGATAATTCTTGACCAGATACTCAGCAGTTTGCAGAGCGCCTTTGGCCGCGCCCAACTTGGTGTTATGCGCGAGGCAAACATACTTGATCCCATTTTCAATAATTGGATCTTTACGAATGCGTCCGACAGTCACCGTCATGCCGCCGCCCTTTTCCCTATCCATTCTCGGCTGCGGGCGGAAAGGATCATCGGTCACATCAATCAGATGCTTAGGCGAACTGGGCAGATGCAGTTCGGCAAAATCCTTGCCGTAATTTATCATGGCCTTTTTGACATCTTCCGGCGAGCAGGGTTTTTCTGTCTGCACAAACGCGCAAACCGTGTGGCCATCAAGCACAGGCACGCGGGTGCAGGTCGCGGTAATGCCGAAAGCGGCGTTCTTAATGGCTTTGCCGGTAAATTTACCTAAAATCTTCTGTGGTTCGGTTTCCACTTTTGGTTCCTCACCCGGTATATAAGGAACTAAATTCTCTGTCATATCCATCGCCGATAAACCCGGAGTTCTTCCCGCGCCGGACATGGCCTGCATGGACGTCATTACCACCTGTTTGACTCCGAACAAATCCTGTATCGGTTTTAAGGAAACAACCAGACCGGCAATCGTGCAATTAGGTTTCGGAGAAACAAATCCTTTCCATCCGCGATTTTTCTGCTGAACGGAGAGAAGGGCAGCATGATCCATATTCACACCACCGACAAGTATGGGAGTGTCATCTTCGTAACGAAACGCCGAAGCGGTGCTGATGACCGGTGTAGTTTTCGCGTACTTGGGTTCTAGTTCTTTGGCGGCTCCAGCATCCATTGTGGAGAAGATAATATCCACCGAAGTGGCATCGAAAGACGCCGCCTCTTCCACAACCATATTGGCAATATCCTCCGGTAATTCTTCGGTGCACCACCAACGCGAAGAGCCGTTGGCATCTTTCAGAGCTTCTTTGTATTTTTTCGCCGCTGAGCGTTCCGACGCTACCAGTTTTGTTATTTTAAACCAGGGGTGCCCGATCAAGCTGACAATCGCCTGCTGACCAACTATCCCGGTTGCGCCGACAATAGCAATTCTTAACATTGTTTACTGACCTCCTTTTGAACTTCTTAATCATTTATTCTTAAGCAAAATTGATCTTGCTTTTTCCACATCCGCTGCGATTTGCTTCTTCAACATTTCAGGACTATCAAATTTGATAATTTCCCGCAACTTCTCTACAAACTCCGTATTTAATCTTTTTCCCCTTAGATCACCGGAAAAATCAAGCAGGTGAACTTCAAAAGTAAAAGTATAATCAGCAAAGGTCGGCTTCTCGCCGATATTTAAAGCCGCCATGTAGCGTTTTCCTTCCACATCAACAAAGGCGGCGTATATGCCCGCCGGCGGCAGCAATTCCTTTTCCGGATCTATGTTTGCCGTGGGAAAACCAAGCCCGACACCGCGCCCTCTGCCCGAAACCACAATGCCTGAAACATTATAGCATCTTCCCAGCAAATTAGTCACTGTTTTAAAGTCTCCCTTGATAATCAAATTCCTTACAAGCGTGCTGCTGATAATATCTTCTCCCACTTTAAAAGCGTCAACAACCTCCACCGCAAAGCCCATTTCGCGTCCGGAGGAAATCAAATAATCGCTGTTGCCTTTTTTACCCTGACCGAAAGTGTAATCATGACCGATAATAATTCTTTTTATCGCCAATTTTTGCCCGAGAAATTCCCGGACAAATTGTTCGGCAGTCACCTGGGAATAATCCAGAGAAAAAGGAATTACCAGCACCCCGTCAATCCCGCAATCCTCCAGCAATTTCAGCTTCTCTTCTAAGGTAGTGATAAGATAAAAAGGCCGGATAGCAGGATGAAGAATCATTTTGGGATGCGGATCAAAAGTAATAATCAGCGATTTTGCGCCGGCATTTTTTGCTTCCTCAGCAAGCTTGCGGCAAATGAACTGGTGGCTCAAATGCACACCGTCAAAGTTGCCGATCGTAACAAACGATCCTCGAAAAGCATCAGTTATGTTTTCTATTCCTTTAAATACAATCATTGTTTTTTACTAACACTTAATATATTTAGTGAAGCAACATAACATTTTGGGGATTAAATTCAAGCTCATTTTATCTTGACAAGAAGATGTTGATAGGTATAGTGCACTTTCTGCGTGCCGAAGTGGCGGAATTGGTAGACGCGCTAGGTTCAGGGTCTAGTGGGTGTACGCCTGTCCGGGTTCAAATCCCGGCTTCGGCACCATAAGAATAACAGGGGGATAGCTGATTCATCGGTTGTCCCTTTCTTGCTTTTTAGGGACTTGGTCAACGTTTTGGTCAACTTTTTTCTCAGTAGTCAAAAAATCATCCATTTTACAAACAGCATGTCGCTTATCGAAAGTATCAACGGTGTCATATCGCAAAAACATTTCTCGCGTACTATGACCGGTGATCTTCATGATAACACTTTCCGGCACTCCTGATTTCCGCATATTGGTATTGAAAGAATGTCTCGTATCGTGGAACACAAAACCGTCTTTGATTGATCTACCGTAAGGTATGCCTGCCTGCTCACATGCCCTTTCTAAAGCCGTCCGTATATCCCTAACAGGCTTACCCTTGAAAAGAAAAATATGCTTATCATGAATTGCATGTGGAATAGCATTCAGGATTTCATACAAAGAGTGGCAAATCGGGACTTGCCGCTTTTCTTTGTCCTTAGTATCACAAGCGTCAAGATTAATAATCCGGTCTTTCATGTTCACTTTATCCCAGGTCAGACCAAGAATGTCCCCGCGCCGCATACCAGTATAGAATCCTGTAGCAACAATTCCCCTTGTATGCGGTGGAAGATTATCAAGAAGCCTGTCTAATTCATTTATGGTCAATATTCGGTCACGGGCATTTGCATTATGTTTCAAAAGTTTTTTAATTTTTTTTGATGAAAAGATACGGACAGCATAACCTCCGATAAGGTCATTATAAAAAGCCTTAGTGATCATTGTCCTAGCCGCGCCTATGTGTTGATCAATATAGCTATCTGACAAGCCTTCTGACTTTCGTTTAGCCTGATAATTCTCAAGGTCGACAGGTTTTATTTGATTTATTATCATGTCGCCAAATACCTCATTAAAGCTTTTCAGGTTATATTTTATTGTTTCGTAATAGTTCAGCCGCTTCACGCCTTCAAGGCCAATGTACCACTTGGCAAGTTCATTGAAACTCATTTTTGAATCAGGTTTTATATCAAAAAATCTATTTTCTCTGATTTGAACGTGCCGCTTACCTTCCGCGTCTTTTGCTACTGCAAACGAATAACCGACTGCTTCACGTTTTGCCTTGCCGTCCGGCTTTCTGTAGTTTATCC
>JBEKRZ010000001.1:0-275748 GCA_049517435.1 Smithella sp. | reverse complement strand
GTGCTTACGCAGCAGATCGGCAAACTTATCGGGCGCAATAGGCTTACTGAAAAAAAACCCCTGCATCTCATCGCAGATATGATCCCGCAAGAAGTTCTTCTGCTCTTGCGTTTCCACACCTTCGGCGACGACAGTAATGTTTAAATTCTTGCCCATTGTAATTATTGCTTCGGTGATCGCTTGGTTCTCGGAATCTTGCGGAAGGTTACGAATGAAGGACCTGTCCACTTTGAGCGTGTCGATAGGGAAGTTTTTGATCTGAGCGAGAGAAGAGTAGGCTGTGCCAAAATCGTCAATAGCGATCCGCACGCCCATTTTCTTGATATTGTTCAGCACCGCAATAAGGCGCGTAGGATTATGCATTGTCATATTTTCAGTGATTTCCAATTCCAAAAGATTTGGCGCCATGCCGGAATCCACCAACGCGGTTTTAATATCTTCTAATAAGTTGTAGTGCATGAGTTGACGAAGCGATAAATTTACCGACATACGGACAAAGGGCAGGCCCTGGCGTTGCCAAGCGACATTTTGAGCGCATGCTGTTTTCATCACCCACCTGCCGATGGGCACGATCAGGCCTGTCTCTTCGGCTATCGGAATGAATTGCGTAGGGGTTACCGAACCAAGATAGGGGTTATCCCAGCGCAACAGGGCCTCCACACCAGTGATCATGCCGGTTTTGAAATCTACCCTGGCCTGATAGTGCAGGGAAAATTCTTTACGCTCCAGCGCAAGACGAATGTTTGTTTCTATACCCAAGCGTTCATTTGATTGTGACCGAATATCTTTGGCGTAGAACTGGTAGTTATTCTTACCTTCTTCTTTGGCAAAATACATGGCCATGTCCGCATTTTTCATCAGGGATTGTTCGTCCGTTCCATCCTTGGGGTACATGCTGATGCCAATGCTGGCTGTTATCCGGCATTCTTCACCCGTAAGAACCATCGGTTTTATAGTGGCGATAAGTAGCTTGTGGGCTATGTTTGAGATTTGACTTAATTCGTTCACTTCTTCTATCAGAATAACGAATTCATCTCCGCCCAAACGACTGACAACATCGACTGAGCGCAGCGATTTCTTAAACCGTTTGGCGATTTCTTTCAGCAATCGGTCTCCTGCCTCGTGACCGAGAGAGTCGTTGATAGCTTTGAAACGATCAAGATCGATGAAGAAAACCGCTAACTGCCGTTTATGACGCTGCGCCGTTCGGATTGCGTGGTTCAGCAGTTGGCTGAACATCAAACGGTTGGGCAGTCCGGTCAGTACATCGTGGGTAGCCATATAGTTGATTTGTTGCTCTATTTGTTTACGTTCGGTTATATCATGTATAATTCCTCTAAACCCTGTTAGTTTGCCTGATGAATCTTTTTTTAACGATACGGATGCTTCAATATATCTTTCAAACCCATTTTTTCCTATAATCCGCCAATTGAATCCTTTGGCTGGTTCCCCTGTGCTGTAAACTTTATTAAACGCTTGAAAAACTTCTTTTGCGGTTTCTTCATTTATAAACTGTTTATAATTCACACCCAGCAATTCCTCTTTGGAGCACCCGGTGAGTCGGGACATTGAATCATTGCAAAAGGTAAAGTTACCGGTAAGATCAACTTCAAAATAGCCTTCCTGGATGCTTTCCAGAATGGTCCTATATTTCTCTTCATTCTGACGAAGTGCTTCTTCCGACCGTTTGCGCCCGGTAATATCCATGAAACTGCCTAGCGTGGCTCGATCCCCATTATAAACGATGGGGGTGATCGTCTCCAAAACCCACATTACCTCATCTTTTTTATTGACGAACCTGTATTCATAAGGCTCAAAGCGTTCTTCCTTCAAACACTTTATCGCTTCGTCCCTGACCATTTTTCTATCATCAGGATAAATATTATTTAGGGAATATGTGCCGCTAAGTTCGGCTTCCGAATAGCCTGTAAGTTTCTGATATAGCTGACTGACATAGACAAATTTACCATTCTGTACGATATATATTCCAACTCCGGCACTTGATATAATAGCTTTTGACAGAAGGGATAAATCGTTCTGCTCGGGGTGGTTCTTCTTGTCATATTTGCTTACTGCTTCCAGTTTGACAGCCATTGTCATTCAACCTCCGCTAAGCTTTATAATGAATGCGCTCAAATTACGTTTAGCCAATCAAATTTAATTATTTTATAGGGATGTTTGATAATAATTTATTTTTCTAAATTATTATATTTATATGAAAATTTCGGCTTATGTCAAGGAAATTAATACCGCAGGCGTATACAGTGCTGATTTGTGTCTAAAGGTAAACTAAAAAGATTGATTCTTTTGATTATTTAGATACTCAGTAATGTTATTCATTTTCTTATCGCGATAGCCTCGATCTCTATAAGCGCTCCTTTAGGTAAGACACTCGCTTCAATGGTTGACCGCGCCGGTGGTTCTTGAGGAAAAAAACCGGCGTAAATTTCATTAACAGCAGGAAAATCGGCAATGTTTTTTAAGAAGATTGTTGTTTTGACAATATTAGACATATTCAAACCAGTTTTTTCCAGTATTGTTTGAATGTTTATTAGCACTTGTCGGGTGGCTGTTTTAATATCGTTGATAATTTCTCCGGTTGTCGGATTAATTGGCAGCTGACCGGAAATAAAAATAATGTCGTTGGCTTCCACGGCAGCTGAATATGGTCCCAAAACGGGGAATTTATTTGAGGCGATAATATTCTTCTTCATGATTATTGTTGAAACTCCAATTCCGAAAGCGAAGCGCAGCGGAATTGGTAAGTTGAACAATCCCGCGAAGCGGAGGGTTTAATACCCCGCAGCTTGCTGCGGAATCTGTTTCCAAAGCTTGCTTTGGGGTTCATACCCGTGATTCTAAATTATTTTTCGTCCTGCTTTTTTGTTACAACATACGGAACATGTTAAAATTAAACTATCTGCAGCATTCTTTCTATAGAAAGCCGCGCTTTTCCCATGATATCCGGTGGTACTGTAATTTCATAAGATAAATCTTCGAGCGACCAAAGAACTTTCTCCAAGGTAATTTTTTTCATATTGGGACAAACAGCCACTTCCGTTGCCGGATAAAAATATTTATCCGGATTTTCTTTTTTCATTCTGTGAATTATACCGGTTTCCGTGCCGATAATAAATCCCACCTCCGGAGATTTCTGGATATATTTGCCCATTCCTTCTGTAGAAGTAACAACATCGGCTAGTGCCGTAACTGTTGGTCTGCACTCCGGGTGTACAATAACCTTGGCTTTCGGATGGAGCCTTTTGGCTTGCATAATATTTTCCGGTAATATTTTAGCATGGGTTGGGCAGTATCCTTCCCAAATAATGAAATCATGTTTCACTTGTGCAGAAACGTATTGCGCCAAATATTTATCGGGAATAAAAATAATTTCCTTATCTTTATGATTGAGCAAGATATTTTGCACAATTTTTAGAGCGTTAGCGGAAGTGCAACAATAATCGCAATGGGCTTTTACTGCGGCGGAAGTGTTCACATAGCAGACGGTTACAGCGTCGGGATGTTTTGCCTGAAGGGATTTCAAGCCCTCGGCATCAATCATATCGGCCATAGGACAGCCGGCATTTTTATCCGGAAGTAATACAATTTTTTGCGGAGATAATATCTTCGCGGTTTCCGCCATAAAATGGACGCCGCAAAAAACTATTATAGCGGCATCTGTCCGCGCCGCTTCGATGCTTAATCCTAATGAATCACCTACAAAATCGGCGATGTCTTGAACTTCAGGAAGTTGGTAATTGTGAGCCAGAATAACGGCATTTTTTTCTTTCTTCAGTTTTTTTATTCTATCAGCAATGTTCATTATTTCTTCGTCACCAACTATGTACTATTTATTCGGTAGCAATTAAGTCAGAAAGAAATATTTGTCAAGAAATATGGTAAAGGTTGACATCGTATAATTAAACCGGTCAACTTCTCTCTAGGGAAGTTGCAAATCCGGATTTTCTATCGTTTCATTTTTACCGGCATTATTCTCCGGCTTGAATGTTGTATTGGAAAAGATAACAAGATGGTCTCCAGATGAAACCTCCTTGGCATTGGAGATACCGTTCCAAATCATTATTGCTTTAACCGACACATTAAAACGTTTTGCGATGGTGGATAGACTGTCTCCTTTTTTAACCGTGTAAACAGATTTTACTTTTTCGTCCAGCCATTGCTTCAGAAGATTTTCATATCTTTCGGAAAATCCTGAGGCAGTACCCTTAGGCACCAAAAGATAATGTTTACCGGCAGGAAGGTAATAATTCTTTATATGGGGATTAAGGTCCTTGATTACTTTAAAATAAGTATTTGCCGCCTGAGCAATGATATACAGTGGCATCGGCTGATTCGCGGTTATTTCCACACGATCAAATTGCACCGGTTTATAAAGGTCTTCCTCGGTCAAATAATACCCGTATTTTTCCGGATTAGACAGGATGATCTTCGCTGCTAAAATTCTGAAAATGTACCTTTGCGTTTCCTGATTTAAGTAAAGCTGGTAATAATTGTTCACTTTCTGAACTAACATTTCCGTTTTTAGACCTTCTTCGCCCATGTTATAAGCGGCTGCAGCGAGAGTCCAGGAGTCGAAAAGTGCATGAAGGTCCTTGAGGTAAGCTGTTGCTGCTTCCGTAGAAGTAAAAAAATTGCGGCGTTCATCAATATCGTTATTGATTTTCATTCCGTATTTAACGCCTGTATTTTCGATAAACTGCCAAAATCCAACAGCTCCTTTATTCGATGCTGCGAGCGGCTTCAGAGAGCTTTCGGCTATGACGATATATTTTAAATCGTCGGGCAGGGAATTATTTTTTAAAACTTTTTCAATATGAGGAAAATAACGATTAGCGCGTTTAAGCCACAAAATAACATCGTCGCTGTTATCCAGAGATACGAGCAATTCTCTTTCCAGCCGTTCTTTTACATCCGGATCGCTAAGCGGAACTGGCTCATTGCAGAAGGTCAGAGGTTCGCTGATTTTAAGCGCATTGATAAGGGATTGTCCAACTGACTGGTGCCATCCTATTTGCGCCTCTACGTTAATTGCACTGGCAATTATTATTGTGACGATTAAAATTACTCTTGGTAACTGATATAAATAGTTCAATGAGGTTACTCCTGTAATTGGGTTTCTTTATTTTACAAGGGAATAGGCTGGTTTGTCAATTTACTTCGAAAGTTGATTATTTATCGCTAGACGGATTCAACGCGGTTTCGTCCGCCATTTTTGGCCCGGTAAAGGGCTTCGTCTGCTCGGGCAATAACATCATCAACGTTTTCCCTCATTTTATATTCCGAAAGACCGATAGAAACGGTAATCTTAAAATCGGAGCCAATGTCTGGAAATGAAATTGTTTCGATGTTCGCCCGCACACGTTCTGCGCCGACAAGCGCTCCTTCAATATTCGTTTGCGTCAGTACGATCAGGAATTCTTCGCCGCCATAGCGTGCGCAATATTCCGTGTTGCGCATAGTAGTTTTAATCTTAACGGCAACGGCCTGCAATACTGCATCGCCTGTCTTATGCCCATAAGTGTCGTTTACATTCTTGAAGTGGTCAATATCCAGGATGGCAAGACAGAAGATGCCGCCGCCGCGCGATGTACGATTCTTTTCGTGATCAAGTAGTTCCAGGACATGGCGACGGTTATACAGACCGGTCAGTACATCCCGGATGGCCATTTCCCTGATGATTTCGATGGATTTCGCCTGTTCAGCTTTGCTTATGCTCAGATTGTGGCGGAGGGAGCTGATATACCCTCCGATGACGGAAAAAGCCACCAGGACAAGGGTCAGTACGCCCCATTGGAGATATTCAATATGAAAATTGACGCCTTGAGGACGATATAGTTTAAGCAGAGCGATATCGATCCCGTAGGTCAGCAAGGTGAAAATGCTGATATATATAAAACTGCGGGTATTAAGACGGAAGATACCGAAGAGAAAAATGATAATGTAGCTCAGCAGCAGGGCACCTCTTGCCTCATTGGCGAAATACATGACATACATACCCGTAAGGATGGCGGTGGACATCTGGATGGCCGTCATACTGGGATCAGTCATTTTTAGATTCAAGCCCGTGCGGAAGACTGTGTACAAGGGAATGGTGAGGATGGGAATGATGATCAGCAATCCGGCAATGGCCTCCCATTCCGTGTATCCTGCCAGATAGGAGATATACATAAGAGAAGTGTAAAAGACGGATGCGACCACCGCCATAAAAAAACGGCGGATACGCAGCGCTTGTTTTGGATCATCCTTGGGGATGATGGAAAAATGGCGGACTGAATTCAGAAAAGTGGAATTTGCTGATTTAATTTTCATGGTTTGTAATTATTGATAAGAATTTCCTTTTTCTTGCGGGGTATATGAAGAAGTCTCTTGTTTGTCAAGATGATTTTGACAGAAGATTTTGGCCACAAAATATTGGGTGTAGTTCCGATAAAGGTGATTATTGTTGAAACTCCAATTCTAATGAAACTCAGATATTACAAGCGCAGTGTGGTAATATCTGTAAGTTGTAATGAGACTCGCTGAAAACGAACGAAGTGAAGTTTGAAGCGTTAGTCGAATTATCCCACGTGCGAAGCTAAAGGGAACTATATTAATACCCCATAGCTTGCTGCGGAATCTGTTTCCAAAGCTTGCTTTGGGGTTCATATCCGTGATTCATCACTAGACGGTTTCAACGCGGTTTCGGCCACCATTTTTGGCCAGGTAAAGAGCTTCGTCTGCACGGGCAATAACATAATCAATGTTTTCCTGCATTTTATATTCCGAAATGCCGATGGAAACGGTAATCTTAAAATCGGAGCCGATATCTGGAAACGGGATTTTTTCGATGTTGGTACGCACACGGTTTGCGCCGATAAGCGCCCCATTGATACCCGTTTGCGTCAGTACGATCAGGAATTCCTCGCCGCCATAGCGTGCGCAAAATTCCGTGTTGCGCATGGTAGTTTTCATCGTGGTGGCGACTGCCTTCAATACCGCATCGCCTGCCAGATGCCCATAGGTGTCGTTTACATTCTTGAAGTGGTCAATATCCAGGATGGCAAGACAGAAGATGCTTCCGCTACGCGATGAACGATTCTTTTCGTAATCAAGAAGTTCCAGGACATGGCGACGGTTGTACAGGCCGGTCAGTTCATCCCGGGTTGCCATTTCCCTGATGATCTCTTTGCTTATTCTCAGATTTTGGCGGAGAGAGCTGATATATCCGCCAATGACGGAAAAAGCCACGAGGACAAGGGCCAAGATGCCCCATTGAAGATATTCAATATTAAAATTGACACCTTGAGGACGGTAGATAGAGAGCAGAGCTATATCAATACCGTAGGTCAGGAAGGCGAAAAGGCTGACATATAAAAAACTACGGGTATTGAGACGGAAGATACCAAAGAGAAGAATAATGACGTAGACCAGCAAAAGGCTACCACGGGCCGCATTAGCAAAATACATTCCATACATTACCATAAGCATGCCGATACAGATCTGGACAGCCGTGAGACTGGGATCCGGCATTTTCAAATTGAGGCCGGTGCGAAAAACGATGTATAAAACAATATTAATAATCGGAGCGGCAATTATATACCCGTGAATCCCCTGCCATTCCATAATGTTTGCCAGATAGGCGACATAGGCGAGGAAAGGACAGAAGATATACATAGCTGACGCCATAAAAAAGCGGCGGATGCGCAGTGCCTGGTCCCGATCATCCTTGGGGAATATGGAAAAATGGATAAGATTGATAAGACCTTCTTTTTTCACAATGAGAGTATAGGAAAAATAACTTTGTGTGTCAATGAAATACTGGCCACAGAATGTGGGGTGATTTGCCGATTATTGTGCGCTTGATGTGCCTAGGCATCTGACTTTTTGGTAAATCGACACATCTTTAATTTTTTGGCAAGACAGTGCAATTGTTTTGTGCTTATTGTTGAAACTCCAATTCCGAAAGCGAATAACCTAAAGGTCACTATAGGCGCAGCGGAATTGGTAAGTTGAACAATCCCGCGAAGCGGAGGGTTTAATACCCGTGATTTATTCTTGCCAACATAAAAACTTGATGTTAAATAAAAAAGCATAGACTATATTCTACAGCGCAAAGCCCAAAACAAAAGGACCTTCATAGTGGCAATAAAACGCAACTTAAAGATACGGGAAACATGAAAGAATTAAATTTATTCACTCAAAATGATCTCCGGCGAATAAAAAAATTAGGCTTGACTCCACGGGATGTGGAAAAGCAGATGGAATCGTATCGTCATGGCTCCAATTATCTGAAATTGAATCGCCCCTGCGCAATTAATGATGGAATCCTATTAATCCAAAAAGCCGCAATGGATGAATTGATTAAACTATATGACAGGGAAGCGGGAAAATTTAAATTGCTTAAATTTGTTCCGGCTTCCGGAGCCGCCAGCCGTATGTATGCCGAATGGTTTTCGGCTCTGGAATCAGGCGGATTTGGCTCTCCGGCGCTCAATCAATCATTCTTGCGTAATTTTAAAAAGTATCCTTTTTACTTCTTGATCAAGCAAAATAAACGTGCTTCTGAATTCATTGAGCAAAAAAATGTCAAGAGTTTACTGGATTATATTTTATCGTCTAAGGGCTTAAATTTCGGCTGGCTGCCCAAAGCGTTGATTCCGTTTCATCTTTATTCCGCGGAAGAGGCGCGTACCGCTCTTGAAGAGCATTTATTTGAGGCGGCTCAATATCTTCGAGGCGCAGACAATGTTTGTCATTTGCATTTCACAATTTCTCAAGAACATAAAAAAGATGTTGCTGAAAAAATAAAAGCTGTAAAGTCTAAGTACCAAAACCTATGCCGTATAAAATATAAAATATCTTCATCTATTCAGTTACCATCGACGAATGTGCTGGCTGTTGATGAAAATAATCTGCCGCTGCGCGATGCCGCAGGTAACCTAATTTTCCGACCCGGCGGTCATGGTTCACTGCTTACAAATTTACAGAATCTTGATGCCGATTTCATTTTTATAAAAAATATAGATAACATTGTGCCAGAAAAACTATTGAGAAAAATTCTTCCCTATAAAAAAATGTTGGGAGGATTGGCCCTGCAGATTCAGCAGGAAATATTTGCTATTTTACGTCAGATCGAAAATGATGAAATTGATTACAAACAAAATGATGAAATCAAAAATTATTGTTTCCGGAGCCTCAATATCGTATTCCCGCGCAGTATGTCGCGACAATCACTGAAGATTCAAAAGCAAATCATATTTTCTTTATTGAACAGGCCTTTGCGTGTCTGTGCGATAGTGAGAAACGAAGGTGAACCCGGCGGTGCCCCATTCTGGGTTGAAGAGCGCGATGGTAATCAAACCTTGCAGATTGTTGAGAGTGGTCATGTGGACAAAAGTCACCCGAAACAGATGGCCGTATGGTCTGCCGCTCAATATTTCAATCCGGTGGATCTAGTCTGCTGTACGAAAAATTACCGGGGAGAAAAATTCAATCTGGGTAGTTACGTAAATAACGACGCTTTTTTAATTACCAGGAAAAATGAAAAAGGACGCTCTCTGAAAGCACTGGAATCACCCGGTCTTTGGAACGGCGGTATGGCTTACTGGAATACGGTATTTGTCGAATTGCCCATCATAGTTTTTAATCCGGTGAAAACTGTTAACGATCTTTTACGACCCCAACATTTAATTAAATAATCCAACGCTCACAATCTTCTTTTGTCGCTGCTTTGGCTTTGATAGTCTTTGATGAATTTTTGTGCAGGCAAACTACATCCGCTTGCAAATCATTGGGGGCATCGCTGTAACGAACGCAGAGCGAGGCTGCAAGCGGCAAGAGGGCAACATTTCCGTGAGGTATTACAACGTGAGGTCCGGGAAAATCAGCCATAAACAGAACAAGATCATTATCCGTCGAAAGTTCACGCAGCTTTTCATTATCAGAATTATTGCGGCCGACAATAATTTTCCCTTGATCATCCGCACGAAAATGACGCCCGTATTTTAACAAGTCGAGATCATGAATATCATGATCTTCCTGATGCGAAAATAAATCGCGCAGACGGCGTGTAAACATGGGATCGGTAAGCAGGCAGCCGCCAGCAGGCGGCGCGTAATCTTTAATGCCAAAATCGGCAGCCATTTTTATTTGATCTTTGCGGCCGCGTCCCTGAATAGAGAGCAATTGCGAGCGGTCAATTATTTTCTCTCTTTCCACTTTTATAGGCTCCAGAAGCTTTGAACTCAAAGGGCGTAGGATGTAGTCGGGATAGCCGGAATTTTTAGCGATAACATAAAGAGATTGTTTGTTTTGTGACATGGGACGCTGACCCAAAACTTCTCCGGTAATAATAAAGTCATAGCCATTGTCTTCCATTTTTTTCCCGGCAATTTGCAGCATAAGTGTATGGCAATCGATGCAGGGATTCATGTTCCTGCCATAGCCATAGCGGGGAGATTTAAGCATCTTAAGATGTTCGACGGTGATGTCTTCAACCGCCAGAGGCAGATTTAAAAGCCTTGCCGCGACTTGCGCTTTTTGTGCGTTAAAAAAAGGCGTTGTGAATGTCAGGCAGAGAACGTCAATATTTTGTTTGCGGACCAGTTCTGCAGCCAACATGCTGTCTAAGCCACCGGAGAAAAGGGCAATAGCTTTAACCATAAGAAAACCATTTAAATAATTATATAAAGTGGAGCCCCCACCTGCAGGAGCCTGAGGCTTTCTTCAATAACGCGACCTCCCGCGGCTTCCGCCGCATTCATCTCTCGGCCGAAGCCGGGTGATTTCAAGCCGCGGGATTAAAATGCTTCGCTGAGAAATAGATTGCAGTGATAAGAAATGACAATCTGGAGATAAACTCTGCATATATTTGCCCCGCATAATGATTGTGTCGCAATCTATATTATGTCTTAGATGCGAGATTTTTTGGTCGTTATTTTCCCTTGCAAAGACATTACGACACGGTATCGTATACGGGACATTTTTTATACTGTATCATTAATATTTGGCGATATTAGCGGACCATATCTCCTGCAGCAAACCACGTAATTCCTGATCAATGTCAAAATCAATAACGTACAAATCTTTATCAGTCTTAATCTTAGTGCCAATAAAGTTTAGAACATAAGGCGCCTGATTTTTCGCCGGTCCGGAAAACGTGAAATCGCCGGAAGTAAAAGAAATATTGAGAGCGCGCAAAACCTTTTCCATGATAATTTTTGGTTCATCGTTATCGTTAACGAAGATGAGTTCGTTACCGGCTTGTCTCAGCGAATGGGCCAACTGCGGGGACAGGTTCTGCGAATAGATAATATATTGTTTGTTTTCATTTTTCACCAGAACATCGGCTTTAATCGACAAATTAAAGCCATCTTTTGCGGTGTCGAACATTTGAATATCAACGTCTTTTTCAGCGCTCAATCCTAAACTGGAAACCAATGCATAAGAAAAATCTTTGGCTGACGTTGTAGGGAAAACCAGCATTGGCGGCAAGGAATAAACTTCTTCCGGTTTTTCAACAATCCCTGATTCTCTGGATATTTCAGTAATGATCAAGCCGTTTTTCTGAGAATAGTTTTTAATTGACTTGGGCAACAGCAAATCATTTTCATAAATCAAACGTAATCCTTGCTTTAATGGGTGTGCCTGTTTGGGAAGAGTGCTGACAATTACCCAGTCAACGAGTAGTTCCACCGGCGGGTAAGCGCCTATCATAAGGGGCTTTTCGCTGTTAGTCATGCTATAACTCTTGGTGGTATTAATAACTTTTTTTAAGATAGCAATTACATCATCATTTTTATCCACTTTAACTAAATGGTAGTTTGCCCAATTATAACTGATCATTTTTTTTAGATTATTATGGGCACGGTTTTCCAAATCAAGAAATACAGTTGTACTGTCTTCAAATTCAATTACCGGAATTTTTGAGCAATCTATTGTCACCTGCCCGGTTTTAGGGATGGGTAGGTAGTAATTACCTGTGGTGGTAATTGATCCATTCATTTGGGTGATAACTTGTTTAAGCACGGCGAGGCGGGCTTCCGGTGATATGATTTTTTTTTCTTTTATTTCGATAATCTTTTCCGGTTGCATTGTTTTTTCTGAAAGTTTATCTACTTCCTGTGCAATGGCTTTAGTTTCTTCTGGTGTTTTGACAAAGATAGTTTTACCGGGTAATTTGATAATTTTGCCGACATAAATTTTATTAATATTCCTAATTCCTGGATTGATTGACTTGATAATTTTAATCGTTTTGGGAATATTGGCTTTAGTAGTAGTTAGTTTGCGTTGAATGATTTTTACTAAAGTGTCCCCCTTCTTTATTGTGTAAAGTGTTTCTTTGGTGGAAGAAATTGAGGAAGTAGCTGCGGGAGTAACTGCGGTTGCGTCCTTTATTTCTTTTTCTTCTGTTTCTGTAAAGGAGGGTTTTCCGGGAAGGACGAGCGATTGTCCAGGCTCGAGATTGTTGAAATCAGCGATATTGGGATTAAGCTTTTTTACAAGCTTATAATTATTGGATATGTCTTCCTCGGTAATGCCAGGAATGTGTCTGATGATATTCCAAAGAATATCTCCATTTTTTACGGTGTAAGTGTATAATTTTTTATGGTGAACAGCTGTCTTTTTAAGTGTTATTTGTGCCGTGTCTTCCTTTGCCGCTACCGGTTGATAAATCAAGGCCGCTGAAACAATAATCACAATCAGAGCCCAAAAGTACCGCTTAATCATTAGTGACATCCCCCTATTGAAGAGAGTGAAAAATACCAATTAATTTATATTTAATTACTCCAATTGGCAAGAGAAGTCAACTCCTTATATGTAGCATGACAAGAAATTTTAAGAATAATAGGATAAGAGTGTCGATTAAAGTTCAATTTTTGTGGAATCGGAATTTACTTTTTTGTGGCCAACGTGGTGTCAAATTACTTTTTTCATTGCGGCAATGGCCACTTCAATTTGATCATCGGATGGTTCTCTTGTCGTAATTTTTTGAAGCATTAATCCGGGCCAGCTCATCACCTGCACCAGCTTGGAGTGGCTGTATTTTCCGGTAAAGCGGATCGCTTCATAAGAAATGCCGGCAACAACAGGAAGGAGCAAAATTTTATAGATTACTCTATGTAAGAAATCCGGACGCCCTAATAGAGAAAAAACCAATATGGAAACAATCATCACAAAAAGAATAAAACTTGTTCCACAACGGGGATGACGGGTGGAGAACTCTTTGACATTTTTGACAGTTAATTCCAGACCATGTTCCCACGCAAACACGGTTTTATGTTCTGCTCCGTGATACATATAAACACGCCGCATATCCCCCATTAAGAGTGTGGCGGTCAGAAAACAAAGGAACATACCCAGGCGAACACAGCCTTCCAGAATATTTAATAAAAACAGATTGCCGATATAGAATTTTATCTTGGTAAAGAAAAACGCCGGTACTACGATAAAGAAAAAAATGGCGATAGCGAAACTGATGACAAACGAAAGATATATTTCCCAGCTTTTGGGTTTTCTTTCTTCTTCGGCCAAGGCGACATCCGCCGAAAACATCAGACATTGAATCCCGATCATCATCATTTCAAATAAAGTTATTGTTCCCCGGACAAACATCCATCCGAGTATCTTATAACGTTTGGTCAACGGAATATATTCACGTTCCTGGAAAACAATTTCCTTATCCGGTCTTCTTACTGCCGCGGCGATTTTATTGCCGTGACGCATCATAACGCCCTCAATGATAGCTTGTCCACCGGCTATATCTTCAGTTTTTGGTTTGGCTGGTATATTATATTTATCCATGTTTCCATAAATTAATGAGACTCAAAGATGATAAGCATAGCGCAGTCATCTTTGTAAGTTGTAATGAGTCCCAAGTTTCAGAAGCGAAGCGCGTAACCTAATAACCTAAAGGTCACGCGAGGTCATCTGCGACTGAAACTTGCAGGACGAATTATCCCGTGTGCAAAGCACATAGGGATATCCCGCCTAAAGCAGGAGGGGTACAATATCCGTACCCGTGACTTATAGTATTTAAAAGAGGCTGTCAAATTATCATTTAATAAATTGTTTGTTGCATGTTTGGATGTGAATGATATAATGCCGCGCAATTATATGAAGGAGGGTGCAAAATGGCGTCACAGGACTCATCCGCCGCTTTTATCAAAGAGTATCAGGATCGTTTCGAAAAGAAATTAAAGGAAAATGAAATCGCTCTTCTGGAACACTGGAAAGGGCAACTGGACAGGATCGTTGGGATGCGGCCGGACAGCATTGCTTCACTGCAATCGCAAATTACGAAGACATCGGAAATGATGGCCAATCGGATCAAAATACTGAAGAAGGAATCCCAAATATGAATACAAAATCAAGCTTTAGAGGCATTTTGCACCAAGTTGCCGGTTATTATGCCCTCTGCTTATCGGGATTGTTCTACTTGCCAATTCCGCTGTGCTACGCTTTCAGAATTGGAGTATCACAATAAAATGGATAGTCTTGCCAATTTTTTGTTTGAAGTCGGTATGCTCAGTAGAACGCCGCGCAGTGGTTATCAGTTTTTGGGCAGCGGCAATGAATCGGTAGCCGAACACATTTTGCGCACGGTATTTGTCGGTTATACTCTTTGTAAAATGGATGATTCGCTTGATGAGTCACGTGTGTTGAAAATGTGTGTTTTTCACGATTTGCCGGAAGCGCGCACCGGTGATATGAACTATGTCAATAAAAAATATGTGGATGTGGATGAAGTCAAAGCCGTTAAAGAATTAACGGACGGGCTTTTTTTCGGTGGCGATATCCGGTCGGCAATTGAAGAGTTTAACGCGAAAGAAACAAAGGAAGCATTGATTGCCCGGGATGCCGATCAAATTGCTCTTATCCTGCAGTTAAAAGAATGCGGTGATCTGGGAAATAAATATTCGGAAGAATGGATAAACTTTGCGCTGCAAAGATTAAGTACCGAGAATGGAAAAAAGCTGTCCGAAAGAATTATTAAAACAGATTCCTGCCAATGGTGGTTCAAAGAAAAAGGAGATTGGTGGGTAAATGGAAATAACAAATAACGACAATCACGGGTATGAACCCCAAAGCAAGCTTTGGAAATGTTTCGCAGCAAGCTGCGTGGTATTATACCCTTAGCTTTGCGGGATAATTTCCAATAGCCTTTGGCTATTGGATAATTCGACTAACAAATTTCATTACGCTGAGCTTATGAAATTTGAGTCTCATTACGACTAACGCTTCCTAATAGTCAGCGAGTCTCATTATAATAATCCCACTTAGCTTCGCATGTGGGATAATTCGACTAACGCTTTAAACTTCATCCCGAAGAGTCGGGATTCGTTTTCAGCGAGTCTCATTAAATTGGAGTTTCACGAATAAACCATTATGAGATCGATGCCATGGTTAAATATTTATTTTTGCCCATTCGTTTAATGGTCGCTTTTGTCATTATTTTAAATCTGCTGTGCTGTGGTGCGGCCATCGGGCGGGTTGTTATATCTAAACCGGATGAGTATACGCATGTTTATGAGGCCAAAGAGACAGTCATTCTCAGGGCTATAGCCGGTGTTTTTAAAGAAAAAAATATAGGCAGTAATGTAACAATAGATCAGAAGAATCATCAGGTCGTTTCGGATTATGTGATTTCCGGTGATTGGCGGACAAAAGCCAATGCTCGTGTCCAGCGGCTCAACTGGAAAGAATGTGAGGTGAGCCTTGCCGTGACGACGGAGAAGAAGACAGAAGCAGGCTGGGAAATACGACGCCTGTTGCAGAAAGAGCAATATTACAGTTTTTTTAGTGTGATTGATTTGAAGATTTACGAAGAAATGTCCAAAGTCGAATAGCAAAATTATTGAAAGGAGAAGAAGGTATGGAAGCCAAAGCGAAGGTATCAGGAATGTTGGATGAGTTCAAGAATTTCGCGTTCAAGGGTAATGTAGTTGATCTGGCCATTGGTGTGATCATCGGAGCGGCATTCGGTAAAATTGTCGATTCTCTGGTCAAACATATAATTATGCCCTTGGTCAGCGTTGTCATGCCTGGTCAGCAAGGTTATCTGGGTTGGAAATGGGTGGTCAACGGCAAGGATGTCCCTTACGGATTATTTATTGGAGAAATCGTCAACTTTTTGATTGTTGCGCTGGCGTTGTATATCTTCATTGTCAAATTTATCGGGATGATCATGAAGAACAAGCAGGAAGAAGTTGCGGTACTCCCACCGCTGACGAAAGATCAGGAATTGCTGGTAGATATTAGAGAGCTACTAAAAAATAAATAACTTCATTAGCGAAACGGATAAAAATAGCCGAATCATTCCGTATAAGCAAAGAAATACAATACCCCGCAGTGAGCTTTTTTTAACCGGTTTCTAAAGCTTGCTGTGGATATTATACCCGTGATTCGACATAACCTGTCTTTTCGCTTATTTCCCGCGAGCACGCTCTCGGAAGAAATTCATTAAAAATTCTGTGTCCTTGGGAGACAGGTCAAATTTGAAAACCGCCTTTTCTATAAGCGGTTGTATCGGTTGATCGTCTTTTTCCTCTAAATTTGTGGATATCCATTTGATTGCTTTTTGTACGTGTTCCGCTTCCGGCATTACTGTGGCCATATCGAGAGAATCCTCCTCTAATTATACTAATTCTAAATCAAAGCGCTATCTTTGTTGGCCGCGTCGTCGGTTTCCTCAACGTATAACCTGAAGGTCACGCGTATAAAATACGCCTCGTCGCCTCCTCCTTGCCACCTCGATGTCATCTTTGATTTAGAAATAGTATTACTACAAATCAGGTTAAAAATTAACATATTTTTTAATATATTTGATT
The DNA here is from genome assembly GCA_049517435.1 of Smithella sp. GTDB lineage: Bacteria > Desulfobacterota > Syntrophia > Syntrophales > Smithellaceae > Smithella. The sequence goes on along the minus strand of JBEKRZ010000001.1, from coordinate 258,919 downwards.
TTGTCGTTTTAATAATTTATAAAATTAGACAACTGTAAGAAAGATTATCGATTAAATTAAAGAGTCAGGAGGAATTTATGAAAAAGTCTTTTAATGCCAAAACTCTAATTTATCCCACACCTGTATGGTTGATAGGGACATACGACAAAAGCGGAAAACCAAATGCCGCCACGATTGCCTGGGGAGGAGTATGCAGTTCCAAACCGCCGTGTGCGGCTGTCTCATTAAGGGGGGCTACTTATACGCACGGCAATATCATGGAGCGTAAGGCATTCACAATAAACGTGCCATCCGCAGGGCAGGTCAAAATAGCAGACTATTGCGGTATGGTTTCCGGCAGAAATGTAGATAAATTTTCCACGTCCAATATAACCGCGGTGAAGAGCGAAAAAGTCGATGCTCCTTATATACAAGAATTTCCTATGATTCTGGAATGCAAACTTTTAGATACCATTGAAATCGGTATCCATACGCATTTCATTGGCGAGATTATTGATGTCAAGGTTGATGAAGCAATGCTGGGAGAAGATGGATTGCCGGATATTTTGAAAATAAATCCGATACTTTATGGACCGGAAATACAATCCTATTATGGCGTTGGAAAATATTTGGGAAAAGCTTTTGCCATTGGTAAAGATTTGAAGTGAACTTTGAAGTGACCATTGATAAATTTATACATATTATAATAATACCATTTCTAAATCAAAGATGATATTGAGGCGGCAGTGAAACTCGAATTACAGTTGCGCAGTGAACTGGAATTCGTTAGTTGAACTGTCCCGCTTCAGCGGGGCTAGGCGGATGCGACGATGCGTATTATTAATACGTTGAAGAAGCCGATAACGACGACAACAAAAATAGCGCTTTGATTTAGAATTGGTATGACAAACAAGTAAAGAAAGGAGAAGAATAATGGCTAAATCAATTAAAGGAACAAAAACGGAAAAAAATCTATTGGCGGCTTTTGCCGGTGAGTCACAGGCAAGAAATCGCTATACCTACTTTGCCAGCGCCGCTAAAAAAGAGGGATTCGAGCAGATTTCACACATTTTTCTGGAGACGGCAGAAAACGAAAAAGAGCATGCAAAAATATATTTTAAACACCTTGAGGGTGGTGATGTTGAAATCACGGCCGCTTATCCCGCCGGTGTTATCGGAGATACCAAGAGTAATCTGGAAGCAGCGGCAGCCGGTGAAAACATGGAATGGACAACTCTCTACGCTAATTTTGCCAAAATTGCCAGAGAAGAGGGGTTCCTCGAAGTGGCTATATCTTTTGAACAAATATCCAAGGTAGAAAAATTCCATGAGAGCAGATATCGGAAACTCATCGCCAATATTGCCGGTAATGAAGTTTTCAAAAAGAAAACAACTGTTAAGTGGCACTGTACCAACTGCGGTTATGTTCATGAGGGACCGGAAGCGCCAAAAGAATGTCCTGCCTGTAAACACCCGCAATCGTATTACGAAGTTTTAGCGGAAAATTACTAGTGAGACTCGCTGATAGTGAGCCAAGCTGAAAACGAATGGAGTGAAGTTTAAAGCGTAAGGCGAACTATACCAGGCACGTAGTGCCGTGGTAAAACGAGTGAAACGAAGTAGTGAGTCCCAAATTTCAGAAACGAAGCGAGCTGAAACTTGAAGGACGAATTATCCCAGGAGCAAAGCGACGTTGGACTCGAATCGTTAGTCGAACTTGTCCCCGAAGCGAAGCGGAGCGGGATAATGAAAGCGAGCTCAAGTCTGCTGGTCGTAGTGAGACTCTCTGAAAACGAGCATAGCGAAGTTTGAAGAGTAAGTCGAACTATCCAATAGCCTAAGGCTATTGGGAACTATCCCTCACGCGTAGCGTGCTGGGATTGAATGATACCTTATTCAAAAAAGTATCAAGTCTCATTATCTCCAATAAAGATGTGTCTTGACAATTGTTACACCTACAAGTCCACAGTGGCAGGCAGTTGTCAGAATTGAGGATTACGATTTGAAAAGTGCAACGAAACCTCCTATTACAGAATCACTCATTTGATAACTGGTGGGGGACAGAAAACCCCACCAAGCAGCGAAATCTTACGGCCTGATGGGGTGCTGAGTATGCTTTTAAAAATAACCCTAATACTTCTTGTCCCTGCCCGGATATAGCGATGGCATGGGTTCAATATTATTATTTAGAAAATCAACCAGTAGTTTCTGAAAATCTTCGATTTTATTTGGATCTATTTTCGGCAAATCCTTTGTGGTCAATTTGTCGACATTGGTTTGTTTCTTTATCCCCGCCAATATATAACGTATATCGTAACGTGTGGGAGCAACTTCAATTGGATCTTTATCGACTTTCGTTAAAGAATATACGGCCTGCATGGCGGTACGGACTGACGTCTCCACCGTAAAAACGGCGTCTTCCGGCGTTTCGACATACTGGCCGATAAAAGCGAGATTGGTGCATCCATCCGGCACAATCTTTGGACGGTCGGCAATTTTCCGGGGCATGAACTGACTGGTGATATACGGCATCATACAGGTTGAAATATAACTGTGGGCAAGCAGATCATCTTTCATGTCCAGCATACCCAGATGATATAAAATTTCTGTCATGATCTCATTGCCTGTGCAGTCGCACATCGGTTTTTTAATATAGTCGCCGGTATTTTCGCCATAAAGCCCCATAAGCCATAATACCTCAACATTGTCTGGCTGATTTGAGAAGAAGGGTTTGTGATGTAATACAAAAGATATCAACCAACTTGAATCTTTGATCGAGATTGCGCCGCCGCATCCCGCTTTGCTTCCGGACACCTTTTCAATCCTTTCCACAAACTGCGGATAGTCCGTGATGGTCGGGAAGACAGATACCCATTTCGTTTTATCAATATCACTAATGAAAGTAGCCGGATTGCCGAACTTCTTGTCTTTTGCGGCCAGTTTTTCCCATAAGGTGAATACACCCCTGTCTTTCGTATCGCGATTTGTAGGCGCAACGGTGTTGTTGTCTCCGAAAGCGGAATTCTGCGCCATGCTGCCGTTGGTTACAAAAACCATATCTTCTGTCGCAATTTTTATCGATTGTTTTTGACCCGCCTTGAGGACTTTCAAGCTTGTGACGGTGTTGTTATCTGAGGTCAATTCAATATCCGTCACTTCGGTATCAGTGATAATGTTGACGCCCAGTCCTTTAAGCCAGACAAGGATCGGCTTGATCATGGCATCATATTCGTTCAGGTCTGTGTGCAGAATGCCATGTAGATAGTCTATTTCCGGACCCAAATGTGTGAATCTTCGGAAATATCTTTTTGCTTCGATGATGCTGTGATATTTTTTGAATGCCAGCATCGTGGAGAAGCAGTACCACATGTTGGACTCAAAGAACCGGGGCGGGAAATAATCCTGGATGGCGAGCCCTTCGAGTGTTTCTTCCGGAGCGTACAAAAGCATCGTCGCCAAAGTCCTGCATTCATCATCCAATTTAAAGTTGTGATAATCAGCTACTTTGCCGCACTTTTCGATGATGCGGTATTCCGAGTGAATGGGTTCGTCTTTATTAAACTCCACGACATCATCCAGAACGGTTCTACCTTTATGCCGTAAAGACGGGGCTTTGCTACAAAGGTACCACAGGCACTCCATAAAGGGCTCCATCTCTCTTTCTCCCCTGCAAAGATAACCGCTCACGGCGTTGCCGGTTCCGTCCATTGAACCGCCGACATCGTTCATTTTCTCAAAAATGGTGATGTTCTTACCCGGCATATGAATATCGTCCGCCAGAAAAGCCGCCGCCGCCAATCCTGCCAGGCCTCCGCCAACGATGTATGCCTTCTTTTTCTTGATGCCTTTGGGAGCTTTTGCGTTATAAAACAGATCATATACTTTCATTATTTTATTCTCCTTTTTTGAGGCTTTATTATGTTAATTGATACGCAACAAAATTAACTAAGCTACGAGGTACCAGCCTTGGCAAAACAAATGCGGTTGATCTGCCACAAAAACTTGTACCACATGTTAAGCTGGAGTTCAGCCCTTTTGTTTATTACCGATTGAAATGTTGTATAAAGTGGGAAAGCAAGAAAAACAACAGTACAGGAAGTAAGAAACAAAATTTCTAATCAGTTTGAACTTTAATTTTTATTCAAGACTTAATATTCAGCTATCCAGAAACCTGACGTAAACCGACAACACTGGCGAAGCTTCCGCCCAGAAGCTTTTCCCTGACTTTTTTATCAGGGAACATCTTCTCAATCCTGCGCTTGATAAAGCCATAGTCGTATTGATGATCAGATCCATGGAACCCATAGGGACCGTCCGTGCCGAAGAAAAGCCTGTCTGCACCTATAATATCCACAGCCTTTCGGGTTGCTTTCTCACTCGTATAGCTCGTCTGCGAAAGATCCAAATAAACATTTTTGAGATTTTTGACCTTCTCCCAGGTGTCCGCATAATTGGGAAAACCTGCATGGGCCAGAATGAGCTTGAGGTTTGGCACCTTTTTCAGCAAGACTTCGAAATTACCTTCTTCGCCGAATCCAACATGAATGAGTAGCGGTTTACCGGTCTTGGCCAGCCTTTCGGCGACGGGTGCTAGTTCCACAGGCTTGAAGTGATGCCAGAATGGGTGTGCCTTGACGCCAATAAATCCGCTCATATCCTTATATTTTTCAAACTCCGTCACCTGGTCTTTCTTTCCTCTGGGATTCACGAATATCCAGCCAAGAAACTTATCCGGATGCTTCCTGACAGTGTTGAACACCTTCTCATTATCCGGGTCAGACTCAATGGCGTAGGGCTTTCCCAGAATCTTAACTTCGCCACGGTCAGTAAAATTTGAGATTAACGCCTTTCCCAGTCCCCTCGAAAGGGAATGTTCCAATATAAACTGCAATAGATTAATGAGGAATGCTGGAGGCTCTTTGAAGGGTTCTATCATGCTGCCCATGAGTGCTACCTTGTCGATTCCGGATTTTTGCATCTCGCCTATAAGACGATCTACCGAAAATACCCTCTCTTCCAAGTGATAATGGCAATCAATAACCATAACCTTCTCCTCTTAAAATATTTTATTTTGATATCCGATAGGAACTTTCTTATCTATGGAATAAACTATAAGGATGTTGGTCTTGTATGTCAATGAAATATAGAACGCAAAATGTAGGGTGAGGTGTTAAAATTTTTCGGGCGTAAATTATGTTTATTACAGATTGAAAGGTTGAATATTTACGAAGATTGACGATTTGAGGATTACAGGAAGTTATCGATTGTCTTGGCACCCACTGTCAGGTCAAGGTCTGTTCATAGCACAAAAGGCTAGTGTCATTATCCCTGCCACCTAAAAGTGGCGGGATAATTCGACTTACGCTTCAAACTGCACTGCGTTTGTTTTACTACGGCGCTACGCGCCTAGTATAATTCGGCCAGCAAGCCACAGTTCACTGCGTTTCTGAAGCTCGGGTCTCATAATCAGTTTGTCTCATTAAGTCCCTGCCACCTAAAGGTGGCGGGATAATTCGACTTACGCTTCAAACTGCACTGCGTTTGTTTTCAGCTTGTCTCATTATTTTGTTCTTCTTGACAGCTAAAGGAAAATACCCTAGATTGACGCAGTTTTTTTAAGAGGAGTTCAGTTTTTATGACGACCAAAAGACAGCGCCGGTCGGAAAATATCAAGGAAAAAAAAATAAAGAAATCTACGAAAATTCTTTATTTTTCGCTTATACTTGGTGGAATATTTGTTCTGCTGGTTCTTTTCTTTGTTACTTTGTTTAACCTCATATTCCCTCCAGTGGACATGGACGCCCTGAAAAAAAAGGAAAAACAAGTGGTTCAAATTTATTTTTCCGACCCGCAGGAGCGTTTTTTAATGCCTGAAAAACGTTATGTTATTAAGGAAAAAGATGCTGCGGCGCAGGCCAAAGAAATTGTTAAAGCCTTACTTGAGGGTTCGAAAGCGGGGTTGGTTAATACATTTCCTGCAGGTGTGGTTTTGATAGATGTAAAAGTAGGCGATGCCGGAATCGCTTTTGTTAACTTCAGCAAAAATCTGATTAAAAAGTATAAGGGTGGTTCCACTGCGGAAATGGCTACAATTTATTCCTTAACAAATTCCATAACTCAAAATATTCCCAGTATAAAAAAAGTGAAAATATTAGTGGAAGGAAAAGAACTATCTTCAATTAAAGGTCATATTTCTACTCAAAAAGCTTTCAGCCCTGATTTGGAACTTCTTATTCCGGAAAAAGAGAAAAATAGTTAATTATCTTATGGCAGCGAAATCAAAAATATCACGCACACGCAATATCGGTATAGTCGCTCACATCGATGCAGGAAAAACAACGGTGACGGAAAGAATTCTCTTTTTCACCGGAAAATCTTACAAGATGGGAGAGGTCCATGACGGCGAAGCCGTTATGGATTGGATGCCGCAGGAGCAGGAAAGAGGTATAACCATTACTTCTGCAGTGACGACTTGCGCATGGAATAATCATGATATCCATATAATTGATACACCCGGGCATGTGGATTTTACCATTGAAGTGGAGCGCTCCTTGCGCGTTCTGGACGGAGCTGTAGTTGTTTTCTGCGCTGTCGGTTGCGTACAGCCGCAATCGGAAACTGTTTGGCATCAGGCGGATAAATACGGTGTTCCTAAAATTGCCTTCATCAATAAAATGGATAGAGTAGGCGCGGATTTCTTCAGCGCTATCGGCATGATGCGTCAGCGTTTTACTTCCATTCCTGTAGCCATCCAGATTCCTGCGGGCAGTGAAGATAGTTTTCGGGGAGTGATTGACCTGATTAATCAGAAGATGCTGGTTTGGGATGATTCAACACATGGTATGGAATTTTCAACGCAGGAGATTCCGGAAGAATTTACCGGTCAAGCAAAATTAAGACGGGAAAGGATGATAGAAATACTCGCCGAGGTTGATGATGATCTGGCTGACAAGTATCTTGTTGGTGAAGAAATTACTGTAGCCGAAATAGAGAAAGCCTTGAGAAAAGCGACAATCTCTCTAAAAATAGTGCCGGTGCTTTGCGGCGCGGCTCTGCGCAATAAAGGAATTCAGCCCCTTCTTGATGCCTTAATCGATTATCTGCCGTCTCCGGAAGATATCCCCCCCGTTAAAGGGATAAATCCCGTTACCAAAAAAGAAGAGGTCAGGCATAGTTCCGACAAGGAACCTCTGTCGGCTTTAGCTTTTAAAATTATGCTTGATGAAGGCCGAAAGCTTACCTATCTGCGGATTTATTCCGGCAAAATCCATGTTAATGATGATATTTATAATTCAATAAAAAAGAAGCGGGAAAAGGTCGCCCGCCTGTTACGTATGCACGCCAATAAACGGGAAAGAATAGATATAGCCTCCGCAGGGGATATAGTTGCCGTCTTAGGGTTAAAGGCAACAACAACAGGTGATACTCTTTGTGATGAAGAGCACCCGATTATGCTGGAGCTGATAGAATTTTACGAGCCGGTAATCAGTCAGGCCATTGAAGCCAAAACACCAGCGGATCAGGAAAGGCTGACAATGGCATTGGATAAATTAATAGAAGAAGATCCGACATTGAAGGTAAAATACGAAGAGGAAACTGCGCAAACGATAATTTCCGGCATGGGAGAACTGCATCTGGAAATTATTGTTGATCGTTTGCTTCGTGAATTCAACTGCCATGTAAATGTCGGCAGACCCAGGGTTGTTTATCGTGAAACGATTCAAAAGAGAGTGGCGATTGAAGGGGTATTTGAAAAAGAACTGGGCGAAAATAAGCATTTTGGTCATATTCGCCTTTCGTTGGCGCCGCGTAAGCGGGGTTCGGGAAATGAAATAATTATTAAGATAGATGATAGTATAATTCCTGCCGAATATTATCCTGTGATTGAGGAAGGCATTACCGAAGCGATGATGAACGGTGTACTTAATGGTTATCCGGTAATGGATGTCGAGGCGACAATAACAGGCGGCTCTTTCCGGGAAAGCGATTCTTCAGCGCAGGGTTACAAAATTGCGGCGGCTACTGCTTTCCGCGATGGATGCGGTATTGCCGATCCGGTTATGCTCGAACCGATTATGATGGTTGATATTATTACACCCAGTGAATTTATGGGTGATGTTATTGGTGATATCAACGCCCGCAAAGGTGAAATTCAATCCGTTAATCCCAAAGGAACTGTAAGCGAAATTAAAGCTAAAGTTCCCTTGAAGGCCATGTTTGGTTATTCCACTGATCTGAGATCATCCACTCAGGGACGTGCCGTTTTTTCCATGATTTTTTCAGAATATAACAAGATATGATTTGCAATATCCATCTCACCATAATTAAATTCTTTTATTGGTGAATTTCTTACGGAATATCCCCTATAAATATTTTTATTATTTTCTTGATAATTACTATATGTAGTGGTACTATCCAACTCTACCCCAATATATAGCGTTATTTGTGGGTAATTATATTTAATTTTCTATTTGTTAATGGAGTGGTGAATGAACATAAAAATTAAGAAAAGAGACAGTCGCTTAGTTAAATTTAATGCGGAAAAAATCACCAATGCCATTGCCAAGGCTGGTGCTGCCACCGGTGAATTCGATCTTAAAGAAGCGCATAAATTGACTATTAAGGTTTTAAATCTTGCCGAAAAACTCTTTGATGGCAAAATCTTAACCGTCGAAGAAATTCAGGATGTAGTGGAAGAAGTTCTCTTGCAGACTACTTATCGCAAAACGGCCAAATCTTATATAATTTATCGCGATCAACATTCCCGTTTGAGGGATATTACCAATAAAATGGAAGTTGATCTTGTTGATCAGTATTTAAAGAAGCTTGATTGGAAAATAAATGAAAACAGTAATATGGATTATTCTTTGCAAGGGTTGAATAATTACATATCTTCAGAAGTGAGCAAGGTTTACTGGCTCAATGAAATCTATTCACCGGAAATTCACAAAGCGCATACAAACGGTGATTTCCATATTCACGATTTAAGTTTGCTGTCCGTTTATTGCGTAGGCTGGGATTTGTATGATTTGCTTCTGCAGGGTTTCCAGGGCGTGTCCGGCAAGGTGGAGAGCAAACCGGCAAATCATTTGCGTAGTGCCTTGGGTCAGGTGGTTAATTTCTTCTATACGTTGCAGGGAGAAGCAGCCGGAGCGCAGGCTTTTTCCAATTTTGATACTCTGCTTGCGCCATTTATCCGTTACGACAAATTAACGATTAAAGAGATTAAACAGGCGCTGCAGGAATTTATTTTTAATATCAATGTGCCGACCAGAGTGGGATTTCAGACTCCTTTTACCAATGTAACTCTGGATGTGACCGTGCCAAAATATTACTCAGACCAGAATGTCATCATCGGCGGCAAGCCGCAAAAAGAGACATATAAAGAGTTTCAGGAAGAAATGAATCTCTTTAATAAAGCTTTTCTGCAGGTTATGGCGGAAGGTGACGCCAAAGGCAGGGTCTTTACCTTTCCAATTCCGACATACAACGTCACTAAAGATTTTAACTGGGATGATCCCAACTTGCAAGACTTATGGGAGATGACAGCAAAGTACGGCGTTCCTTATTTCTCCAACTTCATCAATTCCGATATGAACCCGGAAGATGCCCGCAGTATGTGCTGCCGCTTGCGCATTGACAATCGTGAACTGGAAATGAGAGGCGGCGGGCTCTTTGGTTCTAACCCGCTGACAGGCTCCATCGGCGTTATCACCATTAATATGCCACGCATTGCTTATCTGGCCAAGTCCAAAAAAGATTTTCTGCAAAGGTTGGAGCACTTGATGGAACTAACGAAGGAAAGTCTGGAGACAAAAAGAAAAGTTCTGGAAAAATTCACTGAAGGCAATCTTTATCCCTATACCAGATATTACCTGCGCAACGTTAAAGAAAGATTTAGTGAATACTGGAAAAATCATTTTTCCACCATTGGGCTCGTCGGAATGAATGAAGCTTGTTTGAATTTGCTGAGTACTAACATTGCTTCAAAAGAAGGTCAGGCCTTCACGAAACAGGTTCTTGATTTTATGAGAAAGAAGCTTATCAATTTCCAGAAGGAAACCGGGAATAATTATAACCTGGAATCGACACCGGCGGAAGGGACGTCATATCGTCTGGCCAAAATAGATAAAGAAAAATATCCCGAAATTATAACCGCCAGTGATGACAAAATGAAACATGCGGAACCGTTTTATACGAATTCTACACAATTGCCGGTAAACTACACGGATGATGTCTTTGAAGCGCTGGATTTGCAGGATGAAATTCAGGTAAAATATACCGGCGGTACGGTGTTTCATACCTTTGCCGGTGAGAGAATTGACGATCCCAAATCTGTAAAAAGATTAGTTCACAAGATTTGTTCTAATTATCATTTGCCTTATATAACTTTTACCCCCACCTTTAGCGTATGTCCATCACACGGGTATATAAAAGGTGAACAGGAAAAATGTCCAACCTGTTATGATGATTGTGAGGTTTACTCCCGCGTGGTTGGTTATTTACGGCCGGTTAAACAGTGGAATAAAGGCAAGCAGGAAGAGTTTGATTCGCGGCAGGTATTCAAATTTTAACAAATATTAAAGATCGAGAAAAGCATTCTTTCGCAATGTGTATTTGCGCTTAAAATATAAAGGAAAAAGAAAAATGAAAATTGGTGGTTTGCAAAAAGTATCACTTATTGATTATCCGGGATTAATTTGTGCAATTATTTTTTTACAGGAGTGCAATTTCAAATGTCCGTATTGCCATAACCCCGAATTGGTTGATCCTCAATTGTTCCATCCCTGCATCAAAGAAAATGATGTTCTCGACTTTCTTAACATGCGCAAGGGAAAGCTGGATGCCGTAACGATTACCGGCGGTGAGCCTACTATTCAGGATAAACTGCCTGCTTTTATCAAACAAATAAGAAAAATGGGCTTTGCCGTTAAAATGGATACCAACGGATCACAGCCACAGGTTATCAAAACTCTTCTTGATGGAAAACTGCTTGATTATATTGCCATGGATATTAAAGCACCCTTAGCTAAATATGACAACATCGTCAGAGTGCCGGTTAATGCCGATTCAATTGAGGAAAGCATCAAACTTATTTTAAAAACGAAAATTCCGTATGAATTCCGCACAACAATTGTGGAATCACAGCTTGAGGAAAATGATATTCTGCAAATTGCCAAGCTGATTTCCGGAGCCAACCATTATGTTTTACAAAAGTTTGTGCCGGTAAAAGTTCTGGACAAAAAATTCCTGAATGAAAAATCTTATTCAGACGAAAAATTACAAAAAATCAAAAATCGTCTTGAGCCGCAAATTCCTTCTGTTACGATTAGATAGAATATCTGTTAATAAATTATTGAGCGATATGAAGCCTGGCTGATTATCTTTAGATAATTATTAGGGATGTTATATGGATCTGCATAACATTCCGAAGAAATTATAGAAAATTAATTGATAATGTTTATAAATCATGTAATTAGAGACAAAATATAAAGTATTTTCAAGGGAGCTTATGCAGCGATTTTGCTGTGTTAATGAGACCCATGTTTTAGAAACGTAGTGCACTGAAACATTATAGTCGTAATGAGACTCAAACTTTAAAAGCGAAGCGCATTAAAGCTTGTAAGTCGAATTATCCAATAGTCAAAGGCTATTGGAAATTATCCCGCAAAGCCCCGTTGTATACAAGATCTATATAAAGAATGTTATATGAAAAATAATAATAAAGAAAAAAATGTAAACTTAAAGAAAATAGAGCGAATGGCTGTATCATCTTTTCAAAATGCCCTAAGACTTCACGAAGATGCCATTATGCTTTTTAAAAAGAAAAGATATCCATCTGCATATAATTTATCAGTACATTCATTAGAAGAAATCGGAAAATATTATTGGCTTGATGATTTTGTTTATCATAGTCGTATAGATGGTCGTATGACAATACAAGAAGAAGAAATATTTATCGGTTCAATTTACCATCATCGGGCAAAACAAAATATGTTTTCATATGCTAACACCCCAACTGATGTGGCTAAAGACATTTTGAAACTTATTCATTCAGGAAAATTAGAAAAACAAAAACAGGAATCAATGTATGTTGGTTTACCAAAAATAAAAAACAAAATAGACTTATTTGGTAAAATATCGATACCTACAAAAAAGATTACAGAAAGTCATGCTTTCAAACAAATAACATTTATAAACGATTATATTATTTGCAGTATAGCTGGTTTAATAAATGGTACTTATTACGAAGATATTGAAGAAGTTGAAAATATTCTTAATTACAACCTAATGAATCGTTTATTAAAGATATGGCATCATATGTCTAACAATGCAAAAAAAGATATACTTATTTTATGAAGCACCTGGATGTTGAAGAATAATTAGAACAAAAACAATCCAGCCGGTCGCTGTGCTCCAGATGATTTTTCGTTTCACCTTTCCACCAGTAATCCTCAATTTCCAAAATATTGATTTTATGCTAAATTACAATCTGTAAAAGATAGATGCGAATTTGTTCCGTCCTAAACAATTATAGAATAAATCATAGGAGGAAAAAATGCTGAAACGTAAATTGGGAAAAAGCGGTCTGGAAGTTTCGGCTCTCGGCCTCGGCTGCATGGGAATGAGCTTTTCTTACGGCCCGCCCAAAGACAAGCAGGAGATGATATCTCTTCTGCATGCCGCAGTGGAACGCGGCGTCACATTCTTCGACACCGCCGAGGTTTACGGCCCGTTCATAAATGAAGAACTTTTAGGCGAAGCTCTCGCTCCGTTCCGCGGGCAAATGATCATTGCCACCAAATTCGGGTTCGACTTGGATCCCCAATTTGATCCTAGGGGCGTGAAGGGTTCGCCGGGACTGAATAGCCGGCCAGAGCACATCAAACAGGCCGTCGAAAGTTCGCTCAAGCGGCTTAAGGTCGAAGCAATTGATTTGCTCTATCAACACCGCGTTGACATGAACGTGCCTATCGAAGACGTGGCCGGAGCCGTGAAGGAGCTTATTGAGCAGGGAAAGGTTAAGCACTTCGGCCTTTCTGAAGCAGGCGCACAAACAATCCGTCGCGCTCACGCGGTCCAACCGGTGACCGCACTTCAAAGCGAATACTCGCTGTGGACGAGAACCCCTGAGAAGGAAGTAATACCGACGCTCGAAGAACTCGGCATCGGTCTCGTGCCATACAGCCCGCTGGGCAAGGGTTTCCTCACTGGCAAAATGGATGAGAAAACAACCTTCGACAGTTCAGACTTCCGCAACATCCTTCCGCGCTTCACGCCGGAGGCGCTCAAAGAGAATCAGGTCCTGATTGATCTGCTTGCCAGGATCGCCAAACAGAAGAAGGCTACACCTGCTCAGATTGCGCTTGCTTGGCTGCTGGCCCAGAAGCCGTGGATTGTTCCCATCCCGGGCACCACTAAACTGCATCGCCTGGATGAGAACATCGGAGCAGTGGCAGTCGAACTTACACCCGACGATTTGCGTGAGATTGATAGCGCCGCCTCAAAGATTAAGGTACAAGGTGCCCGATATCCGGAAAAGCTGGAGCAAATGACCGGCCGATGAGAAGCTAACAACGTATTTCTTGTTGCATTACATATACAAGGCAGATGATGGCAATGAAAATCAAGGAGGAGTAGTATGGAATTTGATATGACCAAAAAGACTCTGATAGCTTATTTTTCATACAGCGGCAACACTCGTGAAATTGCCAACCAAATTCACAAAAACGTGGGCGGCGATATTTTTGAAATCCAGGCTGTAAAGCCGTATCCTGATGATTACGATGCGGTTGTACAACAGGCAAGGCAGGAATTGAAATCCGGCCACAAACCGATATTAAAAGCAAAAGTTGAAAATATTAAGTCATATGATCTGGTTTTCATAGGCTACCCTAATTGGTGCAGCACGATTCCCGCTCCTGTCAAGGCCTTTTTGCCTCAATACGATTTCTCGGGAAAGACCATTGTACCGTTTTGCACGCACGAGGGAAGTGGTCTGGGACGAAGCGTTACGGATATCTCCAAACTTTGCCCGGAATCGACTTTGCTGGACGGTGTTGCCATCAGGGGAAGTGATGTGAAAACCGCGCAAAACGAAGTAGTTGAATGGTTGCGAAAAATTAAAATCACGAAATAATGATCTGTCTTTACTAAATAAGAGCCAGGCTATCAGCAACAGCCATGCCCGCGCGAGTTGGACGCAAAAAGCCATTCTGTAATTCTACAAGTTTATTTTTAATCAATGATTCAATAACCATTTTTTTATCTTCCAGCAAATCAATGCCATATCTGGTTTTGTAGCGTTTCAAATCAATGCCGGCTTTAGTGCGCAAGCCGAGAAATAACGCTTCCAGTTGCAGTTGCTCCGCTGAAAGCAGTTCCTTATTTTCCACAGGCATTTTGTCTTGAGCAATCTCTTTTAAATACGTTTTAACGGCAGATGTATTCCACCATCGTCTATTACACAAAAATGAATGCGCGGCAGGTCCCAGGCTTAAATAAGGCACGTGCTGCCAGTATTTCTGGTTATGCCGGGATTTGAATTTATCTTTGCGGGCAAAGTTGGACACTTCGTAGTGAATGTAACCGGCATTCTCCAATTCATCTACTGTGGTGAAAAATAATTTGAGTTCTGTATCTTCATCGGGAAGATGCCAACCCTCTAAAGAATATTTTTTATAAAGAGGTGTTTTTTCTCCAAGAGAAAGCTGATAGCAGGAAATGTGTTCCGGCGAGTAGGATAGAGCCTGCTGTATTGTCTTTTTCCACAGGGAAATTTTCTGACCATGAACTCCATAAATTAAATCAAATCCAATATTGTCAAAGCCGGCTTTTCTGGAATCATTAATAGCGGCAATAGCTTCTTCAGAATTATGTCTGCGGCCGAGGAATTTAAGAATATTATCATCAAAGGATTGGATACCGATATTCAAGCGATTAATGCCTAATGATCGCAGAGACTGTAAATATTCTAAAGAGACATCTCCCGGATTTACTTCCATGGTGATTTCGGTGTGGGGATCAATTTTATAAGATTTTTTTATAGTCTTAAATATAGTTTCGAGTTGCTGAATTGTTAGAAGGGAAGGGGTGCCGCCGCCGAGATAGACTGTATCAAATGATAAAAAGACGTTGCGGTAATATTCTGTTTCTTTTTTTAGCGCCGCAATAAATTCAGGAATAAGATTTAGTGACTTAATTGAATAAAAGCTGCAATAGCCGCATTTACTGAGGCAAAAAGGAATGTGAATATAAAGCCCGGCTTGATTTGATGGAATTTTAAATGGATCAGCTTTCATTAAGTTGCCTGTAAATTAAGAAATTGAGACTGTTCAAAAGTGCTCAGATGCAAGGCATGCAAAAATCAAATTGCGAGGCGTATATGAATATACGTTGAGCGATGAGATTTGCAGCATAACACAGCAGATGGGTACTTTTCAACCGTCTCATGCTAATCGGTATCTGATTTCAGAACTGCGAGAAACGCGCTTTGCGGAATGCTTACGGAGCCGATCATCTTCATGCGTTTTTTACCGGCTTTTTGTTTTTCGAGCAATTTTCTTTTTCGGGTAATATCACCACCGTAGCATTTAGCCGTTACATCTTTACGGAATGCGCTGATGGTGCTGCGGGCAATGATTTCACCACCAATGGCGCCCTGAATGGCTATTTTGAACATCTGGCGCGGGATTTCATCTTTGAGCCTCTCGCAAGCGTTCAAACCGCGGGCGCGCGCCCGGTCACGATGTACAATTTGGGATAAGGCGTCCACTTTTTCACCATTGACCAGAATATCCATCAGAACCAAATTGCTTTCACGATAATCAATGATGTCGTAATCGAATGATCCGTAGCCTTGAGTAACCGATTTGAAGCGGTCATAAAAATCAAAGATGACTTCGGCCAGCGGCATTTCGTAGGATAACTCCACACGTCCGGGGCCGGTGTAATTCATGTTGGAATTGGTGCCGCGCTTTTCCATGCATAATTTCATTACCGCGCCAAGATAGCGTTCGGGCAGCATCATGCCCGCGCGAATATAAGGTTCCTCACCTTTGGCAATTTCCGCGGGGTCAGGATAGTGTGTGGGATTGTCCACATAAATAATCTTGTTGTCTTTGAGTGTGAAGCGGTAACGCACACTGGGTACGGACAAAATAATGGAAAGATCATATTCTCTTTCGAGCCGCTCCTGTACGATATCCAGATGAAGCAAACCAAGGAATCCGCAGCGAAAACCCTGACCAAGCGCGGCTGAGGAGTCTTTTTCATAAATAAAAGAAGCATCATTTAGTTTATACTTTTCCAGTGAATCAGCTAAATCCTGATAGTCGTCGGAAGCAATCGGATAGATGGACGCAAAGACAACCGGCTTAACTTCTTTAAATCCGGGGAGCGGCTGGCTGCAAGGCCTATCCTGTAAAGTAATGGTATCGCCTGTGCGCACATCCGCAACGGTTTTTACACCGGCGATGATATAGCCTACTTCACCGGCGGAGAGTTTTTCGCGTTTTTCGCGTTTCAGTAAAAAATGTCCTACTTCTTCAACTTTATAAGTCGTGTTGTTGTACATGAATCTGATGATATCACCGCTTTTAAGAGTACCTTCAAAGACACGGCAGTGGATAATAGTGCCGCGAAAAGAGTCGTAATGGGCATCGAAAATCAATGCCGCCAGCGGATTTTCAGAACTACCCTTGGGAGGCGGAATACGTTCGACGATTGCTTCGAGAATTTCTTCTATGCCGATTCCTTCCTTGGCTGAACATTTTATATGAGTATAAGGATCGATGCCCAGTTCCGAGTCAATCTCTTCTAACACGCGGTCAATATCAGCTGAGGGCAGATCAATTTTATTAATAATGGGTATAATTTCCAGATTATGTTCCATGGCCAGATAAAAATTGGCTAAAGTCTGCGCCTGCACGCCTTGCGCCGCATCAATTAAAAGCAAAACACCCTCGCAAGAAGCGAGAGACCGGGAGACTTCATAGGAAAAATCAACATGACCCGGAGTGTCAATTAAATTCAGAATATAATCCTTGCCATCTTTGGCATGATAGGGCAGGGATATGGCATTGCTTTTGATAGTAATGCCGCGTTCCCGTTCAATATCCATATTGTCCAGAATTTGATCTTGAAAGTTTCTTTCATTACAGACGCCGGTAAATTGAATCAGGCGGTCGGCAAGTGTGGATTTGCCGTGGTCAATATGAGCGATGATGCTGAAGTTTCTAATGTTTTCCATAATTCTCTATCTGCTCATACCATTTCGCTATAAAGCGAATTGGTATGAAGATGAAAAAGCCCTCATGAAAATAGAGGGCTTTTATCAAATATCTCTCCATACAAATTAAGCAAGTTTCTTTAAAAGATCTTCCGATACTTCTTTTACACCGACACTGCCATCAACGGAAATTATTTTAGCCCTTTGTTTAAAATAGTTAACAGCGGCCAAGGTACCGGTTTTGGTATCATAATAAATACCGTGACGTTTATCAATTGCCGCAGTATCCTGGTCATCAGCGCGTGCAGACAGTTCAGCGCAGCCACAGACCCGGCAGGTAGTTTTGCCATCGTGTTCATGAGGTTTGATAGCATCAATAAAAATATTGTTGGGATGGTTATTATCCGTTTTGCAAAGCCTGCGTCCCATGATACGTTTTTTGGCTGTTTCACGATCCAGATCAATTTCAATGACGTAATCCAGCTTGATCTTTTCTTTTTCCAGCGCTGCCCAAAGGGCTTCGGCCTGAGCCAGATTACGGGGGAATCCGTCCAGCAGCCAACCCTTTTTGCAATCATCTTCCTTCAAGCGATCCAGAATCATGGGAATGGTGATATCATCAGGTACAAGTTCGCCACGATCGATAAATGCTTTTGCTTTTTCTCCCAAGGGTGTTTTTTTAGAAATATTTTGTCGGAAAATAACACCTGTTTCAATATGGGGTACGCCATATTTCTTTTGTACTACTGCGCCTTGGGTTCCTTTACCACTGCCGTTAGGGCCAAAAATTAAAATGTTCACTTTATAAGACTCCTTTCCTGAAAAATATTATACCAATTCTAAATCAAAGCGCTATTTTTGTTGGCGTCGTTGTCGGCTTCCTCAACGTATTACTAATACGCCTCGTTGCCTCCGCCTAGCCGCCTCAATATCATCTTTGATTTATAAATGGTATTAACGCTGGAGACTTATAATGTATTGTGTAATTTTTCGCAATAACAAAAGAAGAAGCCAGAATTACTTTTGAAAGTACTGAAAAACTCTTTTAATGACAGCAACCTGAAGAACAACCCGATGAGCAGGAAGTTGATGAGCATGATGAACAATTTGATTTTCCGCCGGCAAATACGGACATAACTTTTTGAGGTTTTTTTGTTCCACATTTAGGACAAGAAAGCTTTTTTTCTTCCACTGATGAAAAGATCAAACTTTCAAAGATATTTTTACACTTTTTGCATCTGAATTCATAAATAGGCATTGTTTGTTATCCTTTGATAAAACTATTTTATATAAAATATGCAGAGAAGTCAGTAATGTCAAGGTGCTAATATAATATTGTCCACGATGGTAAAAAATTGCTTTTTCAATGCTTTGATTTCCTGAACAATGGTTGATGCTCGTCAGAGTTTAATTCTTTAATTGCCTGATCAATGGCACCAGCTCGTTCCGAACCCTGCGGGAAATAATTTAACGCTTCTTTAAAATGAAATAGGGCGCTTTCTTTCTTTTTCGCTTTTTTAAAATATAAGCCGAAATAATAATGGGACTCGCCTTGATTATTAAGTTTGCCGTAGGTCATGGCAATAAAATAATTAATATCCTCCTCATCAAACGTTTTATCTTTCAGTTTCAGGTAGCAATCAAGGGCATTTTGATACTTACCCAAAGCAAAATAAGCTTTACCCAACTCCAAGATAACTTCATCGTTGTTGGCATTTAAATGTGCAGCCCGCAGAAGATAGTCTTGCGCAATATCAGCTTTTCCCATTTTAAGATAAATTAAACCGATATTTTTTAAAACATCTTCATCTCGCGGAGATAAACCAATCGCTTTTTGATAATGATTGAGGGCGGAATTTGTTTGTCCGAGTTGGTCTTCGGCTAAGGCAAGAGTATAGAGCAAATCAACGTTATTAGGATCTTTTTTTAAAGACTCTTCGAGTTGTTTGTGCTTTGTATTCAGATCAGCCATATCTAATGCAATCAAAGCTTGCATCCTGTTGAGATTACCAATAATGTTTTTTACTCCTTTCTGATGATATTGCGTTAAAATCAGACTATCCAAATAAAAAATGCGATCGTCGGTACCCGGATGTGTTTGCAGATAAGAAGGTATAGTTTTAGAGAGAAACTCATACTGTTTCATTATTTTGAGAAAGTCAACCATCGCTGTGGGATAGTAACCGGCGCTGACCAGATAGCTTATGCCCAACCGGTCTGCCTCTTCTTCATGTTCACGCATAAATTTTAGCGTTAGGCTGCTGGAACCGGCGACAGAAAAAGCGGCAATAGCCGCGGTAGCCTCACCGCCGCCGCCGAGGAAAGCTCCGGCAATAATTGCGGCTAATGTGGCAACATTTAATTTTTGTGATTTTTCAATAAGACTGGCAACGTGACGGCCATTGGCATGGCCGATTTCGTGGGCAATAACCCCGGCTAACTCGCCTTCGTTTTCGGCAACACTAATTAAACCTTTGTTGATATATATATAACCGCCTGGCGTTGCAAAAGCGTTTATTGCGTTACTATTCACAATAGAAAAATGAAACTCAAAAGGGACCTCTTTACCTTGCGCGAGAATTAAATTGCCTATTTGATTTATATAGTCGTTGAGCTTTTTATTTTCCAGGAGAAGGTGATTTTTTACCATTTGGTCATAAAATTCCTTGCCCAGTTTTCTTTCATCATCGATAGTGAATTCGGCAAGGCAAATGTTTGCTCGAAAAAATAAGATGAAAAATACAACGGCAAAAGAAATATATTGATTTTGAGTAAATTTACGCATAAGCAGTTTTTAAATTAAGTATTAAAGTTTTGCAATACTACCTTCTTTATAATTTAAAGACAAGACTTCCTTTTTTAGAGTCAACTTAAAAATATTAAGGATTATCACGTATGGAGAGAAAATTTATTATAACTATTGATGGACCGGCAGGTGCCGGTAAAAGTACTGTAAGCAAAACTTTGGCAAAGAAACTGAATTATATTTATCTGGATACAGGCGCTCTTTATCGGGCTCTGGCTTATAAAACGTTAAAATTTAAAATATCTTTAGACGATGTTGCCGCCTTAGCTAATCTGTGTTCCAGTACCACAATAGTCCTGAAAAATATTGACGGCCAAATGAAAGTATCTGTTGATGGGGAAGATGTCGAGGAAAAAATTCGTACAGAAGAGGTAGGCTTGGCCGCTTCTAAAATATCTACGTTTGCCATGGTACGTGAAAGGTTGCTTGATCTGCAAAGAGAAGCAGGCGCTCAAGGCGGCATTGTTGCGGAAGGTAGAGATATGGGTTCAGTAGTTTTTCCGCATGCGGATTATAAATTTTATCTTGATGCCAAATTAGAAGAAAGAATAAAAAGAAGATACGAGGAACTTTTGGCCAAAGATTCCCCAGTTGAATATAAATCAATTCAAAAAGATATGCTCATCAGAGATAACCAGGATAAACAACGTGAAATTGCACCTCTGAAAGCACCTGATGACGCAATAATAATTGATTCGGACAACTTGTCTGTACAGGAAGTTGTAGATAAAATTATTTTTTATATTTCGGTAAAATAAGTTGAAAATGAACTATAAATACATATACATTTGATTTATGTTGATATTTAATATTCACTGTGTTAAATTTTACAGATTACAGAGCTTCATAAAACTTAGGGGGTATTAGTTAAATGGTTAACAATAACAACTTAAATTTAACAAAAGAAAAGGAGGGTTACGCGGACTCTTCAAACAAAGCTAAATCATCTCAACCCAAAGAAGACGCCATGGACTTTAAAGAGCTTTTCGAACAAAGCCTTAATCAATTGCAATATGGCGATATTGCCAAAGGTAAAGTTGTGCAGATCAAAGACGATAGGGTAATGGTTGATGTTGGTTGGAAGACAGAAGGTTATATTCCTGTTGGTGAGATAAAAGACGCGAAAGGAAATATCAATATTTCCGTTGGCGATGAAATAGACGTTTTTATTGATAAAAGAGATTCGGAAGGCACCCTGGTTTTATCAAGAGACAAAGCGTCCAAATTAAAAATTTGGGATGAAATTAAAAACGCTTGTGAAAATAATATTCTGGTCGAAGGTGTTGTTGTCGGCAAAGTAAAGGGGGGCCTTTCCGTTGATATCGGCATTATCGCTTTCCTGCCCGGTTCTCAGGTTGATATTCGTCCGGTTAAAGATTTAGACAAATATGTTGGCCAAACCTTGGATTTCAATGTGTTAAAATATGACCGGAAGCGCAACAATGTAGTTTTGTCGCGCCATTCGATTGTTGCTTCAGAAAGAGAAGCGGAAAAGAAAGATATTTTAAAATCTATTCAGGAAGGCAACATTGTGGAAGGCGTGATTAAAAATATAACTGATTACGGTATTTTTATTGATTTAGGCGGCATTGACGGTCTGCTTCATGTTACGGACATTTCCTGGGGCAGAATTGCCAAACCGGCGGAAAATTTCCATAAGGGTGAAAAAATTAAGACCAAAGTTCTTTCCTTTGATTCTGAGAAAGAAAGGGTTTCTCTGGGTCTCAAACAGCTAATGGATAATCCATGGGAAAAAATCATAGAAAAATATCCGGTCGGTTCGATTGTCGAAGGCAAGGTTGTAAATTTGACTGACTACGGTGTTTTTGTGGAATTGGAGCCGGGAGTTGAGGGACTGGTACATATATCGGAAATGTACTGGACAAGGGAAATTAAACATCCATCAAAAGTATTGAATATAGATGAAACAATCAAAGTTATGGTTTTGGAAGTAAATCCGGAAACCAAGCGGGTTTCTTTAAGCTTAAAGCAAACAACACCAAATCCCTGGGAGAAGTTAAAAGAAAAATATCAGGTCGGAACAGTCGTTAAAGGTGTTGTCAGGAATATCACTAATTTCGGAGTATTTGTAGGAATTGAAGAAAAGATTGACGGATTAATCCATGTGTCTGATATTTCATGGAAGCATAGAGTAACTCATCCCTCTGAATATTTCAAAAAAGGGCAGGAAGTTGAAGCCATAGTGTTAAATGTGGATGTAGAAAACGAAAAATTTTCTTTGGGTATAAAACAAATTGAAAAAAATCCTTGGGATGATCTATCGCAAAAATACGCACCCGGCAGTGTAGTAACTGGTAAAATAACTAACTTTACAGATTTTGGAATTTTTATGGAAATTGAAGAGGGGATTGAAGGTCTTGTCCATATTTCCGAAATAAGCCAAAAGCGCGTAAAGACTTCTTCCGAGCTTTATTCTATAGGAGACACTGTATCGGCCGTAGTCAAGAGTATTGATCCTAAATCAAAGAAAATCAGATTAAGCATAAAGGAACTGGAAGCTCCAGCTCCAGCGCCAACTCCAACCCCAACGTCCAATCAATATATTAACAACACGGAAAATATAGGATCCAATCTTAGTCATGCGTTGGCGGAAGTAAAAATTAACAATCCACAAAAAGGTGAATAAAAGCATGAGAAAACATCCCGTAATATTTGGAATGTTCATACTTCTGGTCTTGGGGATTTCGTTTTACTTTTTTTTCTATAAAGTTGGTTTGCACTCGGGTAAAAATACAAGTTTTTCCTTAAATGACAAAATTGGAGTTGTTTGTGTCGAAGGTATAATTGCTGATTCCCGGTTAATAACCGAGCAATTGGATGAGTTCGGCAAGGATGATTCTATAGTTGCTATAGTTTTGCGAGTTGATTCGCCCGGTGGAGGTGTAGCTGCTTCTCAAGAAATTTACGATGCCGTGATTGAGCTCAAGAAAAAGAAAAAGGTTGTCGTTTCCATGGGTTCAGTTGCCGCTTCCGGTGGCTTGCTTGTAGCTTGTGCCGCAGATAAAATTGTCGCAAATCCTGGTACCATTACAGGCAGTATTTCAGCAATTATGCAGTTTGCCAATTTCGAAGAATTGATGAAGAAAGTCGGGTTGAAATCTTCAGTAGTAAAAAGCGGGCAATATAAAGATATTGGCTCGCCCCTAAGAGATATGACTCCTGAAGAGAAAGTAATTATTCAGGATCTGGTAGATGACATCTACAATCAGTTTGTCGATGTGATCGTGAAAGAACGAAAGCTTCCCCGGGAAAAGGTTGTCGCGATTGCTGATGGCCGTGTATTTTCCGGACGCAGGGCGAAAGAACTTGGGTTGGTTGATTATCTTGGCGACATGTCATCTGCCGCCAAACTGGCGAGTAACTTAGCGGGAAAAGACGGCAAATATGATCTGGTTTATCCCAGCAAAAAGCGAACATCTATTTTTGATTATTTGTTGGAAAGCACGGCTAGCCAAATAAGCAATTCCTTGAAAGAAAAAATGGGAAGCTTCAGTGGCTTAAGTTATCTATATTATCCTATCAGGTAAAAGGTAAAAACAATTATGACCAAAAACGATTTAATTAAAAAATTACAGGAAGAATTGAAATCTTATTCCCTTCAGGATGTAACTTATGCCGTAAACATAATATTTGATTCGATGATTAATGCTATAAAGCGCGGAGAACGTATTGAGCTGAGGGGGTTTGGCAGTTTTGTAGTCAGAGAAAGAAAACCACGTCTGGGACGAAATCCCAAATCCGGCGCCAAAGTAAAATTGGAAAAAAGAAAAGTGCCATTTTTTAAAACCGGTAAAGAATTGCGATTAATGGTAGATAATAAAAAATGACTTATCAAACAATAATCATTGAAAAGAAAAACGGATACGCCGTAGTTAAATTAAACCGTCCTCATGAAATGAACGCGATTTCCAAAGAGATGCGGCAGGAATTATATACGGTTTTTGTTGATTTGGAGATTGATCCGGAAGTTAAAGCAATAATTATTACCGGCGGAGAATATGTTTTTTCGGCCGGCATGGATATCAAAGAAATGTCTACCCTGCCTAATGAGGAAGGTGATGAATTTCTTAAATCGATGATGAGGTATTTGAAAAAAATTTATTCCTGCAAAAAACCGGTAATTGCTGCTGTGGGAGGTATAGCTTTAGGCGGCGGTTTTAATCTGGTTACTATTTGTGATCTTGTAGTTGCCTCCGAGAGCGCGATTTTTTGTCATCCCGAGTTAAAATTTGGATTCAATCCGTTTTTTTATCCATTAAGTCAAATTGTCGGTATAACCAAGGCCAAGGAAATAGTAATGCTGGGCGAGCCTATAGGAGCGAATGAAGCCTTGAAAATCGGGTTAGTCAATAAAGTTGAGTCGCCGGAGAAGTTTATGCAGGTGGCGGAAAATATGGCCCAGACATTGGCGAAACGTTCGGCCAAAGCTTTTGAAGAATTAAAAAATCTTTGCTCTATTGTGCCGCGCATGGATAAAATGGCCGCACTGGATATAGAATCATCAATATGCGCCTTACTCTTTGCCCGTGATGAACGCAAAATTCAAATGAACGAAATGTTGTCTGAAAAATCCCGCAAGAAAAAATAGTGACACAAGCTGAAAACGAACGTAGTGAAGTTTGAAGCGTAAGTGGAACTATCCCCAACGCAAAGCGTTGCGGGATCAGAAACTCCTTCGTAAGAAATAAAGTGAATAGCCTGAAGATCGGTCACACGCTGAAGTTTGTCCCTGCCACCTGAAGGTAGCGGGATAATTCGCTCTAAGATTTTTGCCCTTTAGGGTAAAAATCAAGGCTCATTAAAGTTATAAATTATCCCAATCATTTCCCTGTACGGCAAAATCTTTAAGCTGGTCTCTTCTCTTCTTATGCTGGAGCTTTTTTAATGCTTTTGCTTCAATTTGCCGGATTCTTTCACGGGTAACACCCATCATATCGCCCACTTCTTCCAAAGTGAATGGCCCGTAGTTGCAGGCGACCCATGTACAATTTAAAAAAGATTCGTTTTTTAAACGCCATTCGCAGGTACTGTCAGTGCATATCTCGCTAATTAAAGTCATCTTTTTCTTGCAGGTATACAAATTAATCATGGAGAAAACTCCTTATTTAAAAGGTTTACTTGAATATAATAATTTGTTTGAGGAAATCAAGTGGAAATATTAAAAACATTCCTGTCCTGAAGATGTAGAAAATAATAAAAAAACCTGTTGCGATTCAGAAACCGCTCTTTTCCTTTGGCCTTCTCTCCGGAACATATTGATGCTCAATTGTGCCTTCGTTCCATGGGGGAGAAACATATAAATTGCAGTAACAACTGCCGTATTCTTTGATGTCGTCCGGCCTGTACTGACAGGGGCATACAATATCGGCATCCTTTTCGCGATTACCGGCTGCCAGACGGCAGGGGCAGGACATGTAGCCGTAGCGTTCCTTATTGATTAAAAGATCGCCCAAAATTGTCAGAACCCATTCCTTGTCTTTATTGAAAAAATACCCTTTGGGTTCCTGAACTTTTTTTAACATTTCGTAGAGTTCGGCAGGAGTCATTAAATACCTAAAGCCTCCCTGATATCGCTTTCCCGGAAACCGATGATTATAGTGTCACCGATTATAATAGTCGGGAAAGAACGCTGAGGATTATATTTTTCCACTTCTTGTAAAATTTTCTGCCTGTCATCACCTTGAAGCAAATCAACGTCAATATAATCAAAATCAATACCGTTATCATGCATGAATTTTTTTGTAGCTTTGCAATGACTGCAAGTGCTCAATGTATACATTTTAATTTTAGCGGCCATTTTTTACTCCTTAATCTTTTGATGAATTTATTTAACCGGATTTTAATAAAATGACAACAGGTTATTTGGGGTATATTAGAATTAACGTTAAGCTTTAGTTGCTGAGCGAAGCGAGGTCGGCTGAAAGCTTTGGTTAGATTTCTCACTTTGCTATTAGAAAGCCTTCGCGGAAAATGGATCGCACAAATGTTTTTCCGTCGTCACTAAACGGCGTGTAAAAGCCGATGTCATTGATTCTAACGCCGAGGTAGCGCGCTGCCTCCACAAAAATGATCCTTGCAATGCCGCGACGCCGGTATCTCCGGTGAACCCAAGTGAAAGTGAGAGACCAAATTGCTTCTCGTTCTTCCAATCTCTTTTGTACCCGTCGGTTAACCTCTTCCCAAGTGTAATGACAAATACCGGTGCGCTTTTCGAGTATCGACAAGCCCACCACTCGGTCACGAGATCGATACAAAAAAGGTGAATTTCCCGGTTATCAGGCCGTTCGTCCTCATTATACAAGTCAAAGTTGTATTGCATCTCCTGGTTTGCCGCTCTACCCACTTTTGCCGCTCGTATTCTTTGGGGTCTTGGGGAATAAGCATTCACGACAATAATGCAGTTTTCATCTCGTTGCCAGATTATGTGGTCGGATTTCAGTGGCAGCGAAGGAACTCCGTTAACGATATCGTCGTGGTGGCTACGATGAAATCGTCGATCCTCTGGACTATCATCTGCATATGTCATCTGACACTCTGGACATTTCATGTGGCACCACCATGGTTTCGGAAATCTAAGATAGAGCCAACCTGTGATCTAAGGGGCGCAAAGGGCCGACGAAGCGAGTCATATTGAGCAATGTATTATAGGCACCACAATGAACTCACTTCGCTGCGCCAGCGTCTTCCAGAAGTTGATCGGCCATCTGGTTAGCAACTCTTGTGCTTACGCTACCCCAGAACATAAACCCCCGCTGATACTCGTGAACCCAGATGGTCTTCTGCGTTTTCGTATCGACAAGCCGAAGCAGGCCCGTGCCTCGGTAGTTCGTTGTGCCCTCATAGAGCCACTTCTCAACTCCGGCAGATCCAGTCAGAAATGCATCAGCCCGATCTGGACTCTCGACGAGCGTGAATCTGGCCGAATTAAGCAGGCGAATTCTTAGTTTCTCTCGGACCATGTCCGCGCCTTCTCCGCCACCGAAATCACCCAAGTAGATGGACCTGATGTCCCTAAGGGCGCGGTAATCTGGAGCCATGGAGATAAGCTGACCTGACGAGGCGCAACCAATAAAAAAAATGAATGCGGTTAGGAGAAATGTCGTGAAGATGATTCGTTTCATAGTCTATTCCCTGAGAGATGAGTTTGTACCAAATTTCTGATGCTGCCTAACATTGTTTATATGGATCATTTTTATTAAGGTGTCAACAATCCCGCGTCGCTTCGCTCCTGGGATAATTCCATTGGCGCTTCAAATTTCGTTTCACTCATTTTACCACGGCGCTATGCGCCTGGTATAATTCGTCCAGCAAGCTTCAGTTCACTTTGTTTCTGAAGCTTGGGTCTCATTATCAGCGAAT
Organism: Smithella sp.; assembly: GCA_049517435.1. GTDB lineage: Bacteria > Desulfobacterota > Syntrophia > Syntrophales > Smithellaceae > Smithella. Next base: position 231,524 of record JBEKRZ010000001.1, on the reverse strand, counting down.
GTCATTACTATCTCATCATAACTCTTTCTCCATTTAGGCGGGAGAAGGGTTTTGCTTTTATCGAAATGACCGATTGCCAGTAAAAGAGGAATCCAGTATTGATCGGGTATATTAAAAGCCTTCCTTACGCCTTCGATATCAAATCCGTCCATCGGATGTGAATCGAGACCGACATCCTTTGCGGCAAGCATCAACGACATGGCAAAAAATCCGGCGTTCTTGCAGGCAAAGGCCATTTTTCGATCAGAATTAGTCCCGTAAAGAGATGCTGCCGCGCCGGTAAACCAGTCGTACTGTTCCTGCTTCATAATATCCGCTTTAACCGATTCAGCAAAATCTTTCTCAAAACCGGCGTTGCCTTTTTTCCAACCTTCCATATCGCCCAGAACAATCAGGACAACCGGTGCTTCAGTTATCTTGGGTTGATTCCAGGCAACTTTTCTTAGAGTTTCTTTTTTTGCTTTATCCTTGACAACAATTACTTGCCACGGCTGAAGATTAAACCCCGAAGGTGCCAGTGAAGCGGTTTCTATTATTTCCTTTAACTGTTCGTCGGTTATGTCTTCTGTTGGATCAAAAAAAATAACGGCTCGTCTTTGTTTCATTACATCTTTGAATTCCATAGTACACCTCCAATATTGCCGGTTGTTAAATTTCACTTCCCTTTATTCCTGAGATAGTTTCCAATAGCCTTTGGCTATTGGATAGTTCGACTAACTCTTCAAACTTCGCTACACTCGTTTTCAGAGAGTCTCACTACGACTTACGTTTCCTATAGTCAACGAGTCTCACTACTTTTCCTCATAACCGCGAGTTAAATAAAAAGTGGCCAGATCAAAGAAGATGGTCATGCGTCTCTGCAACTCAAAGGTCATATAAAGCTCAAGATTTTTCTGCAGGGCATCCTGCGCGAGCGCGAACGTCCAGATGTGCTTGCGAATGAGGCTCAGCGCGCTTAAGGCCTCGCTGATTTTAAAGCCGGTTCTTTTTCTTTCCCTGCCCAGCTTGGTGTAGAAACTCTTCACTCTGTTGACATCGTGCAGGCCGCCCATCCAGAGAGTTATCTGGGAAAGAATCCTGTCGCATATATTATACAAAACTGCTCTTTCCACTTTGTGGTATTCAACGGTAGAAGGATTTACTACGACATCTTCCAGCCATTGCTCGATAATCTTTTCTTTGTTTTTGATAATTATATTAACCAGGCGGCGCGTCAAAGAATTTTTCGCGATCGCGGGCGGAAGCGTTTTCTTATCCGTATGCTCAATGGAATCAAATATCGCCCAGTAATCTCTTCTGCTTTTAATGTAGGCGTCCAGAGCGCGTTTATTGGAGCGGAAGGCCAGAGGAGGCAATTTGTTTACCGGCCAGAAACGGGCCTGAGAGCAATCATCACCGGCACAAAGTTTTCCGCCGCTTTGTTCCACAACAAAAGTCAAAAAGAGCAGATCGCCGTAAAAGCGGCTCTTGTAGGAATCAACATCAAGCAATTTTATAATTTTTCCTTTGATGCCCGTTTCTTCTTTCAATTCCCGCAGAGCCGCTTCCTCTATGCTTTCCCCGGCTTCGGCAAATCCTGAGGGGAGGCACCAGAGTCCTTTGGAGGGCGCTCTGCCGCGTTTAACTAAAAGTATCTGTCGTGAAGATTCAACGATCGTGGAAACCACCGGTAGAGGATTTTCATAAAAATAAGAATTACAACAGGGGCAGAAATCCCTCATGACGCCATCTTCACTTTTTTTTGTAATTTCTCCTCCACAGTAAAGGCAATGCTTGCGGTGTTTTTTCATTATGTTTCCTCTGGGATAAAGGGTTGAGAGCAAATAAAAATTTTGTCATCCTTGCACATGGTGACTAAATTTTTCTTCATTGCCAAATCCTGTAACTCCATCATAAGCTGATTAATGATGGTTTTATTATGGGCGTCAGTTCCCATCAGGAAAAAAGATTTTTTAAATTGGAAGTAATCTATAAAAGAGCCAATTTCCTGAGGCTGAAAAACCAGTGTATTTTTAAAATCAATTGCCAAAATCCTGCCAAAAAACAGATTAAGAAGTTTCTCGCCGTTTTCGGCGGAAAATTGTTTAAAAATGAGTTCTATAGGCAGGGATTGTTTGTCCTCTAGTGAATTATTCTGCTTCAAGATTTTTTTGACAATGCCGACCATCTCCCGCATATCGGCCTGGGAATGGGTAATGGTGATAAAAAGTCCGTCTTTTTTCATGATGCGTGCTATTTCCGGAATCATATCGGCAAAAAAGTATAAAGCGTAACTACAGATAACTAGATCAAATGAACCGGCCGGATATTTTTTTATCTTATCAATACCGGAAGAGAAAAAATAACCTGAATATCCGGCGCGCCGGCAGGCTTCCAGAAAAAAAGGTTTATATTCGGGGATAATATCAATGCCGGTGATTTTTGCTTCCGTGTGCAGCTTGTCTTTCAGAGCTTCGGTAAAAGCGCCGAAAGCGCAGCCTAATTCCAAAACATTTCGGCAGTTCGAAAGATCAGCTTGGTTCAGGGCTGTTTTTCTGATGTCTTCTTTATTGGTGGAAAAGCGACGGATTAATTGCGCGATAGCCAGATGTTTTTGCACATCGCGGAACACTTTGCGAATCTTTTTTTTGTCCAGAACTTCCGCCATAGAAGTCACCAAATTATACGGAATAAAAGATTATGTTTTTTGTGTACGCTGTTTGTATAATGATATCAAGAAATAAATCTCAGGCCAATCGTTTTTTACCATAAGCGATTTCAATCAATCCCTGCCTGTCTAAAATATGAATGCGACGGGATGATGTCTTGATTAGTTTATCCTTATCCATCCGCTTCAGAATTCGGGACAAAGTTTCGGGGATCGTTCCGAGAAGGCTTGCCAATTGATTCTTGGAGATATCCAGTTCCAGAATATCGGCTTTCGCGTTGCGATCGCTCAGATAAAGAATATAGGCGGCCAGTCTTCCCGGCACAGCTTTCAGGGAAAGATCTTCCACTAAGGAGGCCAGTTTACGCAGGCGTAGCGAAAGAAATGCCAGCATATTCAAAGCAAGTGATGGATTTTTGCTGATTAAATCGACAAATGACTGTCGTGGGAATAAAAATACCTTCGTTTCTACAAGTGCCTGTGCCGAAGCCGGATAATTTTCTCCCGCAAAAACGGCCGCTTCGCCAAATGGTTCGTCACTCTCCATGATGTGGAGAATTTGTTCCTTACCCTCGACGGATAGTTTGAAAATTTTTACCTTGCCGGATAGAATAATATAGAAGCCGATTCCCTCATTGCCTTCGGAAAAAATAATCTGCCCCCGCTTAAAGGTCTTTTTCTTCGCTATATCAAAGAGATTTTTATGCTGCTCAGCGGGTAATCCTTTGAATAAAGGAATGGCTGCAATTTTATTTATCAGTTCCATATTTAAAAAATATCATTTATGATTGACTTAAGTCAAGGCAAAGCTCTGGAAAATTGTTAATATCCGATAGAAATTAAAATCAAAATCACTTCATAACAGAAAAGGAGAAACAAGGATTATGGAAAACGAAGTAATGTTTTGTTACCAATGCGAACAGACGGCAAAAGGCGAAGGGTGCAATAAAATGGGAGTCTGCGGAAAAGATCCCGATGTTGCCGCTTTGCAGGATGTACTTGTTTACGCGTTGAAGGGCCTGTCCCTTGTTGCGGTTGAAGGCCGCAAGGCCGGTATTATTGATAAAGAGGTGAATGTATTTACCGTAAAGGCGTTATTTTCAACGCTCACCAATGTGAATTTTGATCCTCAGCGCATTATTGAACTGATTAAGAAATGTGTTAATCTGCGCGAAAAACTGAAAGGTAAAATCAAAAAAGCAACGGGAGTGTTGAAGGAAAAAGAAAATGCGATTACATTTCAGCCGGAATCGTCTTTGGATGAATTGTTCAAACAGGCCAAAAGCGTTGGGCTGAAGGCGGATAAGTCTGAAAACCCCGATATTTTATCTCTGAAACACATAGTGCTTTTCGGCGTAAAGGGAATAGCCGCCTATGCCGATCACGCCCAGATTCTGGGGCAGGAAGACGAAAAGGTTTATGCTTTCATCCATGAAGCTCTGGCCGCAACCTTAAAAAAAGATTTATCAACCAATGACTGGATAAGTCTGGTTTTAGAATGCGGCGAAATAAATTTACGCACGATGGAACTCCTCGATGCCGGAAATACTACAGCGTTCGGTCATCCGGTTCCAACCAAGGTTCCTCTGGGAGTTAAAAAAGGAAAGGCTATTTTAGTATCCGGACATGACCTCAAAGACTTGTATGGACTTTTGAAACAGACCGAAGGAAAGGGCATTAATGTCTATACGCATGGCGAAATGCTTCCAGCGCACGGCTATCCTGAATTGGAAAAATATAATCATTTTTATGGCCATTACGGGACAGCCTGGCAGAATCAGGCTAAGGAATTTGCAGAATTTCCCGGCGCTATATTAATGACCACCAATTGTATTCAACGTCCTCGTGATTCTTATCAGGCCAACATTTACACCTGCGGTTTGGTTGGCTGGCCGGGGATCAATCACATAGATGATGGCAATTTCGAACGCTTAATTAAAAAAGCACAAGAGTTACCTGGATTTGCGGCTGATACAGACGGACGTTCGGTAATGGTCGGATTTGCCAGGAATGCTGTGTTGGGTGTGGCCGATAAAGTGATTGAGGCGGTTAAAGGCAAGGCTATCCGTCATTTTTTTCTCGTTGCCGGTTGCGATGGCGCCAAACCAGGCAGGAATTACTATACCGAGTTTGTGGAAAAAACACCGAAAGACACGATTGTAATGACTCTGGCCTGCGGAAAGTTTCGCTTCTTTGATAAAGAATTGGGTAATATTGGAGGAATTCCCCGCCTGTTGGATATCGGGCAGTGTAATGACGCGTATTCGGCAATTCAGATTGCTGTGGCTTTATCCAAGGCTTTCAATGTAGGAGTCAATGATTTGCCGCTTTCGATGATTCTTTCCTGGTATGAACAAAAGGCTGTTGCCATCCTGCTGACCTTGCTTCATTTGGGAATCAAAGACATCCGTCTGGGACCAAGTCTGCCGGCTTTCATAACGCCCAATGTTTTGGATGTGTTGGTTAAGAATTTCGCGATCAAAGCAATCACAACACCTGATGAGGATTTGAAGACAATTTTAGGTTAGCATTAAAACAATATCATAAAACTTAAAAAACACCCCGCGATGAAAATGCGGGGTGTTTAAGTTCAAATTTCAGCATTCATTCTTTTCAAGATCCATTATTTTAGCGATTCTTCTTTCGTGGCGGTCTCCAGCAAATTTTGTATCCATAAATTTTTCGATCATTTTGATGACCGGCACGGAATATTTTACCCTTCCGCCAAAAGCTATAAAATTAGCGTTATTGTGAGCTTTGGCCATTTCGGCGGTGAAGAGGTCATGAACTAGGGCGCAGCGGATACCTTTAATTTTATTCGCGGTTATGGACATTCCGATTCCTGTGCCGCAAAGCAGAATGCCGAAATCATACCCGCCTTTTTTAAATTCTTCACAGGCAGTCACGGCGATATCGGGGTAATCCACGGGATCGTCGCTGTTTACTCCCATATCTTTTATCTCGCGATTTTTTGTTTTTAAGAAAGCTATGATTTCGCTTTTTAAAGCCACGGCACCATGATCGGAGGCGATAATAATTTTTTTCATTGGTAATTCTCCCGGAGAAATTATTGTGAAACTCCAATTTAATGAAACTCAGATATTACAAGCACAGCGAAGTAATATCTGCAAGTTGAATTATCCCACGTGCGAAGCTAAGTGGGACTATATGATACGCAACTGCTTGTTTTGGGGTTTCATACCCGTGATTCTTGATTCCTCAACTATCTTTTTTACGATATTGTGAAATAAGTCAATAAAAAAACTTTGCTTCACGGGCATATTTGCGTTAAAAAGTACTATGCGGGAATTATTGACAAAGTATTTCAATCATCTTTTAATTGAACGCGGCGTGGCTCAAAACACCTTGGAATCTTATGGCCGTGATTTGCGCCGGTTTATTTTCTTTGTTGAGGAGAACAAGAAAATAACGGATATAAAAGAAGTCACACCAGAGGTGATTGTTGAATATCTGACGCGGATTAAAAACGAGGGATTAGCGGCGAATTCCATGAATCGGTCGCTTGCCGCTTTGAGAGGATTTTATAAATATCTGCTTCGCGAAAAGATGATTGATCAAAATCCGCTGGCCAATATTGAACTGGCGAAAGTCTGGATGAAACTGCCTGATACGATAAGCAAGGAGGAAATGAATGCTATATTAGAACAACCGGGAACTCAGACGGTTGCTGCTATACGCAATACTGCCATGCTGGAGCTTTTATACGCTACTGGAATCCGGGTTTCGGAATTGATTAATCTGACGATGAACAGCGTCAACTGGCAGGTCGGCTTTTTGATTGTCATGGGGAAGGGCAGCAAAGAAAGGATTGTCCCGATCGGCAAAATAGCTTACGATTGCACCAGACATTATGTTGATGAGGCCAGACCTCAATTAATACAGAAAAAAAGCACGGATGTGTTATTTTTAAACCGCTTTGGAGGAAAATTTACCAGACAGGGTTTTTGGAAAATAGTTGTCGCTTACGCCAAGAAAGCCGGATTGCAAAAGAAAGTTTATCCGCACACTTTTCGCCATTCTTTTGCATCGCATCTGCTGGAAGGCGGCGCCGATTTGCGTACCGTACAGGTAATGCTGGGGCATTCTGATATTTCGACAACGCAGATTTACACACATATAACGCGGAAGAGATTAAAAGAGGTTCACCAGAAATATCATCCACGGAGCTGATAACCGGCAAATTGTCCGTAACTTGGAAGAGTAAATTTTTTCAATTAATGAGGGATTAATGATTAATCGGCGCATAAATAACGAAGGACAGAAAAAGAAAATATTATTTCCAATAATGATGATATTGAGTGCGCTTATTTTGATTTTTATCTTCTTATTTTTTTTCTATCCCCGATTTTTCCGTTCTTTCGTCCTCCAAGCCTCAAGAGTAAAAAATACTTTTTCCTATTACATTTTACAGGATAAACCTCACTTTTACTATTTGAAAATGGAAAAAAACGGCAACGATATCAGAGTTGGTACAAACGAAGTTTTGGAAGTAACTTACCGTGACGAATTTGTGGTTAAGTCGATAGTCAGCGATGATCTTAGTGGAAAATACACAACGATAAAGGTTGAGGGTTTGAGCAAGGGTAATAACGATTTGGGCGTTTTACTGCGGGGTATTGATATTGTCAATAAAATAATAAAAAGCGGTGTTATAATAAATGATTCTGGGAACGTATCCGATTACAAGATATTAATAAATTTTCGCGATGAAACGATTGCCGCTGTTGGGCTTAAAGTCGTAATTACCCCTCAAGACTGGTTCCGGTTCGCTAAAAATTCATCAAACGTTAAAGAACAAATCGAATATTTGAAAAAAGCGATAGTTATGAATAAAAACGATATCAGCGTGCGCAAAATTTTGGCCGGTATTTACTCGCGGCAGGGCAGGTTGGATGATGCCATCAGCCAATATAAAAATGTAGTGGAGATTAAACCCGATGACCTCGTAGCGCTGGGAGAATTGACTAAATGCTATATCAAAAAAAAAGAATTTGATAGCGCTATTAAAATATCGAAAGAGATGATTAAATCCAATCCGAAAGAAGCTCAGGCTTACGTCACTCTCGGTTTTTCTTTCGCGGAAAAAGGATTATGGAGTCAGGCGATACAAAATTATCGCGAGGCTGTGCGGCTTGAACCTGATAATTATCCTGTAAGATTCAAGCTGGGAGAAGCCTACAGAAAGAACAATATGATAAATTCAGCCATTGACGAATACAAATATATTGCTGAACATTCGAAAGAGACGGACATGGCCTTACTTTCTTTGGGTGATACATATTTAAAATTTAAAAAATACGCCGCCGCCGTTAACTGTTATAAGGAAGTTATAAAAAAGCAACCAAGATTGGTTGCCGCTTACGCCAATCTTGCTTCTGCCTATGCCGGACTGAACAAATGGCCAGAAGAGCTGGGTAATTTGAAAAAAGCGGTCTCGTTAAGTCCTAATGAGCCGACAATCCGCTTCAATCTGGGTGCGGCTTATGAAAGACAAAAAATGGACACCGAAGCGACTAAAGAATACGAGAATGTATTGAAAATTAATCCTGAAGATGCCGATGCTCTCGAGCGTCTCGCAGATCTGGCGCTAAAAAACAAGAAATTTGCTCAAGCCGTAAAATATTACGAAAAATTAGCGACAAAGTCTTCTAAGAATTCTTCGATTTTTGCCAATTTAGGTTTTGCTTATGGCGAACTGAAAGAATATGCCGCATCCGCCGAAAATTACGAAAAAGCGATTAAATATGGTGCGAAAAATTTCAACTTACATTATAATTTGGCCTATACATATGATAAACTGGGAAAAGAAAAAAAAGCGATTGCCGAGTATGAAAAAATATCTCCGCCAACCAAGGAAGTGCTCAGTATTCTCGCTCATTTCTATCTGAAAGAAAAGAATTGTGCGACGGCGATTAAGTATTATAAGAAAATAGTTGAGCTGGAACCCCAAAAAGCTGGATCTTATGAGAGTTTGGGATATGCTTATGCCGCCTGTAATGATGGGGATAAGGCAATTAAAAATTACCGGATTGCGTTAAGATATGACCGTGAGGATGATGATCTTTACGCTAATTTGGGAGAAGCTTATGAGAAAAAAGGACTCTATCCTGAGGCGCTGAAAGCATACACCAAGGCATATGAGCTTAATCCGGAATCGGCAAAGGCCGCCCAAAAAATACCACAACTTAAAATTCAACTTTTGCAGAAAAAAGCGCAGAAAAAAACAAGGAGTGACGAAGAATGAAGCAAATTAAGATAGATGATTTTGTTATTGGAGATAATAAAAAATTTATTCTGATTGCCGGTCCGTGTGTTCTGGAAAATGAAAAAACGGCAATGGACACGGCACGATATTTGAAAAAACTCACGGCAAAATTGAAAATCCCTTTTATCTTTAAGGCTTCTTATGACAAAGCCAACAGAACTTCGATTAAATCCTATCGCGGTCCCGGAGCGAAAAAAGGATTGGCAATATTGGAAAAAATTAAAGAAGAATTGAATATACCGGTGCTCTCTGATGTGCATCGTTTCGAGGAAATTGATGTCGCCGCGCAAATACTGGATGTAGTGCAGGTACCCGCTTTCCTTTGCCGTCAGACTGATTTTATTACTGAGATCGCAAAAAAAGCGCGCGTAATCAATATAAAGAAGGGACAGTTTTTAGCGCCCTGGGATGTAGCCCATATAATAGAAAAGGTAAAAGCTGTTGGTAACGAAAACATTATGATTACCGAAAGAGGAGCCACGTTTGGTTACAACAATCTTGTCTTTGATGTTCGTTCGTTGCCCCTTATCAGGGATATGGGATATCCTGTAATTTTTGACGCCACACACGCGGTGCAGTTGCCCGGAGGCCAAGGAACGGCATCAGGCGGCGAGAGGGATATGGTAAAGTATTTGGCACGGGCGGCGGTAGCCGCGGGCGTGGATGGCATATTCTTGGAAGTGCACAGCGACCCTCAAAAAGCGCTATGCGATGGCGCCAATTCTCTTTACTTGGATTCGCTGGAAGAACTGCTGACAATGTTGAAACGAATTGACAATTTAGTGAAAGCGCCAGCTCGGTAAATTCCGGGGTAATCCATGAAAATTGGAAGAAATATATTAGAAATCAGAATTCATAAAGGATAATTACGATGGTGAAAAGAAATATTAAAGAAAAACTCAAAGGAATAAAATTATTGATTTTGGATGTAGATGGCGTCATGACTGATGGGCGCATCATTATGGATAATGAAGGGAAGGAGATAAAAAATTTTGATGTCCGTGATGGACACGGAATAAAGATACTTCAGCGTTATGGAATCAAAGTCGCTATTCTCACAGGGCGAAAATCGAAAGTAGTTGAGTATCGGGCAAAGGACCTGGAGATTAATGATGTTTATCAGGGCGCGTTTAATAAAAAAGAAGTTTTGGGGAGAATTTTAGAAAAACACAAATTATCGGCCAGTGCGGTGGCTTTTTTGGGTGATGATATCGTAGATATACCTGTTTTAAAAAGCGTGGGCTTTTCCGCTGCGGTTGCTGACGCTATTGATGTGGTAAAAAAATCGGTTGATTATGTTACTGGCCATAAAGGCGGTCAAGGCGCAATAAGAGAGATTTGTGAAATGATTTTACAAGCTCAGGGTAAATGGCCGGAAATCGCCGCCAAGTATGAATTTACGGAATATATTTAATACCAAATCGAATCTGATCATCCTTAATATCTTTACACACAACATTCTGAGTGCTATAATAAACTAAATGGTACAGTAGTACTGTGCAATAACAGAACATATCGAATTTGAGTAGAAAGTGAAATTAAGTAAAAAAACAGTAATTATATCGTCAATAGCAGTCCTTTTTATGGCCGCGGTGATTACTGCTGTGGTCACAGTCAAGTTTAATGGGAAACCCCACGGGAATTTATTAAAAGCATTGCCGGATGTTGATCTGCAAATTAAAGGTTTCACCTATACGGAAGTTGGTGAAGCCAATGCCAAATGGGAAGTAAAAGCTGATACCGCTACATATAACAAAAAACAAAACCTTGCTGTATTTGATCGGGTTCAAATAAAATTAACAACGTCTGACGGTAAAGTTTTTGTAATGAGCTCTGATAAAGGCCGGATGTTTACAGATAAAAAGAATATTGAAATAAAAGATAATGTGGTCATCATTTCTGATACTGGCGATAAATTTTCCACGGATCATTTAAATTATAACGATGCCGAAAAAAAATTTTATACCGACGCGCCGGTGACCATGGAAAATAAGCGTATGAAAATAACGGGAGTGGGGCTGACGCTCTTCATTAATAAAGGAGAATTAAATCTTTCCTCCATGGTTAAAGCAAAAATAAATTAATCGGGAAATGAAATGATTGATAGAAAAGTATATTCGTTTATATTATTTATTATTTTGTTAACAGCGTCCTGCGTAAGTGCTAAGGATAATATCATAGGTAAGCAATCTGATGAACCCATGGAAATTACTTCCAACCGGATGGAGGCTTTTAACGAAAATAAGTTGGTTGTGTTTTCCGGTAATGCGATGGCCAAACAAGGCAACAAGGTCCTGAAAGCAGACCAGCTATTTTTGTATTATAAAAAAGAACCTGATAAAAAAGATAAAACCGGGACAATAGCAACCGAAAGGACTGGCGATCTGGAGAAAGTTGAAGCAAAAGGAAAAGTTTCCTTAACCCAGGGAGAACGAGTCGCCACCGGAGATGAAGCAATATATTATCGGGATAGCGCTAAGATTATTATGACCGGTAATGCTGTCTTGAGCGAAGGCAAAAACTCAATCAAAGGGGATAGAGTGATAGTTTTTCTCAATGAAAATAGGGGCGTCGTGGAAAGTAATACAAAGAAACAAGTTAAAGCGATAATTTATCCCCAGGAAAAGAAAAAAACGGGAATCAATTAGCTTATGTTTGGCGTTGTATAATTATGAACAATTTATCGGCAAACGGATTAATCAAAATCTACAATAAAAGAAAAGTCGTCAATCAGATTAACTTGTCTATTTCGCCGGGCGAAGTAGTCGGTCTGCTTGGCCCCAACGGCGCCGGCAAGACAACCACTTTTTATATGATTGTCGGACTGGTTAAGCCGGATGCCGGGGAAATTTTTCTCAATGGTGAAAATATTACCGGATTTCCCATGTATTTGAGGGCGCGCAAAGGTTTAAATTATCTGCCGCAGGAGCCGTCTATTTTCCGTAAGCTTACTGTGGAAGAAAATATTATGGCTATTTTGGAAACTCTTGATTTGCAAGAGGAAGAAAGAATTGAAAGACTTCGGGAACTTCTCCGTGAACTTGATCTTACCGCATTGGCTAAAAATTATGCTTATTCTCTTTCCGGAGGAGAAAGAAGAAGAGTGGAGATTACACGGGCATTAGTTACGTCTCCCCAATATATTCTTTTAGACGAGCCTTTTGCCGGCATCGACCCGCTTGCCGTTGCCGATATCCAGAAAATAATAGAAAAATTAAGAGCCAAGGGAATCGGCATTATTATTTCCGACCACAATGTACGGGAGACTCTTTCCTGTTGTAACCGGGCTTACATAGTCAATGAAGGGGCGATACTTGTTGAAGGTGAGCCGGAAAAAATTGCTAATAGCGAACTGGCGCGAAAATTCTATTTTGGCGAAACATTTAATTTATAAAAAATAGCAATCTATGATCGTTTATTATTATGGCATTTGAGTTAAAACAAAATTTAAAACTTTCCCAGCAGTTAATTATGACACCCCAACTGCAGCAGGCGATAAAATTGCTGCAGTTATCTCGGCTGGAACTTGTCGAAACAATTAATCAGGAGATGCAGGAAAATCCTCTTCTTGAAGAGGTTTCCCCGGACGAAGGAAATGACGAGGAAGTCCGTGCGGAAATCGAAGAAGATATCCGGCCTGTTGAACGTGAAGATGTAAAAGAGATCGAACGTGCGATAGAACTAATCGGTGAAGGAAATAACCGTGAAGAGTTTGATTGGACTAATTATCTGGAAGATTATGGCCCGGTAGGTGTAACGTATGGCGGCCCAGACGCGGAAGAGCATTCATGGGATAATGTTCTTACCGAAAGTCAATCGCTGACAAAATATTTAATGTGGCAGATGAATCTTTCATCTTTTACGGAAGATGAAACACGCGTCGGTACTCAAATCGTCGGCAATCTTGACCAAAATGGTTATTTATGTGCGACTGTGCCGGAAATTGTTCAACTGGAAAATGTCAGTGAAGAATTTGTTGAAACAGTTTTGAAAAGGATTCAAGAATTTGACCCGCCGGGAATTGCTGCCCGTAATCTTCAGGAATGTCTATTAATTCAAGCGAGAATGTTGGGCATAAAAAACAAGATTATTGAAGTTATCATTAAGGACTATCTTAAAGATTTGGAACTTAAAAATTATGTTCATATTGCCCATAAATTAAAAGTTCCTCTGCGCGAAGTGGAGATAGCAGTATTATTAATAAGTAGAATGAATCCCAAACCGGGCAGCATGTATTCCGAAGATAAGATTCAACCGATAATTCCCGATGTATACATTGTCAAAGCGGGGGATGAATATAAAATAATTCTTAATGATGATGGTTTGCCGCGTCTACGCATCAGTAACTTTTATCGTGAAATTATGGCGGGACTTACCGATCGTGGCCATGGTAAGGAAGAAAGCGGAAAAAAATACATCAAAGATAAAGTGCAATCCGCTACATGGCTGATTAAAAGCATACAACAGCGGCAGAATACAATTTATAAAGTGACGGAAAGCATTGTTAAATTCCAAAGAGATTTTTTTGACCGCGGTATTGATTTCCTCAAACCGTTAGTGCTGCGCGATATTGCCAGTGACATAGAAATGCACGAATCAACAATCAGCCGAGTGGTTAACAATAAATATGTGCATTCACCCCAGGGAATTTTTGAAATGAAGTACTTCTTCGGCAGTTCCATTAAAAGAACATCTGAGGGAACCATTGCATCGAAAAGTGTCAAAGAAGAAATTAAGCAAATAGTCAGCGGAGAAAAGCCTAAAAAACCTTATAGCGATTGCGAGATTGTTGATCTGCTGGAAGCAAAAGGAATCAATATCGCCAGGCGCACTGTCGCTAAATATAGGGATATGATGGGCATTCTACCTTCTTCGAAGAGAAAGAAATATTTTTAGTTATTTCATTTGAGCGGCGTTTCTAAAGATAGAAGATTTAAAATATTAATTGACTTTTGTTTTTTACATCAATATATGACTGGCCTTTGTTGCCGGTTCAGTGATAAATTTCAAAAGTCAATTGAGTGCTGAACTGGTTAATTTAATTATGGAGGAACTATTATGAAGATTTCGGTAACATTTAGAAATGGTGAAGGTGAAAACTGGCAAAAAGTTTACGCGGAAGAAAGAATTCAGAAGCTGAGAAAATATTTAGATACACCTGCCGAAGCTCATATTATCGTTTCGATGGAAAAATTCAGGAATTTTGCGGAAATCAATCTAAGCTCTAACGGTTGGAATATAAACGCAAAAGAAGAAGCCAAAGACATGCATCTTGCAATCGACAGCTGTATAGAAAAGATCGAAAAACAACTTAAAAAACAAAGAGAAAAAATAAGAGAACATAAACCCAGAAGTATTCGCCGCGGCAAGGAAAAGTCAGATGAAGGCGAAGAAACAGAGGAATCAAACGTAAACAAAATTGCGGAAACGCGCAAAGTTATACTGAAGCCCATGTCTTTTGATGAAGCGATAATGGAAATAGAAGGAACAAAAGATCGCTTTATTATATATCGTGATTCTTCATCTGAAAATGTAAGTTTGATCTATCGTCGCGATGATGGAAATTATGCACTGATCGAGACAAACAGTTGAACGGGTGGTTTATAAACTGAGCCTGTGCCATAAAATCACGATTAAGGTGTGGTAAATGCAACTGGATCGAATTTTTAAAGTGGAATTTATTAATGCCGATTTATCGGCTAAAACTAAAACTGAAGCGTTAACGGAGTTAGTTAATGCCATAATTCGGGGCGGCCTTAAACTTAATTCTTCTTCGATTATTGAAATTTTACAACAGAGAGAAAGTCTTGGTTCCACGGGCATAGGCGACGGAGTCGCCATCCCTCATGGGAAAATACCTGAGCTTGATGATCTTATTGTCGCTTTTGGCCGCAGCAGGGAAGGTGTTGCTTACGATTCCCTGGATGGAAAGCCCGTACAGCTTTTTTTTCTGCTTTTAGCGCCGGAAAATTCATCCGGGCAGCATCTAAAAGTTTTGGCCCAGATTTCCAAAATGTTGAAAGTAGCTAATTTCCGTAAAAAGCTTTTGAAAGCAAAATCCCAAAGTGATTTGTATAAAATAATTATTGATCAAGAAAATACCTGAATCCTTAGTTAAGAAAGGATTGTAGTTAAATGAAAAATCTGCGAGTCGTAATTATTACCGGGCTTTCCGGCTCCGGTAAAAGTACAGCCCTGCGGGCATTGGAAGATATTGGTTTTTTCTGTGTGGATAACCTGCCGGTCATTTTACTGCCAAAATTTCTTGCTATAACTACGGCTTCATCACCCGAAATAAAGAAAGTAGCCATGGTCATGGATTTACGGGAAAGAAGTTTTCTCGATAAGTACCAGAGAATATTTACAGGACTTAAAGAAAAAGGTTACAAAATTGAGATTCTGTTCCTTGAATCCAGTGACGATTCTCTATTGCATCGCTTTAGCGAGACCAGACGTATTCATCCTCTTTCCGAAAGAGGAATGATTATGGAAGGCATCCTGATGGAAAGAGAAAAATTATCATCCTTAAAAAAAATGGCGAACAAGATTATCGATACAACGTCCATTAATGTTCATCAACTAAAAGATACAGTGCAAAGACATTTTTTGCCATCTTCCAGACACAAAAAAATGGTTATTAATGTAACTTCTTTCGGCTATCGTTATGGATTACCCGCTGATGCCGATCTTGTTTTTGACGTAAGGTTTTTACCCAATCCTTATTTTGTTGAAAATTTAAAAAATCATGACGGTCATTATGCTGGTGTGCAAAACTACGTTTTGCAAAACAAGGAAAGTAAAGAATTTTTAGAGAAAATAATGAATTTAATGAATTTACTTATTCCCCTCTATGAAAAAGAAGGTAAAGTGCGCTTAAATGTTGCCATGGGCTGTACGGGCGGCAGACATCGTTCCGTAGTTATGGCTAATAAATTGGGTTCTTATTTTTCTTCGATGAAGTATATGGTTAATTTAAACCATCGCGACATCAACAAAAATTAACAGGTTTATTAATCTTAATTTATATTATCTTTAATCCAGTGCGGATCCCACCATTCCTGCGGGTTGACAAATTGTCCGCCGACAATAATACTGAAGTGTAAATGATCTCCTCCTGCCAGACCGGATGTGCCGGAATTACCTATTTTTTCACCCTTCTTTACATTTTTACCGACAGTGGTAGTAATGGCGGATAAATGTCCATATAAGCTGAATAATCCAAGGCCATGATCAATAATAATGGCGTTTCCATAAATGCCTAAAGCGCCGGTGAAGACAACAATGCCGTTGTTAGCTGCTTCAATAGTCGCCTGAGTTGTTGAAGCCAGGTCGACGCCGGTGTGAAGAGATTCACCAACTACTTTGCGGTCAAACATGTAATCTCTCTTGTCAGCAAAAAGCGCCATAGGAGCAGCATTGCTCATACGCAGAAAAGTGCCTTCCCAAAGTGCTTTAGGCGCGGACTTTTTGCAAATGTTTTGGATAGTCAGAAAATTTTCATTACGCATTTGGGAATTAATATAGGTAAATACTTCCAGAGGAGTTTTCCCTCGCAGAGACGGAACCATTGCTTGGAATTCAGGCATCTTCTGCTGCAGAAAACTTTCGCTTAAATTCATTTTGTCTGCGCGAAATTTCTTTGCCTTGATTGTGCAGGGGAATGCGATTTTAGTTTCATTTCCTGCATCATCGCGCGCAAAGAGCGTTACTCTCGTTTTTGTTTTGGACGCATCAATCGGTACGGCAAAATAGGTTACTGAAGTTGCTATATTATTTTGCAGTATAGTGTGACCGGGAGTAAAATAATCATTAACATACACTCCTGTATAAGCTATTTTTTTAGATGATTGGTAAGCGACAAAGCCTGTACCGCCCTGATTTATGTAATTGACAGTTTTTAGTAGATTAACCTGTGGCGGGATCGTGTCAATTTTCACCGATTGGAATAGAACGGTTTGATTTTTGAAAAGAGAATAATCTGTCGCTGTAATTTTGATAATGGCCGGACCGTCGTGGAGTTTCATATCTGCTGTGTTTATAATCAGGGATAAAATTTCCTGTTTGTCCCCACGGGAAGGGATTTTTTTATCAGCCAGAATTTGACCTTTATGATCCTGAATTATTTCTGCGGTTAAATGAGAAATACCGCTTTTAGAATCAGAAAAAGTAATTCCAATGGCTTTTTGTTTCCCTACAACCGTAATTTCCTGATCGAATTTAATTACAGGTTTTTCTAATTCCAGATAACTGCCAAAAAAAAGCCAGCAAAGAGAAGCGATAACTAAAATTGCTATAGAAATTTCGATATATAAACGGAACTTTTTCATAATAATCCCCTAAAAGTGTGAGATGGTACGACTGCGCGGCTTATAATAACTTTAATAATGTTTTGCAAGACAAATCTGCCGTAATATTATTGTTGAAACTCCAATTTAATGAGACACGCTGACTATAGGAAGCGTTAGTCGAATTAGTGAGACCCAAATTTCAGAAGTAAAGTGCACTGAAATTTGTTGGACGAACTATCCCGTGTGCAAAGCACATAGGGATATCCCGTATAACGGGGTATAATGTCCCGCAGCTTGCTTTAGGGTTCATACCAGTGATTAGTTTAATCCCTTGTTTTCTTTTAAAATATTTTAAAGATAACAATGATAATTATGCCTTGATATTGTTGAGAAGCACTGTTATATTTTAGCATCAAGTCGTATATGGCTGTATACATTGGAACTGATAAAATAAAAAATTACTTGAGAGATTGGGAATATGCTTGCAAACAAAAAAATTGTTCTCGGTGTTACCGGAGGGATTGCCGCCTACAAAGCGGCGGAATTAATTCGCTCGCTCATCAAGGCGGGGGCGCAGGTAAAAGTCATTATGACCAGGAGCGCTGCGGAATTTATCACGCCATTAACTTTGCAGACACTTTCGCAAAATCAGGTCTATACGGATATGTTTATTCCGACGGATAAATACGATATGGCGCACATCGCGCTGGCTGAATTTGCCGATGCTTTTGTCATAGCGCCCGCCACGGCGAACATAATCGGAAAAATTGCTTCCGGCATCGGTGACGATTTACTCTCCACAACGATTATGGCTCAGGTTAAGCCAACGCTCATTTGTCCGGCCATGAACGATAAAATGCTGGCTAACCCAATTGTTCAGGAAAATATAAAAAAACTGAAGAAGTTTGGTTATGTTGTAATAGATAGCGCGGAGGGCGAGTTGGCTTGTAAGACTCAAGGGGCGGGACGTCTGCCTGATATTCAGGAAATTGTCGAAAAGATAGAAACGCTTCTGACTCCCAAAGATTTAGATGGTGTAAATATTTTGATTACTGCCGGACCTACCGAGGAACCGCTGGATCCTGTGCGTTTTATTACTAATTTATCATCGGGGAAGATGGGCTACGCCTTGGCGATTGCGGCACACAGGCGAGGCGCGAAAGTTACTTTAATCAGTGGTCCGGCAACTTTGCCTCTGCCTGCGGTGGAGAAAATAATCAAAGTACGTACCGCACAGGAGATGCACAAAGCGGTGCTGGAGAATTATAAAAAAGCGGCAATCATCATCAAAGCTGCCGCTGTTGCCGATTACTGTCCCAAAGTATTGTCCGCAGAAAAAATCAAAAAGGATAAAAAAACACTTTCTCTGGAATTGAAAAGAAATCCGGACATAATTGCGGAAATCGGGAAGAATAAGGGCAATAGAGTATTGGTTGGTTTTGCCATGGAAACAGAAAATTTATTGGCCAATGCCCTGGAGAAACTAAAGAAAAAAAATATGGATTTGATTGTTGCTAACAACTTACAGGAAGAGGGTGCCGGTTTTCGGGCAGATACCAATATAATTACAATAATTGACCATACCGGTAAATCTGAGTCTTTTAAAAAGATGACAAAAATAGCAGCAGCCGAGGAAATTCTTAATCGTGTCCAAAAAATAATTAACAAAAAGGGTGATCGTAAAAAGTAATGGATGAATCTTTTTCAGACTTGGCCAGGAATAAATTACAGACAGAATTGCTCCATGCGGTTAAAGGGCTCAAAGGACAAGTGGTAAATCAAAACAGCCTCTCTGTCGGGATGAAATGGGAAAAACAGCCTCAAACAATTAAAAAATTAAAAGCTGATTCCAGAAATAAAGAAGAACAGTTAAAAAATGTTTGTCAGGAGATGGCAAATTGCCAACTTTGCCAACTGGCAAAAACAAGACACAATCTTGTTTTTGGCGATGGTAATCCCCATGCCCAGATAGTATTTGTCGGGGAAGCGCCCGGTGCTGATGAAGATGAGCAGGGCTTGCCCTTTGTCGGACGGGCCGGACAGCTATTAACTGATATTATCGTCAAGGGAATGAAGCTTAAGCGCAAGGATGTTTACATATGCAATATTCTCAAATGCCGTCCACCGGGCAATCGCAACCCGTTGCCCGATGAAATAAGTATGTGCGAGCCATTTTTAAAAAAGCAACTACAGATTATTTCACCGAAAATAATTTGCGCTTTAGGAACCTTTGCCGCCAAAACACTTTTAAAGACGGATATACCGATATCCGCGTTACGCGGCCGTTTTCATTCCTATGAAGGAATAAAATTAATGCCGACATATCATCCGGCATATCTTTTACGAAACCCTGCGGCCAAGAAGCCGGTATGGGAAGATGTCCAGATGATTATGAAGGGAATTTAGCCTTAATTATTTGTGAAACTCCAATTCCGAAAGCGCAGAGCAGCGGAATTGGTAAGTTGTAATGAGCCTCGATGACTATAGGAAGCGCTAGGCGAATTATCCCGCGAAGCGGAAGCTATTATAGCCGTGATTCAAGGCAATGAGCAAAAGAGGTTAAACAATGTTTAAAAAAATTATTTTCACATTGATTGCGGTTTTAATAACTATGAGTTTTGGAGCTTGGGCCGAAGAAAAGAAACCCGTATTCAATGTTATTACAATTGACGGCGTTATTACATCGCCGACAGCAAAATATATTGCCAATAGTATAAAAGATGCGCAACAAGGGGAAGCTGAAGGACTGATAATTTTACTCGATACACCAGGCGGAATGGATACAGCGATGCGTGACATAGCTAAGAGCATTCTCAATGCTCCCCTGCCGGTAATTGTTTTCGTTTCTCCTCCCGGAGCTCGTGCCGCATCCGCGGGAGTCATTATCACGGAAGCTGCTCATATAGCCGCAATGGCTCCCGGTACAAATATCGGCGCCGCTCATCCCGTGGCAATCGGTCTTGGTGGAGACGGTATGGATAAAACCATGTCCAAAAAGGTGGAAAATGACGCTGCCGCTTACGCCCGCAGTATTGCCAAAACAAGGGGCCGTTCTGAAGAATGGGCTGAAAAAGCTGTGCGCAAAAGCGAATCAATAACTGCCGAAGAAGCGCTTAAGTTAAAAGTTATTGATTTTGTAGTTCCCGATATCGATAAACTTTTAGTTGCCATCGATCAAAAAGAAGTAAATTTGGCCAAAGGTAAAAAGAAAATATCAACAAAAAATGCCATAATTAATAAGAAGAAGATGGGGACGCGTCAGGGAGTGCTTGCGGCTATTTCCGATCCCAATGTTTCATATATTCTTTTATTAATAGGACTGGCGGGTCTGTATTTTGAACTTTCCACGCCGGGCGCGATTTTGCCCGGCGTAATCGGCGGTATATCGCTCCTGATGGCGTTTTTCGGCCTATCCACCTTGCCGGTAAATTATACGGGAATTTTACTGATAATTTTCGGTGTAATTCTATTCATTGCGGAGATAAAAGTTATGAGTCATGGCATTCTTACTGTCGGGGGAGTGATTTCATTAATTATGGGATCGCTGTTGCTATTTGATACAACGGAGCCTGCCTTGCGCCTTTCTTTGCAGGTGTTGATTCCCGCTATTCTGGTGGCTTCCGGTTTTTTTATTGTGGTTATCTGGCTGGCGATTAAAGCACAATTACGGAAACACTCCACTGGGGTAGAAGCAATGGCCGGCACTGAAGCTGAAGTGGTGACCGACATTGACAATGAAGGGAAAGTATTTTTAAGAGGAGAATATTGGAAGGCAACAAGTGAAAAACCGATAAAAAAAGGAGCAAAAGTAAAAGTTGTTAAGGTTGAAGGTTTAAGCTTGACCGTGGAAGAAATAAAGAAATAATAATCTTAAAATAAATTAAAAGGGGGAACTTAAAATGGTAGGTGCTTTTTCTTTGCCGATGATAGTGGTTATCGTTCTGGTAGTCATGTTTCTGGCATCAGCAATTCGTATATTAAATGAATACGAAAGGGCTGTTGTTTTCCGTTTAGGCCGTATCAGGGACGTCAAAGGTCCGGGATTGATCATCATTATTCCCGGTATTGACAAAGTAGTAAAAGTAGATATGCGGACAATCACAATGGACGTTCCACCGCAGGATGTTATTACCAAGGACAACGTCTCCATCAAGGTGAATGCCGTTGTGTATTTCCGGGTTGTTGACGCCAATGCGGCGGTGATCGATGTCGAAAATTATCTCTATGCCACATCTCAGCTCGCTCAGACAACTCTTCGTAGTGTTTGCGGGCAGGTGGAATTAGATGAAATTCTTTCGGCGCGGGAAAAGATCAATATACATCTGCAGGAAATTCTGGATCGCAGTACGGATCCCTGGGGCATTAAAGTATCGCTGGTGGAAGTAAAACAAATTGACTTGCCGGAAGAAATGAAACGGGCAATAGCCAAACAAGCGGAAGCGGAAAGAGAACGGCGCGCCAAGGTTATCAACGCTGAAGGCGAATTCCAGGCCGCACAGAAATTGATTGAAGCGGCCGCTTTAATGGAAACACAGCCGATGTCTTTGCAATTACGTTACTTGCAGACATTGAATCAGATTTCTGCGGAACACAATTCCACGATATTATTTCCAATACCCATTGATTTGTTTAAACCATTTTTAAAATTAGCGGAAAAATTATAAATCAAAGCGGCAGAAGTTAATCTTCTGCCGCTAAAATCTTTATGAGGAGGAGATCTTCATGATTGGTTCAAAACTTCACAAGCTGACAGGAGGATTGATTTTAATTACTTTGGGAGTATTGATCTATTTGTCTAAGGCAGGTATTTATTCATTTGGAAAGACCTGGCCGATATTGATAATTGTCATTGGAATATCCACAATTATTCAGAGAACAAAAGATTTTGGCGGCTGGTTTATCACAATTGCGGGAGTATTATTTTTCATTAATGAGTTTTGTGGCTTTGGACTTTCCCAATATTCCCAATATCTATTGCCTGCGGTTCTGATTTTACTGGGGATCTTTGTTTTATTAAGACGGAAAAAGCACAATTGAATGGAGCCCCCCGGCAGGAGCCGGAGGCTCACTGTAATAACGCGACCTCCCGCGAGTTACAGCGCATTCCTCCCCCGGCTGGAGCAGGGTGATTCTAAGTTTCGCGGGATTAAAAAATATCAGGTAAATCAATTATCGTTTTGATATGGCAAAACTGAATATTGAAGATTAAAAGAAACGGGATTTATTTAAATATGACTATTGCTAAAAAGATCAAATCATCCATTTCTCAATCATCGATGATCAGGAAAATGTTTGAAGATGGAATTCTTCTCAAGAAGAAATACGGCACGGATAAGGTTTATGATTTCAGTCTGGGCAATCCTAACGTGGAGCATCCTGATGAATTTAAACGAGAGCTCATCAAACTGGCTGCTGATATTATTCCTATGAAGCACGGCTACACGCCTAATGCCGGATATCATGAAACAAGGCAGGCTATTGCCGGCAAAATAAGTAGGACAACCGGGTTGAAATTGTCAGCCGATCACGTTGTGATGTCCTGCGGGGCAGGCGGCGCGTTAAATGTAATCTTGAAAGCACTGCTTGATCCCGGAGACGAAGTCATTGTGCTCAAACCTTTTTTTGTGGAGTATCCTTTTTACATTGAAAATTATGGCGGTGTCGTCAAATTTGCCCAGACAAAAGATGATTTTTCTTTAGATATTGAAGCTATTTCGAAGTCAATCAACAGAAAGACAAAAGCAATTATTATTAATTCTCCGAATAATCCGACCGGTAAAGTTTACAGTAAAAAAAATATCGATGATTTAGCTAGATTGTTGAAAGAAAAGAGCAGGGCGCTCAAGAAAACAATATACCTTATTTCCGATGAACCATACACGGAAATAGTATTTGATGGCGTTGCCGTTCCCAGTGTATTGAAGGCGTATCCAAATAGTATTATCGCCTATTCATATTCCAAGACGCTGTCTTTGCCGGGAGAACGAATCGGCTACATTGCTGTTAATCCTAAAATTCATGAAGCAGGAGATTTTATCAGCGCGCTGATTTTATGCACACGCATAATGGGCTTTGTGAACGCTCCGGCGCTTATGCAGCGGATAGTTGCCAGGCTTCAGGATGTGGCCGTTGATATAAAAGTTTATCAGAAAAAACGTGATTTGCTTTGTGCGGGATTGTCTAAAGCAGGATACAAATTTAAAAGACCGCAGGGTGCGTTTTATTTATTTGTCCAAAGCCCCATTCCCGATGATGTGGAATTTGTTAAAGTGCTTTTAAAGAAAAATATTTTGGTCGTGCCCGGCAGCGGTTTCGGCGGCCCCGGCTATTTTCGCATTGCCTTCTGCGTAGACGACGCGACGATTATTAATTCAATGGAGAGATTTGCCGAAGCTATCAATGAATGCAAAAAAGAAAATGTTTCTCATTGCCCGGCTTGACGGGGCAATCCAATTATTAAATTTAGGTGTTGAATTATCGAAATATCCTCTCAATGTCCTATCAGTATTTTTGATATTAACCGGCAGAGGAGATCAGCGTCCGTTACATGAGCGGTTTGGCACTCAATTGAACTTATTTGATGACAAGAATAATTTGACAGGCCTTGTTAATAATGCACATTATCTGGTAAATATAACCATGATTTTAAGAGGAGAATGATCGTGAAAAATTTTTTAGCATCTTTATTACTGTTCAGCTTTCTCATAGTTTCTCTGTTTGCCTGCTCTTCCAATGATAGTACAGCGCCGGCGCCACTACCGCCATCAATCGTTGGGATGCAATTAAGGGCCGATGCCGGAGATAAAGAAGTCACCTTGGACTGGAAAATGTTAGCAGACGCCACATCCTACAACATTTACTTCGGCACTACCTCCTCCAATTTAACGAGGATATCCACAACTCCCGCCGTCTTGATCGGCCCGCGCTATACCGTAACAAGCCTTACCAACGGCACGAAGTACTATTTCGCCCTGTCGGCTGTGAATGCCAACGGCGAGAGTGATTTGTCGAGCATAATTTCGGCTGTACCGAACGCCCCTCCGCCGCCGGCGGCACCCACAAATATCCGCGCCAATCCGGGGGACAAAAAGGTCACCGTCAGTTGGAACGTCGTGCCCGGTGCTAGCTCCTACAATCTTCATTGCATCGACGTCCTCTTGGGAACGAGCATAATTACCCTTTCCGGGTCTGCCAGCCCGTACGTCGTGAACACTGTGACCTGGAATGTCGGAACAGCCACCGAGACTACAGCCGAGCTTCAAAACGGAATGCCGTATCCGTATATTTTCAGGTTAATGGCCGAAACTGCTGAGAGCGGCTCGTCAACCGAGGTTTTAGCTACGCCGGGCACCGCCAGCACCGACACTGAATTAGGCGGAGCTGCGGCCACAACTGTTACCGCAACTGTAACTGCGGGGACCTCAAATAAAGTTACCATCAGTTGGGACCCTTTGCCCAGTGAAACCCCTTACACCTCTTACAATCTCTATTACTACCCGACGAGCGCTAGCTCTCCAACGACCAGAATTCCCGAATTTAAAAATGGGAGCGTTGTATCCGGGCCTACGCTTACAGACGGAACCTCTTATTCTTTTTACTTAACAGCCGTTACTGCGAGCAGCGCGTCTTTTTTGGTTACGGCTACGCCGAGCGCAACCTTACCGCCAGCAGCCCCCACCCTCTCAAGTCCAACACCAGGAAACGGCAATGTGACGCTCACCTGGACGGCCGTGACCGGTGCCACATCCTACAACATTTACTGGAGTACGCTCCCGGACGTCACAAAGACTGTCGGGGCGGCAACTATTGGATTGCTGCCCACCCCACCACCACTGACAGCGACAGTAACTCTTGTCAACGGAACGAAGTACTACTTCGTCGTAACGGCTGTAAATGCCAACGGCGAGAGCATGGAATCAAACGAAGTATACACAACACCGCCGAGCGGCCCGACCGGCCCGTGACAAACAAGAGAGCTAATGACACAGTCAAAAAAAGGGAGCCCGTGGTTCCCTTTTTTTGACGGATTAACCACGGATATGAACCCGAAGGTTTGCTTTAGGATTCATATCCTCCGCTTCGCGGGATAATATTCAATAGCTTCTGGCTATTGGATAATTCGGCTATAAAACTTCAATGCGCTTTGCTTTTGAAGTTTTAGTCTCATTAAAATCGCTGTAAGGTGGTATAACTTAGTGGAGTACCACCCATAGGTGTTAACAATAACTTAGATAAGGCCTATTTTGATATGGGGTGTCAAGTCAGTTGAGTAAGGCAGGACAAAATTTTTTTAATCAATACTTAATACTGAAATCACGAAATTCGCCGGTGTAGGATTCTTCCTCGGTTAAAACTTCTTTGACTCGTGCGGCGGGCGGACCGATATGGCACCAGGCAATCATCTTATCCACGTTCGCGTCTTCACCTTCGAATAGAGCTTCCACACGACCGTCGGCAATATTGCGTACCCAGCCGGTAAGGTTAAAGCTTTTTGCGGCTCTTTGTGTCTCCGCGCGGAAAAATACTCCCTGCACTCTGCCGCTGATGTAAACATGTATGCGCTTCATAGATCTACTTGCCTATTAGCTTTAAAAATTCTTTTTCGTTTAAAACCGTAATACCCAATGAATTGGCTTTGTCCAGCTTGGAGCCCGATTCACTTCCGGCAACAACATAGGTTGTCTTTTTAGTTACGCTGGAATGGACTGATCCTCCCAGATTTTCGATAATTGCTTTGGCATCATTTCTGGGCATACTCTCGAGTGTTCCTGTAAGAACGAATGATTTTCCTTGCAGGGCATTACCAGCTACTATTTTTTTCTTTTGCGGTTTCACACCGGCTTTGCTGAATTTTCCCATGACATCTTTATTCTTCGGTTCATGAAAGAATTTTACCATACTGGCGGCTATTTCCGGGCCGATTTCGTTTATCGCCGTCAAATCTTCCTGCTTTGCGGCAATCAGATTTTCCATGCTGCCGAAATGATCCGCCAGAAGTTTGGCGGTACGTTCTCCCACATGTCTGATGCCCAGAGCGTAAATAAATTTATCCAGAGAAGGATTTTTGGATTTCTGGATAGCTTCAATTAAATTTTGCGCCGATTTTTCCGCCTGGCGGTCAAGCGCGACGAGTTGTTCCTTGCTTAAAAAATAAAGATCGGCCGGATCGGCAATTAATTTTGCGTCAAAAAGCTGCGCAGAGACTTTTTCTCCTAAGCCTTCAATATCCATCGCGCCGCGTGAAGCAAAATGACGAATGTGTTCTTTTAACTGCGCCGGGCAGGAAATATTGACACAACGGTGCGCTACTTCTCCCTCAAGACGCACTATTTCGGAATTGCAATCGGGACAATGTTTGGGCATTTCAAATCTTTTTGTTCCTATTGGTCTTTTTTCCAAAATAACTTTGACAACTTCGGGAATAACATCACCGGCGCGCTGAATAACGACAGTATCGCCGACACGTACATCTTTTTTAAGAACTTCGTCTTCATTATGCATTGTGGCGCGGCTGACCATGACACCGCCCACATTGACCGGCTCCATGATCGCGACCGGCGTCAGAGCGCCCATGCGTCCCACTTGAACATCAATTTTTTTAACTATTGTTGTTTCCTGCGCTGCCGGAAACTTGCAGGCCAGCGCCCAGCGGGGATTACGCGAAACATTGCCAAGTGTTTCCTGCAGCGACAAATCATTAACCTTTAAAACAACGCCGTCAATTTCATAAGGTAACCTTTCTCTTTTTTTGAAAATATTTTCGAAATATTGAATACATTCCTGGATGCCTTTTGCCTGTTCGATAATAGGATTAACCGGGAAGCCCCAACTTTTGAGCGCCTTAAGTACTTCCCAGTGACTGGTAAAGCTGATGCTTTTTACCTCACCAACGTGATAGAGAAAGATATTTAAAGGGCGCCGGGCGGTTATTTTGGAATCGAGCTGACGCAAAGAACCGGCGGCGGCATTACGTGGATTGGCAAACGGCTCTTCTCCTTCGTCAATACGGCGGTGATTTAATTTTTGGAAAGGTTCGCTCTCTATGTAAACCTCACCTCGTATTTCTATAAAGGAGGGGATCGGCTTGTCCCCTGTGTTTTTAATTTTTAGGGGCAGTGAAGAAATAGTCTTGAGGTTTTGCGTGACATCTTCACCTGTAGCGCCGTCGCCGCGGGTTGCGCCACGAACAAATAAGCCTTTTTCGTAAATGAGATTTATGGCCAGACCGTCAAGTTTCGGTTCCGCGACATAGGAAATCTTATCAACTCCGGCCAGACGTTTGATACGGCTGTCGAATTCAATTATTTCTTCGCTGGAAAAAGCGTTGGCTAAACTAAGCATGGCTGAAGGATGGTTGAAAGAAGCAAATTTAGCGAGAGGAGCGGCACCAACGCGTTGTGTCGGTGATGAAGAAAGCATATCATCGGGATATTGATGTTCCAAATCCTGAAGCTCACGCATCAGGCGGTCGTATTCGGCGTCGGAGATTTCAGGAGCGTCCTGCTGGTAGTAGCGTTTATTATGATATTCAATTGTTTTTCTTAACTCGGCGATTCTTTTTAAATACGTTTGTTTATCCATTACTTAACCAGTTTTAAATAATGTTTTTCTTTAGATTTATTTTGAGGCGATTTAGTTTTAGTCGTTGGGTTATTTTTTAATAAATTTTCGTTAAAAATAGCATTTTTAGCCCGTACGGCGTTTATTATTGAAAAGATAATTACAGCCTTTTCCCACTCGGGAGAGGTGGAAAATTGCTCCATTTTATTTTTGTATTTGTCCCATAAAGAGGTGAGGGAAGCTTCATCAATTTGCAATATGTTTTTAGCAATTTTATTCAGGGAATTTTCCAAACTATTCATAGTTAAAATAATAACTTTACTTAGCAATAAAGTCAAATTAAAGCTTGTATTTTTTGTCTCTTGCCGATAATAATTTAATATCGGTTTATTGGTAATGGAAGATAAAAAGATAAAAATAGGGGTCATTTCCGACACTCATCTGGACGATTATGATGATAAGATGAGAAGGAGTATGGCTGAACATTTCAACGATGTGGATATGATCCTTCATGCTGGAGACATGGTTGATCTGCGTGTTTTGGAAATATTCGGAGGAAAGGAAATCAAAGCCGTATGCGGCAACATGGATAATTTTTCCGTAAGAGAAAAATTTCCCGAGCATTTGCTCTTTGAAATAAAAGGATTTAAATTCCTTTTAATTCATGGCTGGGGATCTCCCTCGGGCATTGAAGAAAAAATATCGGCTAAATTTAAAAATGTGGACTGCATTGTTTACGGACATACGCATAAACCGGCAAATCATAAAAAAGATAACGTTTTATTCTTTAATCCCGGCTCTGCGGTAGACAGATATTTTGCGTCTTCCAGGACTATCGGCATATTAGAAATTGACAAAGGTATAGCAGGTAGGATAATTAGTATTTAATCACGGGTATGAAACCCCACAGCAAACTGCGGGGATATTCAACCCTCCGCCTTTGGCGGGATAATTCAACTTGCAGATATTACTGTACTGCGTTTGTAATATCTGAGTTTCATTAAATTTGAGTCTCACAATTATATTAACAGGCTGGTTTTTGGGTATGGAAAAAATATTTGCACCATGGCGGATGGATTACATTAAAGGAGAAAAGCCTGATGGTTGTGTTTTCTGCAAGTGTTCCATCAGATGTGATGATTATATTTTATTCGAAGGTAAAACCGCTTACGTAATGATGAACCGATACCCTTACGTAAACGGGCATTTAATGATAATACCGCAGAGGCACACTGGAAAAATTGAAGAATTGACTCAGGAAGAAAGAAAAGAAATATTTAATCTCCTGGATACAGCGGTTAAGGCTCTTCAGGAAGCTATGAATCCTGAAGGCTTCAATATCGGTGTAAATATTGGTAAGGCAGCCGGCGCCGGTATTGAAGATCATTTTCATGTCCATGTGATTCCGCGTTGGGAAGGCGATACAAATTTTATGAGTACAGTTGGCAATGTACGGGTGATACCGGAGGATATAGCTAAAACCGCGGCTAATCTTGCGCCCCTTTTTAAAAAATATCATCGGGAGGCATGATGTTATGAGGATAATTTATTTAATTCTTGTTATAGTTTTTGCATTATTTATCGTTACTTTTTCTCAGCAAAATTTAACGCCGATACATTTGCAGTATTATAAATATTTAGATATTCCACCCGTGCCGGCTTATTTGCTTATTTTTATTTCCCTTCTATTTGGAGTGATTATTACAGGTTTTTGGGGCATAGTAGAGAGGTTTCGTTTAAATCGCACAATCAGACGTTTAAATAAAATCGTCCGCGATTTACGTAAAGAACTGCACGCCAATGAAGCGCCGCCAATAATTGATGAACACAAAATACTCAAATAATATTCCCCCATTAATTTTTGATGATTTCAAATTTATTACCGATGCCTCTTTGGGAAGGTTGGCTAAATGGTTGCGGCTTTTAGGTTATAATACAGAGGTATTTCCGAATCAAGCTGGCCGGGAAATGTTGCGCCTGGCTGTTGCGGAAGGAAGAATTGTTCTTACCAGACGAAAGGATATGGCAGCGCGCCAATTTTCCGGTCATCTATTTTTGATTACAGGTGTTGATATTGTCAGCCAACTAAATGATGTTATCGGTAGATATTCTTTAAAAGTAGATCAGCGAAAGATGTTTGGACTATGTCTTACGTGCAATGAAAAACTTTATCCCGTTGCCAGAGAAGATGTGCGTGATTTAGTGCCGCTATATGTTTTTGAAAATTGTACGGAGTATAATCAATGCCCGCGTTGCCAAAAAGTTTATTGGACCGGGACACATCAACGAAATGCCATGGAATTTATAAAGAAGCACATTCCGCTTTCCATTGACGTTTGATGTCTACCGTAAGCATTGTCGAGAGAGGGCATGAAGAGATCGTCTTATGATATCACAAAAGTCATCAGAAGGATTTGAAGATCTTGACCGGATGTTCGCGCCCGCGAGCATCGCGATAGTCGGAGTTTCTTCCGAAGGATTTGGGTTCGGCCGCGGTATTCTTCTTTCTCACCTTGCCATCGGCTATGAGGGCAAATTATATCCTGTTAATAATCGTGGCGGCTCTATTGAAGGAATGACGATTTATCCTTCCGTAGAGGCCATCCCTGATAACGTTGATTTTGCCATCATCGCCGTTCCGGCGCACCTGGTTCCCTCGGTTCTGGAAGCTTGCAGGAGAAAGGGAGCAGTGGGCGCCGAAATCCTTTCCTCCGGTTTTAGAGAAACCGGCACTCCGGAGGGAACTGCTTTGGAAGAGGAGTTGCAGGCTATTGCTAAACTGGGTATCAGGGTGCTTGGCCCCAATTGCTTCGGGATATACTGTCCGAAATCTGGACTCACCATGCTGCCTGGACCGGATCTTTCGCGAGAACCCGGGGGCGTAGCGCTTCTTTCGCAAAGTGGCGGTCTTTCGGTAGACTTCGGATATACTGGGAAGTGGCGGGGGATACGCTTTTCTAAAGTCGTCAGCTTCGGAAACGGTTGCGATCTCAGGGAAACGGAGATGCTTCGTTATCTCCGTCATGATCCGGAAACGAAAGTGATCTGCATGTACGTCGAGGGAGTTTCCGATGGCCGCGATTTTCTTGCCGCTCTGAAGGAAACGGCCAGGGAGAAGCCTGTCATTGTAATCAAGGGAGGCCTTTCCGATTCCGGAAGCAGGGCCGCAGCCAGTCATACGGCATCGCTCGGCGGGCAGAGGGCCATATGGGAAGCAGCACTGAGGCAATGTAATGCCACTCAGGTGGAAAATCTTGAAGAGTTGAGTGATGCTGCTCTGGCCTTTTCTCTTTTGCCCGCTGGTAAGTACCAAGGCTGTTCCATCGTTGGTGGCGGTGGCGCACTGGGGATAGCGGCGGCGGATGCGGCGGAATCATTAGGACTTGCCGTGCCGCGTCTTAGGGATGATCTACAGTCGGCAATTCTGGACGTCCTGCCGAAGCCCGGATCGAGTGCTACCAATCCGATCGATATAGCCAACCCCTTTGTCAAACCCGAACATATCAGGGAGATTCTGCTTTGCGCTTCGCAAGACGAAAATATTGACGTCCACATCGTCATCCAACTCCTGTACCACTACAAATCAGTGCAGTTGGCTATGGGTGTAGGGAATATCAGGGATATTACTCCCTACAGGGAGTTGGCCAAGGCCTGTCGCGAAGTGGTGGAAATTGGGAAAAAGCCCGTTATGCTCGTCCTCCTGAACATCAGGCAGGACGAAGATGATATCGAGATCGAGGAAATGATCCGTGAAACCCGCCGTCTGTTCACCGAGGCCGGCATGCCCGTATTTGACGATATAAAAAATGCGTTGCGCGCCATTGCCGCAATTTCCAAATATTACCGGTGTAGGGGAAATTATTATTTATAGCTTCAGAAACAGAGTGCATAATCTGAATAACATAAAGGTCACGTTAGGTCACACGAGGTCGCAAGCTGAAGCTTCCATGTCGAATCAATGACATTCGCTGAAAATGAGAAAAACGAAATATGAAGCGTGAATGGAATAGTGAGACACAAACTTCATAAACGTAGTGCAATGAAGTTTGATAGTCGAACTATCCTAAAGCCGAAGGCTGACAGGGTTATTCGCCATAGGCGGAGGATATTGAAGATATCAGTGGTTATTATTCTTCTTTATCTTTCTTCGACTCGGCTATAATTTTTTCAGCGATATACGCGGGAACTTCCTCGTAATGGGAATGAGTGTAAGTGAAGTTTCCCCGGCCGCTGGTCATGGAACGTAAATCAGGGGCATATTTTAATATTTCCGCGAGCGGCACCTGACCTTTAATTATCTGGTTGGAACCATTGGCATCCATTCCCTGAACACGGCCGCGTCTGCTGTTTAAATCTCCAATAACGTCGCCCATATATTCTTCGGGTATTTCTATTTCGATATTTACTATTGGTTCCAAAAGAATCGGCTGACAATCCATTACGCCTTTTTGAAAGGCCATGGATCCCGCAATTTTAAAAGCCATTTCCGATGAGTCCACTGTGTGGTAGGATCCGAATGTCAGTGCTATTTTAAAATCTACAACAGGATAGCCGGCAATCACGCCTTTTGCTGCCGCCTCGACAATACCCTTTTCTACGGCCGGGCGGTATTGACCCGGAATAACGCCGCCGACGATTTTATCTTCAAATACAAAACCGCCGCCGCGGGGCAATGGCTCGATATCGATCCAGCAATCGCCAAACTGACCACGTCCACCGGATTGTTTTTTGTATTTTCCCTGAACATTAGTTTTTCCCTTAATGGTTTCTTTATAGGGAATCTTTGGAGTATTTAGGTTTACTTCGACGCCGAATTTTCTTTTCATCTTTTCAATGTTGACCTCTATGTGTACCTGACCCATTCCGGAAAGAATCATTTCCTTGGTCTCAACATTACGGGAAAATACGATTGTCGGGTCTTCTTCCGTCAGGCGGTGAATCGATGAGGCGATCTTGTCCTCGTCACCTCTTGTTTTTGGTTCCATCGCGTAAGATATAATTGGCGGTGGCACGGCCACTTTTTCAAAAATGATAGGAGATTTCTCATTGCACAGAGTATCTCCTGTTACCGTTTCCTTTAATTTGGCCACGCCGGCAATATCGCCCGGAATAAGAACTTCCGCCTGTTTCTGGTTTTTCCCTTCCAAAAAGAAAACATGGCCGAATTTTTCTGTTATCTTTCTTGAAGAATTATAAACAGCAGTGTCTGAATTCAGTGTGCCGGAATAAACACGGAATAAGGTTAACCTGCCGGCGTAAGGGTCGGCTATTGTTTTGAAGACTATCGCGGAGAAGGGAGCGTCTTCAGAAGGCTGTCTTTCTTCAATATCATCAGTTTTCGGTTTTTTGCCTTTTACAGGACTTCGATCAACCGGAGAGGCAAATGAGCTGACGATCAAATCAAGCAATAAAGAAATACCAATTCCTTTTATTGAAGATCCGCAGACTACAGGAATTAAGCTTCCCGAAGAAACACCTTTTTTCAATCCGGTTTTTAGTTCTTCGTCAGAAAGTTCTCCCGCTTCCAGATATTTATTCATCAGTTCGTCATCAGATTCAGCAATATCTTCCACCATCGAGTCGTGTAAACTTTTTACTTCATCCTTCATTTCCGCGGAAATATCTATAACCTTTCCCGCGCCTTTGTTATCGCTGAACAAATAAGCTTTCAAACCGATTAAATCGACGATGCCGTTGAATTTATCTTCAGCGCCGATAGGCAGGCAAACAGGGGTAACTTTTTTCTTGAATTTACTTTTAATACTTTCCAGTGCGGTGTTGAAGTTGGCGCGTTCCCGGTCCAATTTGTTGATGAAAATAATGCGGGGAAGTTTGAATTCATCGGTCAATTCCCAAACTTTTTGTGTTTGAAATTCAACGCCGCCGACAGCGTCAACTATGATAACCGCGTTTTCGACAACGCTCATTGAACATTTTATATCATAGGCAAAATTGGAATCGCCCGGGGTGTCAATAAAGTTAATTTTATATTTTTCCCATTCGACAAAATTTGCCGCGGAACTGATCGATACGCGACGTTTCTGCTCCTCAGGTTCAAAATCCATGCACGATGTTGAATCATCGACTCTGCCCAATCGTTCGCTTTTTCCGGAAACAAATAATAAAGATTCACAAAGGGATGTTTTACCCGTTCCGCCGTGTCCGACGACCGCCAAATTTCTCAGGGATTTGGATTCGTACTTTGCCATGAAAACTCCTTTCAATATCTCCTTGCTGTTCTAAAAAGCAATTTCATTTGAATGCGCGCTTGTTTAGCTTATCCGGCAAGTAAAATCAAGACAAATTTAATAATGACGATTCAAAAATATAGAGAAGAAGAGCAGGGGATTGTTCGGATATTACAACAGAAATGACGCTTTTTATAATATTAATTTCAAAAGACGGCGAACATCTGTTTATATTAACTTGAATATATGAATTATTTACTTTATAAACGCTCTTCGTTTACTAGTATAAAAAATAGAAAATATTTTATCGGTATAATTAATTAATGATTGATTATGAAAAAGAGCTTAATCCTGAGCAGTATAGAGTTGTAATGGAAGAGGGTGGCCCGCTTCTGGTTCTGGCCGGAGCGGGAAGCGGCAAAACGCGCACATTGACATACCGTGTCGCCCGTCTGCTGGAAAGCGGTGTCCGGCAGGAAAATATTTTACTGGCTACATTCACCAACAAGGCCGCGCGTTCTATGCTCAACCGCGTGGAAAATTTGATCAATTCCGACACAAAAAACATTATGGGCGGCACTTTTCATCATGTTGCCCATGTTCTTCTAAGAAACTATGCGTATTATGTTGGTTATAAAAATAATTTTTCTATTGTCGACAGTGAAGATTCCCGTCAGTTGATTGCCACCTGTATGGCCGAATTAAAAATTGATCCGAAGCTCAGCAAATTCCCCAAGAGCAATATTGTTGGCGAGATCATCAGTCTGACAACTAATACACAAAACACATTGGATGATGTGGTGGAATCCAAGTACCCCTTTTTTCTTCACCTTATAAATGGAATTAACCAGATAGCATGTCTCTATAAACAAAAAAAGAAAGAGCTTGCGGTAATGGACTTTGATGATCTGTTGAATAATTGCCGCGTTCTTCTTCATGATAATCCTGATTTATTAAAAAACATTTCCGGCAGATTTGAACATATTCTGGTGGATGAATATCAGGATACCAATATTATTCAGGCCGATATAGTTGACTTACTGGCTTCCAGTCACAGAAACCTGATGGTAGTGGGAGATGATTCACAGAGCATTTATTCTTTTCGAGGCGCGAATTTTAACAATATAATTAATTTCCCTGATCGCTATCCGGACTGTAAAATATTCAAACTGGAAACAAACTATCGCAGCACGCCGGAAATATTGCATCTGGCGAATTTAAGTATAACGAATAACGAAAAACAGTTTCCCAAGGAATTAAGGGCAGTGCGCTCCAAGGGTACGCGGCCGGTTATGGTTTCCGCGCAGAATGTTGTGAAACAGGCGGATTTTGTGGCGCAGAGAGTCACGGAATTGATTCGGGGAGGCGTGCCGCTGAAGGAAATAGCCGTTCTTTATCGCGCGCATTACCATTCCATGGAAATGCAAATGGAATTTGTCCGGCGCGATATTCCATTTGATATGCGTTCCGGTATTCGTTTTTTCGAACAGGCGCATATTAAAGATGTGACTTCCTATATGAGAATTTTAGTCAATCCCCGCGATGAGCTAGCCTGGAGGCGTCTGCTGATAATGTATCCCAAAGTGGGTAAAGCGACATTTAATAAAATTTGGCAATATTTGAAAAAGAAAGAAAATCCTTTGGATGCTATTTTGAAGGATGAATTTATTAAGACTATGTCCAAATCAGCGAAACCGGGGTTGGAAGAATGCCGTAAAACAATACGGCAGCTCTTGGAATTACCTGATTCTGAGCGAATTCCGGAAAAGGTAATAGATGTTTTATTAAATTCAGGCGGCTACCGTGTTTATTTGCAGGACAATTATTCCGACGCTTCTTCGCGTGAAGAAGACTTGATTCAGTTGGGAAATTTTTCCGCTCAGTTCATACAAATGGAAGATTTTCTCAATGAACTTGCTTTGCTGACCAATATGGCCAAAGAAGAAAGCATCGGGGAGGAAGATGATGAGGACAAGATAGCTTTAAGCACAATTCATCAGGCCAAAGGTTTGGAATGGTCTTATGTGTTCTTAATCTGGTGCGCGGACGGCATGATTCCCCTACAGCGAGCGCTGAAAGAACCGGACGGCGAAGAAGAAGAAAGAAGGCTTTTTTATGTGGCTTTGACCAGAGCCAAAGACCAGCTCTATTTGTGTTATCCGGCTTTGGATTACACACGCTCTTCCGGTGTTTTAAATCTGGCTCCTTCCCGTTTTATCCGAGAAATAGCACCTCTTTCGGAATACGATGATGATCGCCCATTTGAACAGTGGATGCTTTATGATTAAGGAGACCCAAGCTTCAGAAACAAAGTGCACTGAAGCTTGTTGGTCGAATTTATCCCGCATAGCGAAGCGACGCGGGATTAGTATCACCTTATGTTTTTGTTTCTGCAAAATCTGGCTTACTTCCTCTAATTCACATTTCTAAATTTATAATTTTATGCTAGGTTACAAACAGTAATCGTTAAAATTAACCTTCATTTTATTCTATGAAGATAAATATACGCTGATTTATACAGTCTGTAGAAATATTGTTAGACAAAAAAATTGATACGGACAATTCAAAAGTAGAATCAAATGGTAATGTGGATTAGCTACATAATCGGTTTTGGCTGTATAATATGGGCGATACTACAAACGAGAACGACATTAGTTTATCTAGGCGTTCTGAAGTCTGCCGTTATTCCCCAATATCAAACACCGCCAAGTGCCCTCATACATTCTTCAATACAAGACGCAATCTCTTTTCTATTATTTGGCCTGTCGCTTTTTATATTCTCTTGGCCAAAGATTGTCACATACATTTTATTTGTATTATTACTAAAAGCTATAGTGAACTTGTTTCTTGCATACTTGGCCATCGGTCGCTACGGAATAATTGAACTGACAAGTAAAGGAAAAACACAACAAACATTATTGGAAGCGGTACCTGTTCTTATTTATTTTATTGCCGCAGCGGCATCGATGCATTTCTTTGGCTGGTAATGAAATATGAAAAGTCTTCAACAAATGGATATTAGATCAAAAAAAATGACAAGGTCTAACAAAATCAATACAGCCGATCGCTAAGCTCCGGCTGATTTTTTCGTTGGGCAATGTGAACAATGACTGTTGAGAATAATAAATATGTTCAAATATCATCTACGATGTTTATCGTAGGCTTGATCTTTGCTTTTATTGGATTCTGCCTATTCTTGGCAAAAGGTATAGAATTCCTTGAGTATATTTTTAGTCAATATGGAACATATATCGTTATTTCATTTTTCTTTATTCCATGTGTCGTTCATAGTATTTCGAATGTCCTTTCACCATCCAGTTACTATTTCATAAGAGAAGCACCATTCTTTCTACCTATTGGTTTCTTTGCAATTCTTATATTGCCATTTTTTGACAAAAACGGTTACCCAACAATAAACAGTGAGGGTGGTCTGATATATTACACATTTCTTTCAATTCCAGCAATGTTGCTCGCAAGCGATTTAATAGCTTTCATCATTAAAAAACTTGGCGGAAAATCAAAGAGCATGAGATAAGAGAAACGAAGGTTAAATATGATGCTGAATTATATATGCCCAAACATTCAATCCAACTAACCACTACACAGCCGCGGCCGCTGTTTTCAGTCGTTAGCATCTAAAATTAGGAAAATTGAATTGATTAAAAAATACCCACAGAATAAAGAAATAATTCAATTAGAAAATCAGTGTAAATGGTGTTGGCAATGTTACAAATTAGCAAAGGCTTATTGTGACACGAAAGAATTAGAGGATTGGCATGAAATAGATCACATGCTCGCAGTTATATTAAAAGAGTATGCTTACTTGCAGGCGGCAAAGCTTCACGACAACATATCAATCGGGAAGTACAAAAATCATACAATAGAGTTTGTGATAAAACAAATTCCTAATAATCAACCGTTACTTGATCTATATAACAAATTTATCGCTGACAATCAGGCCTTTATCTCGCCTATTAGGCTCGCAAGATCAAAATTAATTGCCCACAATGATACATCTGCAATTAAAAATCAGGTCGCGATTGGTTCATTCCCAGAAGGTGTTGAAATACCCTATTTCTATTCGTTAAGGCATTTGTTAGATAAAATCTATGAGCATGTTGGAATGGGATGCTTTCCTGATTGGCCTACCATCGCAGAGAAAGATGTGGAAGAATTTATCAAGATTTTAATCAGACATAAAAATGCTAACCATTAACTAGAGCCGATAGCTACGCTCCGGCTGATTTTTTCGTTGCACCTTTCAATTGGTAATTTTCAATTTGATACCTTATCGAAAACTGAGGACTTGTAGGTGAAAGAAATTCAAGTAAATATTTATGCACTCTGTTTCTTAATAAGAGGTGTCATCAATCCCGCATCGCTTCGTGTGTGGGATAAGTTCGACCAACAAGCTTCAGTGCACTCTGTTTCTGAAGCTTGGGTCTCCCTAATGATGTCCGTGTTTTGCTTTGGACTTCATTTCTTTGTATTCCGCACGCAGAGCGATATGATCCATATCATCCATATCTTCCGCTCTTTTCACCCAGTCTTCAAATTGAATATCGACTCCGAAAATACCGATCATTTCATCTTTATCGTTAACGAGGGGAGCGGAAACGGTGAAGCACAGGATGCCGGTCATCTTGGAAATAAAAAAATCGGAGACATAAACTTTACCCTCTTGCCGAGGTTTGATAAACCATTCACGGTCGGATTGATCGGTGCCTACTCCATAGTTTTCATATTTGGCGCGATCAGCGATATTCGTGATGTTTTTGGTCGTTTTCCGGCCGTTCATATCAACTATGTAAGCAAATTGAATGGAAGGATGTTCATCAACGAAACTCTGCATCAGCGATTCTTGTTTTTCGGTATCCATCGTCTTCATTAGAGGATGTTCAATAATCTGATTGACCTCGGCGACTGCTGCTTTTTCCGCTATAAATTTAATTTTTTCCAATTCCGACATAAAATATTCGGGTAAATACAGACGAACTCTTTTTTCCATTTCTTCGGGAGAAATGGAAGTTACTCTACCTGCTTCGTATTGTTCCGTGACCCACTTATGAATTTTGGAAATAGCTGGATTTCGTTTATCAACGATCTTATTGCCTTCGAGATTAAAACGCTGATTAATCCAGAAAGCGATACCGGCATTTCCGGATTTGTCTGTGATCGTTGTGGTAATCGGTCGTTTTAAAATTTTTCTGGTATCGAATATATTATAAATTTCTTCGCATTTAATGAGGCCGTCGGCGTGAACTCCTGCGCTGGTGACATTGAACCCCAAACCGACAAAGGGATAATTATGCGGAATTTTCACTCCGATTTCCTTTTCAAAATATTCGGCTATATCAGTAATAACAGTGGTGTCGATGCCGTTGTTTCCTTTTAAGGCTATATATTCGAAAATTAAACCTTCAATAGGCGGATTTCCTGTTCTTTCACCAAGCCCCAAAAGTGTTGAATTAGCCGCGCTGCAGCCATAAAGCCATGCGGTTGTGGCGTTAATCATGGCTTTGTGAAAATCATTATGACCATGCCACTCCAGAAGACGGCCGGGAACTCCGGCATCCTTAATAAAAGAATGAACAAGTTTATCGACGCTACGGGGCAGGGCTGCGCCGGGATAAGTAATGCCATAGCCCATCGTGTCGCAGAGCCTGATTTTTATATCAATGCCGCTTTCTTCCCTGAGTTTCATCAATTCCTGCGCGAAGGGAATGCAGAATCCATAAATATCGGCGCGTGTTATATCTTCAAAATGACAACGGGGAATTATGCCTAAATCAAGAATGGATTTAACTACACCAAGATAATTATCCAAAGCCTCACTTCTTTTTTTGTTCAGTTTGAGGAAAATGTGATAATCGGAAACTGAAGTAAGCAGGCCGGTTTCCTTCAATCCGAATTCCTTTACCAGTGGAACATCTTCTTTAGCTGCTCTTATCCAGCCGGTGATTTCTGGATAAGGCAGACCCAATTCCAAACATTTTTCCACAGCTTCCTTATCTTTTTTGCTATAAAGGAAAAATTCCGTTTGACTGATTACTCCATTTGGTCCGCCAAGTTTACTGAGTAATTGGAATATTTTAACAATTTGTTCCGCCGTATAGGGAGGACGTGACTGTTGGCCGTCACGGAATGTTGTGTCCGTGATGAAAATTTCTTTAGCCGGGCGTATTGGAACAATCTTATTGTCGAAAACAATTTTGCTAACGTCACTGTACGGAAATATTTCTTTATATAAGTTTGGCTTGTCCGGCTCTTTTAATTTGAATTTTTTATGTCGTTTCGGCGTCAACTTCTTTTCTTTATTTGATTTGACCATCTTTTTCTCCAATTTTTTACGATTAAACAATTTTCAGCGATAATTCCATCAATTGCTCTATGCTGACCTTAGAAGGGGCATCGGTCATCAAACAGGCTG
The DNA here is from genome assembly GCA_049517435.1 of Smithella sp. Classification (GTDB taxonomy): domain Bacteria; phylum Desulfobacterota; class Syntrophia; order Syntrophales; family Smithellaceae; genus Smithella. Next base: position 191,125 of record JBEKRZ010000001.1, on the reverse strand, counting down.
CTTTCTGCGTTTTCGGGAAGGCGATTACGTCGCGTATCGATTCCGCTCTGGTCATAATCATGGTGAGTCTGTCCAGACCGAAGGCCAGCCCTCCATGAGGAGGAGCTCCGTACTCGAGGGCATCCAGCAGAAATCCGAATTTCAGCCTTGCCTCTTCGTCACTCAATTTCAGCGCGCTGAAGACCTGAGACTGCACTTCCTTATTATGAATACGAATACTGCCGCCGCCGATTTCCGAACCGTTGAGTACCAGATCGTAGGCCCTGGCACGAACTTTTCCCGGATCTGTGGTCATCAGAGGCAGGTCTTCCAGAAATGGTGAAGTAAATGGATGATGTGTGGACATAAAGCGTTTTTCCGATTCCGAATATTCCATCAGTGGAAATTCCGTAATCCACGTGAACGCCAGCGCGTCGGAATCAATCAGATTCAGTTTTTTGCCGAGATTCAGACGTAAATTGCCCAGAGAGTCCGAGACAACCCTGGGTGTGTCGGCGACAAAGAAAATAATATCGCCTTCTTTAGCGTTCATTGCCTTGGCGATGCCGGTCACTTCTTCAGGTTTAAGGAATTTAAAAATGGGCGATGTCCAATCGGCAGCGTTGACTTTGGCCCAGGCCAGGCCTTTGGCGCCGTAAATAGCCACGAAATCTTTTAATCCGTCAAGGTCTTTGCGGGAGAGCGCGGAAGCCTGTTCGACTTTAATCGCTTTGATCACGCCGCCGGAAGCCGCGACTTCCGCGAAAAGTTTGAATCCGGAATCTTTGACAATAGCGGTAAGATCAACTATCTCCATGCCGAAACGCACATCGGGATTGTCTTTACCATAGCGGCTGATCGCGTCGGCGTAGGTAAGTCGGGGAAGGGGCAGGGAAAGATCCTTGTCCATACAGGCTTTAAAGATGGCTTTCATCAGACCTTCCATCATATTCATAATATCTTCTTCGGTAATGAAAGACATTTCCACGTCGATCTGTGTAAATTCCGGCTGACGGTCGGCGCGCAAATCCTCGTCGCGGAAACATTTGACGATTTGATAATAACGGTCGAAACCGGAAACCATCAAAAGCTGTTTGAATATCTGCGGCGATTGCGGTAGAGCGTAAAACATGCCTTTGGAAATCCGGCTGGGCACCAGATAATCGCGCGCGCCTTCCGGTGTGCTTTTACCCAGAAACGGCGTTTCCACTTCAATAAAACCGTTCTCATCAAAATAACGACGGGTCGCTGCAGCCAGACGACTGCGTAAAAAAAGATTTTTCTGAATTGCCGGTCGGCGCAAATCCAGATAGCGGTATTTGAGGCGGACATTTTCCGAAATTTCTTCATCGTCAAAAGAGAAGGGTGGCGTCTTGGATTCATTCATGATTTCCAGTTCGGAGACAATTACTTCAATCTCGCCGGTTTTCAACGCCGGATTATCCATACCCTCCGGCCTTTTACGGACTTTTCCTTTAACGGCGAGAACAAATTCACTGCGAATTTTATGCGCTTCACCGTGAACATTTTCTCCGGCATCAGGATTGAAAACCACCTGCACGATTCCTTCGCGATCGCGCAAATCCACAAAAATGACGCCGCCGTGATCGCGCCGGCGATGCGCCCAGCCCATCAGGATCACTTCCTGACCGGCAAGAGAAATACCCAAATTTCCGCAGTAATGCGTTCTCTTGTCTTTTGTTAAAAAATCAGCCAAAACTTTTTACCTCTCTTTAAAAATTTTTATTGTTGATTTCAGCAGTCCATTCAGCGGTATTAGCTGCTGATCCTTTGTCTGCATGTTTCTTAATAGAACATGTTTTTCCTCAATTTCCTTATCGCCGAAAATAAGAGTAAAGGAGCTGTTTAATTTGTCCGCCCGCTTTAATTGGGACTTCAGGCTTTTATCCGCGTAATCCATCTCTGCGGATATTCCGGAACGTCTGAGTTCATTGGTCAGGCCGAAAGCTAATTTTTGGGCTTGCGCTCCCAGCGCCGCAATAAATAAATCGGTTTTAAATTTATTTATTGAGTCTTCCGGCAGGCAATCTATCAGGCGTTCAAAACCGGCGGCAAATCCTATTCCGGCAACTTCCGGCCCTCCGAGGGAACTGATCAGTCCATTATATCTGCCTCCGCCGGCTACGGCATTTTGCGCGCCGAGGGCGTTTGATTTTACTTCAAACGCAGTTTTTATGTAGTAATCCAGCCCGCGAACCATCCGTGCATTTATATTAAAAGATATATGCAATTCATTGAGCAACGATTTTACCTGTGAAAAATGAACTTCGCAGTCAGAGCATAGAAAATCAAGAATTTGCGGCGCATCGGTGATAATAGAGGCGCAGGTTTCCACCTTGCAGTCAAAAACCCGCAGAGGATTGGTATTAATGCGTCTCTGGCAGTCAGGGCAAAGACTTTTTTCGCTTCCTTTTAAAAAATTAATAACGGCCTGGGAAAATACAGGACGACAGGAGGCGCAACCAAGAGAATTGACTTCCAATTGCAAATCTTTTAAGCCGGCACTGGTTAAAAAATGCATCAGCATAAAAATTATTTCAGCGTCGGATTGCGGTTTGTCTTCGCCGAAAAGCTCGACATCAATTTGATTAAACTGACGGAAACGTCCTTTTTGCGGTCTTTCGCGGCGGAACATAGGGCCAATCGTAAAAAGTTTGGTTATCTGTTGGTCGGCGGACATGTTGTGTTCGATATAGGCGCGAATGACGGAGGCGGTGGCTTCCGGCCGCAAAGTTAAAAACTCATTGTCCCGGTCGGCAAATGTGTACATTTCCTTTTCGACAATATCCGTTGTTTCTCCGATACTCCGTTTGAAAAGTTCTGTTTTTTCCATAATAGGAGTACGGATTTCCTGAAAACCGAAAGAATTAAAAACCCGGCGGGCAATAGATTCAACTTCCCAGAAGCGGCGGGCGTCTTCCGGTAAAATATCTTTAAATCCTCGAATTGCTGTAATTTTTTCCATAATTTATATCCATAATTTAAACAAATTTTTCTAACATATTCGGTTGTGTTTGGCAATGAGAAAAAATTCATACCAATTCGCTTTATTCGACTAACTTTGTTGGCATCCTCGTCGGCTACCTCAACGTATAAGTAATACGCCCGCGGAGCCTTCTCCTTGCCCCACTGAAGCGGGACAGTTCAACTAAAAAATTCCAATTTATTGCGTAACTGTAATTCGAGTTTCACTGCCGCCGCGTTATCCTTTTGACCGGATGCGCAACCAAAGGTCGTCGCACAATAAAAATAAAATTTTTATCCTACCGGGAAGTGACGCCTAAAAGGCGGCAGCTTCCAATCGAAATGGTATAATTAACTTTTTACGAATTTTTTGAAATGATGGAATTGTAGGCCGTATGCTCTCACGCGGAGAAAAATGTCTACCACTTGGATTTGGATGTTGGACATTCAGCGGTAAAAAAGATGAATAACAATAAATGTCCAATACTGAATTTACAATGGCGAAGGGAATAGGCGGATGTTTTTTAACTAAAGGCGAAATTTTTCTCTCGAAATAATTTCAGGCAGGCATCCACGACATTTGCATCATAAAGAATGCCTTTGTTCTTGGAAATCTCATCCAGAGCAGCACTAATTCCCAAGGCGGGACGATAAGGACGGTGAGAAGAGATGGCTTCCACGACGTCGGCTACAGCCAGAATCCGCGCCTCCAGTAGAATAGCCTCCCCATAAAGATTTTGTGGGTAGCCCGATCCATTCATCCGTTCATGATGCTGAAGGACGACATCGGCCACCGGCCAGGGAAAATCGATGTCCTTAAGGATATTATACCCTGCCTGGGAGTGAACTTTAATTAAGTTGAATTCCAGATCACTAAGCTTGGTCGGTTTACTGAGAAGCTCCGACGGAACGGATACTTTGCCGAGGTCATGAATGATGGATGCGGTGCTGATGAAATCCAGCTGATCTTCCGTTAAACCCATTTCTTTGGCAATCGCCTGGGCCAGTTGGGATACTCGCTCCTGATGACCAGACGTATAGGGATCTTTCGTTTCTACCAGAAGGGCGATCGACCGTACCGCGGCTTGCAAGGTTTTCTTTATCCGGTTATAACTTTCGATGCGTTCTTCCTCCAGCAACTTACGCTCGGTTATTTCATTCAAAAAATTCAATGTAGCTGGTTTTTTGTTCCATTCAATAACAGTGGCATTAAGTTCAACCCACTTTACTTTTCCATCCTGACTGAGAATTCTGAAGGAATAAACAGAGGGAATATTTTCACGGTTCAATCTCTTTATACTGTAATCGGCAACCATCCGGCGATCATCGGGATGGATAAAGCTTGTAAAAACTCCTGATGTTAATGTTTCTATGGAATATCCTATCTGTTCCGCAGCGGCGCTATTGACAAAGACCATCTTCATGTTCTGAGTGATAATGATGGCTTCATGTGCATTTTCCACGACAATACGATACCGTTCTTCGCTTTCCTGCAGATTCTTTTCGGCCTGCTTGCGTTCGGTAATATCAGCGTAGAGAGCCTGAAACTGTATCTCGCCGTTCCACAATACTTGCTTGCGGAATACATCAAGGTGGTGGATTTTTCCATCCTTACGGATGATGCTTATTTCATAATTTGACGGAACATATTCACCGCGCCGCCTTTTTTCTTGTCTTATCTCATATTCGGCATAGCACTCCGGGGTGTATCTCTTTTTGTGGGAAGTTGAAGCCAACTCTTCAACGCTATCGTAGCCATATATATTCAGAATCTCCTGATTGGCGTAGAGCGTTCTTCCATCGGTGGTGGCAATACGAATGCCCAGCGGGGAATCATCAAGGGAATGGCGGAAGTTTTCCTCGCTCTTCCTGAGCATTTCTTCTGCCTTTTTCTTATCCCGCCGCATTTTCGCTTCGCGAATTTCTCTCTCAATCGCGACCACGAGCTTGGCGAGTTTGTCCTTCATCAGGTAGTCGTGCGCGCCGGATTTCATTGCAACCACAGCTGTGCCCTCCCCGATAGCGCCGGATACAATAATGAAAGGAATGTCGATGTTTTTGTCCTGTACAAGTTTCATGGCCGCAGGCGCGCTGAAACTCGGCATTTTATAGTCGCAGAGAATAATGTCCCACTGTTCACGGTCAAGGGCAGCCTCCATGTCTTCGGCGGTTTCCACCCTTTCCCACTTCGGGTCATAGCCTCCTTTGTGCAACTGACGTATCATCAGCTTGGCGTCATCATCCGAATCATCAACGATCAGAACGCGAAGCAAAATATTCACTTTTTCATCTCCTTTGTCTTCCACCGGTAATATTTTCTTGTTGTTTGACATATAGAGGGCACACCTCATAATATTATTGTTGAAACTCCAATTTCGAAAGCGAAGCGCCGCGGAATTGGTAAGTTGTAATGAGACCCAAGCTTCAGAAACGAAGTGCAATGAAGCTTGAAGGTCGAATTATCCCGCAAAGTGGAGGGTTTAATACCCCGTAGTCTGCTGCGGAGTATTAAACCCGTGATTATTGATTAAGACAGAAATAGAAAGTTGCGCCTTTGTCTGTCTGTCCCTCTGTCCAGACCGTTCCTCCATGACGGTTGATAATACGCTGTACTGTAGCCAGCCCTATTCCCGTGCCCGGAAATTCATCGTCTGTGTGCAGGCGCTGGAACGGGGCGAAAAGCTTGTCCGCATACGCCATATCGAAACCAACTCCGTTATCGCGGATGAAATATGCTTTTCTATCGCCTTCTTTCATAAATCCGAATTCGATTACGGCTTGAGCCTTCTTCGCCGTGAATTTCCAGGCGTTGCCCAGCAAGTTTTCAAGGACAATGCGCATTAATTTCAAATCAGCAGTTTCTTCCATGCCGTCGGCGATTCTTATCTCAACATGCCTTTGAGGCTGAGACTTCTGTAATTCATCTATGACGGATCTGGCAATCCGGGTCAGATCAACATTTTCAATGTTCATTTCTGCACGCGTGATCCGGGAAAGCTGCAGCAGATCTTCTATAAGCTCCGCCATATGCCTCGTGGCTGTCCTGATTCTTATCAGATAATCCTTTCCTTGTATATCCAGTTTATCCTCGCAATCTTCCAGAAGCGCCTGGCTGAACCCCTCAATTGTCCTGAGGGGAGCGCGCAGGTCGTGGGAGGCTGAATATGAAAATGCTTCCAGTTCCTTATTGGATGCTTCGAGTTTGATCGTTCGTTCGTGTACCAGCTCTTCCAGATGATTGTGGTATTTTTTCAGTTCTTCCTCCACCTTCTTGCGTTCGGTAATGTCGCGACAAATTGCCTGGATGTGGTATTTACCCATGTCGTTGAGGGCATTTAGGCTGATTTCTGCATCAACAAGTGTCCCATCATAACGAAGGTGTTTCCATTCAAAATGCTGAGGCTGACCCCTAAGCGCCGCGTTGATCTTCTCCAGTGCTTTTTCTTTGGACTTCCTTCCATCAGGCTGAATTTCCGGCGAGAACCGGTAAGGGGACTGCCCGATGATCTGTTCTCTGGTACAGCCAAACATCTTAAGAGCCTCTTGGTTACAGTCAATAAAGATATCCTGATCCATCAAGAAAATGGTGTCACTGGCAGATTCGAAAAGGGTCCGGTATTTAATTTCGTTCTCCCGCAGTGCCTCTTCCGCCTGTTTGCGTTCGGTGATGTCAACCCACTGACATACTACATTTGTCAGTTCACCTTGTGCGTTCAATATCGGAAACATTGATACATCAATGTGCATATCGCGTGCACCTTTAAAATCAACATCTCCAGCATACGCCGTCTTCCACGGAATAATGAAACGTGCGGGCTCGTGCTTCTCGAAAACAGCTCTTACCATGGGCATGACGCCTTGAATCTCCAAGTTTACATCATGGAGCACATTGTATTTACCGACAATTTCATCCTCTTTGAGATTAATGACATTACACAAGGAAAGGTTAACTCTCGTAATCGTCCCTTCTTTATCTGAAATCCACATGGCGAAGGGGCTCATATCAATGATCATGTCGAGAAACACCTTGGCTGATTTGATTTCTTCTTCAGAACGCTTGCGCTCGGTGATGTCTCTGAACACACCAAGTGAGTATTCTTTTTCTTTTAAAGTAATCATTGAACCACTTATATCCGCAAAAAACACAGTTTTATCTTTTTTTAATACAGGTATATTCTTTGCGATCAATATCTCTTTTTTTAATATTTTTTCATATTGATCAATAATGAAGGGAATAGATTCTTGCGGATGAAGATCATGTATACTCAAATTAAGAAGTTCCTCGTTTGTATATCCCAGCATATTGCACATTTTTTCATTCGCAGCCGAGAACTTTCCGCCGCCAACATTTAACAAGATAATTCCGTCTGCCGCGGAATCAAATATTGTTCTGAATTTTAGCTCAGTATCTTTAAGAGATTCTTCAACTCGCTTGCGCTCGGTGAAATCGTTCGTAATTCCCCGAAAACCTGTTGGTTTGCCTGATGCATTTTTCAGAAGAGTAACGGAACCTTCAATGTATCTTTTGCAGCCGTCTTTTCTGGAAATCCAATAACCAAACTCTTTGAGAGGCTTCCCCGTTTTGTAAACTTTATTATAAGCCGTAAGAACTTTTTTTGATTCCTCTTTGTCTGTGTACTGCCGGTTATTCATACCCATTAATTCTTTTCTGGAGTATCCGAGAACACGACACACTGAATCGTTAAAAAATGTAAGGTTGCCGGCAAGGTCAACTTCGAAATAACCTTCCTGAATATTTTCAAGAATGGTCCGGTATTTTTCTTCACTCTGATGCAACTCTTCTTCCGCCTGTTTGCGCTCGGTGATGTCTTCCATGTATACCATGACCATATCAGGGGGAGCGAAAACGAACGTGATCACGACAAACTTGCCGGGCATAAAATGTTCTGATCTGGATTCTATCCTGATGATTCTTTTTTCATCAAAACATCTCTTGAGGTTTCCTAATATCTCCCATCGACTTTTATACATCTCAGAAGCCTGTCTTCCAAGGAAAGTTTTCCTTTGTCCGCTTGTAAAGGTCTTTGCGCTATCATTGAAGTCTGTCAGAATGAATTCATCACCTTGTTTTTGCCAAGTAAACGTCGGTATGGGGTTGCCATTGTACTGTGCCCTTAAACGGTTTTTACTTTCCCTCAACGCCTCTTCCGCCTTCTTACGCTCGGTGATGTCGTGAACTGATCCAACCAGATGGGTACAAGTGCCTTTGTCGTTAAAGACAGGCGCGATGCTGACTACGCCAGTCAACCGCCCAGTAGGGTAATCAGATATTTCTTCCCAACGCACGATGGTATTTCCTGCTATAGCTTGTCGGTATTTTTCTAGAACCATCGTCAGGGACGGCTCTGGGATGACCTCGTTCACCGTCCTACCGACCACCATTTCCGGGCTCAACCCCGTGACTTTCAAAAAAGTCGAGTTGACAGAAGCGAAGTGGAATTGCCCTGCGGGTTCGACAGCCAGATGGAAAATAACATCTCCGACGGTGTTGTAGATTGAGGCAAGCCTCTGTTCGTTTTCGCGCAGCGCCTCCTCCTTCTGCTTGCGCTCAGTGATGTCATGGAAGGCGGATAATCTTAGCGAGCGGCCTTTATATTTATATGGTTTGCCAATCAGGGAACATATGAAAGTAGAACCGTCTTTCCGTACTCCAACGCCTTCATATGGTTTATCGTATCCCGTGGCAATATGTTCCCGTATAACTTTCCATGATTCGGGAGTGGCAAACCTTTCCGCCTTCATACCGATTATTTCGGATAATTCGTATCCAAAGATGCGTGCTAAGGCATCATTAGCGTCAATGATGACACCTTTATCATGAATAGCTATTCCCTCTTCGGCCGCTTCGGAAAGCAGGCGTAAACGTTCCTTGGTTTCTCGCAGTTCCTTCTCCATCTTGTGCAGGTTGGCATTATCCGGAGTTCCGATTTTATTTTTGCCTGTTTTTTCCGCCGGTTTCTTTTTCCTGCCCAACAAGGTCGCTTTTACAGCCGGTGTTTTTTTTAATGCAGGTTTGGGCTGCTTTTTAGGCTGGGATGTGGGCTTGGGTTTGTTTTTCATAGTTCAAATTTTCCTTGTGATCAGTTAGTTACGGATGACTATATTTTTTATTGCAAATCCCCACCATCAGAACAAATCTTACCTCTTCCGTGCTTTTTTACCTTGTACATGAACTGATCTACCCGGTGAACAAATGCCTTTATCTCTTCCTTGGGCTTGTATTGCGCGAGACCGATGCTCACAGTCATATAAATCTCTTGACCCGATACCAGGGAAAAATTCTCTTTCCTTAATTCTTTTTGGATTCTTTTCGCCGTTACTATTCCCTCCTCGCTCATGGTCATTGGCAAAATGATCGTAAATTCCTCGCCTCCGTAACGATAGGCGGAATCGATCTCGCGCAGACTTCGTTTTATTGCATGACCAAGTCGCGATAACACATAGTCTCCCTGAACATGGCCGTATTTGTCGTTAAAATTTTTAAACTTGTCGAGATCCAACAGCAGAAGGGTCAAAGGCTGTCCATAGCGGTTCGACCGCTCTATTTCTGTTTCAAGCTGAGCGTAAAAATGCCGGGAATTGTAAAGCTGCGTGAGGTCATCGATTATGCTCATCTCCCGGTATCTCTGTTCACTTTCCCGCAAAGCCTCTTCCGCTCGCTTGCGCTCGGTAATGTCGATAAATGAAGCGACAATTTTCTGGGTGTTCGGAAGAACGGCTACTGATATGAGTCCATTTCTAATCTCGCCATCCTTACGGTAAAATGAAAATTCGTAGTTACTGGGGGCGTTCTGCGGGTTGATCAGTCTTTCCCTGTCGTATTCCTCCAACATCTTGAGGTCTTCAGAAGGAATCTGCTTCGTCCAACTCATACCGATGACATCCTTTTCCTCGTAAAGGCCAATTTTGCAATATTCCTTGTTGACCATTGATATAGTCGTATCACTTTCGATGATCGCCATTGCAGATGAACTGTTCTCAAAAATGGTACGGAATTTATCTTCACTTTCTTTTAAGGCAGCCTCTGCTATTTTACGTTCGGTGATGTCCGTTACGGAAATCAAAGCCGTGGGTTTATCTTCATATTGGATAGGGTTTCCGGTCAGGCTAACCCATTTTTCCATGCCGTTTTTTGCAATTATTTTGAATTCGTAAGCACGCGGCATCTCCTTTCCCTGTTGACGATTGTAACCGCTTTGTTTTACCATCTCCCTGTAATCCGGGTGCACAATATCCCAAAAGTGCATGCTGCAGAGCTCCTTTTCTGTGTAACCGGAAATTTCCTCAGCCGCACGATTCGCGTAAATCCAATGATCGCCCTGATGCATCATGATGGCAAAAGAGCTGGATTCTGCCAGCATGCGGAATTTTTCTTCGCTGTTTATTAATTTCTTTTCCATATTCTTGCGTTCGGTGATATCACGAGCAATTCCTATGAAGCCCGTTGGTTTGCCTGAGGAATCTTTCATTAAAGAAACAGATCCTTCAATGTATCTTCTAGAGCCATCTTTACTTTTAATATACCAACCTAATTCCTTGAGGGGCTTTCCTGTTTTGTAAATTTGATTGAACGCTTGAAAAACTATTTTTGAGTTCTTTTCAACTGTGTACTGACGGTAATTCATACCCATCAATTCTTCTCTGGAGTAGCCAGTGGTACGACACACTGAATCATTTAAAAAAGTAAAGTTGCCGGCAAGATCAACCTCAAAATAACCGTCTTCAATACTGTCAAGAATAGATAGATATTTTTCGACGCTTTTGCTGTTTAACGGCTTAGTTGTGCGTTTTTTCAAGATTGCGGAATTTTTTAATACGGGTTTATTTTTTATCGTCTTTTTAGCTTGCCGGAATAATAAAGATTTTTTCGGAGGAGGTGTTTTCTTCTTCGCGGTTTTAGCAGGCTTTTTGTTTCCAGAGATGTTTTCTGCTTTGTTTTTCACAGCGCTAATCTCCTTATTGTCAGTTAAGGATAATTGCTGTTTCCGCGAAAGTGGCGATAATTGATGACATTACTTATAAATAATAAGCCATCCTCCTGATAACCAGGGTTGTTGAAAAGTTATAAAAACATCTTTAATTCTCTTACGTTTATATTATAAGCTTAAAAATCGTAAAGTCAATATTATTTATGGCCGTAAGATATTGTTTATTCATATTTTTTATTGGTGAATGTGTCGACATGTAAATCATTTCCACCGGTCGTAAAAGTTACCGCTCCATCGCGATCAGTGCGGAAAATATTAACGCCGGCATCTTTATATCTTTGGAGGGTTAACGGATGCGGATGATGAAATACATTCGTTTTACCGGCGCTGACTATCGCGTAGCGGCAGGCCACAGCTTTAATGAATTCGGCGCTGCTGGAATAAGCTGAGCCGTGATGAGGAACCACCAAGACATCACTGCGTAAATTTACCCCGGAGTTAATAAGCTGCTTTTCAATATCAGCTGAAATATCGCCTGGTATAAGAAAACTTACCTTGCCAAATGTTATTTTCAAAACCAGGGAAGAATCGTTGACTTCATCATAAGAAAGATTATTCGTCTCTTGGGCAGAATAATTTGGCGGCCACAAGACATTAACCCGGACACCGTTAAATATTTTTTCCGGGAATTCATTGGAAACCAGAGATACATTAATTTTGTTAAGCTTGATCGCTTTTTCCCATTCCGGATAATCTTCTAAATCGATAGGCAAATTCGACCTCCAGACCTGCCGGACATTAAAATTATTCATAATGTAAATCAATCCCAGTAAATGATCGGGATGGGGGTGGCTTAGCACCACCGTACCAATATTGCTGATTCTTTCATGATAGAGAAAAGGAGCCACAACAGATTTGCCTATATCAAAGTAACCCTCCGAAAAACCACCACCGTCGATAATCATATTTTTTCCGCCGGGGAATCGCACTAGGGTGGAATTCCCCTGTCCCACATCAATAACTGTAATTTTTAAATCAGGGGATAATTTATCCTTGAAGGTAAGATAAGTTATATCCGCGGCAAAAAAGACAAGAGTAGTAATTAATAAATATTTTAAAACCCGGAAACGGCGCGGTGAAAATTCTTTTTGTGTTTTTCTTTTATTCCTCGCTTCAAAAAATTGAAAAACAAGAAAAATGAATAAATAAAAAACTGTAATTTCAACTACGTTAGGTGTGACGCAATTGAATGAAGACAAGGGGAGCGCCGCTAATTTATTTATTATGTTTACTGACATTTGCACAAAGAAAGAATCCAGTTTAATGAAATAGCCTGCAATTACCGGGGAAAAGAAGGCGCATAAAATAAAAAACATGGATATAGTCAGTACCAGTGTTCCCAAAAGGGGCACGGAAATCAGATTGGCAATGATTGTTATGGAAGAGACGCGGTTGGAATAATACATGATCAAAGGCAAGGTGCCGATTGTTACCGCGCTGCATACAATAGCTGACAAAAATATATACCGGATAATACTTTGACTCCATAACGGAAGAAGCTCCAGTTGTGGAAAAGAAAGATCGCGGAAACGCGGAACAATGTAAATGAGCGCTAAAACAGCCATGAAGGAAAGTTGAAAAGAACTATCAAAAAGGGCTTCCGGCAAAATAATCAGAATAATTAATGCCGCTACAGCCAGCGTATTGTAAAGATCTTTTTGCCTTCCCACAATCAGGGCAATTAATAAGATCAGCGCCATGAGAGTTGAACGCAGCACGGGAATTTCCATTCCCGCAATGAAAGCGGAAATTAATACCATAAAGAACGCCGCTGCCGCAGCTATTTTGATTATATTAAATCTGAGCATCATATATTCTGAAGATTTCAAAATAAGAAAAACAAAGAAAAAAGCGGAAGCCGCAATTATTCCAATATGCAAGCCGTTAATTGACAAAATATGTGAGGTGCCTGTTTTATTGAAATTGTCCCGCACGTCAGCAGGAATTGCCTTTTGATTGCCGATCGTCATTGCTTCAATGATTTCCCTTTGTGGCGAAGCAGCGTTTTTATAAATTATTTGTTTTAAGTAAAATCTAAAAGATTCCAGTTTTAATCTTATCGGGCTTGCGGAATTTTGTCTTAGCAATACGATTCCCGAACTATCGGCGATAAATCCCGCGGCATAAATGCCCTGAAAGTTCGAATAACGTTTGTAATCAAAGCTGCCTGGATTATTAAAATTATGGATTCTCTTTAAGGTTGAATGAAAGCGGATAAAATCACCATATTGAAAATTTAAATCCATTGGAACTGCCAGACGAATATTGCCCGAGACCGGAACATACGTTTTATCTTTAATTACCCGTAGACAGCTTACAATTAAAACATTTTTATCTAGATAGGCGAGGGGACTCTCTACTACAATTCCCTCCACGGTAACTTTGCCTTTATCAATATATTGTACTATGTTCAGTTTATCTTCGATGAAATAATTTTGCTTTTGAATGTCAAAGACACCAAGCATAAAAATAAAACTGATAATTAAAATGAAGCCGGCGGTTGACCATTTATTCGTGAAACTCCAATTCCGAAAGTAAAACCCGGCGCATGCTGGGCGAAGCACTGCGGAATCTGTTTCCAAAGCTTGCTTCGGGGGTTCATACCCGTGATTTCTGATGGCTACAAGAAGAAACAAAAGAATTAAAGTAATTACGGCTAATAATAAATAATAGGGAACAGTGAAATAGCTGCCGGAAATAATCCCTGAGATGAATGCGATTAAAAGATAAATTAATGGTCTACGCATATTTTTCGCTATAAAGAAAATAATTCAAATTTATTAGCTTAAACTGCTAAAATATTATATATTACTTAAAATCTGTTTTAATGAAACTCAGATATTACAAGCTCAGTGCAGTAATATCTGTAAGTTGTAATGAGTCCCAAATTTCAGAAGCGAAGCGCGCTGAAACTTGCTGGACGAATTATCCCACGGGCGAAGCTACATGGGACTATATTTAGGGTATAAAATATCCCGAAGCTTGCTTTGGGGTTCATGCCCGTGATTAAAAAGGAAACTAAATGCCCATAATTAATAGTAAAGCCTTAACAAAAGAAAAAAATACGCGACGATTGTTCGTTTTAATCATATCCAGAATTGTCATTGTAACCCTGTTTCTTAGTATTACTATTTTTGTCGATATAAGAAAACATGTATTTCCTGTATCACAAATAACCATTAACTTTTTTTACATCATCGCTGCCGCAATTTATTTCTTTTCGATTATTTATATTCTACTTTTTAAATTCGTGAAAGATTTTCAGCGTAATATTTATTTGCAGATAACTGTAGATGTTATTTTAATCACTTTTCTTATTTCCCTGACCGGTAATACCCAGATTGATTATTCTCTTTTTTACACACTCGTAATAATTTATTCGGTGATCTTTCTTGGCCGTACAGGAGGCTTTATTGTTGCTACAGCTTCCAGCATATTTTATGGTTTACTTATGGATTTTCAATTTTACAAGTTAGTGCCTTTCGTTTCTTCTAGTGGACATGATTATGATCTTAATTTTACTGATGTATTAACCAACATTCTGGTACACATTGTATCGTTTTATGTTTTGGCTATTTTGGCCAGTTTTGTTGTTGAGCAAGAAAAGAAAACAAGATCTTTACTGGAAGAAAAAGAATCGGAATTCAATCAATTGGATTTGCTTTTTCGCAGTATTGTGGAATCGGTTTATACGGGTGTCATGACAATTGATTTACAGAACACGATTAAGACTTTTAATTTTGCGGCTGAAGAAATTACCGGATTTACGCTAGCCAAAGTTCAGGATTGTAAAATTGAAGATGTATTTCCGGAATTTCTTCCCTTTTTGATTGACGAGACGATTAATGAACAAACCAAAAAACGATTGGAAGTTATAATCACAGGGAAAACGGGTAATAAAATTAATCTAGGTTTGTCGATTTCTCCATTGAAAGGGAGGCATGATAATCAAATCGGCAATATTTTGGTTTTTCAGGATCTCACAAAAATAAAGCAAATGGAAGAGAACCTCGAAAAAAGTAAGAATATGGCTTTAATTGGTGAATTGGCGGCGGGATTGGCCCATGAAATGAGAAATCCGTTGGCGGCAATAACCGGGTCAATTGAACTTTTAGAACAAGGATTGAAGTTGGATGGAACTGATAAGCGGTTGATGCAAATAATTTTACGCGGCAAAGATCAATTAGATAATTTTGCCCACGATTTTCTTTTGCTGGCGCGTCCGGTTCCTGTGTCCAGAGAGTTAGTTGATTTAAATAAAATTATCGAAGAAGTTTTAGAATATATAAGATTAAACAAAAACTGGACAAGTAAAATTAAAATTGTGAAAGTTTTTGCGAGCAAGGCCGAAGCTTTTGCCAATAAGGAACAGGTTAGACAAATTATCAATAATCTTGTGCTCAATGCAATCCAGTCTATGGAAGAAGGCGGTGTTTTATCTATTGAAACCAAAGTGGCAAGACAGGATGATAAAAAAGAATATGCTGAAATTAAAGTTTCGGATACCGGATGTGGTATTAAAGAAAACGATTTAAAGAAAATATTTGAACCTTTTTTCACTAATAAAGAAAAAGGAACAGGTCTGGGATTAACGATTGTCAATCACATTGTTGAGGGTTATAATGGAAAAATAAAAATAGAGAGCAATATAAATCACGGTACAGTTTGCTTTGTGTGGCTGCCCGTTAAAAATGAAGAACATATGTAAGGACATTTATACAATTAATCCATAGATGAAACGAAACGGGGTGAAAGTATGGCAAAAATTTTGGTTCTTGATGATGATCAGGGCATGAAGGAATTCATGGAAATAATGTTGACAAAAGAGGGCTATGATGTAACCAGCGTCGGAGAACCGGCAAAAGCGATTGAACTGTGCCGCAAGACCGCCTTTGATTTGGTTATCACCGATTTAAAAATGCCTAAAATTAACGGTATTGAATTCCTTAAAGCCATTAAAGATCAAAGGCCGGAAACAATAGTTATTCTTATTACGGCTTATGCTTCAGGAGAAACAGCAATAAATGCTATGAAAGAAGGCGCTTATGATTATGTGGAAAAAGGCGGCAGCATTGAGGATCTCAAAAAAGTTGTGCGATCAGCTTTACTGAAAAAAGGATTGGTGATTGAAAATCAGCCATTAAAAAAAGAAGCAAAGACAAAGGGAACGGTAGAAAATTCATTTTGCGGCATGATTGGAACAAACCGGGAAATGCTTAAAATATTTGCTACAATTAAAAAAGTGTCCGATACGCAGGCGAATATTTTAATCCTGGGAGAAAGCGGAACAGGCAAAGAACTTATTGCCCGGGCTATTCATGAAAATTCTTCACGTTCTAAAATGCCCTTTATGCCCATTAACAGCGGCGGAATACCTGAAAATCTTCTGGAGAGTGAGCTTTTCGGCTATATGAAAGGTTCTTTTACGGGTGCTTATGCGGATCGGCCGGGAATTTTTGAAATGGCGCGCGGTGGTACGATATTTCTTGATGAAATCGGTGATTTGCCACCGGTGCTGCAGGTCAAACTTTTGCGGGTAGTTCAGGAAAAAACTTTTCGACGCATCGGCGGCTCGGAAGACATCAAGGTCGATGTGCGTATAATTTCTGCAACTCATCAAAATTTAGAAGAAAAAGTCAAGAAGGGAGAATTTCGCGAAGATCTTTATTACCGGCTCAATGTTATTCCCATTTTTATACCTCCACTCAGAGAACGCAGCGAAGATATTCCGCTGCTTATTAATAATTTTATCGAGAAATATGCGCAAATGTTCGGTAAAGAAGTCCGGAATATTTCCTCTTATGCGATGGAACTATTAATGAATTATGATTTTCCGGGCAATATTCGCGAGTTGGAAAATATTATTGAACGCAGTGTTGCTATGGAGAGCTCCAATATAATTCTGCCGGAAAATTTAACATTATCGACTGACACCGCTGCTGGTGCGCCCAATTTTGATATTGAGATTACGGATAAGGGAATTGACTTGAGTGCAGAGTTGGAAAAAATCGAAAAAATAATAATTGAAAAAACTTTGCAAAGAACGAAAGGTTCGAAAGCAAAAGCTGCCAAGCTCTTAAATGTAACATTTAATTCATTACGTTACCGCCTGGAAAAACTGAACGTGGAATGAATGAAATCAAAATATTACAAACACAATAATGAGTCCCAAGTTTCAGAAGTGAAGCGCGCTGAAACTTACTGGACGAATTATCCCGGGAGCGAAGCGATAGTGACTCTCGCTGAGAGCGAATGGCATAAAGCTCGAAGCGCAAGGGGAACAATCCCGCCAATCCACGACTTGTTGGGATTGGCAGGGACGTGGGATTTAACACTCGCTGACTATAGGAAGCGTTAGTCGAATTATCCCGCAAAGCGGGGGGAATTATATGCCTATGGTTTCTTTTTCCTTGACTTTTAGGGCATATTTGCTCTATATGCGCCATGCAAGAGGTAACAGCGAAAATGTTAAAAATTTATTTTTTAAAACGGGCAGTCTTCTTTTATTTCTTTAGCTTTATTAACTTCAGTGTCTGCCTTAGAGAATCATGACCATTTGCAGGGGGAATGAACCGTGGGCAGATAAATATCAGCTCACGGTTTTTTTTTGCCGTTATTTGGCAAGACGTTTTAAAAATAAACAAGAGGGAAAGGGGAGGAAAGTGAATATGAAAAGTAAAGTTTTGATTGCAATTTTAGCCACTGTTTTTCTGGTTGCCGGTTTTGGCAGTGTACATGCCAAGACAATTAAAGTGGGAGCGGCAATCAACCTGACTGGCCCTGCATCAAGCTGGGGACAATTTCATGAAAAAGGTCAACGCGATTATTTCCGTTATGTAAATGAGGTTAAGGGTGGTGTGTTCGGCAATAAGATAGAAATGATTACCGTGGATACAGCTTACAAAGTGCCTGAAGCGCAGGCGGCAGTTAACAGATTCGTCCTGCAGGATAAAGTAGATATGATAGCGACCTGGGGCGCAGGTGAAGGACTGGCGGCAAAACCCATTGTACAAAAATACAAAGTGCCGACAATCAATTATTCCACCAGCTGGGAAATACTGGAGAAACCGGTGGATTATATGTATTTGCCTTTCGGTAGTTACAAAATGGATTGTCATGCCGTGTTCGAATATATAAAAGCAATTCATAAAGGCAAAGATGCTCCCAAAGTTGGTCTTCTCACCTACAATAACGCCTATGGCCGCTCCATTCACGCTCCGAGCAAGGAATACGCGCAGCAACTTGGAATCAATCTGGTAGCCGTGGAAGAATTTCCGCCCAAAACGGTTGATCTCAACACAGAGCTTCTTCGCTTGCAGAAAGCCGGCGCGGAGTATGTCTTTATGCAGATGCTACCTTCCGCGATCATCACCGCTTTCAAAAGTGCTGACCGTATAAATTACAGCCCTGTCTTTCTGGGAACGTGGACATCAACTGATCCCGACTTTTTCAAAATGGGCAATGGTCTTATCCGCGACAGACTTGTAATCCAGTTTCCGGGGGGATTGCCAGTCGATAAATCTAAAGGGATTGCCGTAATGCAGCAGTTATGGAAACGTTATAAAACAGTGGATAAATTCGATGCTTCCTACTGGGAAGGTGTCGCTATCGGCATGATTATGGAACGCGCCTTTATCCGCGCTTATGAAAAAAGTAAAGACATTAATCCGGAAACAATTAATGCCGCTTTGGAATCGTTCAAGAACGAAAACTTTGGCGGTTTAGTTCCGGCAATAACCTATACAAAAGATGATCACGGTGCATCTTTTACCGCACGCATGGTCAAAGTTAAAGAAGATGGAACATATATACCATTGACTAATTTTTATGTTCCGGGAAAAGACAAAATTAAACTGCTCAAAAAACCACAGATATGAACCCCAAACTGTCGTTGGAGTTCATATCCTCCCCGCTTTGCGGGATAATATGAAATCGGCGTTGCCGGAGATTGCAGACTATCCGGCAACGCCTTTAAGCAAACCGGAGTCAGATATAGTTAGGATAAAGAGGTTTTAATGAAGGCTTTTCGCAGCCGGCTGTCCATAATGATGAACCGGCGGGAAGAAGATAAAAAAGCTGAACTTGCGATTCAAAATTTACGTTTGAGTTTTGGCGGCGTTATTGCCGTCAAAGATGTTGATCTTAATGTTCACACCGGCGAATTGATGGCGGTCATCGGCCCCAACGGGGCTGGTAAAACAAGCTTACTTAACTGTGTAACCGGTTTTTATCGCGCCCAGCAGGGCAGAATAATCTTTAATGGAAAAGATATTACTAATTTACATACTCATGAACTTGTCGGTGTGGGCATCGGCAGAACTTTCCAGAATATAGAACTTTTTCCGGGGATGACAGTTCTTGCCAACATGACACTGGCCCGTCATATTCATTGCCAATATAGCTTTATGCGTTCCTGCCTTTTTTCCGGCTCCGTTAGAAAAGAAGAAATCCGCCACAGACAAGTTCTAGAGGAGATCATAGATTTTCTGGAAATGCAGTCCATCCGTAAAAAAACAGTAGGTTCTCTGCCTTATGGAATGATGAAGAGAGTCGAGCTGGGCAGGGCGCTTGCGCTGGAGCCCAGGTTGCTCATTCTTGATGAGCCTTTCGCCGGTATGAATATGGAAGAAAAGGAAGACATGGTGCGCTTTCTTCTGGAGTTGAATCAAAGATGGGGGCTCACGATGATTCTGGTTGAGCATGACATGTCTATCATAATGAGTATCGCTCAGCGAATCATGGTTTTAAATTTCGGTGAAAAGCTGGGGGAGGGCAGCGCTGAACAGATCAGCGTCAATTCTGAGGTCATCAAGGCTTATCTCGGCGAGGCTGAAGCATTATAAAGAATTAAGGCGTAAATTTTGGATAGAAAAGAGCAACATAAACCCGGCAAAAGTAAAGTAACGCTGCCGCAATTGTTAATGGAAAATGCCGCACGGTATGGAGATACTAAAACGGCAATCCGGGAAAAAGCATACGGCATCTGGCAGAAATACAGCTGGGTTGAATACTGCCGCTATATGCAGATAACGGCGGCTGGATTTGCCGCGTTGAATTTGCGGCGCGGTGAAAATGTTTGTATGATCGTTCACAATCATCCGGAATGGCTTTTTTCGGAACTGGCCGCGCACGCATTGGGCGCGACAACTCTTAATTTGTTTACTTCCTCCATCGCCGATGAACTGGCTTTTTCGATAAAACGTATTAATTCACCTGTAGTTGTCGTTCAGGATCAGGAACAGGTGGATAAACTTCTGGAGGTGAAAGATAAACTGCCCCAGACAAAGAAAGTTGTTTATATAGATCCCACGGGCATGACTTCATATAAGGATGATCCTTGGCTTATAAGTTATGCTGATCTCTTGAAGATGGGCGAAAAATATATGGTGGAACATCCCGGCTTCATTGAGAAAGAAATCAGCAAAGGTCGGCCTGACGATATCGCTGTTATGATTCAAACATCGGGAACCACCGGGATTCCCAAGCTGGCTATGTTATCGCATCGCAATCTGAGGGCTATGGCATCTCAGTGGGTGGAAGAAACAAAAATCAAGCCGGAAGAAAACTGGTTATCGATGTCTCCTCCGGCGTGGATTGTAGATCAAATGTGGGGAATGGGAGTGGCGCTCGAGAGCGCGATGATTATGAATTTTCCGGAAACAGCGGAAACTGTTCTGGAAGATTTTCGTGATATCGGCCCTTCGATAATTATCACGGCATCACGCTTCTGGGAAGATATGGCCTCCCGCATACGCGTAAAAATATCCGACGCCGGCTGGCTGAAAAAGAAATTATTTTATCTTGGTGAATCAATCGGGAAAAAGGTTGTCGAAAAACAATCGCATAAAGATCCTGTACCAATGTCTTTGCGGTATTTACATAAAGCTATGTCGGTATTTGTTTACCGGCCTCTTCTGGATCGTCTGGGTTGCGCTCATTTTCACAGCGCCTTTACCGGCGGTCATCCCATCAGTCCTGATGTTATTCTTTTCTTCCGGGCTATTGGTTTGAATTTAAAGCAATGCTATGGTCTGACGGAGTCCGGGGGGATATTTCAAATACAACCGGATAACGAAGTTAAACTGGAAACTGTTGGCAAACCGTTGCCCCTGACCGAAGTAAAGATAGCCGATGACCAGGAAGTGCTGGTTAAATCCGAGGCTAATTTTTCCGGATACTACAACGACTATCAATCAACACAAAGCGCGTTTGAAAACGGGTGGCTTAAAACTGGCGATGCAGGATATATCGACAGCGATGGCCATTTGCTCATCATCGGCCGCAAGGAAGATATTATCCGCAATAAAAGCGGCGAAGCTTTTTCGCCTGATTTTATCGAGACACGTCTGAAATTCAGTCCCTATATTAAAGAAGCTGTTACCTTTGGCGAGGCGCGCCCTTATATCACAGCCATGATTAATATCGATTTGGGCAACGTCGGCAATTGGGCGGAGGAAAGAATGATTCCCTACACAACATATATGGATCTCTCCCAGCAGCAGGCCGTGGAAGAGTTGATTTTAAAGGAAATCCGTCAGGTCAATGAACAGCTTCCAGAGGTGATGAAGATTAATAAATTCATCCTGCTCTATAAGCTTCTGGACGCGGATGAAGAGGAGCTTACGCGTACCGGAAAAGTCCGACGCCGCTTTGTTTACGGCTTGTATATAAAAATTATTGAAGCTATGTACAGCAGTCAAAATAATGTTCAGGTAACCGGAAAAGTCCGGTACCGCGATGGACAAATAGGTGAAATAGAAACAACGATAAATATTATCAATGTGAATTGATGCCAATTGATTATTGGCATAATACCAAGTAAGCTTTCCATAATTCATATTTTAATGTTTGAAAGCAACTTGCTATAAGGAATTAATAAATGGAATTTTTTCTGCAATTATTAGTCAACGGCGTTTGTGTCGGCCTGCTCTACGGCATTTCCGCGATGGGCTTTGTCATGATTTTTAAATCATCGAGCGTATTAAACTTTGCCCACGGAGAACTTCTGGCACTGGGAGCTTTCTTCTTCCTCACCCTGGTGACCTGGGCAAAATTGCCTATCGTTGTTGCTTTTATCCTGACCCTGATCGGTTGCTTTATTCTGGGATTCCTAATTGAGAGGTTTTTTCTGCGCCCGTTAATCGGCGAAAAACTTATTTTTGTTATTATGCTGACAGTAGGATTAGCCGCCATGTTCAAAGGCTTTATTTTACTGATCTGGGGCGGTAATTTGTATACATATCCGGAATTTTTACCTCAAACTATGGGGCTGCAATTCGGCGCCATCTATATAGCGCCGGTTTATTCGGCCACTTTGATCATCAGCGTTATTTTTCTTGTCCTGTTCGGATTGTTCTTTAAAAAATCAGCGCAGGGAATTTATATGCGCTCCGTCGCCGATAATCAGAAGGCGGCTCTTTCTCTGGGCGTTCATGTCCGGCGCGTGTTCGCGCTTTCCTGGGCGATTGCCGCGCTTGTCGCCTCCATGAGCGGCATTGTTCTCGGGATTATCAATGGCGTCAATGTTCATGATTTGAGCTCCATTGGCTTGAAAGTATTTCCCGTGGTTATCTTAGGCGGGTTGGACAGCATCGGCGGCGCGATTATCGGCGGGATTATTATCGGACTTCTGGAGACATTTACAGGAGGTTACTTGTCGCCATCTTTACGCGACGTTGTTCCTTATATTGTTTTAGTGTTTATTCTGATGGTCAAACCTTACGGATTATTTGGCCTGGTGGAAATTGAAAGAGTTTAAAAAATGAGAAAATTTTCTTTTCATCCCTGCGGCAATTATCGTGAAAATTACGCGCAGGAATTAAATATTTTCGAAACGGACTTTGGCAGAGTCAGCCTGGGAATATTTCTAGCCTTGCTTTTCGGGGTCGCTCCCTTTTTCTTAAGCCCCTATATGCTCTATATTCTCAACACAATCGGTATCGCTGCCATTGCCGCAATCGGGCTCAATATCCTTATCGGTTATACGGGGCAGATATCTCTGGGGCATGGCGCATTTTTCGGTGTGGGCGCATACGCGGCGGCAATTATGGCCACAAGACTGGGAGTGGAATTCTATATCGCTATTCCGGCGGCGGGTATCATTACCGCCTTGGTTGGCATGATTATCGGCATACCATCAGGCCGCTTGAAAGGTCTTTATTTGACAATTGCCACTCTGGCCGGACAATTTATTATTGAATATGTTTTGATCCAGTGGGATAGTCTCACGAAAGGCACAATGGGGATTACTCTGCCCGTGCCGCAAATCATGCAATGGCAAATTTCGGGCGATAAAGCATTTTTCTTTCTGATTTTTATAAGCCTCGTTTGCATGACGTGGTTCGCGGTAAATATCATGCGCAGTAAATACGGGCGGGCTTTCATTGCCATTCGCGATAACGACCGCGCTGCGGAAGGAATGGGCATCCCCATTTTTAAATACAAACTGCTGTCCTTTGGCATTAGTTCTTTTTATGCCGGTTTTGCCGGCGCTCTCTGGGCTTATTACATGGTGAGCATTACAACGGAACCCTTTAATCTGGGGCTTTCCGTTGAATATATCGCTATGGTGATAATTGGCGGTATGGGCAATATTCCGGGCGCCATCTTCGGCGCGACATTTATTACTTTGTTGAATGAATTATTACGATTTTTAACCGGCGTGTTAATGAATGTCGGAGCAATTGCCAGCTTGGGTTTAAACATGGCTCCGCTTAGGGAATTTGTTTTCGGTCTGGCCATTGTATTATTTATATTAATTGAACCAAAGGGGCTGGCCGAAATATGGCGAATCATCCGTTCCAGTTTCCGGCTCTGGCCTTTTTCATATTAGTGAGTTAGAAAATATTTTCTGCGTTATTTTACAGAAAATATTTTCGTTAACGAACTTATCCCGTTTATCGGGATTAGGATAAAAAATGGGAGATATTCTTTTACAACTAAATAATATATCTGTTGTATATTCAGATGTTATACAAGTATTAAAAGGTGTTTCTTTAAGTGTTGAAAAGAATCACATTGTTTCCCTTTTGGGCAGTAACGGAGCGGGAAAGACAACCACGCTTAAAGCAATATCTGGATTGCTTAAGCCGGAAAACGGCGAAGTAACGGAAGGGACCATTATGTATAACGGCGTCAATATTCAGAATCAGGCGCCGGAATTCATCACCCGACAAGGAATCATTCAGGTTCTGGAAGGTCGCCAGCCTTTCAAGTATCTCACGATTGAAGAAAACCTGCGCGTAGGCACTGCAACCCGATTCGGCAAACCCTATAAACAGGATCTTGAACTGGTTTACAATTATTTTCCCGCCCTGGTTAAAAGAAGAAAATCGCTGGCCGGATATTGCAGCGGCGGTGAATTGCAAATGCTGGTTATCGGCCGGGCTTTAATGGCGCATCCTCAGCTTCTATTGCTTGACGAACCTTCACTGGGATTGGCGCCGCTGGTTGTTCAGGAAATATTCCGCATCATCAAAAAAATAAACGAAGAACAAGCCGCTACAATTATTCTGGTGGAACAAAACGCCAGAATGGCCCTGCAGGTCGCTCACTACGGCTATGTTATGGAAAACGGCAAAATCATGATGGAAGGAACAGCCAAAGAATTATCGGACAATCCAGACATCAAAGAATTTTACCTGGGCATGGCGGCATCGGGTATTGCTAAATCTTATAAGGATGTGAAATCTTATCGACGCCGCAAACGCTGGCTGTAGCAGACTGCTGAAAAAGGCTCATATTCTGCGTTGCGCTTCGAATCTCACTGCTCACGTACGTTTTAAGTACGCTCCGCTGCTCGATTCTCGCGCGCCTTGCCTCTAAGCCTTTTTGAGCAGCCTGTAAAACAAAAGTTTTCAACATGCTTCGTCTTCTTATCCTTGCAGCCTCGTTATCCTTTGACCGAGTGTGCAACCGAAGGGCGTACAATAAAAATAACTTTCTACCCTACCGGGAAGTGACACCGAGTAGACGGCAACTTCCAATCGAAAGGGTATAAAAAATAATTGATAGTTGTTTGATATTGGGCTATTGAAAATAAAATATAGAGTATCTTTGAGGGGTATTTGTAATATCAGCAAAGATACATATAAACATTGTTAAAAATATTGGTGATCACATGTCAGGATTGACCCAAAGGTATATATCCAAAGAACTGGTTCATTTTGTTGGGCGAGGCATGAATGAAGATCAGCAATTTGAACTCTTGCTAAAAATACTGAATGAATGTTGGATTACACACGCACCTCACAATCCGAATATTAGTGGGAATCTAACTGTAAACCCTAATGCTGCTATCAGTGAAAATGAAATGTATGCACCGCAGATAACTTGTTTCACTGATATCCCCATCCAAGACTTGTCGATGCATATGCAAAAATACAGTCCAGTTGGAATTTCTTTTTCCAAGGACTTCATTGCAGAAGCAGGTGGAGTTCCAGTTCATTACATTCCAAAAGGCGCAAAAGTTCAACGTCCCCAAAAAATTGATGCATATGATTATATGAAACTAATGAAAGAGGAAAAGGGGGAGACATTTATAGAGAATATATATGAAAATATTTCTAAGGCACAATACTTTGATGAAATGCTGAAAGAATATCATTTGTTATTTAATATTTTCAGAGAACAATCCAAGATAATAGATCCGCAACCTGGTGTATCAGGGTTGTTTAAACGTGTTTTAGACTTAGAGCGTTTTTTGAGTTTTCATATATATAGTTATTTTAAATTCTTTGATCACACATTGCCGGATGATAATCCTGATAATTACTATTTTGAGAGAGAATGGCGTGTTGTAGGAAATGTTAAGATTGATCTTGCTGACGTAAAAACCGTATTTTCCCCACCAAAATACGCAGAAAGATTCAGGAATGAATGTCCACAATTCTTTGGGCAGGTGATATTTGCAGACTAGTTTTAACAATAAAATGCGGCCGAAATCTAATGCATCGACTGATTTTGGCGTTAGATGATATTCTGGAGACATAAAATATTATTTATTTAAAACAAGAAGGAAATATATGAATAACTTATTTGATAAAAAAGAATCGTGGGGGAAGAGGAAGAGAAAAAGCCAGCAGGATAAATCTTTGGCTGAAATGGTTAAGCTAGGTTACGAAAAATCAGCGCATGTTAAGGCGCTATTAGATGCTCATGAAATTAATCCCGACAATATTAAAACACGTGAAGATTTGGTATGTTTGCCGGTTACTTCCCGCGAAAAATTAGTTGAAATGGAACAACTCGATCCACCTTACGCAGGATTAGAAAATCCCGATGTTCAAATTGATCGTGTTTTTACTTCTCCGGGGCCGGTATATGAACCGCATCTATCCGAAGATGATCATTTATGGGCGCGGGCATTTTTTGCGGCAGGTATCGGTCCGCAAGATATCGCACTCAACGCCTTTTCCTATCATCTTGTTGCTGCCGGTTTGACTTTTCACAACGGCCTGCGCAAAGTCGGCGCCACTGTCGTTCCCTCGGGAGCTTCTTCTTCCCAGATTCAGGTGCAACTAATCAAAGATTTGAAAGTGACGGCTTATGTGGGCACGCCCAGCTTTTTAATGGGCATTATCAACAAAGCCAAAGAAATGGGTTTTGATTTCAAAAAAGATTTTCTGGTCAAGAAGGCTTGCTTTGCCGCGGAGCCGCTTTTGCCTGATTTGCGTAGGTCTTTTGAAAACGAATACGGCATTGATACTTATCAAATGTATGGAGCGACTGAAGTAGGCGATGTGGCTTATGAATGCTCAGAAAAAAAAGGATGGCATATCTGCGAAGAAACAATAGTGGAAATAGTCGATCCCACAACGGGTAAAAATGTTCCCGGTGGAGAATTGGGTGAAGTGGTGGTCACCAGACTCAACAATATTTTCTTTTTGCTGCGCTTCGGAACAGGAGACTTATCGCGTTTGATTACAGATAAATGTCCCTGCGGCCGAACTTCCTATCGTCTGGCCGGAATCGCGGGCAGGGTAGGCGATGCGGTGAAAGTTCGCGGATTGTTTGTAGCACCCAGTCAGATAAAAATGATTCAGGTAAAATATAACAATCTTCCTCTGCAGGTGGTCGTCAGCCGCACAGGTCATGAAGATATATTGACATTGCGCATTGAAAAGATCTTGCCGGAAATCGGCAGCGCTGTCTGGGAGGAAAATTTAAAAAAAATATTCAGAGAAATCTGCACGGTTGGAATTAATAATCTGGAATACCTCAGCGCCGGTGAAATCAAATCTGAGGAGAAGCTGATTCTTGATCAGCGGCAATATTAATGAGACACAAGTTTCAGAAACAAAGTGCACTGAAACTTGATGGTCGAATTATCCCGGGAGCGGAGCGACAAGGGATTAAAGAGACTCGCTGACTATTACAAGCATATTAATTTGAATCTTCGGAGGCGGCAGTAATACTTGCCATTTCTTTTTTTCCGGTTAGATAAGCGTCAATGATGGAAAAAATCCAGAGCAGAATCATAAATAACAAAATCAGAAGAAGGTAAGATACATTCAGTGCTTTTATTGCATCGATTGCCAATTGGATAACAGCGATGAAAGTAACCGTTCCTTTTTTAAAAGGAGCGATTTTTAAAATAGCTATTGTTGTTTGAACCACGGACAATAAAATAGATACGATTCCGGCAAGAGAGGCTATTATTATCAATATTCCTTTTTTGTAATTTCTCAAATAAATCTGTCCCCAGCCGGGGAAGAGGAGCGCGTTTAATAATGCTGCTTTGCTGGCTATATTCATAAAATTATCAGATCTAAGGAATAATATTTACATCTTTCATCTTCAACTGAATTTCGGAAGATCCGTTCCAATTGTTAATTTGTGGTGTAAAGACAATGTCAAGATTGGCGCCGTTAATCGCGGGAAGATATTTGCCCATACCAAACCAAATGGAATCGCAAGATATGCCATCGCTCTTGAGCCACATTTTTAGATGATTATTGCCGACAATAAAGGGCGAGGCAACTTTAATATTGCGGGCACAAAGCACCGGTTCCGGATTTCTACTGCCAAAAGGCGCGAGCATCTCTATCTGTTCCATTAAACTTAGATTAATATCTGTGAATTGACATTCCGAATCAATAACCGTTTGGGAAAGAAGTTCCGGGAACTCAACACTGTTGCGAATTGTTTCATCTAAAAGACAGGCAAAATCATAAATATGTTCTTCTTTGATGGAAATGCCGGCGGCATGATAATGTCCGCCATACGAAAGTAAAAGAGGCGAGCACTGCTGAATTCCCTTGTAAATGTTAAAACCGGCAACACTTCTTCCGGAGCCTTTACCCACGCCATTATTTAAACTAATAACAAATGCAGGACGGTTGAAAAGGTCAACGAGACGCGAAGCGACAATGCCGACAACTCCTTGATGCCACTTATCCGATGCAAAAACAAGCGCATTCATTTTTTCGATATCCGGGTTATTGCTTATTTTTTCAAGAATTTCATTGAGAATCTTTTTTTCCATCGTTTGCCGGAGGCGATTATAGGAATCAAGTTTTTCGGCCAACAGACGAGCTTCCGTCATATTTTCAGTCAAAAGTAATTTCACCGCATCCAGAGGAGAAGCAATACGTCCTGCGGCATTTATTCGGGGAATAAGAGAAAAAGAGGCTTTGAAAGAGTCGATGGTTTGGTTATCAACGCCGCTAACCTCTTTGAGAGCTTTGATTCCCGGCCGTTGACCTTCAGTAATTAATTCCAATCCGATTTTAACAAAAATTCTGTTTTCATCAACAAGAGGCGCTATGTCGCCAATAGTTCCCAGGGCGACAATATCGAGATATTCTTTTAAATTGGGATAGTCTTTGTTTTTCCAGAACCCCTCTTTGTTCAAACTGCCGCGCAAAGCAATGAGAAAGTTATAAGCTATGCCTACGCCGGCAAGTCCTTTAAAAGGGAAAAGACAATCTTCACGATTCGGATCTATTGAGGCTTTTGCAGGAGGTAGCGGGCCTGATATTTCATGGTGGTCAAGAACAATCGTATCAATGCCCAGTGATTGGGCATAAGCAATTTGTTCTAAATCGGAAATGCCGCAATCAACAGTAATGATCAGTTTGACATCGCTATTTTTAAACTTATCAATGGCTGGTATTTTTAATCCGTAACCTTCCTGCAATCTGTCGGGAATGTAATAATTTACATGAGAAGTTATTGCACTGATAAATTTGAAAAGAATAACAACAGAGGTTATACCGTCAGCGTCATAATCGCCATAAATAATGATTTCTTCGTGATCGTTAATCGCTTTTAGTAAACGCGAAATACCCTTTTTCATATCTTTCATTAAATAAGGGCTGTGCAAATCATTGAGAGAAGGGTAGAGATAATGACGTGCGACTTCCAAGTCCTCGATGCCTCTATTGACAAGAATTTGAGATATAATCTGGTGAATTCCAAATTCTTTACTCAATAGATTTTCTATATTTTTATTGCCGGTATCGTTTAATTTCCATTTTGTTGTCGGCAATTGGTTAGGTGTCGTCATTATTTTGCTTTCGTGTTCACTTTCTTATTTATAATGAGGCCCAAGCTTCAGAAACATAGTGCACTTAAGCTTGCAGGTCGAATTATCCCGCAAAGCGGAGGCTATGAACTTTGAAGCTTGCTTTGGGGTTCATAGCCGTGATAATATCAGCGTCGTCTTTGATGCCTTAGGCTTAATGCGGGAAAATGTGGTCTCATTCTGTCAATGCGCATAAATCACCCTTAATTTTGGTTAATCATACAGTTTTTATTTGTTGGCGTCAATTGGTCTTTGAATCTTGCTCTTCGAAGTAATCAGTGATAATTTAAGATAATTAAAAGATGATAAAGAAATATTTCAAATTAAAGAGAAAAGATATTGCCTTAGTCCAATTTATTATTGAAGGATATGAGGAAATGGCCACGGTTACAACAATAGATCCTCATACAGCAATAATCCAAATCTCTATTATTCCTGATTTTATTTCAGATATGAGCAATATCATTAAATATCTGAAAGACAAATACAAAATGGAAGAAGTTAATTATCCAGTGAAGTAATCACGGTTATGAATACCAAATCAAGGTGGGGAGTATTATATCCCGCTTATGCGGGATAATTCAACTTGCAAATATTACTGCACTGCGTTTGTAATATTTGAGTTTCATTAGGAATATTATTTTATGTTCATGCTGACTCATACTTATTTTTTACAGAGATTTTTAGATGCGGCAGATGTAAATAATATTGATTTAGATGTTTATGTTTACAATATTGTCCCTGATTTATTAACAATTCATCCGCGAATAAGCCCCAATAAAACTCATAAAATACAAAGGTCTCTGCAAATACCGGCTCAATATTCACGTTCGGCTTACGTTATGTTTCATCTTCTGGTCGATGACCTCTCTCATTATGGATATATTTGTTCCGATTATCAGGAAGAATTCAACTCTAATGCCAAAGGATATTCCTATGTCAAAGGCAAACATCTAATCAATTCCATTTTGGATTTGCACAAAATAATCAATAAAGAAATTTCTTATAAAGAGGCAGCTTATCAATCACATTTAATTATCGAGATGATTTATGACCTCGTTATTTTAAATCAGATTAATTCGTTTAAAACTATTGATCTTCTGGTGGAAGCGATAAATTTTACCGTAAAAAATAAAATGAATGAATTTGTTGCCACAATCAATTGGTTATATGATGTGGAAAAAGATGAAATTAATGAAGTAATGAAAAACGCTGCCGTTTATATAACTAGGGAAAGAATGGAAAGCATCATGAATATTGAAAGCCGAATTCATCTTTATAAAGATAAATTCGGCCTGAAAAGCAATAATCAATTATTTTATGATGGTCTTGAAAATTTATTTCAGCACGCCAGAGATTTAATCGACGATGATGAATTATTTTTTCGAGAAACAATCCAGACAATAAAGAATTATGGTTGGCTTCCGACTTTTATATAGCTTTTTTTACAAATCCAGAGCGAATACACCGAGTGCAAACTTTGACTCTCTTTACCGATCCGGTTTTTTCATCAACACAACGTAATCTTTGCAAATTGGGATACCATATCGCTGATGTTTTATTATTAGCATGGCTCACTTTGTTGCCAATTGACGGTTTTTTACCGCATACTTCACAAACACGAGACATTTAAATATCCTCCTAAAAGTGTGCGTCGTTACTAAACCATAAGGCAGTATTTTGCAAGCATTTTTTCGTATTGATCTAATTTTTGAAAAATGAGGTCAAATTAGGTGCAGGTTGTAAACAATCTGTCCCCCGCAAAATAGAGAGGTAAAACTTAACATCCTATATTCTTTAGGTTATTTTACTATACAATCAATTTTTCATGGATGGCGGTTGTCCGGTCGTTTCCAAAACGCGCAGCCAAATATTATTCTGAGAATCAATTTTGCGGCTGGAAGCAACTGTATTTAAAGGAAGATGAACATATTCGTCTTTCATCAAAGCCACCAGAATACCGGTCTTTCCGGCCATTCCCGCATGCACGGCATATTGCCCCAGAGAGTTGCAATAGATGCCGTCTGAAGCATTTGCCGGAACCGAACGAATCAGATAACTGGGCTCAATATATTTTAGATTAATTTCCAAATCAATTTTTTTAAAATAGTTCTCTATCTCGTTTTTTAAAAATAATCCTATATCGAGCAGGCGGATATTTCCTGACGGATCTTTTTCTATGGGGAAAATATTTTTTCTTAAAATATCTTGTCCTGCTCCTTCTGCAACTAAAATTACTGCATGTCCTCTGGATTTTATGCGTTTTTTCAATATTGTTAGAAATCCGTTTTTCCCTTCCATATCGAAGAGCACTTCGGGGATTAAAACAAAATTTGTATCATTTTGTGCCAGCGCCGCGTGGGCAGCTATATGGCCGGAGTTACGACCCATTATTTTAATCAAACCAATACCGTTGAATGCCCCTTTAGCCTCTACGTGAGCGCTTTTGATAGCTTCAACTGTTTTTTCTATTGCTGTGTCAAAACCAAATGATTTCTCGATTAAATTAAGGTCATTATCAATTGTCTTTGGAATACAGACAATGGCAATTTTCAAATTTCTCCTGGTCACTTCAGCAGTTATTTTTTCGGCTGCCCGTATTGTGCCGTCACCTCCGATACAAAAAAGAATATTAATATTTAGTCTAATAAGATAATCCACCACGACATCTACATCTTGCGAGCCGCGTGAAGTGGAGAGAATACTGCCTCCGAGGCTGGTTATATCATTGACAAATTCAGGGGTCAAATCAACGAATTTAAGACCAAATGCCGGATTTAATCCCATCAGGCCGTATTTAACACCTAAAATCTTTTTAACACCGTAACGATAAAAAAGCGTCATCGTGAGTGACCGAATAACATCATTGATACCCGGACAAAGCCCGCCGCAGGTAACAATTGCCGCTTTTGTCTGGAAAGGATCAAAAAATATTTTATCACGAGGTCCGGCAAGTTCTACGGAAATCGGAAGACCTTCTTTATCAAAGCAGGATAAGTAATCATCTAAATAAGAGTTGAATAAAAGTCTTTTTTTGTCTTGTGTAAAATTGCTGATGTTTAACGGAGATTTAATTAATCTCTTTCCGAGATTAGTGATGGAAAAATCATATTTCATAAATCATTTCCTTTTGCCGGCTACTAGAGTTGCGGCATTCATGCCGGAAATAATTTCGCCCTCAAAGCCGACGTCTATTAATAATGACGCACCGGTGAGAAAAATGTTGCTAAATCTGGTTTTATTGTTTTTTGCGGCAAAACCGGTAAGAAAAGAGTTTTGTAATTGATATTTAGGATTAACAATATTGCGCTGTTTTTTTGAAATATTAATGGATTCTTTTATGTCGAAGAATTCAATATTTTCTTTTAAAAAGGGCAGAAAATATTCGAGGCGTTCAATTATCGAGCGGGCATTTGCCGTCAAGTTTTCTTTAGACCAGGTCATTTCATCACCAGGAATAAAAACAGTTGCAGAGAGTGAACATTTTTCGGTGGAAGTAGTTATTTCATCTTCAGGAGCTCTTAATTCCAAAATGATCAGATTATCATCATAAATATTTTTATTTACATCACTGACAACCGCAACATGTCTTGCCATTTTTTCCGGAATAGATTTATTACGAATACCCAAATGAATTGTAAAAGGATAATAAGAAATTTTAATTGGTCTGATCAAATCATCAAAATTAAATTTCTTTTTACGTTCTATGAGTAAATGCATATTTTGCCACTTCGTACTGACGATCAGGTTGTCAGCCTCGATCTTGGAAGCAACACCATTTTTATCCATAACAGTTACTTCGATCAATTTGCCTTTTTTAATGGACAATACTTCGCAATTATTGAGATACAAGCCGTTTGTAGATTCTATTTTGTTTATTAAAGAATTTAAAAATCCCTGGTTGCCTTGTGAAAAATAATAAACACCACGCAGTGGCGCGGAATATTGAAAATGTGAAAAAATAGAATTTTGATCTTTTGTTTTAAAAGAAAGTAATGCCTGTTGCGCTTCCATAACTTTTTTAAAAGAAGCATTACGAAACATAATCTGCTTTAATTTAATATTATCATATTTACACTTGATAAAATATGGCGCTAGCTTAAGATAGTCGAAGTAATCCTTTAGACTTTTCGGTTGAATGAGGGGATGATCGTGCAGCCATTTATCAGCAATAGCTGAGTTTTTTTCAACGGAATTATAAAATGAATTTATTTCCGAAGCTAGTTCTGGAAATTCTCTTACCATTTCTTTGACCAGTGATTCTTTGTCGTTGAAAAAATCCAACCTGTGTTCCGGAAGTATTACCTGATAAGCGGGATTCAATAAAAGGCTTTCGCTTTCTCCGGGAGGAATATCAAGATCATCTAAAAGAGAAAGAAGGGTCTGATTCGTTCCCAGTCCGGTAATCGGTGTAGGATCAATGTTAAAAATAAAATCGCCAGATAAACTTATCTCTTCTCCAATTTCGCTTTCTACCAGCAGCGCTGTATTGATGCCATGATGGGAAGCAACTGCCGCGGCAACATGGGAAGAAAGATCATCTCCTATGACAATTAGACCATACATCAATTAATTAACTTCCTCATAAACAATCGTGTGGAATAATTATTATTTTCAAAAGCCAGTTAAAAGCGAATCACATAAAGCATGGGGTGATATTTATTGCTGAAACTCCAATTCCGAAAGCGAAGCGCAGCGGAATTGGTAAGTTGAACAATCCCGCGCAGCGGAGGGTTTAATACACCGCAGCTTGCTTTGGGTTTATACCCGCGATTTTAATTTTTAATCCGTACTTTACGTCCTTTTATTTCAATTTTCCCCTCAGCAAATAATTGAATTGCCTGCGGATAAATCTTGTGTTCTTCCTTTAATATTCTTGTCGCCAGTGTTTCTTCGGTATCGTCATCATGTACAGGCACAGCACTCTGAATTATTATTGGTCCGGTATCCACTCCTTCATCGACGAAATGTACCGTGCAACCGGAAAATTTGACACCGTATTCCAATGCCTGCTTCTGTCCATTAAGCCCGGGAAAAGACGGAAGAAGAGCAGGGTGGATGTTCATTATTTTTCCGGAAAAAGCTTTCAAGAAAGCAGGAGTAATAATTCGCATAAAACCGGCCAGAATAACAAGATCCACTTCATTGTTCCTTAAAATTCTTATTAATTCTAAATCAAATTCTTCTTTGTTTTTAAAATCTCCATTTTTTAAAACAGCTAGAGGAATTCCATGTTTTTTCGCTCTGGTTAGTCCGAAAGCGTCAAGATTGTTGCTGATAACAATTTTGATGGTTGCTTTCAAGGAACCCTTTTCAATATTATCAATAATTGATTGCAGATTGGAACCATTTCCGGAAATCAAAACTCCCAGTTTCAATAAATCAGCCATATATTTCTAACCTTCACAAAGATAAACCTGATCTTGTTTATCTTCTCTTTTTTCTATAACACCAATTAGATAAGCTTTTTCACCCAGCATTTCCAAACGATCAAGCACTTCCTGACATTCTTTTTCCGCAACGATGATCATCATCCCGATACCCATATTAAAGACACGAAACATTTCTTTTTCTTCAATGTTGCCTATTTCCCGGATAACGTCGAAAATAGGCGGTATATGCCAACTGCCTTTGTTAATAACGCAACGGCAAGATTGAGGAATTATTCGCGGGATGTTGTCGTAAAATCCGCCACCGGTTATATGCACGAGGCCTTTTATATTAAAAATCTTAAAAAGATTCAAAAGTGGTTTAACATAAATTCTAGTCGGCTCCAGCATTTCCAAACCAATCGTTTTATCTAAACCGGCGATTTTGTCGTTGACACCAAAATTACCTTTTTCCAAAAGAACTTTTCGGGCTAATGAAAAGCCATTACTATGCAAACCGCTGGAAGCAAGTCCGATAACCCGGTCATTGACGCTGACTGATGACCCATTAATTAATTTTTCCATTTCCACAACACCGACACAAAAGCCGGCAAGATCATATTCGCCGATTTTATAAAAACCGGGCATTTCAGCGGTTTCACCGCCCAAAAGAGTACAGCCGGCTTGTCGGCACCCTTCAGTAATGCCCTCGACAATTTTTACACTTTTTTCCAGTTCTATTTTTCCCGTGGCAAGGTAATCGAGAAAGAATAAAGGTTCAGCGCCCTGAACGACGACATCGTTAACCGACATGGCTACAAGATCGATACCGATGGTATCATGCTTATCCACTAATTGAGCAATTCGCAGTTTAGTGCCTACGCCGTCGGTAGAAGAAACTAATACTGGATCCTTTAAATCTATTGAATTAAGATGAAAAAGTCCGCCAAAACCACCAATGCCGGAAATAACTTCTTTACGTGCGGTTGTTTTTATCGATTGTTTAATGCGTTCTACAAATTCATTAGCGATATCAATATCTACTCCCGCGTCTTTATATGTAGTTTTAGTTGTCATGTTGCCCCTGTATGAATTTGATTATTTATATAAAGTATATGAATTCGTGTAACGTAAATCAGCGTTTAAGTCAATCATTCCTTGCGCAAACAAAATATATTTGTTAACAAAAAACATCCAATTCACCGGAAATGATTTAGGTTTGCCAACTTTCCAATGCGGAGACTTAAATGGATTCACTAAAAGAGATTCTGCAAAAAATAGAACAGCCTTTGGGTTTTGCTTCTAAAGATAATTATAAAAACTTATCTCACATAAAAGATTTAGGAAAATCTCTTTTAAATTTATTGTCATTGTTCAAAAGTTGCCTGCCACCGGCTTACAATAATGATTTTTCCTCTCTGGTAAAGGAATTGTTAGAAATATTTTCCGATTATGATTGGAAAAAGTCGGAATTAAAAAAATATAAGATAGAAAAAGCACAGATTATATTGGAAAAGCTCAAAAACGTTATTAATTCTTCCCCGGTGCCCGGCCCGCTTCATCCTCAAGACCAGCAGACAATACAAAGGATATCCGATCTAAAAGAAGCTTGGGCCAAACTTACCCTGCCGGTTCAATATTTAAAGGGAGTCGGACCGAAAATGGCTACTCGCTTTGCCGCTAAGAAAATTGCCACCGTCGAAGATTTGCTCTATTTTTTACCAAGGACATATGAGGACAGGCGTGAGATCAGGAAGATCAATCGGTTGGAAGTTGGAAAAATTCAAACAATCACCGGCAAGGTAATTAATGTAGAAGCCAGATACTACGGAAAGAAACGTATTTTAGAGGTTACTGTCAGCGATAATACCGCTAATTTAATTGCCAAGTGGTTCAAGGGTTCGATATCATATCTGGTTGGTACTTTTAAAAAAGGGACTGAGATAATATTTACGGGAAATGTGACGCCTAACTATTCTGGCAAAATAATGGTTCATCCCGAATACGAAATATTGGAAGAAGATGCAGCGGAAAATTTTTTAAACTTTAAAAGAATAGTGCCCATTTATTCGGAGACAGAAGGACTGCATCAAAAATATTTCCGCAAGGTAATGAATTTCGCGCTGGAAAATTATTCCCGCTATGTGGCTTCGCCTATACCGGATAATATCTGTGAAAAGCGCAATTTGCTCAATATCCACGAAGCTCTCTTGTCCGTTCATTTTCCCGACAATAGCGAATCAATGGAGGAATTTATATCCGCGCGTTCGTCAGCGCATCGCCGGTTGATTTACGATGAGTTTTTCTTTTTTCAACTGGGTATGGCCATAAAAAAGAAAGGGCGGATTTTAGAGACTGGTATTAAATTCAATATTGAGGGACCTCTTTTAAGTAAATTCCGTGCGCTTCTTCCTTTCGATTTAACTGCCGCGCAAAAAAGAGTAATCAACGAAATACAGACCGACATGGCCAGACAAACCGCGATGAACAGGCTTTTGCAGGGTGATGTCGGCAGCGGCAAAACAATTGTTTCAATGGCGGCAATGGTTACAGCTTGTGAAAATTCCTATCAGGCTGCAATAATGGCGCCAACCGAAATTCTAGCGCAGCAGCATTATCAGAATGTAAAAAATTGGGCATCCGCGCTGGGGTTGAATGCTGTTTTACTTATCGGCGGCCTCAATACCTCTCAAAGAAAAGAGGTGCTGGATAAAATAGTCAGTGGAGAAGCGAATATTATCATCGGCACACACGCCTTGATTGCGGAAGATGTCGATTTTCATAAACTGGGTATGGTTGTTATTGATGAGCAGCATCGCTTCGGCGTAATGCAAAGAGCGACTTTGCGCGGCAAGGGAATCAGCGCGGATGTACTGGTTATGACGGCGACACCGATTCCGCGGACGCTGGCGATGACTGTTTACGGCGATTTGGATGTCTCCGTAATAGATGAAATGCCTCCCGGTAAAAAGCCGGTGCGTACTGTCTTGGTATCGGAGAGCAGAAGAGATAAAGTTTATCAAACAATCAGCTCAGAACTAGCCAAAGGCCATCAGGCGTTTATCGTTTATCCCTTAGTGGAACAATCGGAGAGCCTTGATTTGAAAGATGCCACCAACATGGCTCAGCATCTGCAAAAAGATATTTTCCCTGATAACAGGATTGGTCTTATTCACGGCAAAATGAAGGAAAAAGAAAAAGATGCCGTGATGCGGGAATTTCTGGAAAATAAAATTCAGATTCTTGTCTCTACTACGGTAATTGAAGTTGGAATCGATGTGCCGCGTGCTTCTTTAATGGTGATCGAACACGCCGAACGATTTGGCCTTTCTCAACTGCATCAGTTACGCGGCAGGGTAGGGCGACGCGATATTCCTTCAAGCTGTATTTTGCTGGCGGATTATAAATGCTCGGCGGACGCGCGCAAAAGATTAAAGGTGATGGAAAAAACAACAGATGGCTTTGTCATTGCCGAGGAAGATCTGGCTATTCGGGGCCCCGGTG
The DNA here is from genome assembly GCA_049517435.1 of Smithella sp. Taxonomy (GTDB): domain Bacteria; phylum Desulfobacterota; class Syntrophia; order Syntrophales; family Smithellaceae; genus Smithella. The sequence continues at coordinate 152,753 of JBEKRZ010000001.1, read as the reverse complement.
ATTTTCTAGGTACACGGCAATCGGGACTACCTGATTTTCGCATTGCCAGCATAATTCGTGACGCCCGTATTTTAAACGATGCCAAAGAGGACGCTTTTCAACTAGCGGAGAGAGATCCATTTTTAGAAAAGCCTGAACATATAATTTTAAAAGAAACCTTGCTTTGGAAATGGCAGGGGAAACTTGATTTAGCGAGGACGGGATGAGAATCGGTATAGTCGGCATCGGCGGGGTAGGGGGATATTTTGGCGGAAAGCTGGCCAGAGAATTTCAAAATTCCCCTGAGCACGAAGTAATTTTTATCGCGCGCGGCGAGCATTTAAAAGCGATTCAAGAAAAAGGATTGCAGTTATTAACACGTGAAGATGATTATGTTGCCAGGCCAAGATTGGCAACGGATAATCCCACCGAAGCGGGCATTTTTGATTTGGTTTTCTTCTGCACAAAAAGTTATTCACTGGAAAGCTCCGCGCAACAATTCAGCTCCTGTATCAATAAAAACACAGTTGTGATTCCTCTGCTGAATGGCGTCAACAGCGCGGAACGGCTTCGCACTGTTTTGCCTCAGGCGAATGTTTTAAGTGGCAGTGTCTATATCATTACCCACATTGAGAAGCCGGGTGTTATCTATCAGGAGGATGGCGCATGTATATTAACATTCGGTACGGATGATGAATCAGCCAAAAAATATCAATACATTCTAGATATTTTATCGCAAGCAAAAATTAACGCCATATTAACGGACAAAATCTCCGAAGTCTTATGGACAAAATATTTGCTGATGTGCCCTCTGGCATCTCTGATGTCCGCCACCAACAAAACATACGGTGCTATTTGGGCGGATTCTTCGCTCAGGAAAAAGGCAAGGGATATGATGCTGGAAGTCGCAGCAGTTGCCAAAGCACGTCATGTTTTTCTGCCGGAAAATGCAGTTGATAAATTGATGGAAATGGTTGCCGGTTTTGGTCATAACTCAAAGACATCCATGCAACTCGACAGAGAAAATGGAAGACAGACGGAAATTGACGCGCTGACAGCTTATCTTTGCAAGGCAGGAAAAGAATCAGGAATTCCCACACCACTGCATGATGAAATTTATTTTCAACTCAAAATGTGATAGGAGTCTTTTAAATGGACATTTTACAAAATAACTACCTCCGGATCATTTTCAGTTCTGTTTGCGTTTACTTTTTTATCATCCTGGCCATCCGCCTGTTTGGAAAAAAAGAACTGGCACAGCTCTCCGTTTATGATCTGGTTTTTATCCTGTTGATCAGCAACGCTGTACAAAACGCGATGGTTGGTCCAGATTCAACACTTACGGGCGGTCTTGTCGCCGCCGGTTCTTTGTTTGTGGTCAATTACATTCTAAAACAATTGCAGTTACGCTTTCCGAAGTTTGGGAAAGCAATCGAGGGTGAGGCCATCATGCTGGTGTTTGAAGGAACAATATTATACTCCAACATGAAGAACGCCGAAATCACGGAAGATGAATTGATGGAAGTGATTCGGGAGCACGGGGTGGCCTCAGTATCAGATGTAGATCTGGCGGTACTGGAAGTTGATGGTAATATAAGCGTCCTTTCTACTGATCTGCGTAAAAAAACTACCCGTCGCCGTAGAGCTCACAAAATCATTTCTAAAAATCAATAATATTGTCAGAGCCCACATATACAAATGATAAATTCAGTCAATCACATTACTTTCATAGTCAGAGATCTTGAAAAGATGGCCCATTTCCTAAGCACAATTTTTGATGCAGAGGAGGTTTATAACAGTGCGGGGGAAAACTTTTCCATCTCTGATGAGAAGTTCTTCATTGTTGGAAATATTTGGATTGCGATTATGAAAGGTGAGCCACTATTAGAACGTTCTTATAACCATGTTGCATTTAAGGTATCTAACTCTGAATTTGATTAATATGTATCAAGGATAAATCAACTGGGTATTGATGTGAAACCTGGACGTAAACGTGTTGAGGGGGAATCTCGGTCGATATACTTTTATGACTACGATAATCATCTCTTTGAGTTGCACACCGGCACACTTCAAGATAGGTTATTGAGGTATTCCAAAACATTAAGCATGAAAGGAAAAACTTAAAATGAAGAAAATTATTTTAGCAATATTTATAACATCCTTTATGTTCATCACTGCCTGTACGGGTAATTTAAATAATGTTGTCGTTGAGCAGTTGGCAAAAACAAGTTCAAGTTGGGATGGAGAAGTCCTTCCTGAATATCCTCAAGGTAAACCTGAAGTTACCATTTTGAGAATAAAGATTCCCGCTGGAGCCACATTGGAAATGCACAATCATCCGGTAATTAACGCTGGTGTTTTGCTCAAGGGAGAACTTACCGTAGTGAGAGAAGACAACAAAACACTGCATCTCAAAGCCGGAGATTCTATTATTGAACTGGTCAATAAGAAACATTACGGAAAGAACGAAGGTACGGAAACGACAGAAATTATCGTTTTCTACGCTGGTGTTGAGAATAAGCTAATAACGATAAAATAGAATACCGTTTAATTTCATTGGCTAACTTTGTTGACTGCGTTGTTATCTTTTGAAAGAAAAGCGGTATTAGTTCTTTTAGATAGTTCTAGAAATTTTTGAATTTCTCTTTTTAATTCTTTGGATTTTAATCAGTTAACGATTTAAATATAATTTATATTTGTTTGACAAAATGGTTGTTTTTGTTATAGGAAAGACATTCTTAACTATTGTCCTTAATGGACAAAATGTAAATTTAAAACTGATTTCAGGTACGCGTGATGAAAAATATTAATATCGGCTTAATTGGTTTCGGCACTATCGGAACCGGAGTAATCAAACTACTGCGGCAAAACGAGGATCTGATTACTCAAAAGCTAGGCGCTAGGCTGGTTTTAAAAAAGATTGCCGATATCGATATTACTACGCCGCGCGGTGTTAAAATTAATAAGAATCTGTTGACGACTAATGCCAGGGAGATAATCAACGATAAAGATATTTCCATTGTCATTGAATTGATGGGCGGATATGAACCGGCGCGTACTTTTGTTCTGGAGGCAATCGCCAAGGGTAAACATATTGTTACCGCCAACAAGGCGCTTTTGGCCACCCACGGCAATGAAATATTTCCGGCAGCCCAGAGGCAGTCTGTAGATATCGGTTTTGAAGCCAGTGTAGGCGGAACTATTCCGATAATCAAGACTCTCAAAGAAAGCCTTGTTGCCAATAAGATCAACTCCATTATGGGCATTATGAACGGCACTTGCAATTTCATTCTGACCAAAATGACTGACGAAGGCAAGATGTTCGATGTTGTTTTAAAAGAGGCGCAGAAGCTTGGCTTTGCTGAAGCTGATCCTACTTTCGATGTAGAAGGAACAGATACCGCTCATAAGATGGCGATTCTTTTATCGCTTGCTTACGGAAAGAAAGTAAACCTGAAAGATATTTATCTTGAAGGCATCACTAAAATCAGCCGCGATGATATCGGGTTTGCCAGAGAATTGGGCTACCGGATAAAACTGCTGGCGATAGCGATGCTTAAGAATGACGCGGTGGAAGCAAGAATTCATCCGACGATGATTCCTTCCGGTCACCTTCTGGCCAATGTGAATCAAAATTATAACGCTTTTCACATCATGGGTGATGCTTCAGGGCCCGTTTTTCTTTTCGGGCAGGGGGCGGGGATGATGCCCACAGCCAGCGCGGTTTTTAGCGATATTATCGACAGTGCCCGCAATATTTTAAAAAGCATAACCAGCCGGGTGCCCCTGCGGTCAATCAATGAAACAGCAATGACCCAAATAAAGCTTATACCGATGGATAACATAGAAACAAAATATTATTTCCGTTTTTCCGCTCTTGATCGCCCCGGTGTTCTTTCCAAGATATCCGGTATTCTCGGAGAAAATAACATCAGCATTGCCACTTGTATTCAGAAGGCGAGGGGAGAGGGAGTCGCCGTGCCGATTGTAATGACAACTTACAAGGCACAGGAAAAAAACGTGCGCCAGGCGCTCAAAAAGATAGATAAGCTGAATATGGTGCAGGACAAAACTATTCTAATTAGAATTGAGGACGAATTAAATTAAAATTATTCACAAAGAAGATTCTCTAAATATTATTATGAAATATGTAGTTTTACTTGGCGATGGAATGGCCGATTATCCGACCAAAATGCTTGGCGGAAAGACTCCTCTGCAGTGCGCTTTTACTCCTTTTATGGATCAGATTGCCGCGGAAGGTACATTAGGCCGTGTGGATACGATTCCAGCCGGACTTACTCCGGGCAGCGATGTTGCCACCTTGAGTGTGTTGGGTTATGATCCTCGAGAAACTTATACCGGCAGGGGCCCCTTGGAAGCGGCCAGCATGGGAATAAGTCTCGGACAAAATGATATAGCTTATCGCTGTAACCTTGTAACAATAGGAGAGAAGGATTCCGAAAGTGCGTTTATGGATGATTTCACTGCCGGCCATATCTCCACTGAAGAATCCAGAGAAATTATTCTCGATCTAAATAAAACGCTTGGTTCTTCTCCGTACCAATTTTTCCCCGGTGTCGGTTATCGCCATTTATTCGTTTGGCGCGACGCCCCTTCATCTCCTGAAACAACGGCGCCTCATGATATAACGGGAAAAACCATAGCGTCTTATCTTCCGCGCGGAGATTCTGCACAGGAAATAAACTCAATTATGCAGCGTGCCGGAGAAATTTTAATAAACCATCCTGTTAACGCTCAAAGACAGAAAGCGGGTAAAAAACAGGCTAATTCCATCTGGCTTTGGGGGCAGGGGAAGAAGCCTCAGATGGTTCCGCTTACTCAAAAATACTCCCTGCAGGGTGGAATGATTTCCGCCGTTGATCTGCTCAAAGGCATCGGCATTATTGCCGGGTTAAAAGTTTTTCCTGTGGAAGGGGCGACCGGTTACATTGATACTAATTATGAAGGCAAAGCTAAAATGGCTCTGGATATTTTGAATTTTATGGATTTCGTTTTTGTCCATTTGGAAGCCCCTGATGAAATGGGGCATGAAGGAAACGCCGCCGGTAAAATTCAGGCAATTGAACTTTTTGATGAAAAAATAGTGGGGCCGATTTTAAATAAAATGCCTTCTTTCGGCGATTACCGGATTATTGTTTTAAGCGATCATCCCACGCCACTCGATATAAAAACTCATGTCAGCGATCCCAGTCCCTTCGCTGTTTTATCTTCCCGCAAAGAAGAAAACAGAGCGGCAGGTTTGCCCTTTAATGAAATGACCGCAAAAGAAAGCTCGATTTTAATTTCGCCGGGTCATTTATTGATGGAAAAATTTATCAGAGATTGGAGAGCTTTTGTCAGTTAGTAACATAACAAAAGTCAGAGTGATTTATGCTGATACCGATGCCATGGGGGTGGTTTATCACACAAACTATATAAAATGGTTTGAACTCGGACGGAATGAATTTATGCGGCAACTCGGCGTTCCCTGCACGGAGCTGGGAAAACTTGGCCTTAATCTTCCGTTAATAAAAGTCAGTTGTAATTATCTGAAGTTCGCTACATACGATCAGCTTTTGACTATAGAGACCGAATTTGATTATATCAAAAAGGCGACTGTCAGATTTAATTCCAGCATATGGGATGAAAATAAAGAAAATCTGCTGGTGGAAGGCTACACCATTCACGCCTGCACAAATAACGAGGGAAGGATACGCAGAATACCTAAACTGCTTCTTGAACTGATAAATAAATATAGTATTAAAGGGGAATAATATGGCGGCAAAATTATCAAAAAAAGAATTAGAAGGGCCGGATGCTTTTCAATCTTCCATAGAGGAAATAACTGATTATATTTCCGAAAACAAGACCCGCTTTTATGCCATTGTGACGGCAATCATTTTGGCTTCGATAATTGCGTTTGGTATTTATATCTACTGGAGCTATTATCAATCTTCCGCAAGAGAAATGTATGCTAAAGCTCAGAATATAGCTAGAAATGTTTCGACCCCGGATGACGCCAGAGCAAACATTAAAATTTACCGGGAATTGATTAATAAATATCCCCATAGTTGGAGCGCGCGAATTTCCTATTATCACTTGGGAAATATTTATTATAATTTGGGAGAAATAGATAATGCCATTACTGAATATAAGAAATTTGTTTCTTCTTCCAGATCGGATACTGCCGGGATAAAATTCTTGGTTTTAACTTCACTGGGATATTGCTATGAAGCAAAGAAAGATCTTAAAGTTGCGCTTGAATATTTTGAAAAGGCGCAAAAGAGTGACAATATCGGATTTGAATCAATCGGGTTTCGTAATATTGCCCGTATTTATGAACAATTAAATGACAAAAAGAACGCTTTGGAGAATTATAAAAGCGCTTTGCAAAAGACCTCTGATCCTTCCATGACGATTTTTATCAAGAGAAAGATATCTTCCTTGAGCTGATGTCATTCAATGCGGAGGACAATATTTTGAAAGTATTAATGTCAGGAAATGAAGCTATTGCCCGCGGCGCGTATGAAGCGGGCGTTAGATTTGCCGCCGCCTATCCGGGTACTCCCAGCACGGAAATTTTAGAAGAATTCTCCAAATATGATGGTGTTTACGCGGAATGGTCGCCCAATGAAAAAGTCGCAGTCGAAGTAGCCATCGGCGCCGCGCTGGCGGGAGAAAAGGCGCTGGCGGTTATGAAACACGTTGGCGTTAATGTTGCCGCTGATCCGATTTTCACAGTCAGTTATACCGGCACAAATGGGGCTCTGGTTATCGTCAGCGCTGATGATCCCTCATTACATAGTTCTCAAAATGAACAGGACAATCGTAATTACGCCCGGTTTGCTAAAATGCCGATGCTGGAACCGGCCGATGCTGGGGAAGCCAAGGAATATATAAAACTCGCTTTTGAAATCAGCGAAAAATTCGACACGCCTGTTTTTTTGCGTTCGACTACCCGTGTTGCTCATTCCAAGTCGGTTGTAACTCTTACAGAACCGGAAAAATACAAAGACAAAACCGGTTTAATATATAACGCTGAAAAATATGTCATGGTTCCCGTCAATGCCCGCACACAGCGAGTGGAGGTGGAAAAACGCCAGCAAGCATTGAAAATATTTGTGGAAACATTTTCTGAAAACAAAATGGAAATCAATAATCCGGAAGTTGGAATCATTACCGCCGGAATGCCCTATAACTATGCCAAAGAAGTTTTCCCCGATTATTCCTATCTTAAGCTGGGGATGGTTTATCCCTTGCCGGAGAAATTAATCCGCGATTTCGCCTCCAAAGTTAAAAAAATATATGTCGTTGAGGAGTTGGATCCTTTCCTGGAAGAACAGATCAACGCGATGGGCATTAAAGTAATCGGCAAGGAAATTTTTCCGTATACCCTTGAATTTGATCCCGGCATTATTAAAAACGCGATTGAGAGAAATACTCAAGGGGTTGTTTCACCTTATAAAGAAAGCCTCTCGCCGCGTCCGCCGAATCTTTGTCCCGGCTGTCCGCACCGCGGATTATTTTATGCTTTGAAAAAACACAAGGTTTATGTCCATGGCGATATCGGCTGTTATACCTTGTCTTATATGAAACCTCTGGAGGGTTTGCATTCCTGCATCTGCATGGGCGCGAGTATCGGCATGGCTCACGGCATGAGCAAAGCTATGAAAGAAAAAGGGAAGGGCAAGGTCGTCGGCGTTATCGGTGATTCCACTTTTCTGCATTCAGGGATTACATCACTGCTGAATATGGCTTATAACAACAGTGACGCTTTAATCATTATCCTGGATAACAGCACAACAGCCATGACGGGCATGCAGGAGCATCCGGGAACAGGCTATACCCTAATGGGTAAAGAGGCAAAAAAGGTTAATCTAAAGGTTTTAATTTCCGCACTAGGAATTGAAAATATAAAGGTTATTGATCCTCTTGATCAGAAAGCCACAAGAAGCGCCATCAAAGAAGAACTGGCCAAAGATGGTCCTTCAGTCATCATTGCCCAAAGACCGTGTGTCTTGTTTAAAAGAGCAAATATTAAACCTAAACCGGCGCTGAAAGTTGATCCTGATAAGTGCGAAGGCTGCAAGGCATGTTTGGGTTTGAATTGTCCGCCGATTTCCTGGAAGAAGGGCGTAACGAAGGAAGGATCAAAACGCAAAGGTATTTCCTTCATTGATGAAACCCTTTGTAACGGGTGCGGTTTATGCGCGCAGGTTTGCAAATTCGGCGCTATAAGTTAAATTAGGGGAATACATTTAAATGGCTGATAACGAAGTAAAAAGCATATTGTTTGCCGGTGTTGGCGGACAGGGTATTTTGCGGGCAAGCGATATCATTTGCGAGGTGATAATGGAAGCCGGTCTGGATGTTAAAAAAAGCGAAGTACACGGCATGGCCCAGCGCGGCGGCTGTGTGACCAGCCATGTACGTTATGGAAAGAAAGTCTATTCACCGCTGGCCGAGCCTGGAAGCATCCAAGCGCTTATCTCTTTTGAAAAAATGGAGGCCTTGCGCTATTTGAGATTCCTAAGAAAAGATGCCGCTATTATCGTGAATACGGAAGAAATTTATCCTCCTGTAGTCAATATGGGCGACACGCCGTATCCTGAAGATGCCATTGCTTTTTTAGAAGAACATTATGCCAAGGTGATTTATTTCAACGCTGCGGAGTTGGCGCAAAAAGCAGGCAATATCAAAACGGAGAATGTAGTTCTCCTGGGCGCGGTATCCAATCTGATGAACATTGATCAATCCATCTGGCAGAGTGTCATTAAGAAATCATTCCCGGATAAGTTGATTAAAATGAATTTAGCCGCTTTTCAAATGGGAATTGATGCTTAAATTAACGAAAATAAATGTAACGGCCTCATAAAAAGCTCCAGAGGCAAGGCGCATGAATCCAGAGAAGTGAGGCCTACTTTGCTCGTAGGTCGCAACGACGATGGATGAAGTGCAACGCAGCATATGGATTTTTTACGTGGCCGGCAGAAAGGGTTAATATGGCAGAAGACTACTATACTGTTCTTGGCGTCGATAAAAAAGCTACGGCTGATGAAATTAAGAAAGCATATCGAAAACTTGCGTTAAAGTGGCATCCGGATAAGAATCCTAATAATAAGGGCGCGGAAGAAAAATTTAAAAAAATAAGCGAAGCTTACGCTGTTTTAAGTGATACCGAAAAACGCCAGCAATATGATCAATTTGGTTCCGCGGATCAGTACCGTCAGCAGTATTCTCAGGAAGATATTTTTCGTAACTTTGATATTAATGAGATTCTACGCGGGTTCGGATTTGAAGGAGCAAGAGGGGGAGGCCGAACAACATTTCGGACAAGCAGAAGGGGAGGCGGCGGCGCGCGCGATGATTATGATGATCCCTTTGCCGGCCTATTTGGAGGTGGCGGTATGGGCGGCGGCCGTCAACAATATACTAATATGCCTCAAAAAGGACAGGACGCCGAGTATAACTTATCTATTTCTTTGGAAGAATCAGTATTAGGTGCCGATAAAAAGATTTCTTTTCAACTGGAAAATAATATCGAAGATATCAATGTAAAGATACCGGCCGGAATCAGCAGCGGCAAAAAGCTAAGATTGCCCGGCAAAGGATTATCCGGCTTCAACGGCGGCCCCAGTGGTGATTTATATTTAAATATCAATGTGTTGCCTCATCCGATCTATGCACGCGACGGTAATGATTTATATATCGAAAAAACTATCAAGTTTACCCAGGCGGCGCTAGGAACCACGATCGATGTTTCTACATTAGATGGCTCTGTAAAGAGACTAAAGCTCAGTCCCGGCACTCAGAACAATACCAAGATAAGAATGAAGGGATATGGCGTACCGGGATTAAAAGGCGCTCCTAAAGGGGATCAATACGTAAAGATCAATGTTGAGGTTCCCAAGAAGCTATCCGATCGCCAGATGAAACTTGTTAAACAACTGGCTGATGATGGAATTTAATTGCTTTCAAATAATAATGCAATATTTTTAGTAAAATAACCAGGAAGAGCCCGCCATTCCTGACTGCCAATTTAAAACTTACGTCCTATAAGATATGTTATGTAAACATGAGGTAGGTGAAGATTAAATTATTGAACAATTTATAAGTTTTTCTTGTTACGCATTAGACTGGATAATGCTTTCAATAACTCGGCTTCATCTTTTAGAGCCTGCGATAGTCTTTCTGATAGTTCACCTAAAACAATCCTGACACTTCCCGCTAATTCCAAGCATCGCTCATCAGTTAGGGTATGGATTCCTTCACTTAAAGCATTATGTAAAAGCAAAATTGGGCTATTACCATTAATTAGAAGGCTTTCTGGCATGGCATCTTTAGTCATCTCAAGTGCTTTACTAAACTGCGTTTCATTAACAGCTGCTCGTAATATTTCAATCTTTTCCTTAGGTGCTCCTATTTTTTCCGAAACTTTAATTATTTCTTCTAATATTCTATTTTTTTGAGTTTCAACAACTCTACGGTAGTAAGCGAACGCACCAACTCCTAAACCTTGGTTTTCGCATCGTCTGCCTTTTAAAAATTCTTCTCTATAGGGACCGATAAGTTTTATCAATTTAGGTGACACCGGTGGTCCATAATTTGGTAGTTCACCAAATTTGTAACAGTCGCCTTCGGGTTTCCAAGCAGTTTTTAATTTTGCTGCAAGTGAAAATGTCTTTGTATTAGCTTGGCAGTTTGAACAACGGTAGGTTAGATAGAAAAACTCATAATTTTTTGTTGTTAGGTAATGACCTCCACCTGAATCACATCTAAAAAAGCGAACACCATTACAGTTTTCATGATCACAATGTAACTGAATTTCTGGGCTTCTCATTGCATCACGTTTATATGAGCCAGAAGAAGATATCTCAGACATATCAGATATAGGAATAATTTGATTTGGTGGAGTGCTTTCTAAAAACTCAGCTAGAGTCTGATACTTTATTTCTTCTTTGACTTCTACATAAGCTTGTTCAGTCAAAATTCCACTCCTTTCTCAATAGAATAACAATATTACTCTAATAATTATGAGTACAAAAGCACACTTAATTGACTAATGTCAATATTTATTCGTTTTTTAAACCAACTCCACCCTTCCCCGGCATGCGCCGGGCTGCGCCTATCATTCCCATATTAGATAAATTCCACATCTCCTATTGCTCCCATTTTACTTCCAATGATAATTATTATTCCTGTAACGCCTTTAATTTTTATTCCAAAATCAAGGACTGGTTTAATATCATTTTTACTTTTCATTCTGTTGCCGATGGCGGAAGCTGCGGCATCGGCAAGCGTTGCGGATTTGGAAATTACACAGACAGCGTCGGCTTTGCCGAAACTCAAAGAAGGCCCTACCGTGGCGGATGATGTGCAAATGCCTAGCGGTGTTTCTTCCGGTTTTACAATAAAATTTACATTATAACTTAAAGCAGATTCTCCGGCGTAAACGGAAGTTATTAGTTTATTTTCCGTCTTTATAAAAATATCTCCGCCATTTTCAATAATGAGGTTTTCCGTCTGATCGAGGAGATCATAGCCCACAAATTCGGATACGGCGCCGGCAACCCCGGCCATCGGCCCTACCCCGCAGATTTTTGATTTACTGAGCATGTCCCGGACAATCGGCGGCGCTAAATCGTCTGCAGGAAGAGGCAGAAGTGACGCAAGGAATTCCGGATGACTTTTAATGTATGTTTCTAAAGAGTGACGATGCCTGGCAAGAGATTTTAAGGCTTCATCTGTCAGATTGGTATCAGAGCTGATCAGTAAATCGCTTTCGGCGATTTTGACGTTATATGAAGTAAGGTTTCCCTTATTAATTAATGACCTGTAAGTTCTTTCTTCATGTATCATTGGGTGACCATTCTTTTGTCATTCTCGGGCAAGCGAAGCGCGACACGGGAATCCAAGAATAGTCCAAAAGAAAACTGGATTACCCGGTCAAGCCGGGTAATGACAAATAAAGGCATTCTATTTTCTTTAATACCATTTTATTCAAAGTATAACGCGGCGGCAAGGGTGAGACGACGAGGCGTATTAGTAATACGTTGAGGAAGTCGAACCCGAAGCCAACAAAGTTAGCCGAAGAAGAAAATGGTATTAAGAACCACGGGTATAAATACCCTCCGCTTTGCGGGATTGTTCAACTAACCAATTCCGATGCACTTCGCTTTCGGAATTGGAGTTTCACGAATAGATTGTAGCGCCCTCCCCTAATATATTATCCGCTTCTCTTTTTAATTTATCATTAATCTCCAGGCGGAATTCATCCCCCAGGTAAACTACTGTTTCACTTTTTCCATTTAGAATGTGCACATAACCTTCGCATTTGCCGTGGAATTTCTTTATCGAAGAAATCAGCGATGAAATGTTTTCCGTCGAGACTTTACTGGCGTCAACCATGAAACGAACCTGCTTGTAGGGGTTTTCCAAGGATTGCGTTAAAGAAGTTACTTCCTGCGCCATTACTGTCAGTTTAGGCATTTCTTCCGACCCGCCGATATCGAGAGTTCCCTTAATCACTATCGGCTCTTCCTCATGCAAAAGCGTGTAGTATTTCTTATATATATCCGAGAAGAATATAGTGTTTATTGAACCCTGTAAGTCTTCAAGGGTAACGTAGCACATAATGTCGTTTCTTCTTGTCTTTTTTTCACTGATGCCGCTTACTATGCCCGCGATAATGACGTTATCTTTGTCCCGTTTGGCATTTAAATTGCCGGAATTAGCATTAGTAACAAGCTTCAAACGGTCGGCAAAACGCAGTAAGGGATGGCCGGTAATATAAAAACCTAAAGCTTCCCTTTCAATAGATAAAAGTTTTTTGTGGTCCCACTCGGGCATGTCATCCGGGATTTGATAAGATTTTAATCCATTTTCTCCGGATGAAGTGCTGGTATCGAATTGGTCAAAAAAACTGGATTGATTGCTCAGTTTTTCTTTTTGACTGCGCTGAGCCTCGTCCATTGCTTCTTCATAATGTTCCATGAGTTGACTGCGCTTGTAGCCAGAAGAATCAAAGGCGCCGCATTTAATCAGGCTCTCGATTACTCTTTTGTTTACCTTGCGCAAATCGACGCGGCTTAAGAAATCCATGAAAGACGTGAATTTCCCATCCTGCCTGACTGATATTATCGAATCGATCGCGGCCAGGCCGACATTTTTAATCGCCGCCAGTCCAAAGCGAATGTTTTCTCCTGATATGGTGAAATCTCTTTGTGATTCATTTATATCCGGCGGCAGAATGTTTATGCCCATTTCTTTACAGGCGCTCATATACCTGATTATTTTATCGCGGTTGTCTTTTTCACTCGTGAGCAGCGCGGCCATAAACTCCGCCGGATAATGCGCTTTAAGATATGCCGTCTGGTAAGCGATTATCGCGTAGGCGGTGCTGTGGGACTTATTAAAGCCATACGCAGCAAATGTTTCCATCTGCTCCCAAATCGTTTTGGCTTTGTGTTCATTAATCTTATGTTTTCTGGCGCCTTCAAGAAATTTGGGTTTTTCCTTTTCCATGGCCGCCGCCATTTTTTTACCCATTACTTTGCGCAACGTGTCAGCCTCGGCCATAGTATAACCGCCGATAGCACTGGCAATCTGCATGACCTGTTCCTGATAGAGAATTACACCGTAGGTTTCCTTGAGTATTTTTTCCAGTTGAGGCAGTTCGTAGGATATTTTTGTTTTCCCCTGCTTGCGGTTGACAAATTCCGGAATCATTTTCATCGGCCCGGGACGGTAAAGGGCAATTAAGGCGATTATATCTTCAATATGATCGGGCTTAAAATTGATGGACAGATCTGTCATGCCGGAACTTTCCAGCTGAAATACTCCGTCTGTTTCACCCCGCCCCAAAAGGTCATATGTTTTTTTATCATCCAGTGGCAGATTATGTATGTCTATTTCAATTCCTTTTGATTCCTTGATGAAATTAAGAGCGTTTTTAATGACCGTTAAAGTTTTCAGGCCAAGAAAATCAAATTTAGTCATACCGACGGTTTGGATGTCGTTCATCGAATACTGGGAAACTACATCGTCTTTGGGCGAACAAAGGGGAACTCTTTCCACCAAAGGCACATCGGATATAACTACTCCCGCTGCATGGGTTGAGGCATGACGGTTAAGTCCCTCTAAAATACGGGACAAAGACAGAAGTTTGGCGACAACAGGATTGTTTTTCTCTTCCTCAGCAAGACGCGGTTCATTCTTTATCGCTTCATTGAGTGTTATGTTCAGAGGGGTATTGGGAATTAGTTTAGCAATTCTATCCGCTTCGCTGTAAGGAATATCGAGAGCGCGGCCTACATCCCGGATAACCGCCTTGGCTTGCATTTTACCGAACGTAATGATTTGAGAAACTTTGTCCTGACCGTATTTTTCAGTCACGTATTTAATGATGTCATCCCTGCCCTCTTGACAAAAATCGATATCAATATCCGGCATACTGATACGGCTGGGATTTAAGAACCGTTCAAAGAATAAATTATAACGGATAGGATCAATGTTGGTGATTCTTATCGCGTAGGCCACAAGGCTTCCCGGTGCGGAACCGCGTCCCGGCCCCACGGGAATATTATTGTGTTTCGCGTGCTTCACAAAATCGGAGACGATTAAAAAATAACCCGCGAAACCCATGGATTTGATTATTGCCAATTCTTCATTCAAGCGTTTTTCGTACTTTTCCTTTATTTCAGATTCGCTTTCTTTTTGATCTTTTAAAATGATGGGAAAGAGTTTTTCCAGCCCTTCCCTCGCCTTCCTGTCCAGATATTCGTTGAGAGATTCTTCCGGATTTTTTATTTCAAAATTAGGCAGATAAAATTTGCCGGTTTCCAGAGAAAAGTTACATTTTTCGGCAATGCTCACCGTGCTGGATAAGGCTTCCGGCGTTAAGGAAAAGAGCTGATGCATTTCTTCGGGAGAACGGAAATAAAATTGATCCGTGCTCAAATGCATTCTGTCGGTGTCTTTAATTGTCTTGCCTGTCTGAATGCATAAAAGAACATCATGCGCTTCGGCGTGATCGCGTTCCAGATAGTGACAGTCATTGGTAGCCACAAGTGGAATGGATAATTCTTTGCTGATTTCAATTAAACCGGCGTTAGCGATTTTTTGTTCAGGGATCCCGTTTTCCATTATTTCCAGATAGAAATTACCCTCGCCGAAAATATCCCGATAAGTAGCAGCGGCTTTCTTGGCCCCTTCCATGTTACCCTGCATAATCAAATCGGCGATTTCGCCGTGTAAACAAGCGCTGGAGGCGATCAGCCCTTCGTGACATTCTTTCAAGAGCTCCTTATCCACACGAGGCCTGTAATAGAACCCTTTTAAATAGCTGGCTGTAGTAAGCTTCATCAGGTTTTTATAGCCCTGCGTGTTTTTGACCAGAACAATTAAATGTTTCGACGTTTCACCCGCAACCCTGTCGGTAAGCTTATTGGGAGCCACATATAATTCACATCCGATAATAGGCTTTACGCCGTGTTTGTATGCCTGTTGGTAAAAATCAATCGCGCCGAACATATTGCCGTGATCGGTAATGGCTACCGCCGGCATTTTGTATTCCCGGGCTTTTTTGAAAAGGTCTTCCAGACGAATCATCCCGTCGAGAAGGCTGTATTGTGTATGGAGGTGGAGATGGACAAAATCAGAGTGCTTCATAATCACGCTTTATTAGAGACAATAAAAATATATAATTAATTGAAGATAAAAAGTTTTTTTAATCCAACCAGTAATTCGGCGCTTCTTTGGTAATAATTACATCATGAACATGGCTTTCTCTCAAACCAGCTTGAGTAATGCGGACAAAACGCGCCTTTTCGATCATTTCGGGGATTTTTTTACAGCCGACATAACCCATGCCGGCTTTGAGTCCACCAATTAGCTGGAGAATGCTGGCTGACAGCGAACCGCGGAAAGGCACCCTTCCCTCGATTCCTTCAGGAACCATCTTTGCAGGACCTTCGATATCATCCTGATAGTAACGGTCACGGCTACCCATTTTCATTGCTTCCAGAGAACCCATGCCACGATAAACTTTATAACTGCGACCCTGGAATAAAATAGTTTCTCCCGGACTTTCTTCCGTGCCGGCGAATAATCCGCCGATCATCACACAGTGGGCGCCGGCGCCGATTGCTTTGACAATATCGCCGGAATATTTTATTCCGCCGTCGGCCATTATGGGAATGCCTTTTTTGGAGGCGATTTTATACGTGTCTCGAATTGCCGACATCTGGGCCACTCCGACTCCGGCAATAATTCTGGTGGTGCAAATGGAGCCGGGACCGACGCCGACTTTAACGGCATCAACACCGGCGTCTATAAGAGCCTTAGCGCCTTCCGATGTCGCGACGTTACCAGCAATTAATTCACACTTGGGGAAATTAGATTTTGTTGATTTAATGGCCTTGATGACTCCTGCGGAATGTCCATGTGATGTGTCGATAGATATTACATCAGCACCAGCCGCGAGCAGTGCATCAATTCTCGCCTCCCGGTCGATAATGCCTACAGCCGCGCCGACGCGAAGTCTTCCTAAAGAATCTTTGCAGGCGTTTGGGTAGCGGCGAATTTTTTCGATGTCTTTAATTGTAATCAAGCCTTTTAATCTGTACTCATCATCAACAACCAGTAATTTTTCAATTCTATGCTGGTGAAGAAGTTTCTTGGAATTTTCCAGGGAAATATTCGCAGATACCGTGACCAGATCTTTCTTGGTCATGACATTGGCCACAGTTTGATCCAGATTTTCTTCAAACCGCAAATCGCGATTAGTGAGTATTCCGACAAGCTTTCCTTTTTTGACTACCGGGACGCCTGAAATGGAATACTGATTCATCAGCTTTAAAGCGTCTCTGACTTTACGGTCAGGTTCGATGGTGATTGGATCAACAATCATGCCACTTTCCGATTTTTTTACTTTGTCCACTTCAATAGCTTGTTGTTCTATACTCATATTGCGGTGGATTATGCCTATACCGCCTTCCTGAGCCATGCAAATTGCGGTGCGCGATTCCGTTACAGTGTCCATGGCGGCGGAAACGATTGGAATATTCAGAGAAATATTTTTTGTCAATAAAGTTGATGTATCTACATCCCGGGGTAAAACATTGGAAGCTGCCGGAATGAGAAGAAGGTCATCAAAGGTCAAAGATTCTTTTATTGTATCGTCAAGCATTGGATCCTCCGTCTAAGTTATAAAGCCTTGTTGTTGTTGATCACAGGCATAAACTACAAAGAAAAACCGGATTGTGTTATACCCTCCGCGTTGCGGGATTGTTCAACTTACCAATTCCGCTACGCTACGCTTTCGGAATTGGAGTTTCAACAATAAAATAATTTTCGCCATTTAAATTAATAAAATAATGGTTTCCATTTTCCGATCGTTCGATAAATTCAGCCAATTGATAGTAACTCTTCCGTGAAAACCTGGCGGTAAATTTTCCTTCTTTAACCCGGCAATAAAGAACATTATCATTGCCTATATACAAAGAGTTCATTTCCAGTTTTTCGCAACAGTCGTCATTTAAAAGAACATCAATTTGAAACCGGCCATTATCCGGCAATTTCGTTTTATAAACAGCGGCAACAACAAAAGCTGTATCTTCTACATCAAGATAACAACGTTCTGGTCCCAGTTCAATTAAATATTTGCCGCATTCATCAATTCTAAGATGTTCAAAAAAGACACTCAATATTTCTTTGCGAAACATGTGTGCGCCTTTGTAGTACCATACCCCTTCTTTATCTATTCTAATATCAGAATTTTCCATTTATTGTGAAACTCCAATTCCGAAAGCGTAGCGTAACGGAATTGGTAAGTTGAACAATCCCGCAACGCGGAGGGTATAATAACCCAAACTTGATTTGGAGTTCATACCCGTGACCTTAAAAACTTTTCCTGCTGTCCAGCAATATAGTTACCGGACCGTTATTGACAAGTTCAATCTCCATCATCTCCTGGAATTTTCCAGCGGCCAAAGATTTTACTTTCCCTTTGGCTTCCTTGATAAAGTATTCGTAAAGTTTATTCGCTCTGGCCGGTTCTTCCGCTTTGACGAACGAAGGACGCCGCCCTTTTATGCAATCGCCCAATAATGTAAATTGTGAAACAACCATCATCGCGCCGTCAATATCCAGCAAAGACCGGTTCATCTTGTCTTGTTCATCTTCAAAGATGCGCAAGTTGATTGTCTTTCCCAAAATATAATCAGCGTCGACCTCGGTGTCTTCTTTTTCCACTCCTAATAATACAAGAATTCCTTCGTTTATCGAGGATAATTCCTGATAGTTAATCTTTACGCAAGCACGATTGACTCTCTGGATGACTGCACGCATTGGTGATCCCGTTAAAAAGTGTAATTATGTTAGCAACAAATTGTCCTACGTTCAAGTTATTTCTCTGAAAAAAAGGATTCAATTTTTCTTGACAGAGGCTGTTTTTGTTGTTAAGGACACGCCGGTTTTGAGGTCAATGGCGTTTGTGGAAACTTTTTCTATTCTTCACTTTTTCCGTAACGTCTTAAAAATGGAGTAGTTTATTACATAAGGGGGTCGTTAAAATGCTTTGTCAGACTGTTAAAGCGGGATTCGAATGCACTTTTATGAGCAAAAAAGGATGCGGTTTCTTTAATGGTAGTTGTCAGAAAATAATCGATAAATGCGATGATTGTGCCAAGACAATTGATTATGAATCCGGTAAATACTGTAAGGTTTATCCTGATCCAACCAGCAAGTGGCAAAACGGTAAATGTCCAACCGCAACGCACATTAAACTGGAAGTACAAGAAACAACGCAAAAAATCAATCCGCTCAAAGCTTCCAAAAGAGCAAGTAAAAAATGATAACAACTCCGCGTCACTCTGTAGCGGTGAAGATATTAAGTTTTTACAAGTTATTTACAGGAAAATAAAAAGCCGGCGATTACCATCGCCGGCTTTTTTAGCTGATCATTGCTCTTATTTTCTGTAATTCTTGTTTAATCCGATTCAGCGTTTGTTTCTCAGAGTTTTTAGTTTTCGGTTCGCTGTTTCCGCGCATTTTATAGAGCTGCTTTTTGGCGCCATCAATGGTAAAACGCTGCGAATATAGCAAATTCTTGATCGTCAATAATTCCTGTACATCCTTTTTTCTGTACAAACGTTGCGCAGTCTTCGTTCGTACGGGACTGACCGTTCTAAATTCGGTTTCCCAATATCTGATAACGTAAGGCTCGACATTGACGATTTTGCTTACTTCTCCAATGCGGAAATATGCCTTTTCGGGAATTATTGTTTCCATACGGTTTCTTAACCATTACGGCCAAATTCAACAGAAGACATAAATCTTTAATTTAATAAACCAGAAATTAGTTTATTAAAAAATATTTTTAGAAATATGTGCATGGACTTTATCCCTACGGCTTTGCTTAGGGATAATATTGAGTCGAAGCGTACATAGTAAATATGCCCTGTCGCTTAACTCACTATTATTAGTTTAGAGCCTTACGCAATACCTGCGAAGATTTGAAAGTCAGCACTCTCCGCGCAGTAATGGATATTTCCTGCCCGGTCTGCGGATTACGGCCGCGGCGTGCTCTTTTTTCCTTTACCATGAAGTTACCGAATCCGGAGATCTTCACTTTTTCGCCTTGTGCAAGACAGTCCTTAATGATGTCGAATACAGATTCAACAATATCCGCCGAATCCTTCTTCGAAAAACCAAGCTTTTCGTAAACATTTTGAATAATCTCAATCTTCGTCATTTCTTTTCCTCCATTTTAACTTTGTCTAGCTATTAGCTTCTTATTTTTGCACCTGTCAAATTAACGGTCTTCTGCACAATCCTATCGTGGACAGTATTTGTTTCTAAATCAGTCAGCGTTCGATCAGGAGCACGATAAGAAAAACGCAACCCCAAACTTTTTGTTCCTTCTGAAATTTCTTTTCCAACATATACATCAAAAATACTTACATTTTCAAGCAAATCTTCTTTTTGCCCCAAAACAATATTCAACATTTGACCGGCTTCCATTCTAGCAGGAATGACAAAAGCGGCATCACGCATCACAGCTGGAAATTTCGATATTTCCTGATAAGTAATATTCCTGTCAAGATAAGCAGAAACAAGAATATCTAAATTAATTTCAAATACATAGGCGTTATTTTTCAAATCGATCTTTTCCAGAATATCGGGATGAACTTCACCCAGGAAACCAATCTGCCGATCATCTAAATAAATGCCGCAGGATTTACCTGGATGTAGAAACGGCTCAACAGATGTCGAATTATATAGACAATTATTCAATTTTAAGTCGAAGAAGATATTTTCCAGGCAACCTTTCAAGGTATAAAAGTCAACGGTTTTTCGTGAGCACCACAAATCATCCGTCATCTTTCCCGTTAAAAGTCCCGCCAGCATATTTTTTTCTTCGGGGAGTTCTCCAGCCTTTCGTCTAAGAAAAATACGTCCTATTTCAAAGATGCTTAAATCAAAAGAACCGTTATTGACATTCTTCTTTGCCGTTTCGAGCAAACCATAAATCATCGTTGTCCGCATAACAGAGAGGTCTTCGCCAAGTGGATTTTTTATCCGCACCAGACGACGTCGTTCATCATTTTCCGGCAAACACAAAAGATCTGCAGCGACAGGAATGCCAAAACTGTAATTGACGATTTCAGTATATCCGCTGCCGATAAGCAATTGCCGGATTCTCTCTTCCAGATCCAAACGCGGGATAACCGCAATTTCCTTAACAGCAACAGCAGGCAATGTAACAGGTACGCGATCGTAACTATAAAGCCGGATCACTTCTTCAATAAGATCAATTTCCCGCAGGATATCAACCCGGCACGTAGGCGGTGTGACGAGATATCTGCCTTTTCCATTTTGCTTCAAAACCATGCCGATACTGCGCAATATTCGAACAACATCCTTTGCCCCGATTTCCATGCCGATTATCTGGCGAATTCGGTCCAGACGCAGGGGAATATCTTGAGCAGAGAAAATTTTTTCAGGGTATTCATCAATATAATTCTTACAAATAGAACCGCCGGAAAAATCGGCAATCAGTTGTGCGGCTCGATTGAGAGCTTTGACCACTCCTTCGGGATCAATGCCTCTTTCAAAACGAAAAGCGGCATCCGTCGGCATAGCCAGTTTTCGCGATGATCGGCGAATAGATGTAGAATTAAAATAAGCGCTTTCCAGAAAAATAATCCGCGTGTCTTCTTTGACTTCGGAGTTCAGTCCGCCCATAATACCGCCGATGGCAATGGGTTTTACACCGTCACATATCAATAACGTATCCGCGGGAAGCATACGGCTTTTACCGTCGAGAGAAATGAATTCTTCATTTTCTTTAGATTTGCGGACAACAATCCTTCCTTCTTCCAAAAAACGAAAATCAAAGGCATGCAGCGGTTGTCCCATCTCCAGCATGACAAAATTAGTGACATCAACAATGTTATTGATGGCGCGCAATCCGGCGGCTTCCAGTCTCGTCTTCATCCAAACGGGCGATGTTCCAATTTGAACATTTTTTATCATTCTGGCCGTGTAACGGGGACAGGCGTCCGCGTCAATTATTTTGACTGAAGTCAGGGGATTGATATCTTCTGATGATTCTTTAACCTTAACGTAAAGCTGTTTAATTTTTTTACCGGTAATAGCGGCCACTTCCCGCGCTATACCGATCATACTCAAACAATCAGAGCGATTGGGAGTAACCCCTACATCCAATACAGTATCTCCGATATTCAAGGCTGTCTCCAACGGCACACCAAGCGGCAAATCTGAAGGCAAGTGCATAATTCCCGATGCATCGTCGCCTATTTCCAGTTCAGTTTCGGAACATAACATGCCGTCTGATTTTTCACCACGCAGCACAGATGACTTGATTGTGTATCCGCCGGGAATTACCGCACCTACTTTGGCTAGGGGAACAATGTCACCGGGGGCAATATTTTTAGCGCCGCAGACAACAGGATAATTGTCCGTTCCATCGCTGACGCTACATAAAGAGAGACGGTCAGCAGAAGGATGAGGTTTTACAGATAATATTTTAGCGACAACAACACCGCTGAACTGCGGACGAATAGTTTTAATCTCGTCCACTTCCAGACCGGCCATTGTCAGCTCATGAGCGAGCTCTTCCGCTGTTAGTTCTATATCAATATAATCTTTAAGCCATTTAATACTGACCAGCATAAAGAAAAAGCTCTCCTAAAATTGTTTAAGAAATCTTATATCGTTTTCAAAAAATAACCGGATATCAGAAATGCCATACTTTAGCATGGCAATACGTTCCAAACCGAGGCCGAAAGCAAAACCTGAATACTCTTCGGGGTCATAATTCACATTTTGGAATACAGCCGGATCAACCATGCCGGAACCTAATATTTCCAGCCAGCCGCTCTGTCCGCAAACCCGGCAGCCACTTCCGCCGCACATGACACAGCGAATGTCTACTTCAGCCGATGGTTCCGTAAAAGGGAAAAAACTGGGACGAAACCGCAACTTGGTATTTTCCCCAAAAATTTTTTTAAGAAAAGCTGTTAAAATTCCTTTAAGGTCGCCAAAGCTGACGCCTTTATCTACAAGCAGTCCTTCTATTTGATTAAACATTGGAGTATGAGAAACATCAGAATCACGCCTATAAACTTTTCCCGGCGATAAAATCCGTAGCGGCGGCTGAATTTTTTCCATAATCCTCACCTGCACTGGTGAGGTATGTGTGCGTAAAACGATATTGTCTTCAATATAAAACGTATCCTGCATGTCTCTTGCGGGATGATCCTTGGGAATATTCAAAGCTTCAAAATTATAATAATCCAGTTCGACTTCCGGTCCTTCCACTATGGAAAAACCAAAAGAAGCAAAGATGGCGCAAATTTCCCTTCGGACCTGAATTACTGGATGTATCCGACCGCATTTAATCACGCTCCCCGGCAAAGTTACATCTATCTTTTCCTTCAGCAAGACGTCTTCTTTTTTTCGAATTGCCTGCCGTTGAAGCGCTTCTTCAATTTTGGTGTTAAGTAAATTTTTCAGTTCATTGCAGAGTTTTCCGAATAAAGGTTTCTCAGCATCGGGAACCTGAGCAATGTTCCTTAAAAGACCGGTTAAAAGCCCTTTACGACCAATATATTTTGTCCTGATAACTAAAAATTGATCTTCTGTTTTTGCCGTCTCTAATTCGGCAAGAGCGCTTTCTTCCAGTTGTTGAAGCTCACTAATCATGCCGCCTGCTTGCCTTTAGCCGTTGCAACAACCTGTGCGAATCCTTGAGGATCATTGACAGCAAGTTCCGCCAGTATTTTACGATCTAATTCAATGCCCGTTTTCTTCATGCCGTCAATTAAGCGACTGTAAGATATATTGTTGAGACTGGCAGCGGCATTAATGCGCGCAATCCATAGTTGACGAAATTCTCTTTTTCTCGCGCGACGATCACGGAAAGCGTACTTCATCGCCTTATTTACGGCTTCAGTAGCTGTCCTGAGCAGACGGCTTCGGGCTCCAAAGAAACCCTTGGCCATTTTTAATATCTTCCTTCTTTTCTTACGGGCATTCATGCCCCTTTTTATCCTGGACATTTCTCTTTTCTCCTAATTGATAACGAATATAATCATACCTATTCTCTATAGATAAGGAATAAGCCTCTTAATTGCTTTATGGTTTGCCGAATCAACAATCGCTGATCTTCTTAAAGTTCTTTTTCTCTTTGTCGTTTTTTTTGTGAGGATGTGACTGGCAAAAGCCTTGCTGCGCTTTACTTTGCCCTTGGCTGTAAGCGAAAAGCGTTTTGCTGCTCCCCTGTGAGTTTTTAATTTTGGCATGAGATTACCTTTTTCTCCTTATTGTTTTTTGGGTGAAACTATCATCACCATGTTCCGTCCTTCAAGACGCGGCTCTTGATCAATAATGCATTCATTGGTCAGTTCATTTTTTACCTCATCCATCAGCTTGCGGCCTATCTCGGTAAAAGCAATTTCACGGCCTCTGAACATCATGGATATTTTTACTTTATTGTTATCTTTCAAAAACTTTTTAATGTGTTTAATCTTAACCTGCACATCATGTTCTTCTGTTTTTGGCTTTAATTTAATTTCCTTAACTTGAATGATCGTCTGGCTCTTTTTGGCATCATGGAGTTTTTTGCTCTGCTTGTAACGATATTTACCATAATCCATTATCTTACAAACAGGCGGTTCGGTAGCAGATACTTCTACCAAATCCAAACCGGTTTCTTCTGCATTGGCTAGGGCTTCTTCCAATGTAATTACACCTAACTGCTTTCCCTCTGCGCTGATTACACGAACTGTGGCCGACTTTATTTCCCTATTGATCCTTAAATCTTTTACTATATGTCACCTCCTGAAACTAAATAGTTTTAAAATTAACTTTATTGTTTTTTCTCACATATTTCCCGCAATAAAGCAATAAATTCATCAACAGGTAAAGAACCTAGATTCTGGCCATCACGCGTTCGTGGAGCAACTGACTTCGCTTCCACTTCTTTATCTCCGATGACCAGCATGAAGGGGATTTTCTGCATCTGCGCCTGACGAATTTTATAGCCTAACTTCTCATTATCAAAATATTTTTCACAACGAATATCCGATTCAATCAATTTGTTATAAACTGTTTCGGCATAAGGTATATGTTTATCTGTAACTGTCAATAAAACGCATTGTGTAGGCGAAAGCCAAATGGGAAAAGCTCCGGCATAATGCTCGATAAGAACACCCATAAAACGTTCGACAGCGCCAAGTATCACCCGATGCAACATAACCGGCCGGTGTTTTTCTCCATCGGCGCCGATATAACTCAAATCAAATCTTTCCGGTAGTGTAAAATCACATTGAATCGTTGCACACTGCCACTTTCTTTTCAAAGCATCTTTTAATTTAAAATCAATCTTTGGTCCGTAGAAAGCCCCGTCACCGGCATTCACTTCATAACTTATTTTGTTATCCTTAAGGGCATTTTCTAAGGCTGTAGTAGCCAGTTCCCAATCTTCATCAGAACCAATAGAATTTTCCGGTCTGGTACTTAATTCCACTTCATATTCAAATCCGAAAATTCCCATAGCGTAATTGACAAAATCTGCAATGGCGCGGATTTCTGAATTTAACTGTTCCGGTGTGCAAAGTATATGCGCGTCATCCTGCGTAAATTGCCTTACCCGCATCAAACCATGCAAGACACCCGTTTTTTCGTGACGATGAACCGTGCCTAACTCAAAATAGCGCAGGGGCAAATCGCGGTAACTTCTAATTTTTGATTTATAAATCAACATATGTGAAAGACAGTTCATTGGCTTGATGCCGTAAACTTGTTCATCCACCTCGGTAAAATACATATTGTCGCGATAATGATCAAAATGGCCGGATTTTTTCCACAAATCAACCTTGAGAATCTGAGGGCCCATGACCATATCATAACCACGTTTCAAATGTTCTTTTCTTTCCCAATCTTCAATAATGTAACGCAACATCATGCCCTTGGGATGAAAGATAATCAAACCCGGCCCGGCTTCTTCGTTTACCTGGAAAAGATCAAGCTCCTTACCCAAACGGCGATGGTCTCTTTTCTTCGCTTCTTCTAGTAAATTTAAATAATCATTGAGTTCGTTTTCATTAGCAAATCCGGTACCGTAAATGCGCTGTAACATTTTATTTTTTTCGTCACCACGCCAGTATGCACCGGCAACGCTCAAAAGTTTAAAAGCTTTAATCATACCTGTCGAAGGTATATGTGGTCCGCGACATAAATCAATATAATTACATTGCTTATAAAGACTGACCTCTTTAACATCTTCAGGCAGATCATTAATCAGTTCGACCTTATAATTCTCTCCTCTTTTATCAAATAATTTCACCGCTTCCTTACGCGAGATGTCTTCACGAACAAAAGGATAATCAGCAGCTATAATTTCCTTCATGCGGTTTTCGATTTTTGGAAAATCAGCAGCAGTAAAAGGTTCTTTATATTCAAAGTCGTAGTAAAATCCATCGTTAATAGAAGGACCGATGCTTACTTTAGCGCCTTCAAAAACATTCTGAACAGCTTGAGCCATTACATGAGATATGCTGTGGCGTAAGATAGCCAAACCATCATTGGAGGATATGTCGATTAAATTGAGCGTGGAATCTTCCTTCAGAATATAGCTCAAATCTACAGCTACTCGATTGATTTTAACTGCTACGGTATAAGCCAATGCTTCCTTTTTCCAGATTCCTATGGCTTCACCGGCAGTAATACCCGCTTTAAAAGACATCTCTTTATTGTCGGGGAAAATAATTTTTATATCCATAATTTTATTAAATAAAACTACCCAAGCAATTGCTTAAAATTAATTTTAAAAGGGCATCACTATTTTGCCGATGCCCTTAAAGTATTTATACTTGTGACATACTTTTATATCAAAAAATGGTAGGCAAGCAGGGATTTGAACCCTGGACATCCACCGCGTCAGGATGGCGCTCTCCCCCTGAGCTACTTGCCTACAAATAATTAAGCTTTTTTAGCTTTTTTTAAGTTTTGCTCGATTAGCAGGAAAACGCCGCAGTGTCAAGCTAAATATCTTATTTATTAGCTTATTTTTAGGTAGTTCGATTGATAAACTTTATCCCCTTAATTATATAAATTAATCCTGAAATAATAGTAAATGATGCCGTCAACCAGGAAAGAATTATAATCAGATTATAACTTATTATATCAAAAGTATAGGTTTTTAAAAGTAAGGCAAAAAAAACTGTCGCAATTTGCAGAGCAGTTGTAACTTTGCTGACAAATATCGGTTTAATTTCATAGGTTACAGACATCATCGATAGGATCACTATCCCGAGTAAAATCATGAAATCCCTGCTGATAACAATTACGGCAAGCCAACTGGGAATTAAATTAAAAATGGCTAAGGCGATAACGCTTGTGGATAAAAGTATTTTATCTGCCAGAGGATCTAAAAAAGAACCCAATTTAGTTTGTTTGTTTAACAAGCGTGCCAAGGCGCCGTCCAAAGCATCAGTTAAACCAGCAATAACAAAGATAATCAAAGCTTTGGTATACGATCCCTGAATCAAAAATATTACTATGACAGGAACAAGAATAATCCGTAATAAAGATAAAAAATTGGGGATGTTCATTTTAAATTTGATTTTTGAAATTTTTTCTATTTTTTAACTTAATTCAAATTATTGTTTTTTATCTTATCACACTCCACCTTAGGTGTGTTGTAAAGATACTTTCCTAGCCACGCAAATTCGGGCCATCTGGAAAAGTTTTCATTATTTTATTGACGACTTCCTCAATTACAGCTTCCAAAGCTTCATAGGATTTTCTCTCCAGCCCTTTGTGAGTAAAATCAAAATTTCTGCTGGTAGATTCGCCTTGGGCATTCCATAGAACTTCGCCAGTCTGAGCACTGCGTAATTCACAACGGATTGCTATGGTTATGGGCACATAAAATAATTTCTCCGGCTTACTATCTTCCATTAACGTGCAATACAGCCCTGCATCCGCGCCTACTAAATCTTTTAATGCTTGAGGAGCAATGGTGGCTGTGCTTCCTTTTGCTCCATTGGCATATAAAGACTCCATCTTCTTGTCGATTATCTCCAGCGACAGTTTGGGATAGCCCTTAAAATAAAGTTCTTCAAACAGTCTGGAGCGTAATAATTGAGAAGTTTTATCATCAACAATTTTATTTTCTATCGGAAGCACGGCAATAACTTTTGCCGGACTCTTATAGTAATCAGTGTTCAATACATTCGGCAACTTGGTGGAACATCCGCTTATAATTAAGCCCATGATAATCAATAAATATAGATGGAAATAAAAAATCTTCAAGGTTTCTCCTATTTTTTTACTCGTTGCTGCTCATTTTCTTTAGTTTTTCAATTTCTTCTTTAATGACTCGTTCAGCAATTTCCGGAATTATTTCCCGGGCAATTCTTTCGGCGATTTCTGTTGCCCGTTTTATAATTTCTTTATTAAGATTATTTGCCGTTTGAGTATCTTCGATCACATCCACAAGAGCGTGTATCTCGTTTTTATTTCTAGTGTTATTTTCATATCCACGGCCGTCAATCACAATAACTTCCTGATTATTTCCGCTGCTTGATTCTTCGTACACATCTGTCAAATCATGAATATTTGGATGTTTTGTTTCTATGAAATCTGAACTCATACTTATCCCCCGCAAATCATTTTGCCAAATAGAAAAATGAATCATTAAATGATTCATTTTTGTTATCATAGTACATGAAACAGTTCAAGAAATATATGATAATTTATATTTGTTCAGACTTTGATTTATTTAGTAATTTATTGATGTGGTGTTTATTAAATATTTTTATAGTTGACATCTTCAGGATGTTTCAGGTTTAATAGCCAAGATAAAAAAATACCATCTTGAAGGATAATATGAAACGTATATTAATTACCGGCGGCGCAGGATTTTTAGGTTCCCATCTTTCTGAACGATTGTTACGGGAAGGCAACGACATCATTTGTCTGGATAATTTTTTTACCGGCAACAAAGAAAATATTACCCATCTTTTGGGTGCTCCTCATTTTGAATTAATTCGTCATGACATTGTTAATCCGATTTATCTGGAGGTCGATGAAATATACAATCTGGCCTGTCCTGCTTCACCGGTCCATTATCAGTTCAATCCGATTAAAACCATTAAAACGAATGTCATGGGAGTGATAAACGTTTTAGGCCTTGCCAAAAGAACAAAAGCAAAAGTGCTTCAGGCTTCCACATCGGAAATTTACGGCGATCCCGAAGTACATCCGCAAAATGAATCCTATTGGGGTAAAGTTAATCCCATTGGAATTCGCAGTTGTTACGATGAAGGGAAAAGAGCCGCCGAATGCTTGATGATGGACTACCGCCGCCAAAATTCCGTCAATACAAAAATAGTGCGAATCTTTAATACATACGGGCCACGCATGGCGATCAATGACGGTCGTGTGGTAAGCAATTTTATCATTCAAGCCCTGCAAGGTAAAAAGATTACGGTTTATGGAGACGGTTCGCATACCAGATCGTTTTGTTACGCAGATGATATGATTGAAGGGTTAATCCTGATGATGAACTCGGCCGATGAATTTTATGGTCCGGTTAATATCGGCAACCCAGGAGAATTTACCATTTTGCAATTGGCGCAAATAATCATTAAATTAACAAAAAGTAACTCTAAAATAGAATTTCAGCCGCTACCGGCGGACGACCCTGTTCAACGCAAGCCGGATATAACTCTCGCCAAAAAGAAGATTGCTTGGAGCCCCAAGATAGGTTTAGAAGAAGGATTAATAAGTACAATCAAATATTTTCGTGACGTTCTAAAAATATCATAATTAGCGGAGGCAATCCAAAGCAAAATGAAATTTAAGAAAAAAATTCTTTGTATCGGGGCGGGTTATGTCGGTGGACCTTCTATGGCCATGATAGCCTACAAATGTCCTGATTGCCGAATCACCGTGGTGGATACCAATCCTGATCGCATTGACGCCTGGAATTCGCCGGAACTTCCCGTTTATGAACCGGGACTCGATAAAATTGTTAAAAAAACACGCGGTAAAAATTTATTTTTTACCAAAGATATTGAAAACCAAATAAAAGAAAATGACATCATTTTTGTCAGCGTCAACACGCCTACTAAAACTTACGGCGCCGGCGCCGGTATGGCAGCCGATTTACAATTCGTGGAAAAGACGGCTCGGCAAATTCTGAAACACTCCCGATCATCAAAAATCGTAATCGAAAAAAGTACTCTGCCTGTAAAAACGGCCCTGGCGATGGAAAGAATACTGGCTTCGGGAAAAGGTAAAATTACTTTTGAAGTTCTTTCTAATCCGGAATTTATGGCTGAAGGAACGGCTATTAGCGATCTGGAAAACCCTGACCGCGTCCTTATCGGTTCCCACGAAACAAAAAGTGGATTGAAAGCCCGCGCGGAATTGATCGAAATCTATGCCCGGTGGATTCCCTTGGAAAAAATAATTACCTCCAATATCTGGAGCAGTGAACTATCCAAATTAGTTGCTAACGCTTTTTTGGCTCAACGGGTGTCATCCATTAATTCTATCTCTGCTCTATGTGAAAAAACCGATGCCGATATTTCCGAAGTAGCCAAAGCAGTGGGGATGGATAGCAGAATTGGCGACAAGTTCCTTAAGGCCGGTATTGGTTTTGGCGGGTCATGCTTCAAAAAGGATATTTTAAACCTTGTTTATCTTTGCAGCTACTATAGTTTGCAGGAAGTTGCCGCTTATTGGGAAAGCGTCGTCAAAATTAATGAATACCAGCAAGAACGTTTCACTGCGAATATTCTCAAAAATATGTTCAGCACTTTAGCCGAGAAAAGAATATGTATCTTAGGATTTGCTTTTAAAGCCAATACCGGAGACACCAGGGAAAGTCCGGCAATTTATATTACCCGCAAACTAATTGCGGAACACGCCGAAGTAATTATCTCCGATCCCAAGGCGTTAAAAAATGCAGCTATTGATCTTGAAGGTACAAAAGGAAATGTGAAATATATTGAAGATCCTTACCGGGCTGTTGCCGGCTGCCACGCTCTGGTCATCCTTACCGATTGGGATTTATACCGGAAGCTGGATTTCCAAAAAATATATAATTCCATGGCTAAACCGACCTTTCTTTTTGATGGCCGTAATATTATTGATCACAGGAAATGTTTTTCCATTGGTTTTAATGTTTATCCTATCGGCAAACCAGCCTTGAGTCATTTCAAAACCTGATTCTATTTTTAAATCAAACCGCTATTTTTGTTGGCAGAGCAACCCGGTGAATGATAGTCCCACTTAGCTTTGCACGTGGGATAGTCCCGCGTCCCTGCCAACTACGTTGGCGGGATGCCACGGATATCTGCGATATCCTCCGCCTGAGGCGGGATAATTCAACTAGCAAATATTACTGCACTGCGTTTGTAATATTTGAGTTTCATTAGTTCCTTTTGCGCTTCGAGCTTCACCATTCGTTCTCAGCGAGTGTCACAATCGCTTCGCTCCTGGGATAATTCGACTAACGTTTCAAACTTCACTTCGTTCGTTATACCACGGCGCTACGCGCCTGGTATAATTCGACAAGCAAGCTTCAGTTCACTTTGTTTCTGAAGCTTGGGTCTCATTATCAACGAGTCTCATTAAAGTCGAAGGCATTTTTTATTAGTTTAATTTCGTTTCCAGAAGGTGACATTGTTATAGCCACTACATCAAATCGTGCGTCGGCACAGGTTATATTTTCTTTCTGCAAATACCATAATGCCAGTTGGGACATCTTTTTTTGCTTTTTTATTCCCACAGCTTGTTCCGGATAACCCAATCCTCCGGACTTTCT
This sequence comes from Smithella sp., assembly GCA_049517435.1. Classification (GTDB taxonomy): domain Bacteria; phylum Desulfobacterota; class Syntrophia; order Syntrophales; family Smithellaceae; genus Smithella. Next base: position 121,408 of record JBEKRZ010000001.1, on the reverse strand, counting down.
GGTCTTAACTTCAATAAAAACAAGTTCGCCTTTATCTCGCGCGATAATGTCTATTTCTCCCAAAACGCACCGAAAATTGATTTCGCTTATCCGGTAACCGTTTTTTTTTAGAAAAGTGGCAGCGATTTTCTCACCTTCTTTTCCAGTATTAATTTTCGCAGTATCTTTCATTTTAAATAGTGAATTCAAGAGTGGTCTGGTTTAAGTTTTTGATATGAAATGATTTTCGATGAATCTTACAGATGCCAAATTGTTTAATAGCGTTGCAGTGTTCTTTAGTTCCATAACCTTTATTTTGCCGGAAATTATATTGGGGAAATTGGCGATGATATATTTCCATAATCCGGTCGCGGGATACTTTGGCAATAATTGAAGCTGCTGCGATAGAAATGCTGCGAGAGTCCCCTTTTACCAATGGTTTTTGCGGAGTGAGGAGAGGAATACAATGAAGACCGTCTATTAAAAGAAAATCGGGGGAAGTGGAAAGTTCCAGAACCGCTTCGCGCATGGCCTGAAGAGTTGCTCTCAGGATATTAAATCGATCAATTATATCCGCATCGACAACTCCCATACCAATTGCAACCGCTTCTCTCTTAATTGTTTCGTAGAGTTCTTCTCTTTTGCGGGCTGAAAGTTGTTTGGAGTCGTTTATTTCAGCATTTACATAATCATGTGGAAAAATTACGGCCGCGGCCACAACTGGTCCTGCCAGCGGTCCCCTGCCCGCTTCATCAACACCAGCAATTAACTGGTAGCCTTCTTGATAGGCAATTTTTTCAAAAGTGTCCAGTGGATCCCCCTTCGGCAGGAGCCGGAGGCTCCGGCTCCCTATAATAATGAGACCCAAGCTTCGGAAACAAAGTGCTCTGAAGCTTGCAGGTCGAATTATCCCGTGAACCAGAGGATAACGCGACCTCCCGCTGGAGTTGGGGAATTCCAAGTCGCGGGAGTGAAAAAATGAAAGAATAATTCCTTTCCGTTTCTGCAAGGCGGCTATCCCAAGCCATAAGTTCAAACCAAAAGGTTATTATTGTTTTGTTGCTTCCTTAATTCTTGCTTTTTTGCCTCTCAGTTCTCTTAAATAGTAGAGACGGGATCTGCGCACCTTACCTTTGCTAATCACTTCAATCTGGTCAATAATCGGTGAGTGCAAAGGAAATGTCCTTTCGACACCAACACCGTAAGAAATTTTTCTCACTGTAAAATTGGCCCGGCTATTACCGTGTCTTTTACGGATTACAACTCCTTCAAAAGCTTGAATTCTCTGCTTTTGGCCTTCAATGATGCGCACATGTACTTTTACCGTATCACCCGTTTTGAAACCGGGAATATCCCCTCTCATGTATTCTTTTTCAATCATTTCTATAACATTCATTTATATTTCCTCCTGCAATCTTCGCATTATATATAATACGCTTTAAACACTCATGACTCTATCTAAAACAATCGCCACTGCCGAACGCACCGCAAGGTGATTATAATTTCCATAACCTTTTATCGGTTCCAACCGGTAGTTTGCCTTGTTTACCACTTCCGCCGCAATTCCCGACCCTGTACCAAAAATAAGAAGATAAGGTGAATTGCAGTTTTGCAGCATCTCCTTCAGTTCAGTAAATTTTAAAAGATCACCTTCAAAATTAGCGCCGGTAACAATAGTTCGTGGCACATATCCTGCTTCTTGGGTAATATCAGCTAATACGTCCGGCAAGTGCTCCTTTGTCCTGATTAATTCAAAAGCATTGTATCGGAATTTATTGTAATTTGCTCCGTAACCTTCCCGCCAATGGCTGATAATTTCTTGTGCCAGATTCCGCTGTTCCAATATGGGATTGACTATATAAAATCCTTGCACTCCATATGTTTTGGCCAGTCTGGCAATATCGTGAATGTCCATATTGGCAATGGCTGTAGTTACGATCTTGCCTTCTTTATTATACACCGGATAATGTAAAAGAACTATGTAAAGCATTCACGCTTTTCCGTTTAGGATTGAATTGTCCTAATTAATTGGGGAAAACCCATACATTATAAACTTCTCAAAATCAAGACTTTATATGTCTTCTGACTTAATTTTCTCCAAAATATTTTTTTCTTCTGCTGAAAGTTTGATTTTTTTCAGTAAATCCGGCCGGCGTTGATACGTCCTTTTAAGCGATTCGCGCTTGTGCCAGAGTTCAATCTGCGCATGGTTTCCGGAAAGTAAAACCTCCGGCACTACCCAGCCGTTATATTCCGCCGGCCTGGTATATTGAGGGTATTCCAAAAGGTTATGAGAAAAAGATTCACCAATAGTTGATTCGGGATTTCCCAAAACATCAGGAATAAGCCGGGAAACAGCGTCAATTAAAACTAAAGCGGCCAGTTCTCCTCCGGTTAAAATATAATCACCAATGGATATTTCCCGGTCAACCAAATGTTCTCTTATCCTTTCATCAACGCCTTCATAACGGCCGCAAATAATTATTATCTGTTTTTTCTCGGCTAACTGGGCCGCAATTTTTTGATCAAAAGTTTTTCCCTGCGGTGTCATCAGCACTACAAGAGAATCATTCTCAGGGCTCCTGATCGCCGCCAACGCCTTTTCCACTGGTGCTACTTTCATAACCATCCCGCAGCCGCCGCCGTAAGGGGCGTCATCAGTCATCTTATGTTTATCATCCGCCCAATTACGTATATCGTGCAGGCAAATATTTAAGAAACCTTTTTCTTGTGCTTTCTTTAGCAGACTGAAATTGAGGGGAGACGCAAACATCTCGGGAAAAATGGAAAGGACGTCAAATTTGATCACTTTTATAGCCCTTCCAGCAATCTTACCGTCATAACACGACGATTTACATCTATATTCCGGATTACCTCGGCGATAGCAGGGAGAAGTATTTCTCTTTCTCCCTTACATACATAAACATCGTTGCTGCCAGTGGGGAAAACGGATTCTATTTTACCGATACATTTACCTTCTTCAGTGTAAACATCAAGTCCGATAATATCCCGCCAGTAATATTCTCCCTCCGGCAATTCCTCCAGGATATCTTCCGGTAAAAATACTTTACAACCAACTAATGCCTGTGCCGATTCCACATTAGATATATCTTCTAATTCGACAAACAAAATTTTGCCGGACACATCAATTTTTCTGAGACCAAAGCGATCTTTTTGCCCGGAACTTTTCTCAATATAAACAAATTCAAGTTTGGCAAAAGTATTTTTTGTCTCCACATAACATAAAACTTTCAGACAACCATGGAGACCGCGAGTTTTTACAATCTCCCCGATTACAAAGAGATCCATTTTTTGCCTATTCAATAATTTCTAAAACTGCCCTTTTGTGAGCCTTAGCCGAAGCGGCGCTTAAAATCATCCGGATAGCCTTGGCAGTTCTTCCTTGTTTCCCTATTACTTTACCCAAATCTTCTTTTGCCACACGCAATTCAATTACAGATGTTTGTTCGCCGATGATTTCAGTTACTTCAACCTTATCTGGAATGTCCACCAAAGACTGAGCTATATACTTGATCAATTCCTTCATCGCCATAACCTCCACTGATTTTGATTAATTTTTTTTAGAAATCATTTTATCAATTATAATTTCAACGCTTAAATTATACGTGGACACATAAAAATTTCCGTTATCCTGCCCCATAAAATGATCAAAATCACAAAGCTGTCTTATTTGATTCTGGCTTCAATACCTTTTGTTTTCAGCAAATTAGATACCGTCAGGGTTGCTTTGGCGCCCTTAGCCAACCAGTCACGAACTCGTTCTTCTTTCACTATAATTTCCGCTGGATTTTTTTTCGGATCGTAATTACCTAAAATTTCTAAGAACTTTCCATCCCGTGGAAAATCAGTATCCGCTGCCACAATACGATAAAAAGGTTTGCTTCTCGCACCCATACGAGTCAGCCTAATTCTAACAGCCATTGATTTTAAATAATACCTCCTTAAAATAATAATTTTTTTACATTATTTTTTACTATCATAGTTTATTCTATTTTAAAAGGGAAAATTCCTCATCAGTGATTTAATGCCGTCCTTTTGATTAAATTTTTTCATCATTTTCTTAATTTCCGCATAATTTTTCAATAAACGGTTCACATCTTGAACAGAGGTTCCGCTGCCTAGGGCAATTCTTTTGCGCCGGCGGCCATCAATGATCAGATAGTTATAGCGCTCTTTTTTTGTCATAGAATCAATTATTGCGGTAACTTTAATCAATTCCTTATCATCAGGATCCATATCTTTAAGCGCTTTCATTTTCCCCAACCCAGGAATCATACCTAAAATATCTTTCATTGATCCCATTTTTTTAATTTGCGTCAATTGATTACGGAAATCTTCCAAAGAAAAATCATTTTTCCTGATACTTTTTTCCAGTTGAAGCGCCGTCTTTTCATCAATGTTAGCTTGTGCTTTTTCCACCAAAGTCAGTATATCGCCCATACCCAGAATGCGAGAGGCCATTCTTTCCGGATGAAATACTTCGAGGTTTTCGATTTTTTCGCCGACACCTACAAACTTTATCGGTTTTCCAATGACTGATTTGAGGGATAACGCCGCGCCGCCGCGTGCGTCACCATCCATTTTCGTCATAATGACGCCATCGATACCTATAATTTCATTGAATTTACTGCCGACATTGACGGCATCCTGTCCCGTCATCGCGTCGGCAACATAAATAATTTCCGCCGGGTTGACTTTTTCTCTAATTTTTTTAAGTTCTTCCATCAAGAGGTCATCGATGTGCAACCTTCCCGCGGTATCAATAATGATTACTTCATAACCATTTCTTTTGGCCTGTTCTACTGCCCGAACACAAATTTCCACAGGATCTTTTAAACCGTTCGCTTCAAAGACACCCACGTTAATCTGTTTTCCCAACACGGCCAATTGTTCTATTGCCGCCGGCCGGTAAACATCCGCTGATACAAGATAAACCTTTTTTTGTTCTTTTGATAACAAAAGGGCCAGTTTTGCGGCAGTTGTTGTTTTTCCACAGCCCTGTAAACCGATAAGCATGATTGGAGCTGGAATCCGCGAACCGAACTTGATATTGGTACTGACTCCTCCCATAAGATCAACCAGGCGGTCATGAACAATTTTTACCATTTGCTGTCCGGGGGTAATACTTTCAAGAACTTCTTTGCCGATTGCCCGCGTACGGACATCTTCGGTAAAATCTTTAGCTACCTTGAAATTAACATCGGCTTCCAAAAGCGCCATGCGGATTTCTTTAAGCGAGGCATTGACATTCTCCTCATTTAAAATTCCGCGTCCCTTTAATTTTTTAAAAATATTTTCCAGTTTTTCCGATAGATTTTCAAACATAGTTAACTGACCTGATATATTATTTAGTTTTTCTTTGTTTCCCTATTGATGCTTTTGATAATGCAATTTGTTCCCGTTTCCCGTGAAATTTTTTGCGCGGCCTCATCTGCTTTAACTTTATCGTCGAAACCGGAAACAACCACGCGATACAAAGTGCCCTTTCCTTTGATATCAGTTTTAATCACTTGCGACATAAAACCTAATGACGATATTTTTTTACTCATTTTATTCGCCGTGGTTTTATCCTTTAGAGAAGCGGCTTGAATTTTAAATTTCTGCTTATTGGAGGCGATAATCGATTCAATTTCTTTTTCTTTGGATTCGCCTTTCTCCTTAGTTTTGTCATTTACCGGCGCTGGCGGTTTTTGAGCTTCCATATTAAAATTTCCCGTAACAGTTTCTCCTCCATTCTCGGGCGGCAAAACTACCGGCTGTTTATTGTGAACATGTTGCTCTTCCAGAACGCCTTTTTTACTGGTCAAGGCATTGTAAAAAGTCAGATCAATATTTTCCGAGGATTTAGGAGCTTGATTTTGTCCGCTTTTATTATCCGGTGTGTTTTGGGCAACACTGATCTTAGCCGGCCGCCAAACCAGCGCTAATACTTTCTGGGGAAGAGCGGCAATTTTATCCGGATAAGTATCAATATTTTTTCCAACATCAACACCAAATAAAAAAGACGTACATAAAAGAACGGCCATTCCAAAAACGATGATGATTAATCCCGCTTTTCCCACTTTCAATTCAAAGTTCTTAATGTTTCCGGAAGCCATTTATTCTACTTTAAATATATTTTAATAAATCAAGAGTATAAACCCCACATTGCTTCGCCTGTTCGGTATCCCGCTCCGCTTAGCTTCGGGGATAGTTCGCCTTACGCTTCAAACTTCACTTCGTTAGTTTTCAGCTTGACTCACTACATTTTTTCCGGTGCGCTTACACCTAAAATTTTCAAAGCATTTTGTAAGACAATTCTGATTGCCGCAATCAAAAACAGCCGCGCCGCGGTTAACTGATTATTTTCTGAAATTACCTTATTCTTATTATAATAGCTATGAAAAATTCCTGCTAATTCATTCAGATAAAAAGTGATGCGGTGCGGCTCTAAAGATTTGGCGGCGCCGTAAATGGTTTCCGGATAACGCACCAGTAATTTGATCAAAGTTTTTTCTTCCGGTTCATTTAAGACAGAAAGGTCGGCATCTTCATAACGCGGCATGTCTATGCCGCGTTCCTTAGCCATTCTCACAATGCTGCAAATCCGCGCATGGGCATATTGCACATAATAAACCGGATTTTCATTGGATTGTTTTTTAGCCAGTTCCAGATCGAAATCCAGATGGCTGTCGGAACGGCGCATGAGGAAATTATAACGGGCGGCGTCTTTGCCTACTTCATCAAGTACTTCCCGCAACGTCACAAATTCACCGGAACGCGTGGACATGGCTGCGGGAACTCCGCCCCTAAGTAAATTTACCAGTTGCACCAGAATAATTTTCAAGGCGTTTTTATCATAGCCCAGCGCTTGAATTCCCGCCCACATACGCGACATATAGCCATGGTGATCAGCTCCCCAGATATCAATAACCATCTCAAAACCACGGGAAAATTTATTTTGATGATAGGCAATGTCGGCGGCAAAATAAGTCGGCTCGCCATTTTTGCGGACAACAACCCTGTCTTTTTCATCGCAGAAATCAGTGGTTTTAAACCACAGTGTTTCTCCATCAGAATAAACAAAACCCTTTTTTTGCAGTTTATCCAGAAGATTAGTCACACCGTTATTTTCATACAATTCTTTTTCGCTGAAATATTCATCGAAGACAACGCCAAAATCCTTTAAATCAACCTTGATCTCTTCCAAAATAGCCCCTCCGGCCAATCCGGTAAAGTAGCTGATAGTCTCTTCTTCGTTGGAATGGAGATATTTATTCCCTTCTCTATCAAGAATTTCACGAGCAATGTTCTTGATATAATCGCCGCGATAACAGGTTTCGGGAAATTCGATTTTCTCGCCCAGTAATTCCCGGTAACGCAGCAGGACGGATTTACCTAAATTATTCATCTGATTTCCCGCGTCATTGATGTAATATTCCTTGGTAATCCGATACCCTGCTATTGACAGCAGATTAGTAATTACATCGCCGACAACGGCGCCGCGGGCATGGCCGATATGAAGAGGTCCTGTGGGATTGGCACTCACAAATTCCACCTGCACTTTTTTGCCGCCGCCGATATCAAGGCAGCCGTACTTTTCTTGTTGTTCATCGATATTTTTGAGGGCTTGATGCCAGATACTGTCTTTAATAAAAAAATTAATAAACCCCGGGCCGGCTATTTGCGTTTTTTCAATAATATTTTCCGGATCGGAAATATTGTCCTGAATTATTTGCGCAATTTTTCGCGGATTTTGTTTGGCCTGTGACGCCAGAATCAACGCGGCGTTGGCGGCGTAATCCCCATGTTCGGGATTGCCGGGGGCTTCCACTTCCAGGTAGGGTAAAGAAACTTCGGGCAAATGACCCTTTTGGACAGAAATGTTTAAAGCGTTTTCCAGTATTTTTGTAATTTTATTTCGCATAATTTAGCGCGTACCTTATAAAAAAAATGACAAGCAGCTTTAAATATCATTTGCTGCTTGTCACTGCAAGTTGAACTATTACATTTTTAAGCTTGCTGGTCCTTTTTAACAGCCTCTTCAATATCGGTGTCTTTGATGGATAAATCGCGAGAATAATCCGGGCAATGAACAAATCCCTGCGCGTCCGTGGCGACACTGAAACGTTTTTGGCAATTGCCGCGCCAGGCGCATATCGCACAATATTTTTTTTCGGTACCCATAAGCAAATCCTTTTCCAGATTAAGTCAACATTAACAAATTTTGCCCAGTTGAATTTTTTAGTAACTCGGCGCGAATCCTTATAAAGATATCGGCGCTATGTCAAGAAATTTTGTTTTATACCTTTTCCTTCAGATCTACTGTACACGAGTGTCCTTCCAGTAAATCATATACTGAGATTTATTAGAGTGTTTAGAGGGATCACTGGGCACAATTGTATTAGAACCGGTGCCGAAATTAGCCGCACTTGTGGAAACATAAGCATTATAGCCTCCAGTGTCAGGGTTAGTGGAAATAACCACTCCGGATGGTATGCCGACGCCAATAGTCTCTGATCGGGCGCCATTAGTAAGTTGTCCTGCTCCGGTTAGATAATTAACGACGTATAGTTTAGCGACGCCATTCTGGTCGCAAGGTACGGTGCTCGGTGTATATGTTGTAAAATAAACTTTTTGATCATAGATAACAGGCGCAGCCAACATTTTCTCTCCACCACCGCCGAGAGTAATATACCATCCATGATAAGTAGTTGAATTGGGATCATATACCGCTGATGTTGAAGAGATATCCATCAAGCTAGCGGGCGTATATGATGACGCTCCGTTATTAGTATCTTTAATAGCATAAACTCTTTCGTAACCAGTAAGGGCAGAGGGATCGGTTTTATCTCCTGTGCCGTAAAATACCCAAACATTTCCGTTTGCATCAGTTGTGGGGGCAGCCGACGCATATATAGCCAGATTAATGCCGGCAGATACATTCATTGATGTACAAACAGAGATAATCATGCTTATTATGATCGCAAGGATTATAAAGTTTTTTTTGTTGAACATAAACCTACCTCCTTAAAAAACATTTTATTATTAACATTTGATATCTGTCTGTCTCACTTTTCTCTTACAGGGAAAAAGAGCAGGGACTGGTATTAGAATGCCGCCCCGATATCAATGATTATTAAGCAACAAAAAACCCTTCCAATTGGAAACATTGCAATTTACGCCATCGCTTTGCAAACAGAAATTAAATCGCCACATGTTGCCGCCCAGATCACCGATATATGCCGTATCTATAAAACCGTCATGGTCGGAATCTATCCCAACCGGTCCGGCAACAAGATTGTAATCCATGTTTACGTTTCCGGCATTGCCGCTGCCGTCATGCGTAAAGCTCCATAAGATATGCCCGTTGCTTAAATCAACCACATAAAATCCCTTTCCTCGCTTGTCACTACAGGTGGTGGTTCCCGCACAATTAGTTCCGGAATAACCTCCTCCGATCATTCCCACCCATGTTTCGTTATTATTTATCCTGACCCGCCCGAAAAACATTTTGCTCCAGGCCTGACCAAGAAACGCCGGTTGATCGTAGGGATTGGTTGTTGTATTGGTTGACAGACCGCTTGTTCCCCCTAATCTCCATTTAAAAGTGGGCGTAGCGGGAGTTGTTGATGTCGTCTCGGTAATGTCAAGCGCATAATAACCGCAATAATTGTTGTAAGTCGAGGAATAGGATGAACTAAATCCGGAATCACAACCCGTGGATGAACTCCAGAGAGTAGAAATTCCACCGCGCCCTTCACTCAAAACCAGATAAGTGTGCCAGTCATTAACTGATTTAGATGTTGATCCAATGATGCTCGTTGCCGAAGTATAGCCTGCCGAAGGAACCCAAACGTCCGCGGCGGACAGCGGACCATCAACAAAATACGTATGATAGAGTCCGGTGGGATGAGTGTTGTGAGTCATTAGCGAAAGTGTGGAAAGTAAATTGGGAGGAATAAAACTCCAGACCTCAGAACCGTCATATGTCTTGAATGCGTGCAGCTGGCCGTCATTGGCGCCGACGAGGATAATTCGATTTTGTAAGCTGGTTTTTCTTATATGAGTACACAAGTAATTGGTAAACGATTTTTGGCCAGAGCACGAAGAACAAGTCCCGGTCGCTGCATTATAACACTGATTATAGCTTGTATAATCCCATGTATCATAGAAATTAAAATTAGGCGTCGGTATGGACAACGGCGCAGCATGGAGTATATCGCCTAATTTCCAATTTTTGAATGCATTACCCGTGGTATAGGCATAATCCCCCATGCGAATAAATTTTACAATGTAGTTTCTTGTAGCGTCATCGGCAGCGCCAAGCAAAGCATCGCTTAGAGACGTTGTAAATGGTTGCAGGGTACTTGATGTGCCATTTGTTGTGTATATAATTCTGGGGCTGTTTACACCATTGTCTGCGACGGCCTGTAAAACAGTGCCCGCATCCCAATCGCTTATACTAAAAATTGCACCATATTGCGACGTATTCTGGCAATTGACGTCGTTGCCAATACGATTGGAATCACATATTTTAAATCGTTTTAAGTGGCCAATCCAGAAAGAATCGGTCTTCAGCGGCTCAAAGGAAGCCTCATAAAGGTAATCTTCATCCGTAGTCCGTTGCGCCTGAATGGAAGCATGAGTGAAGGAATACGTCGCCGCCTTGATCGTATCAATCGCGCTTTTCAACGCCGTCGTTAATGCGGCCGAATCACCGGCAAGAAAGGCGTAACCGGAAAGAGCAAGATAACCCGGATCGTTATATGTGGCCTGAAAATCACTGGTCGAACTGCCGCAATCGGAATTTGTTATCGTAGATGTGTCTGTCTGACAACTGGTAACCCCGGACGGATAGCATGCAGTAGGGTTAGAAGATAAATTACAGCAGTTCGCGGGAACAGCCGGGCTTGCTGTACAGCCTGCGGGAATGTTGTAGGTTGGCGTTCTGCTTCCGGTGTTGGCTATATTAGGATTGTCTGTTCCGCCATAATACGCCATCCAGTTAAGAGTGTTTTGCAGATAGCTCGGCATTTGGGAGCCGAAACCGATGACAAATACTTTATAGCCGGCATCGGCTAATTGTTTTGTCGTGGCCACTACTTCTCTCCGGCGCGCGTACATTTTACTCTGACATTCTTGTCCATTGCCGCTGCAGGCGAAAGTATCAGCTCCATCCGTCAGTATAATAACAAATTTTTGCCGGCAGGCGGCGTAAGCATCTCCGGCTTTATGGGCATCCAGATATGTCTTGGCCTCTTTTAGGGCTGAAGCCAGCGGTGTACCGCCGGTGGCACTCTCCCCTGCAATACATTCGCCGGATGTGCAACTGGTAACGGTCGAAGCGCAACTGGTGGAATTGCCGCAATATGTTAATTGGTAAGAAGTTTGATTGTTGGAACCAATAGCGCTGATTACGTCAACGACTTGAATAGCGCCGCTGCTGTAATTACCGGCGGTATCATTACCGCTATTACCGTCATTTATGTCCTTGAAGCGCATAAAGCCGATTCTGATGCCCATGCTTACGGCATCAAGAGCGTCAATAGTGCCGCTTTTGTCGTCATCTAAAATAGAAAAGAGCGCTCTTTTGGCGATGGCCAGCTTGCTGCAATTCGTTTGACAGTCGGCTTGGGACTGATCGTTACAAAAACCATTAACCGCATCACATTTGTTGGTGGCGCATTGATTAGTGCAATTATTCTTGGAACTTTGACACATTCCGTTTTGGCACCAGCATACTGTTTGACAATTTGTTTTCTTAGAAGCGCAGAACCCGCCGCTGCAATTATAAGCACTGCAGTCAGTCTTGCAGTTGTTATGAGAAGTGTTACTGCAGAACCCCCCTGTACAACCGGTGCCTGTGCACTTACTTGTATTAGCTGCACAGGATGCATCAGCGGCATACTTATAAGTGCCGCTGGTGCTGACACAATAACCGGCATTGATGTTGGCTGTACAGTTTGCATCAGCCCCATAAATACGGGTCAAGTCGGGCGAACCGACACAGTTCACAGAATCCGGAGTGCAGGTGGAATCATGGCTATAGACATAAGTTGTATCGGTTGGATTATTGCATAATGTCGTATTGCCGGCACACGATGTATCAGTCCCATAGGGGTAAGAAGTACCCGCGGGATTCTGAGCCATACTGCCAGATAAATCCCAGAGAATCAAAGCATCGGGAAGAGAGTTGGCAATGGTCTCCATTTCATCACCCGCCGGCGCATCCGCCCAGACATTCACTGAAGAAAAAACCGTGATAATTATGTTTATAATTACGGCCAAGACAAGCAAGCTTTTTTTATTCAACATAAAATTTCCTCCCTGATTAAACAGAACGGTTAATTACAATTACTTTGATACCGAACCGGCTCATTCTCCTGGTTGTGTTCCTGCGATAATGTTAGTATCAGACGAAGTCGCCGGAGGCGCCAGCCCAATAGAAATTGTCACCGATGAACCGTAATTAGAGTCTTTGCCGGTGACATCAGTGTCATAAATGAAGGACGAACAATTTGTACACTGACCACCACCACCCACCGCCGCTTGTTTATAAGTGTTTGTAGCGGTCGCGATAGTATAACAGGTAGAAGGATCATTTGTGGAATCAACCTGGATGCACGAATTACTCGAATAAGCAAGCAGTTGCGGAATACTATACGAGGAATATACTGTATGCACGCCGGCTTCTGCCGCGGACAAAGCTTTACGCTCTCCTGTTAATCTCGAACTAATCATGAGATCTCCCGAAATCATCGTAAGCGCGAAAAAGCCGATAGCCGTTAAAATAAGTATAGCCATAATGGCGAAAATCAAAACAAAACCCCGCTCGGAGTTGATCTTTTTTTTGATTAATTTAAAATGCATGATTCTTCACCAAAACATCGGTTGTATAAGTCATTATTCTTGGTTTATGTGTAAGGCTGTCAGAGCTTTCCGTATTGGCAACAATCGTAATGCGAATACGCCGTATATTGGGTATTGATGCCGTGGGAACAGTGCCGGTACCGTCAGCGAGATTATTGCCGGAGACATCAAAATATTGAAAAAGTGCCGGGCACGTCCCATTAATATTTGCCGTGCATGTGCATGTCCCGTTTGTATACGCTGAGCACGTCCCGTTTGTAACCATTGTTGCTGAACTCGTGCCGCCTAAAATAGCGGTATCACCTGAACAGCTAACATTTCTGTAAATGGTACTTGTTGTATTATTATAAGAATACTCTATATATTCATTCGCTGCATCACCAATCACAGCAGGAGCAACGGGTGGATTATTAAGATCCATAGCGATAAAGATTGTATTGGCAGTGGCTGTTTGAATACCTTTTTTTGTCGGATCGAGCGAAAAGGTAATGGATGCACAACCGGTGGGAATTGTGCTCCAGATAGTTGTGGACGAAGTCGGATTGCATGATGCCATACGAATTTCCATAGCCATCAGATCAAGAACAGCCCGTGCGTCTTGCTGAGTTACAACTTTCCGGCCAACGCTGGCCGAAGAGCGCTGCGCCATATTAATCATCGCGTAAACAGCCGTCATAATAAATAACCCGACAGCCACAGCGACAATTAATTCGACTAAAGAAAAACCGTTTTTTTTCATGTTCATCTTAAAATGTTCCCACGACGCTAATAAACTTGAGATACAAGTATACTACTTTTTATACCATTAACACTTCCCGGCCAGGTAACCTTCACATTAACCAGCCATTTGCTGTTTACAGGGGCGTTTGCGCTAACATTTACAGTAAATGGAATATTATCTAGCGTAATTATATAAGTGCTAGTCCAGGGGGGAACAGTCTGACTACAGGTACAGGGAGTTATTCCATTACAGTTACAGGAAGTTGAGGCAGTCGTTCCCACCATAAAATTATTCTCATACGTTTCTAATTCCCTCTGCATAATCCCCTCTGCCCGCCCCAGGTAATCAGATTTGCCGGCTCCCCGCCAGGCAAGCGACTGCATAGACATAAGACTGACTACTGCTATTGCAGTCAAAAGCAAGGCGATAATACATTCCATAAAGGTAATGCCTTTTTTATTATATAAAATTGATACAGTCTTCAATTAGTGGTTACCCTTCCCATTGTATTAGTAGTAATGGCTATTTGTGAATTTAGTATATTTTTCAATGTGACAGTCCCTGCTAAATTACATGTGCCCCGAGTTTGAAAAGTTACAGCGCCGCTATTGCCGCCACTATAATTTTGACTTAATATACTGATTCCGCTTCCGAAATCACTAAGTTTCTTTGTTACATCATAAGTGCCGCCTTTAATTTCATAACTATTATTATTAATATCAAATGTAACTGTGTAATTAACATTTTCCGCCACCGCTCTTTGTTTGGCCAGTTTCATTCCCTCCGCTAAAGCTCCTGCCGCTTCACGGAGATTTGTCCTCTGCCGAAAAGCGGTAAACATCGAAGGGGAAATTGTCAAAAGAACGGCAATAATGGCGATAACAACAATCAGTTCTACCAGGGTAAAACCTTTAATACCAAGATCTTTATGATTTGCTCTCAAAATCACCATTTTACAAACCCATTCCTTTAACTCTTGTTTTTACACCCCGCCTTTGAATTTAATATCTCATAAACAATAAACGTGTAAAGCCATCCCCCCAGAAAAGATAAGCGACCGCGGCGGCTGATAAAAACGGCCCAAAAGGAACCGCGTATTTCATATCCTGTTTTTTAATAATCATCGCCGTAATGCCAACTATTGCCCCGGAAAAAGAACTAAATAATAGAATAAACATCAACGATTTCCATCCCAGAAACCCGCCGATCATGGCCAGTAGTTTTATGTCGCCGCCGCCCATTCCTTCACGCTTGGAAATCAATTCATAAACAAAAGCAATCGTAAAAAGCACACCGCCGCCGATTAATAAACCCAATAAAACCTCCAACCAGGGAATCTTCACTAAAAAAATTGCTGCCAGGGAAAATATAGGTATTCCCGGCAAAGTTATAATATCAGGGATTATCTGATGATCCAAATCAATAAATGTAATAACAATTAAAACCGCAGTAAAAATGAAAAATACTAGGAATTCTAATGTAAGGCCGAACTTTAAAAATAATAACAGAGCAAGCACCGCTGTAATTAGTTCCACCAGTGGATAACGCCAAGAAATCTTTTCACCACAATCCCGGCATTTGCCGCGCAGAATGATAAAACTGATTAAGGGAATGTTATCGCAATTACGAATGGGATGCTGACAGTGAGGACATTGGGAACGTGGCTTCACAATTGAGGTTTCCGCCGGCAGGCGAAAAATACAAACATTCAAAAAACTGCCGATAGCCGCACCAAAAATGAAAACAAAACAATTCAAAAACATAGACTTATTTCCAATCTATTTTCTTATTTTGTTGTTTTGGTTTTATAGCAGGATTGCTGGACGACCCTGAAGCTGCCCGGCAGTTCTGCCACCTTATCCCGCATCGAAGACTTAGGCCAGTAACTTTGCGTCCCGCCTTTTCAGGAGGTTTGCCCTTCTCAAGCTTTGATTATATTTTAAGGCAAAAAATAACCAAAGTCAAGAGATATTATTAATAAAATATCCTCCCTTCATATGTGATGATTTTAAAATCTATCCGTCTTTTCTCCCCCAATCATAATTTATCTCACTACCATGCGCAGGCAAACGAAACTCATCGGGATCATTATAATTATAAACTTCCGTCGGTGTATTGATAACTATTGATTCTACTTTGGAAATACATTTGAACCCATGGTAAACAAAAGCGGGAATATGCACCACAACAGGATTATGGCAACCGGCGAATATCTCGTTAATTTCGCCAAAAGTGGCTGAATCTTTACGGCTGTCGTAAAGGACTATCTTCATCATTCCCCTGACTACGGCCATATTATCTGCCTGCTTTTTATGATAGTGCCAACCCTTAACGACTCCCGGATAAGCTGTAGTCATATAAACTTGGCCGAACTTTTGAAAAAAATTATCATCGGCACGCATGATTTCCATCAAACGGCCGCGCTCATCAGGAATTACTTTCAGTTTTTTTACTATTACGCCATTAATCATATCTTATTCGCTCCCGTTTTCGCCACCAGATTTCCGGCGGATTGTAAGGATTCAAAAGTTCCAGCGTCCGACCACCAGCCGTTTAGCACATCCCATTGCATCTTTCCTTCTCTAATGTAAAAATTATTCACATCGGTAATTTCCAGCTCGCCTCGCTGTGAAGGCTGCAATGACCGGATAAATTCAAAAACCCGGTAATCATACATATAAATTCCAATCACGGCATAGTTGGAAGCAGGATTGGCAGGTTTTTCTTCCACGCGAATAATTTTTTTACCTTCAAAAACAGGTACACCGAATCTTTGCGGATCCGGCACTTCTTTCAGCAATATGCGGGCGCCTTCTTTTTGCTTACGGAATGCTTCCGCCGCCGCCCGGATATTGCCTTCAATAATATTATCTCCTAAAACTACGGCAATCTTGTCTCGGTCGGCAAAATGTTCGGCCAGACTCAAGGCAGCGGCAATGCCGCCTTCTCCCTGCTGGTAAGTATAATTGATGTGCTTAAGACCAAAGTCTTTGCCGTTTTCCAGCAGGCGTAAAAAATCACCAGCATTATTACCGCCGGTGACAATTAATATTTCTTCAATTCCGGCATTGACCAGAATTCTGATGGGATAATAAATCATCGGCTCGTTATAAACAGGCAGTAAATGTTTGTTGGTCACTTTGGTCAGGGGGAAAAGCCTGCTGCCCAATCCTCCGGCAAGAACAACTCCCTTCATTATAACTCCTCATTAAGTCGCGTTTAGTTTAAAAGCCTTGAATTTGTTTTTCTTATCATATCTGGAGGCTTATCGACAATAAATTTCTTTGCATCTTAAAAGGTAATAAGGTAATTATTCACATTATGAATAATGTGAATGACGAATATTATATGAAACTGGCTATTGCGCTCGCCCGGAAAGGACTTGGTTATGTCAGCCCCAATCCCCTGGTCGGCGCCGTCATCGTCAAAAACGGCCGGATCATCAGCCGGGGGTACCATCAGCGTTTCGGCGGGAATCACGCCGAAATCAACGCGCTGAAAAACGCCGCTGAAGATGTCGCCGGCTCAACCCTTTATGTCACACTAGAGCCATGTTGCCATAAAGGTAAAACTCCTCCCTGCATAGACAGCATTATCAAGCATAAAATTGCCCGTGTTGTTATCGGCACAATTGATTCTAATCCTCTTGTCTCCTGCCGGAGCCTTGACTATCTGCAAAGCTGTGGCATAGAGGTTAAAACCGGCGTCCAGGAAAATGACTGCCGTAAACTCAATGAGGTGTTTTTCCATTTCATGGAAACCGGCTTGCCTTTTGTTACCATAAAATATGCCCAGACATTGGATGGCCGCATAGCGACAGCGACGGGAGAATCCCAATGGATAAGCTCGGAGGCTTCCTTAAAGTTTACTCATAAACTCAGAGCGGCACACGATGCCATATTAGTCGGTGCGGGAACTGTAATCAAAGATAATCCCGAACTCACGGTGCGTCTTGTTCGCGGCCGCAATCCTCTGCGTGTCATTGTCGATTCCGAATTAAAAATTTCCCAACAAGCTAAAGTTTTTCAGAACATCTCCGGGTCCGGAACGCTTATCGCAACAATTAAAACCGCAGATGATCTGCAATTTCAAAGGCTTGCCAATCCAGGGGTGGAAATAATCACTGTGGATGCCGACAAACAAGGAAATGTTGACTTGAAAAAACTTCTATCAATGCTGGCCAAAAGAAATATTTCATCGCTCTTAATCGAAGGTGGCGCTCAAATTATCACTTCCGTATTGAAGAATAACTTGGCCAACCGCCTGGTGACAATCATCGCACCGAAAATTATAGGCAGCGGAATCGAAGCAGTAGGCGATCTCAATATTAGAAGTCTGGGAGCGGCAAAAATATTATCTATTCAGAAAGTTTCAAGACACGGTGATGATATTATTATCGACAGCCGTTTCGTTTAACCCCGATAAACGGGATAAGTTCGTTAACAAAATTATTTTCTGCTAAAAAACGAAGAAAATAATTTCTAACTCACTAAATGATCAATTAAATTTTGCGCGGCCTTGATACCATCCAGCGCTGAACTGATAATCCCACCGGCATATCCGGCACCTTCGCCGCAAGGATAAATGCCGCCGATACTT
This sequence comes from Smithella sp., assembly GCA_049517435.1. Classification (GTDB taxonomy): domain Bacteria; phylum Desulfobacterota; class Syntrophia; order Syntrophales; family Smithellaceae; genus Smithella. The sequence goes on along the minus strand of JBEKRZ010000001.1, from coordinate 103,236 downwards.
TCACTCTGGCCGTCGCTACGGCGGCAAATGCGCAAAGGCGATGAAGTTCTCGTCTCCACTCCAATTAAATGGGCATCTTCAGTAATAAATCCGGGCATCTTTTTATTGAATTCCCTGAGGCCGCGCCTTAAAGAATCGGTTATAAAATCCGGCAATACCTCCTCCAACGCCGCAGGCTTTGCGCCGGGGAGAAAACTTGTCCGCCCGATAATACCGGCAGGTTTTCCCTGCAAAAAATCAATCATCTTCTGCGCCGGAGCTTGATAATTACTTTCTCCGGAAAGAAAAGCTTTTTTTTCCCATAATTGACGAAAAATTAGACCTTTGAGGGGCTGACCATGAGAAGCAAAATCATCCACTCTGACATTGACCACTATGGCGCTGTTGGCAAATTCACCGGAACGATTTGCATTGCTCATGCCATTGGTTATAACAAACCCGGCAAACGCGCCGCAGCCGATGACTGAGCCGCCCGGACACATGCAAAAAGTATATACAGAACGATTTAAATCGGAAATTGAAGCCGTTACGAAATATTCCGCCGGTGGCAATTGCGGATGATTATGCCACTTACCATACTGGATGGAATTAATTAATTCCTGAGGATGCTCCACACGCAAACCTATGGCAAATGGTTTGGCCTCCATTTTAGTGCCGCGCTCAAAAAGTTTCCAATAAGTATCATCGGCACTTTGCCCAATCGCTAAAATAACGTGGTTAGTTTTAATTTCTTCTTTTTCATTAACGATCAATGCAACGATAGTTTCTCGCAAGATTACAAAATCCGTCACATGTGCCGAAAATCTAATTATGCAACCCATAGCAATGAGTTTTTTTCGTAAATTAATGATTACCTTTCGGAGGCGGTCAGTGCCGATGTGCGGTTTGGCATCAGTAAGAATTGTTTGAGGCGCGCCCATTTCCACTAAAATTTTTTTTACCCACGAAGAATAAGGATTTTTTGTCCGGCTCGTCAGCTTTCCATCGGAAAATGTTCCGGCACCTCCTTCGCCGAAAAGAACATTGCTTTGAGAATTAAGAACACCCTCTTCCCAAAATGTCTGCACATCTTTGATACGAGCTTCCAATGGCGTTCCTCTTTCCAATAAGATCACCGGAATATTTCTTTGAGCAAGAACAAAAGCCGCAAAAAGACCGGCCGGACCGCTGCCTATAACTACGATGGGAAGCTTTGGCTGACAAACTGATAAAAGCAGTGGAATCTCCAATTCATTTTTTTCTTCCGACAATTGTAATTCTTCGTTGAATTCATCAGGTAAACTCGTGTCCTCGGAAACACTGATTCTAAGGGCGTAAACAAAATAAGGCGGCTTATGGCGACGGGCATCGATTGCCTTTCTAATAACTTCTATGGCGGCAATCTTATCAACGGATATATTAAGAATCGCCGCAGCTTTTGTCGCTAGCAATTCCTCGCTTTCATCTAACGCTAATTTAATTCCGTTAAGACGTAAAACTTTCATCATTTCTCCATTGCAAAATGTCAGCAAATATTATAACTTCCCAAAAACACAAAAGGTTTAACGGATATTTTATAATGTCGTGGTACGTTGTACATACAAGAAGCCGCCATGAATACAAGGTAAACTCCAGTCTTGTCCAAAAGAATTTAACGACCTTTTTACCCGAGATAGAATTATGGAGCAAGCGAAAAGACAGGAAGAAGAAAATCTTTACCCCTCTTTTCCCCGGATATATTTTTGCCGAAGTCCCTACTTTAGACAATGAAACAAAATTGGTTATTTTAAAAACCGCCGGTGTAGTGCGTATTTTAGGAAAAAAAGAGAATTCCGAACCCGTACCGGTACCGGATAACAAAATTGATGCTATCCGCCGCCTTGTAAATACAAAAGCAGAAATTTTTACAATGCAATTCCCCCGGGAGGGTGAACCGGCGCGCATAATTGACGGACCGTTCGCCGGAATAGAGGGAACTGTCGTTAAAAGTCATGTAGAAAAAGAGCTTTTTGTTGTTTCTATAGAAATTTTACAAAGATCAGTGGCAATAAAATTAAAAGGGTTCCAAATTAGTAAACTTTAATGAGACTCAGGTATTGCAAGCAAAGCGCAGCAAGACCTGTAAGTCGAATTATCCCAGGAGCGAAGCGACGCGGGATTTGAGACTCAAGTTTCAGGAACGTAGTGAACTAAAACTTGTTAGTCTAATTAGTGAGTCCCAAGTTTCAGAAGCGAAGCGCACTGAAATTTGTTGGACGAACTATCCCGCCGCAGGCGGAGGATATCACAAATATCCGTGGCATCCCGCCAACGTAGTTGGCAGGGACGTGGATTGGGGGTCTCATACTCGTGATCTGAAAAAACTTGACTTTATGATAATTATACGCAAGATAACGTGCGCTAATTAAAATTTATTTTCGGGGATTAATTTTGAAGGGATATATTAAGATCAATAAAGAAATTTGCAAAGAATGCCTCCTCTGTATTCATTTTTGCCCTAAAGATCACATTATTCCCTCAAAAGAATACAACTCCCGCGGCTACCATCCTGTCGGTGTAAATGAAGAAAAGGAATGCACCGGTTGTGCTCTGTGCGCAACGATGTGTCCGGAGGTAGCTATCGAGGTTTACCGTGAATAAAGTATTGATGTCTGGAAATAATATAATCGGTGAGGCGGCAATCAGAGCCGGATGCCGTTTTTATGCCGGTTATCCGATCACTCCCCAGAATGAACTGACAGAGTATATGGCGGAGCACATGCGTAATGCCGAAGGAGGAGTTTTCATTCAGTCGGAAAGCGAAATAGCCGCTATTCACATGATTACCGGCGCAAGCGCTGCGGGTGCCAGAGTTATGACTTCATCTTCCAGCCCCGGCATTTCCTTAAAACAGGAAGGGATTTCATCAATGGCCGCCTGTGAACTTCCTGGCATCATTGTCAATATCATGCGCGGTGGCCCCGGTCTCGGGAATATTCGTCCTTCGCAGGGAGATTATTTTCAGGCGACCCGCGGCGGTGGGCATGGCGACTACCGCACTATTGTTTATGCCCCCGCAACCTGCCAGGAGCTGGCTGATTTGACAATGGATGCCTTCGATCTTGCCGATAAGTACCGCAACCCCGTTATGATTCTAGCCGACGGCATGATGGGACAAATGATGGAGCCGGTGATCTTTAAAAAGCCAAAACCTCGTCAGTACAGCGAAAAATTCATCATGCAAGGTGCAGGTAATAGCAAAAGTAAAATTATCCGCGGTCTCATTCTTGATGCGATTGACATGGAAGAACACAATTGGAAATTAGCGCGTAAATATCAAGTTATTACCAACAATGAAACTATACATGAAGAGTATAAAATAGAAGATGCGCAACTTGTAATTATTGCTTACGGTACGGCGGCCCGTATCGCTAAAGGCGCTATTAAACGTCTGCGTGGTAATGGTATGAAGGTAGGACTATTCAGGCCGATAACCCTCTGGCCTTTTCCGGAATTGAAATTACGGGCATTGTCGGCAAAAATTAAAAATTATTTAGTTTTTGAAATGAGTACCGGACAAATGCTGGAAGATGTGCGACTTGCCCTTCAGGGTTATGCCGATATTGAATTTCATGGTCGTCCCGGAGGTGTTGTTCCCACCCCGGCAGAGTTAGCTAATGTTGTTGCAAAGTATTACGAAAAATAGAGATTAATCTGAAAAAAATATTTTGGATCATAAAGATATGGGAAGAAAAATTTTCAGCAGGCCAAAAAGTTTAAAGGAAAATATTTTTCACTATTGCCCGGGATGCGGGCATAGCATTGCGCATCGTCTGGTGGCCGAAGTTATTGATGAGTTGGGTATCAGAGGCAACGTTATTGGCGTCCCTCCTGCGGGTTGCGCTGTTTTGGCATACAATTATTTTGATATAGACATGATTGAAGCCCAACATGGCCGAGGACCGGCACTTGCTACAGGAATAAAGCGCACACTGCCGGATCGTGTTGTTTTTTCTTACCAAGGTGATGGTGATCTGGCAGCAATCGGCATTGCGGAAAGTTTTCATGCGGCCAATCGCGGTGAAAACATCACCGTAATTTTTATCAACAATGCTGTCTATGGTATGACCGGTGGCCAGATGGCGCCGACAACATTGTTGGAGCAAAAAACGACAACAACTCCGGCCGGACGCAGCAAGACTTTAGACGGTTATCCCGTGAAGGTGTGCGAACTCTTTTCCCAATTGCCGGGAACAACTTACATAGAGCGCTGTACCGTAAATTCACCGGCTGCAGTAAATAAGGCAAAGAAAGCAATAAAGAAAGCTTTTCAATGTCAAATTGATGGGCTGGGCTTTTCTCTGGTCGAAATTCTTTCTCCCTGCCCGACTAACTGGAAGATGAGCCCCATTGATTCCTGTAAATGGATAAATGATACCATGAGTAAAGAGTTTCCTTTGGGTGTTTTCAAGGACAATACTGCTGCCGCTGAAAAACCTGTGAGGACTTCCTTATGATGATCAAAACAATTTTTTCCGGTTTCGGCGGTCAGGGCGTCTTAATGATGGGAGTTAGCTTGGCCCACAGCGCTATGAGCAAAGGTTACCATGTAACTTACCTTCCCGCATATGGCGCGGAAGTAAGAGGTGGCACGGCCAACTGCACCGTTGCCGTTGCCGATGAGGAAATTGCTTCTCCCGTCGCATCGGAACCCGATCATTTGGTAGCAATGAACTCCCCTTCTCTGTTTACTTTCCAAAGCAAGATTATATCAGGCGGCACTGTTTTCCTTAATTCTTCGATTATTGAAGCACGTCCCAGCCGCAGTGATGTTCAGGTATTTGCCGTGCCCTGTGGCGATATGGCTCAAGAAATGGGCAACAGCCGTGTAGCCAACACCATCATGATGGGAGCATTTATTAAGAAAACGGGTATTGTTCCGGCCGAAATTTATTTAAAAAGTCTCGAAAGCATCATGGGGAGCAAAAAAAAATCGGCAGCTGAAATTAACCGGAAAGCTTTTACTGCTGGATTTGATTTTATAAAAGATTAATCACGGGTACTATAGTACCCTCCGCTTTGCGGGATTGTTCAACCTGCAAGCTTCAGTGCACTTTGTTATAGTCCCACTTAGCTTCGCACGTGGGATAATTCAACTTACAGATATTACTGCGCTGCGCTTGTTATATCTGAGTTTCATTAGAATTGGAGTTTCACAAATAAGGACAACTTTTATGGCTGTAAAACAAATCTCCGTTTTGCTGGGTAATGTGCCGGGTTCTTTCGCTAAACTAATCCATATTCTGGATTCGGAAGATATCAGCACCAAGGCTGTTTCCGCTGCCAGTATCGAACATGACAGCCGTGTTCGTCTTGTAGTCAACGATCCCGACCGTGCCGCCGCACTTCTGGAAAGCTATAATTTTAATTTTGAAGTAACACCTGTGCTTGCGGCCGAAGTCCCTCTGCACACGGGCGGCATCAACGCTATTTTGAAATCTCTAGCCAAAGCAGATATTAATATTCTTTATCTCTACACAACAATTAACCGTATCGGAAAAGAGACCATCGTTATTATTGGTGTTGACAAGTTGGAAGAGGCCAGAGAAATTCTGACGGAAAACTGGATCCACTTAATAGACGATGAAATTTATTCCATTCCTTAAGCTTCATCAAAACGAACATGCCTGTTTCCTCTGACAAAGAAAGAGCTATCGCCGCCAGAATGATGGAGTTGGGGGTAGCGGAAAACGACTTTGAGGAATCCTTCATCCGTTCTTCCGGTCCCGGGGGACAAAAAGTCAATAAAAGTTCTTCCTGTGTTTATCTTGTCCACATCCCTACCGGTCTGGCGGTAAAATGCCAGAGGGAACGATCACAGTCATTAAATCGTTTTTTAGCTCGACGATTATTGTTGGATAAGATTGAATTGCGGCAAAAAGGTTTTATTGCTGAGGCAAAAGAAAAGCTGGAAAAAATTCGCCGGCAAAAACGAAAACGCAGCAAACGGGCAAAAGAAAAAATCCTCACCGCAAAACATCAACAAGCAGAAAAAAAGGTTTTACGCGGGAAAGTGGTTATTGAGGAATAAATTACCCTAACCAATGCTTGACTTTACAAACACTGTTAAATTAAGCCTAGTTGCTTTTAAGCAGTTCATCTACAAAGCATCAATTTCCAGTTTGGAATTGAGATGAGGATTGCCAATTGAACTATAGTCTCTGGAGTTGTTAATGAGTCAAGTAAAGGTTTGACTAGCTCGCCTTTGTCCGATCTATTCTCTTTGCCTAGCCACGTAAGTTCGAGTTTTGTTGATTTCGCAGCGCAAGTATTCTATCTGTCGTGATAATCTGCTTTATGCATTCTCCATGTATTTTGAAAACAGAACTCGGAACCACTGCTCGACCTTCTCATAATCTGGACTAGTAGGTATTTCCCCGCTTGTGAGGTCTTTGAGAAAGGAAATGAACCTCCGTCCCTTCTCATATTCAGCGTTTGCTTGCTCTTGAGTTATCACCTTGGGGGTCGCAATTACTTTTCCATTTTTTCCCACATCAACATATAAAGACCTCTGCTTCACTCGGTCTTGCTTTCCTTCAGCAACTCTTAAGGCCGTCTCTTCGTAAATTGGATCTTCTGCCCACACCCATGTATTTGATTCCCACCTTCCAATTTTTTCATGGCGGAGGATAAACATAGAATCATTAACTCTTGCCGGAATATCCAAGCGTTTGTTCTCGAAGACAAAACTGTTAATTCTATTTATGAACTCATTATCATCAGTAAGAAAATCAATTACAATACACAATAATTGTTTACATCTGTGATCACGTGTTGCTCGAAATATTTGCGTATTCCATGGAATTACTTCTACTGATACCAAAAATAAGATAAATCCTTTGGCACACTCCTCTTGAGCGATCATGGATAGAAAATATCTTGTTGAAAGAGGATCTTCAAATTCTAAGAGTTCGGCCTCATCAAGAAGCCGTTGGCCATTTTCCAAACATAATTTGGCTGATTTAGTGAATCTATCTCTTATTCCTAGCATATTTACCGATGAGCTACCTTAAGGCTCTGTTGTCTTTTTTACTGAGGAGGCGCTGGTTTGCTAACCAGCTGAGCTGAAGTAGATTGTAACATCTTCCTTCGACTACGAATCTGCATCAGAAGCTGTTTTGTGGCATCTAAATCAGTCCTAAACTCATCTGGCGAAGGGACAACAGCATGCTTACCCAGTGCAGGATCGTGGGCATCAGTCACTTCATGACAACGGTTCACAAGCCGTTGCAACTCTTTGCACTCATCTATCGAGAAACCTACTACACCATCAAGTTTTTTGATATCAATGTATGACCGATACCGAAATACAACATCTGCGAATATCTCTTTCTCGACAATTCGCTCCAAGGTGGCTCGAAGCCAACTATAAGCCCGCCTGATAGACTGAACATTATCTCCATTCGGAACAGGATTCCATTTTTTTGCAATTACTCTTTGTTCCTTATCCAGTTTATCAAGGCGGTCATCTGCCGATTTCCAGTCCCAGGGAAGTCCTTTGATGCACTGTCCTGGTCTGCCATCATTCCATTCGAGGTAGAATGGCTCCAAGGAAACCCCATTGTTATTTGCGTAAATCTGTAAATCATTTAAAAAAACTACATCATGCGTAAACACAATCACCTGTCTGTCCTTACTTTCCTTAACGAGACGTGATGCGGTCTTCTCGCGGTATCGATGGTCAAATGACGAAACGGGGTCGTCAAATACAAGTGCAGATTGATGCGAAGCCTGTGACAACTCGGCTAAGAATGCGGCCAGAGCTATACAATGATTTTCTCCCTCGCTGGCAATATCCCTGACGGTATAATCTATTTTAGAATCAAGCAGCCGTAAGCCAAATCTCACCTCTCCCTTTTTCCCTCTGATTTCCTCAAGCTTCACGGATAACGTACGCAGTCCTAACTCCTTGGCTTCATCTTTGAATCGCTGGCAAAAGGTATCCGTCACGATCAGCTTAGTTAAATCGCTGCTTTTTGTTGTTATTTTAGTGGTCAAAGTGTCTCTCTGGCACGTTCTTAATTTAACGACTTGTTTGTATCTATCAATTTGAGCGAGCACATCGGTTTTCATATCTGCAAGCCAATCGCGTGCCGCTAATTCATCGCGTTCTGTTTCCAGTTTTTTGCGAATTTCGGGATCTTCAGCCGACTCCTCAGTGTTTGCACGATCTTCCAGATTGGTTGCCATTGTAACGATGTCATCTGCCAGTGCTGGACGCGGCAACACAGTATCTACGTCCGTATGTAGTGGGCTACCCTCAACATTTTTAGGCGGCGATAAGGGAATCAACGCAGGTTCTTCCCATAACCCATTTGTCAAATTGTTCTTTATCGTTGCCAGACATTCATCGGCTTTTTTAACAAACTCAATTATGGTATTCATTTCGGCCTTTGTTACTGTTATCAAATCGGCCTGGACCTTAATGTATTCTGGATCAAGGGCTTCCAACTTCTGAATCTTTTCAGAAGTTTCTTTCAATCTTCTTCGGGCCAGTTCCGCAAGTTTCTGACTCTTATCTTTGCAGAAAGTATCAAATGCTTGGAACCGGCTGATGGCAGGCAGCTCAAGATTTTGTTGGCAAAGGACACACCGTGCTCCATCACCAGTTACAGGGAAAGTTTGGTTCTTGTATGCCGAGGAAACCGAAAATGATCGAGCTGCCTCCCACAAGCTACGCCATAGTTCTTCGCCAGTGCCAGAAAGATAAGACAAGTCAAAATATCCAGTTGAAAAAGACTTCGCAATTTTTTCTGCTTCCTTGGCATTCTCAACCAGCTCATGGATGTCTGATATTTTTTCGACAGAGAGGTTAGTATAAGTTTCCACCATCTTCCCTGCAAAAACATTTAATCGTGTTGCGGCTGCACGAGTCTCTTTAGCTTTTTGCTTTGGGTCCGACTTAAGTGCCTCGGCAAGATCCTTTAAACGTCTATTTTGCTGTTCACTAAGTCCAGATAATGTTTCAACATGTTCTAGCTTTGTATCTGCGCTCAATCCATCAAGAAGCTTTCCTACAGAAGTTGTTGCATTGTACTTCCAGTTTTTTGCTGCCGCTTCAACCGCGACTTCAATGCGGTTAATGTCCTGCTTGATAAGTTGACTTATCAAATCACAAACAATGGACAATTTCGGCAAGACATCTAAACCATTAGGGGTAAATATTGCCGGGCTATCCTGTTCCAGATAGTGCTCTGCTGTATGTGCATCAAAGACGAACACGTTGGATAGGCGAGGATCGGATGGCGTTCCGTCTTGCCAGGGTAACGAATAATCTGTGCCTGCAACACGGCAGACAATGGTACCCGTAGGCGGATTAGTTGGTAAGACTGCAAACGCATTGGGAAGAATTTCCGGGAGTGCTCCACGAGTGCGACACGCCTTTTTGATAACGCGAGCATAGCCAGACTTGCCTGTACCATTATCTCCGTATATGAGTGTCAAACTTGGACCCGTTCCAAATGGGATAGTCTGATCCGATGGAAGACGATTTACATTTTGAAAGTTGCCGATTGATACGAGTGTTACTGATTCCTCTAAGCCAGGCTTCGGTGGAATGTTAGATTCGTTAAGGACTTCTGCTTTCGCAATCGATTCTGTAGCCTGCAGGATTCCATGTTTGACACGACAGAGGTGATTCAATTCCTTGATATCAACTGCATCCAGGGCACCGTTGATGATTATACGTCGAAGTGCATCCCGCTGCCACTCTGGTTGGCTTGCAGACCATTTGAGAATTTCATGGAGGGCTGAGATTGGTTTTTGTTTTATACGCATTTCCAATTTAACATCCTCCTATTCCTTTGTTAGACATTTTTTGCTGAAAAGCGACAAGGCCAGTTGTTGAGCTCGTAATTACAATATTCCTTGAAAATGTGGGACATGGACGAGGTTCTTTGCCGATTTCCCATGAAGTAACTTCTTTGTATGAAGTTCTATCAAGTAATTTTAGGCAATACTTATATACGATAAGAATAGTTTCTTCTGACATAATAGCTGTAACATAGTCCTCATCATCCCTTGAATGTCTATAGCTACGGTCATCTCCAACATATTTTCTCTTTAGCAGAGTACCATTGATTTTATCGCATACATAAAGGTAGCCATTTGCCGTAATAAAAGTGACAAAATCCTCGAAAATTGATGGAGACGAAAAGATATCTTCTCCTGTATCAATCTTCCAGACACCGTCTCCCGTTACAGAGTTAAGACATAAAACTGAACCAAATAATGTTGTTGCAAATATCTTCTTTCCATCATAGGCCATACCAGAAATGCTATTACATGACATACAACGCACCTCAACAGGGGCACTACATAACCAGTTAAAAGCCTTTCCTTCTTTGATTTGCGTTATATCAGGGTATCCGTAAATATAATCCTCATGAGAGAAAACTAAACTTTTGTCAAAAGAAATAGTGTTATGTATTTGAGGATTTCTGTAGTATCCGCCCGTATTCTTGAATTGCAATGTAGTAGTCAGAGTTCCAATCTCTTTATCTACTAAGAATATTTTTCCTAAATTGGACACAATATAAAGGAGGTTTCCAATTATATTAAGGGGGCAAGAACAATCGTCATTTAGGTCTAACATCCATTTGGTTTCCCCAGTATATGCGTCCACACAAAAAAGTTTTCCCGATTTATTCACTACATAGATCTTGCCGGATTTGCATACTGGCGTGCTATATATCGCTTCATTAGATAATTTGATACTCCAATTCAACTTACCGGAATAGAGCGAAATGGACGTAAAATACCCTGTATTCCAACCTGCAAGCACAGTACCACTGCTTACGATTGCTTCTGTTGGATAATCATAAAGAGTGTTATCTATGCCATCATCTTCCGAATTCCAGGCTGGGAATCTCCAAAGTTCTTCATCATATCTATGAACAAAATACTTAATGGAATGGTAGATATTAGAGGAGGGAAAGTCGATATCAAGATTCTTCTCAATGGGCTTTGCCCAAATTGGGAACTCCAGTTTGTTCAAGAAATATGAGTTCAAAGAGAAGGTTTTCCGTTTAATGTCAATAAACACATCGCTTAATGACTTATACCTAAAACGCAAATCACCTTCACACATCCTATTAATTATCGTTTGAAATGCAAATTTTTCATCATAGTCTAATCCTTTAAACGATTCATCGAACCTCAAGCGATACTCATAAGTATCTTCGATTAAAAGCTGATAAAAAAGTATGCCCAACGAAAAAATGTCTGATTGCTGATTTAGTACTTTCCCTTGCCTTTGCTCCGGAGAAATATATATAAGTGAGCCAATGATGTCATCTGAATAAGAAGAGGGGTTATCGGCTATATTTGCTATATTTAATAGAGTACCAAAATCAGATAGTTTGATAATAATGCCATTAAGAATGAAATTCTCTGTCTTGATCAACACATTATCAGGTTTCAGATCTCTATGCACATAGCCTTTCTCATGAATCGAATTTAGAGCGGAGCAAATCTGTTTAAAAATGTCCCACTTACAATCGAAGCTTAAAAAAGATCCTTTTCTTAAAAATGCCTGTAAATTACCACCTGGGCAAAATTCCATGCTATAATGATGATAATCTAAAAACTTTCCGACATCATAGATCTCAAGCAGATTTTCATGGCGTAATTCCTTTGCAATTCGGGCCTCACGGTAAAATCGTTCGATAAGGTTTCTGTTTAAGTCAAAACGTTTTAGAGGATTTAATATTTTTAGGCATACAGATAGTTTCTTTTCAGAGTTTGTTGCCTTATAGACAACTCCAACTCCACCTGCACCAACTTCCTTTTCAATCTTGTAAACTAAATCGTTTAATACATATTCTTTACCGATCAACGAATTAGTATCTAAATGTCTCATTGTACAGTCTCTTCTGCAAGAAGGAGTAAAGCCGGTTTCGTAAGAAGCTTTTCTTCAAGCTCGATCCAACTTGGTATTTTAAGAATATTTGTAAAATCATAGCATATTCCCCTCAAAATAGGAATTCAAATTACTTTTAAAATCAATAAGAAAGCAGATTCAAGCTTCCGGTATTTTGTGGTTATCGGAATTAAAAGAACAAATCGGTAAAGTATGAGCAATTTGTGCAAGACTACTGATTGAAATCAAGCACTATTTTCAACGTTGACGATTTGTTGAGGAAGCATCGACATTTTCTTTAGATTAAATAATATATAGTAAGGGATCGAATGTTTCGACTGGCATTCAATAAATCTGTCGATTGGACGATTATCACACTTTGTATTTGAAGTCTTGGATGCAAACAAGAAAATAATTTTAACACTTTCAGGAAGGAAGATTTACTTTTCATATTTAGACCTGCTGTCAAGATAACTTCGTCCTCGTAAATTAAATATTTATGGTATTATGATTGGATTGTGAAAATGAGGTGTCATTAACCCCCTACGCTACGCTTCGGGGATAAGTGATACTAACAAACATGACTGCGCTATGCTTGTCAGAGAGGTGTCATTAATCCCCATTCGCTTTGCTCAGGGGATAATTCGACTTACCAATCTGACTGCGCTACGCTTGTCAGAGAGGTGTCATTAATCCCCATTCGCTTTGCTCAGGGGATAATTCGACTTACCAATCTGACTGCGCTACGCTTGTCACATTGGAGTCTCATTAAAAAGGGAGAGAAAGTCGATGCACGCTCCCCCTCCCTTATGATAATAGCAATAATTTTTAGCCAAGATACTTCAAAAGCGGATTGGCGTAAAGCACGATCAGCGCGATAACCAACGCGTAAATGGCCAAAGACTCAATCATGGCCAGACCGACCATCATGGTCAGAAGAATTTTACCCTGAGCTTCCGGGTTTCTGCCAACAGCGTTTGTTGCACCATTTAAACCATTGCCCATACCTAATCCTGTCCCAAGTGTGCCAAAGGCTATTGCTAAACCGGCTACGAACAGAGACATGCCGATTATAATAGCTTTTGTGTAATCAATCGTTCCCGCAGGAGCTGCCGCCGCTTCCGGAGCCGCAAAAACAAACGGAGCGGTAACTATTACCAGTACCATCGCCAGCAATACATAGATTAAACTTTTTTTCATTTAGATTCTCCTTTAGTATTTTAATGATAATCTCAAAACCCTTTATTTATATCACCCCCACCTCCTTTCTTGTAAATTTGACGCTTCCGGGTTTTGTAGTTTTTGTTTTTAACGATGTACATTCTAATTGTCAAGAAATATTTCGAAAAGTAACCAATCATGGGTATGAACCACAAAGCAAGCTTTGGAAACAGATTCCGCAGCAAGCTACGGTGTTTTATACCCTCCGCTGTGCGGGATAATTTGACTTACGCTTCAAACCTATAGTGACCTTTAGGTTATTCACTTCGTTCGTTTTTAGCGAGTCTCATTACAACTTACCAATTCCAATGCGCTACGCTTTCGGAATTGGATTTTCACAATAACTTGATTTTATTCTTCAGGCAGGGTAAAATTTACCTTATGAAAAAACTAAATAGCGAAGAAAAAAAAATCGCTTGCCTCATACAGTGCGATATTCCCTTGGTAAAATCTCCTTTTGAGGAAATGGGCGCATCCTGCGGTATTCCCGCAGCTAAAATTGTAAATATTTCTCAATCATTTTTTGAAAAAGGAATTATGCGCAAGTTCGGTGCCATCTTACGCCATCAAAAAGCAGGTTACAAAAAAAACGCACTGGTGATCTGGTCGGTGCCTGCGGAGCAAACAGAAAAAGTAGGAAAGATATTTTCATCATTTTCTTTTATTTCTCACTGCTACGAAAGAAAGCCCGCCTTCATGAAGAATTACAACATTTTTACCATGTTTCATTCCAAAGATAAGAACATCTTATCACTGATCAATGACATGTCAACTGCAACAGGCATCAATAATTATCTAATACTGGAAAGTATTCAGGAATACAAAAAAATATCTCCGGAGTATTTTTAATGAACAAAACCAAATCAGATTATTTTGTTCAAGCACGCCAAGTCATCGCCGGAGGCGTCAACAGCCCGGTACGCGCCTGGAAAGCGGTTGGTGGCAAACCTATTTTTATCAGTAAGGCAAAAGGCAGCAAAATTTATGATGTCGCAGGTATTGAATATATCGACTATGTTCTTTCGTGGGGGCCAATGATTTTAGGGCACGCTCATCCGAAAGTTATTGCTGCAATTTGCAACACAGCTAAAAAGGGGACAAGTTTCGGCGCGCCAACTCAAGCCGAAACGCAAATGGCAAAATTAATCGCTGAAGCTATTCCTTCTATAGAACTTTTACGGATGACCAGCTCTGGTACGGAAGCAACAATGACAGCAATCCGGCTAGCGCGAGGTTTTACCGGCAGGAAATTGATTGCAAAATTTGACGGCTGTTATCACGGTCATGCCGATTCACTTTTGATTAAAGCCGGATCAGGCATAGCAACTTTCAGCATACCGGGTTCTCCGGGAATTCCCGCCGAACTCGCCCAGTTGACATTGAGCTTGCCTTATAACGATATGAACGCACTTCAAACAGCAATAAAACGCTACGGTACGCGGCTGGCAGCAATTATTGTTGAACCGGTGGCCGGCAATATGGGGGTTGTTCCGCCACGGAATGGATTTTTAGAAAAGCTCAGAGAACTTACTACAAAATACGGTATAGTTTTAATCTTTGACGAAGTAATCACGGGGTTTCGTTTTACCTTCGGCGGTTATCAGAATTTAATAGGAGTAACGCCTGACTTGACTTGCTTGGGTAAAATCATAGGAGGAGGAATGCCAGTTGGCGCAGTTGGCGGCAAAAGAGAAATCATGGAAAAACTCGCCCCCACCGGAAACGTTTATCAAGCGGGGACTCTCTCCGGAAATCCTTTGGCGATGAGTGCAGGTTTAACTACGCTCAATATACTCAAAACAAAAAAAGTTTCGTTTTCCGCACTGGGTGAAAAAACCAATTACCTCTGCCGGCAAATAGAAATCCTGTTTACAACCAAAGGCATTGCCGTTTGTATAAACCGCGTCTATTCTATGTTCACTATATTTTTCCAACAAGGTCCCGTTTATGATTTAAGCACTGCACAAAAATCAGATACGGCGCTATTTGCCCGCTTTTTCCATGGCATGTTGAAACGAGGCGTTTGGCTGTCACCATCGCAATTTGAAGCAGGATTTTTATCTTTTGCCCACACGGATAAGGATATGGGCAAGACAATTGATGCGTGCTCAAAAACATTGAAAAATCTGTGACCAGCGCAGTGGAGCCTCCTCCAGTATGAGCCGAAGGCTCCCTAAAATAATGAGTCCCAAGTTTCAGAAGCGTAGCGCACTAAAATTTGTTGGACGAATTATCCTATGTGCAAAACACAGGATAATGCGACCTCCCGCGGTTTATAGCATATTCCTTCGCTGGCTGGAGCCGGGTATTCCAGGACGCGGGATTGACAAGTATCAATCAATCCTGTAATAGTTTTCATTATACTTCTTAAACTGTCCTAAAATAATTAAATAGGAAGCGAATTATGAAAAAAACTTTGACTGCTCAATCTTTTTTTGCTGGGAAAAACAAAATCGCCATTATCGGCCTTGGATATGTTGGCTTACCTTTAGCGGCACACTTATCACGTCATTTTAAGGTGATCGGTTTTGATATTAGCGAAGCGAATGTTGCCGAATTAAAGAGAGGACACGACCGTACAATGGAACTCTCTGATGGTGAATTAAAAAAAGCAAAAATTCAGTTTACGTCTAAACCCACGGATATTTCCTCTTGTAAGCTTTTCATTGTTGCCGTTCCCACACCGGTCGACCATTTTCATGTGCCGGACCTTGGTGCAATGGAAAATGCATCGGCCATTATCGGCAGGCAAATGTCTCCCGGGTCATGCGTTGTCTATGAATCCACCGTATATCCGGGAGTGACTGAAGATGTTTGTGTTCCCATTCTGGAGCGCGAATCCAAGTTAAAATTCGGCAGAGATTTTACCGTGGGTTATTCTCCCGAACGCATCAACCCCGGCGATAAAGTTCATACGGTCAGCAACACGATTAAAATCATCTCCGCCTCTGACACGGCAACTCTGGATTTAATTGAAAGCATTTACAGCGCGGTTGTCAAAGTAAGCCTGCATCGGGCGTCGTCAATAAAAGTTGCCGAAGCGGCCAAGGTTATTGAAAATACGCAGCGCGATATTAATATCGCGCTGATGAACGAACTCGCCATTATTTTTAACAAGATGGGTATTGATACTCTGGAAGTTTTAGAGGCGGCAGGAACAAAATGGAATTTTCTTTCCTTCCGACCCGGTCTTGTCGGCGGTCATTGCATTGGCGTTGATCCTTATTATCTTACTTATAAGGCGGAAAGTCTCGGTTACCGTCCGGAAGTCATTCTTGCCGGCCGCAGAATCAATGATAATATGGGCAAGTATGTAGCAGAGCGAGCCATTAAGATGATGATTGCCGCTGATATTCAGGTGCGTAAAGCTCGTGTGGCTGTTCTGGGCATATCATTCAAAGAAAACGTCCCCGATTTGCGCAACACGCGTGTTATCGATATTATCAATGAACTGAAGGATTATGGCGTAGAGGTTTTAGCTAATGATCCTTTGGCCGATCCTGAAGAAGCACGTCACCACTACAACATTGAACTGGTTCCGCTAAAAGACATTAAAGATGTTGATGCTGTTGTTTTAGCGGTAGCACACCGCAATTATCAGGAAATGGGCATTGGGCGTATAGCAAGCCTTTGTCGCAAAGGTCATCCTATTTTACTCGATATCAAGGCCATTTTTGAACCGGAAACGGCAATTTCAACAGGAATTAATTATTGGCGTTTATAATATTTACGCCTCATAAGGAGATACAATGAAAAAAGCTTTTCTCACCGGTATTACCGGACAAGACGGCTCTTATTTAGCAGAGTTTTTGTTGAACAAAGGATATGAAGTTCATGGTTTGATCCGCCGATCGAGCTCTTTCAATACTGAGCGTATCGATCACCTTTACCATGACTTCCATACCCCAGACACAAGATTATTTCTTCATTACGGTGATTTGAGCGTTTCCGGTCAGCTTATGGATTTGCTCCATTCTATACAGCCCGGCGAAATTTACCATCTCGGAGCCCAAAGTCACGTACGCGTGAGTTTTGACATGCCCGAATATACCGGCGATGTTACCGGATTAGGAACTTTGAGAATTTTAGAGGCAATCCACAAGACCGGAATCAAAACTAAATTCTATCAGGCATCATCGAGCGAAATGTTCGGAGCCGCATTACCGCCACAGAGTGAAAACACCATGTTTCAACCACGCAGTCCTTATGCCGCCGCTAAAGTTTATGCTTATTATATTGTGCAAAATTACCGTGATGCTTACGGAATTTTTGCCGCCAATGGCATTCTTTTTAATCATGAATCACCGCGGCGGGGAGAAACTTTTGTCACTCGGAAAATAACCCGTGCAGCTACACAAATTAAACTGGGATTAAAAGACAAGCTTTATCTTGGCAATCTGGAAGCTAAAAGAGACTGGGGTTTCGCGGGAGATTTTGTAGAAGCCATGTGGCTGATGCTACAGCAGGAAAAACCGGACGATTTTGTAATCGCCACTGGTGAAACTCATTCAGTGCGCGAATTCACAGAAAAAGTTTTTAGCAAGCTTGATCTGGACTATAATAAATATGTTTCTGTTGATCCCCGCTATTTCCGTCCGACTGAGGTTGATGTTCTACTGGGAGACGCCTCCAAAGCAAAAAAAGCTCTCGACTGGAAACCGAAAGTCAATTTTGATGCTCTCATTGACATGATGATCGCCTCCGATATGGAACTGGCCAAAAAGGAAAAAACCCTCGTGGATGCAGGTTTTGCCGGTAACAATAGAGAACGTTTTACTTAAATTGAAAAAAAGGATCGTGCCTTGCTGAAAAACAAACACATAACTGTCACCGGCGGCAAAGGGTTCTTAGGAAGCCATTTATTAAAGAAATTAAAAGATTGCGGCTGTCGTCATATTACAATTGCCGATCGCCCCGAATATGATTTGACTGATATTTATGATATTCGCCGGATGTATGAAGAAACCAAGCCCCAAATCGTTATTCACCTTGCCGCCAAAGTTGGCGGTATCGGCTTTAATCAGGAAAAGCCTGCCGAACTTTTTTACGATAATTTAATCATGGGTACGCAATTGCTCCATGAAGCCTATCTCCGAAATATTGAAAAATTTGTTGCTTTGGGAACAATTTGCGCTTATCCCAAATATACTTCCGTACCATTTAAAGAAGAAGATATCTGGAATGGTTATCCGGAAGAAACCAACGCTCCTTATGGATTGGCCAAAAAAATGATGCTGGTGCAGTCGCAAGCTTATCGCCAGCAATACGATTTCAATTCCATTTTTTTACTTCCGGTAAACCTTTATGGTCCGGGAGATAATTTCGATCCCCGATCATCCCATGTTATCCCGGCATTAATCAAAAAATGTTTTGATGCTATTGATGCCCATGATGACAAAATTGAGGTTTGGGGGACAGGTTCAGCCACTCGTGAATTTTTTTATGTGGAAGATGCCGCTGAAGCTATTTGTATGGCTACGGATGTTTATAATAAAAGCGAACCGGTAAACATAGGCGCGGGCTTCGAAATATCGATCAAAGAGCTTACAGAACTGATTGCTAAACTTACTGGTTTTCAAGGAAAAATTACTTGGGATAAATCCAAACCCGACGGACAGCCCCGCCGAATGCTTGACACAACTAAAGCATTAAAAGAATTCATGTTTACTGCCAAAACTAATTTGACTGCGGGACTTATAAAAACAATTGAATGGTATAAAGAAAATCGTCATTTAATTAAATAATGAACGCCGGTCATATTTTCAATTGACTTGCCTTTTCATTCATGTTAAGGAGCGCACGAAAGTGGATAATGAAACCCGAAAGTATGCAATGCAAATGGCTTTTGCCAGCACCATAGGCATTGCCATGGTTATCGGGATTATAGGTTGCCTTTTACTGGGAGTTTATTTAGATCGTAAATTTGACTCCGGCCATGTTTTCAGTGTTATTTTTTTATTTATAGGCATTGCGGCTGGATTTCGTAATATATATGTTTTGATTAAAAAAAATTTCACGGATGAAGAACAAATTATAAAGAGTTTAAAAAGTGAACCTCATCGTCAAAGACCCGCTACAAAAAAGAATTGAATTTGCTAATTGGATTGTTCTGGCCATTCTTTTTATTCCTGCTCTGTTTTTTGCTCCTTTTAAATTTTCCTTAGGTATCCTTCTGGGTGGTTTCATAAGTATTCTCAATTTTTATTGGATGGAACGCGGTTTGCGGGGTATTTTTATTAATACTGCGGGTAATGTTAAGGGCACTGTAATGGTCAAGTATTATATTCGCCTGGCGCTGACTGCTGTTGTTTTATATTTCCTGATTGCCAATCACACAGTAAATATCATTGGACTGCTTATCGGACTTTCTATTGTCGTAATAAATATATTAATCATTTTAATTATTGCCTTGGCAAAAAAAAAATTTATTGAGGAGGTTTATTAAAGTATGCACCCCCTGCTTTTCTTGGAAAATGAACACATTCCTGAACAAGTCATGTACACATTGTTTGTCATCATCCTTTTGTCTCTACTTTCATTATTAGCCACGAGACGTTTGGCAGTTTATCCCGGCAAATTCCAAAATGTAATGGAAGTGATTATTGGCGGATTTGACTCTCTGCTCAATGAAATTATGGGACACAACGGCAGACAATTTTTCCCTCTGATTGCGACCCTAGGGCTATTTATTCTAACTTCTAATCTTATAGGTATTATCCCGGGCTTCGAATCTCCTACTGCAAATATTAACACTAATCTTGCTATGGCCCTTATTGTTTTTTTATCCACGCATGTTGTTGGAGTTATGAATCATGGATTAAAATACTTCAAACAGTTTTGCGGACCTGTTTGGTGGCTCATACCTCTTATGTTGCCCATTGAAATTATCAGTCATATATCACGGCCGCTTTCCTTGACTTTCCGGTTGTTCGGCAATATCAAAGGTGAAGATATCGTTCTTCTTGTTGTTCTTTTTCTTGTCCCATATTTTGTTCCCATCCCAGTTTTCATACTGATGATTTTTACGTCTTTGGTTCAAACTCTTGTTTTTATGCTTTTAGCCATGATGTATATTGCGGGAGCAATGGAAGAAGGCCATTAATTTTGTACGGCTTAAAAAATTTATAAATTTAGATTGCAACGGGAAATTTTGATAATCAGTAAATCAGGATTTCCCGTTGTTATTTATCATTAATTTGAGCGCTTTCATATTTTTCTTAAATTTTCATATTACAATAAATTAACTTATGCGTTTGCATTCAAGTATAAAAAATACCATTTGATGCTTGACGATTAAATTCAATCGTAATATTTGTCATTATCCTATTAATATTATTTTTCTTAATCATTCAGGATTTTTATGCATAGTTTGGGAATTAATATTGGCTCCTCCAGTGTTAAAGTCAGCATGCTGAAGAAAAGTAATATTTCATGGAGCGAAGTAGAGCCTCATGAAGGGAACTTTCTGCACACACTCGAAAAGATACTATTATCCCACAATATACCAACTGATACTAAAGCTCTGGCCACCGGCACCGAGGGTAGACATCTTTTAAACACCAACAGCGTAATTGAACCTCTATGTATAGAAGAGGCGCTCCAACATCTTAACTATGAGATTGATGCTGTAGTTTCCGTTGGTGGCGAAAACCTCGTTGTTTATATCATCGATAAAAATAACAAAATAATTACTAGTTTTTCAGGAAATAAGTGCGCTTCGGGCACTGGTGAATTTTTCAAACAGCAGCTTGCTCGAATGAATATGCGCCTAGATGATATTAATGCGATTCCCGAACAAAGCCGCATATTGAAGCTTTCTTCACGCTGCTCAGTATTTATGAAAAGTGACTGCACCCACCGCTTGAATAAAGGCGAAGCTAATAAGGGCGACATCGTCCTGTCCTTAAGCGATGTAATGGCCACCAAAGTAATTGATTTTATCAAAAAGGCAAAGATAACTAAGGGAAAGGTACTTCTTGCCGGGGGGGTCACACAAAATCAGCACCTTATACGCTTTATACGGGAACGAATGCCGGAAATTAAATTCATAATTCCTGATCAGGCTCCGTATTTTGAGGCTTACGGGGCAGCACTTATGGCCAGAAATTCAGGTGATATATTACCTTCCCTAAACAATCTCTTTAAGGACAACAGGATTCAATTCAAACAATTTAAGAATCTAAAAACGGCAGAAGGCAAAGTAACTTATCTCCCCTCCAGAAAAACCAAAGTAATAGCTGGCCGAGAGTATATCCTTGGCGTTGACGGCGGATCAACTACGACCAAGGCCTGCTTAATTGATTTCGAAACAAATGAAATTACAGCATCTTTCTATGGCCGCACACATGGTGACCCGGTCAAGTCTTTGAAGAATTGTTTTGTCGAAATGCAAAAACAAATCAAAAAAGATACGGGCAATGGTAAAATCAACATAACACTTGCCGCAACAACAGGATCATCAAGAGAGTTCCTCGGCGTTTTTCTAGAAACTCCGGCTGTATATAACGAGATCATAGCTCACGCCGTCGGCACTACTTTTTATGAAGAAAATATTGACACAATATTCGAAATCGGCGGACAGGACGCTAAATATGTTTTTCTGAAAAATAAAGTCCCTATAGACTACGCCATGAACGAAGCCTGTTCTGCCGGAACAGGTTCGTTTTTGGAAGAATCGGCGCAGGGCGATTTAAACATCGCCAATGCCTGGGAAATCGGCGATATCGCCCTTCAGGCAAAAGAGCCATTGAAGTTCGGCGAACATTGTTCCGCGTTTATCAATTCTGACGTCCGTAATGCCATTCAACAAGGCGCTTCCCGCGAAGATATTACTGCCGGAATCGTTGTCTCTATTGTTTCGAATTATCTAAACAGGGTTGTCGGCAACAGGACCATCGGCAACAATATCGTCTTGCAGGGGGGCGTAGCCAAGAACAAAGCTGTGCCGTTAGCTTTTGCCATGTTACTAAATAAAGATATTCTTGTTCCTCCCGATCCCGAACTTATGGGTTGTTTTGGCGTAGGTTTACTTGCCAAACAAAAATTAAAAGACGGCTTTCTTACCAAGACCATATACAATCTTGATCAAATACTTGCCACAGAGATTATTTATGAAAAGGAATTTCCATGCAAAGCCTGCGATAACTTCTGCCCTATCCGCATTATCAGCGTTAATAAAAATAAGTATATGTTCGGTGGCAGATGTAATAAATATGCCAATATCCGAAAGAAAAAAGTTATTAATGAAGCCGAGGTATTCGACTATATCGAACAGCGCAACAATCTTCTCTTTAAGGAATGCGCACCCGATCCTGAAAAATTGATCAGGAAAAAAGATTGCGTGGTCGGAATCCCCCGATGTTTTTCCATCTATACGCTCTGGCCTCTTTATTCATGGTTTTTCCACAGTCTGGGCGTGGAAACATTTATTTCCAAAGAAATATCCCCTGACGGAGTAGCGCGGGTTGAAAGCAATTACTGTTTTCCGGCGGAAATCGCTCATGGGGCTGTTCAAAATATATTTAACCGCAATCCGGATTACATCTTCCTGCCGCACTTCAAGGATATGGAAAGCTATGAAAAAGATTCTCCGGCAAATTTTTGTCCCATCACTCAAAGTTTGCCTTATTATATTAAGAAAGCCTTTCCGGAAATTCCGGAAGATAAATATTTAGTTCCTGTGGTCAGTTTTATTCATGGCGTGGACAAAGCCAGTGAGTCCTTTATCGAAGTGGGCTTTAAACTTGGGTTTACCGAAAGTGAATCTAGGAAAGCTTTTGCCATCGCCTATAACAAACAAATGGAATATTTTACCAAGTCAGCTGATCTAGGCAAAACCGCACTTGCTGAAGCGCGTAAGGCAAAAAGGCCGGTCATTGCCATCTTGGGCCGTCCTTATAACGCTTTTACGGCTGATGCCAACATGGACATCCCGAAAAAATATACAACCTGCGGCTATGCAGTTATTCCTTTTGACATCCTTCCTTTCACCAATGAATCGATCTATCCGAATATGTACTGGTATTACGGTCAGCAGGATATGAAGGCCAGCGTGCTTTTAAAAAATGAAGATAATATCTATGTCACTTATATTTCCAATTTTTCCTGCGCGCCTGATTCTTTCTTGCTACACTATCTGAAATGGATAATGGGCACCAAACCTTTTTTAATTCTCGAGTTGGATTCGCACACGGCTGATGCCGGCGTGGATACGCGCATTGAAGCGTTTCTCGACATCATCGAAGGATATAGATCGAAGTTTACCGATATTTACGAGGAAAGATATGACAATGGCCTGCGATTCATTAATAATCGGGATGAGAATATTTATATCAAAAATATCTTCACCGAAGAAAAGATTCCTATTAAAAACAATCCGCGGGTTAAAGTTCTTCTCTCCAGTATGGGCAGGCTCTCAGCGGAACTTTTAGCGGCAATTGCCAGATCGTCCGGCTTTAACACGGAAGCAATGCCCATCCCGGATATATATACGGTGCAACTGGCACGGAATCACGCTTCCGGCAAGGAGTGCTTACCTTCACATCTTGTCTTGGGAAGCGCCCTTAAATATTTTTCCTCCGATAAATACCGCAAAGACGAAATCTATCTTTTGTTTGTTCCCACTACAACAGGACCATGCCGGACAGGCCAATATTTCGTTTTTTTTGAAAATATTTTTAAAGATTTGCGGATGGAAAACGTCGTTATCTTTTCTTTGGACTCGGACAACTCCTATAATGAGTTGGGCGCTGAATTTTCCAAATATGCGTGGTGGGGATTTACTATCGGCGATTATATGAAAGACCTGGAAACATCCTTGAAAACTTGCGCGGACGATCCGGCAAAAGCAATGATGGATTACGATAAACTCTGGCGCAGGATGATCAGCGTGGCCGAACAAGATATTACCAATGTCCTTCCCGTATTAAAGGAAATATCCGGCGACATTGCTAATATACCTTTAAAGGGGAAGATGGAGAAATGCCCCAAGGTGCTCATTGTCGGCGAGATATATGTACGCCGCGACGATTTTGCCGTCGATGAATTGATTCAGCACCTAAGCAAACGCGGGATAATAGCCAAAGTATCGAGTGTTGCTGAGTGGGTTTACTATTGTGATTTTATCCGACAGTATGAACTCAAAAAAAAGTTGCGGTTAATTCCCTGGTATCGTCGAGCCTTGACTAAAGAGTTTATGGATTTGATCGAGTGGAACATTGAACATGCTTACAAGTACAATGTGGAAAAAAATATACGAGAGACACTGGCTTCAACCGGTTTGATCCCTGATTCTCCGCATAATATGCAGGAGATCATGAAAAATACCGAAAAACATTTTGTCAGCCAAGAACTTTATTCGGAGATAAGCATCTCCAGTGGTGTTGCCGCCACGGCAATGATGGATGGATATTCCGGCATAGTGAACATTTCGCCTTTTTCCTGCCTCATCGGACGGGTAATCGAGGGGGTTTTGACTCCATGGGCCAGAGAACGGAAATATCCTATTATATCAATTGAGATTGACGGCAACATCCTGCCTCCCAATATCCTCAACAAACTGGAAATATTCATGCTCAACGTGCTGAGATTCAAGGATAACGAGGATGTAAACACCATGGTAGAAAAATAATAAGGTAAGAATACAATCACTTTAATATGAAGAAAGAAAGACATGACAGGAATCATTTTAGCCGGCAGCAATGATTCCCGCATGGGAATCAACAAAGCGTTTCTTGAATTTGACGGAATCCGTCTGATTGATAATATCTTATCCGTTTACAAAAAGATATTTTCTGAAATTATTATTGTTACCAACGATCCTTTGTCCTACATAGAATTCCCCGAGGCAGTTGTTGTCGCTGATATTTACAAAAAGAAGGGAGCTTTAGGTGGAATTTACACCGGCTTGTTTTACGCCTCACATGATTATTCTTTTGTTGCCGCTTGCGATATGCCTTTTTTAAATGAAGGTTTTATTATTTATCTAACCGGGCAAGTAGGCAAACATGATATTATAGTTCCCGAACTACCTGAAGGCTTTCAACCACTGCACGCCATATATTCGCGAAATTGTCTTTCTCACATAAAAAAACTGTTGAACGCGGATAAACTCAAAATTGCCGGGTTTTATAAAGAAGTGCGACTCCTGAGTATTCCTGAAGAAAAGATTAAACCATTTAACAAAGACGGGCGTCTTTTTCTCAATATCAACACTCCAGAAAATTTAAAAGCTCACCAATAACAAATATTTAATAACGAACAGGTGTAGGTTGTACCCATTTCTTGTTATCCCCATCATAATACCATTTATCAGGAAAGCCGCGACGACGGATAAATACAGGATTCTCCGCCCAGTGTAAAAGTTCTTTATAAGCATTGTGCATTTTATGGAAGGTTGCTGCCTGACCGCCAGCATCAGGGTGGTGAATTTTTACCTGCTTCCTGTAAGCGTTTTTTATAATTTTGCTTAACTCATGGGAGTGAAGATCAGCCTTTTTTATTTCCAGATAATTCAAGATTTCCATTTTTATAGTGGGAATTCTTATTAATTTTGGACGTTGTAACCCGTCTAGGATAGCATATCTGGTTGCCAATTTCAAAATATGCTGGGAAGCCATGTAATTTTTGTTTGTCCGCTTTGACTCCGCCCACCAGGCATTGCCCAATGCATTGGTCATTATACTGAAATCCGCGGCCGGATTATTTCCGGCCGTGCGTTTACTAGCATAACGGAATATTTCTTTGATCCCATGAGGAACAATATCCAGAATAATCATTGTGTCAGAAAAATAAAAAGTCGCGTAACGGGTATTTAAAGCTTGCAGCAAACCGCTCTTCATATTGAGTTTCTGTCGTAGATTCTGACGGCATTTTACAGAACAATAACGGCGATTATTAATATTTTCCGTTGTGCCGCAGGAAAGACAGAAATGACGTTTTATCTCTTGATCGGTAAATTTACTCTTTTCTAACATTTTATAATGAAAAACAGCCTGTCCATATATCAAAATTGAACCGGCTGTTTTTTCTGTCCTCCAACATTATTTTACCAGTTCTAAATCAAAGATGATATCGAGGCGGCTAGGCGGAGGCGACGAGATGTATTTTACATACGTTGAGGAAGCTGACAACGACGCCAACAAAGATAGCGCTTTGATTTAGAATTGGTATCATTTAGCTGCAGCCAGATATCCTTTCGCCAGCGCTTTATTAACGTGCAGTACGCCCTTATTCATATCTTTCATTGGATAATTCGGCGTAATGGTCGGCAGCATATCAGCTTCCGATTGAGTTTTTATGACTGAACCAACCGGAACATAGCGGCCATCAGCAACTTTGACACCCATTAAAATAACACCTGGTTCTATGACACAATTCTTTCCCACAAAAGATTTAAACACCAGTACCTTCATTCCTATAAAAGTATCATCCATTACCACGGCCGGTCCGTGAATTTGTACCTGATGCGCCAGAGAAACTCTGCTGCCCACGTAAACTGCGTATTTTTTACCATCAATCTCCATTAGATTTTTTTCAACCGGTTTTCCATCCAGTTCCGTCTCCAGCGCGTGGACGACCACGCCGTCCTGAATGTTTGTGTCGTCACCGATATAAAGCGGCTGACCTTCATCGCCACGTATACACGCTGTTGGCGCGACCATCACATTATTTCCCAGAATAACATTGCCGATCACCGCTGCCAGCGGATGAACATAAGTATTAGAGCCGATCACCGGCTCGGATATTTTTGCGCTGAAATCTGTTTTTACATTTTTTTCAATCATTTTTACCTCCGCTATTTTATGTTTTGATCAAAACCATCAAACTTTGACCGTCCTGAATTTACTTTTTTGTTTCTCCTTCTGCAACAGTTTCTGCCATACCTGCCCAACCCTTTTTTCAGTTTCGGGAATGCTGCCCTCATTATCAATTACAATATCGGCCAGCGCAATTTTTTCACTAATCGGCATCTGGCTTTTCAATCTTTTTCCCGCCTCTTCTTTGCTCACACCATTGCGCGTCATCAGACGGCGAATCTGTTCTTTAGGTGCAATGAGAACCAACATGGTCAGATCAAACAGATGTTGCATGTTGCCTTCAAACAGAAGGGGAATATCAGAGAGAACAATGGCGTGTTTTTCTTTTTTGCCGATTTTATCCAATCGCACATGCCACTCTTGATAAACAAAAGGATGAACAATGTTGTTGAGCTCAATTAATTTCCCTTTGTCGGCAAATACAATATTTCCCAGTTTAATGCGGTCTATTTTTTTATCCGGTTGGAGAA
Source organism: Smithella sp. (assembly GCA_049517435.1). GTDB lineage: Bacteria > Desulfobacterota > Syntrophia > Syntrophales > Smithellaceae > Smithella. The sequence continues at coordinate 75,850 of JBEKRZ010000001.1, read as the reverse complement.
TTTCTTCACCGAAGTGATTGACGACTTCCTTCCATGCAGGCTTTCCCGGTTCCTGCATTTCGTGAGCGAGCCTGTCAAAATCAATCAAATGAGCTCCATTCTTCACAAACATCTTTGCCACTGTCGATTTTCCGCAGGCAATGCCGCCTGTTAATCCAACATTCAACATAATTTATTTCTTATTTAAGTTATAGATAATACGCAGACCGTCCAGCGTCAGCATCTCTTCAATTTTATCAATGCTCTTTGTCTCCTGCGCTACAATCCGCGCCAGCCCTCCTGTCGCGATCACCAATGGTTTTGTTTTAACCTCCGCTTTTATCCGCTCGACGATACCGTCTACCAGTCCCGCGTAACCGAACATAATACCTGCTTGCATTGCACTTACCGTATCTTTCGTGATTACCGTTTTGGGTTTGCTAAGCTCGACTCGCGGCAATTTTGAAGCTTTTTCAAAAAGCGCTTCGCTGGAGATCATAATACCCGGGGCAATACAGCCGCCCATATACTCCCCTTTGGGAGAGATATAATCAAAGGTGGTAGCAGTACCGAAGTCAACAATAATGGACTCTTTGTGGTATTTGTTGTAAGCCGCGACAGCGTTGACAATTCTGTCCGCTCCGACCTCTTTGGGATTATCATAAAAGATAGGCATCCCTGTTTTGATTCCGGGGCCTACAATCAGAGGTTTGATGCCAAAATACTTGATACAGAGAGGCTCCAAAATATTGAGCATAGGCGGCACTACACAGGAAATAATAATGGCCGTGACTGCTTTTATCTCTTTAGCTTTCATCCGGCTGGACTGATATAAATTATAAATGAGCACACCATATTCATCGATGGTATGATCAATCTCAGTCCGGATACGCCAATCATGCTGCAAAGATTCTTCATCAAAAAGCCCCAGAACTGTGTTTGTGTTACCCACATCTATCACTAACAGCATTTGTATATTTCTCCTTTGTCATTTCGAATCGCAGCGGGAAATATCAAGGATTTCTCGTAATTTTATGCCTCGGAATGACATATAATATTAATTACAAACTTCCCTTCTTAATTATTGTTGCGTCTCCCGCCGAGACTTTAAATTCTTTATTTCCCGCCGCAAGAAGAATCAGGGAACCATCATCATCAAGGCCGATTGCCTTGCCATTTACCTCTTCTTCTCCAAACATCACCTGAACCGTCTGGCCGATCATTGGCGTCAGGCTCTGCCACTTTTCTTTGATCGGGCCGAACCCATTTTGAATAAGCTGTTTATACCATTTTGTTAGATTTTCATATAGGCTAATTATCAATTCCAGACGGGAAACTTCCTGTCCGGTTTCCATGGCTAAAGAAGTCGCTAAATTGCGTATTTCTTCTGGTAATTGATTATAATTAATGTTTACATTAATGCCCATGCCCAATACAATGAAATCAACTTCGCTTACAGTGGTTTTAACCTGGGAGAGGATGCCGCACACTTTTTTCCCGTCGATCAGAACATCATTAGGCCATTTGAGTTTAATCCTATCAGGACAATAACTCTCCAATACATCAGCCACTGCAACACCGGCTAATATAGAAATCTGCGGAGTTCTCGCCGGCTCTATCTGCGGCCGTAAGATAATCGAAGTGTAAATGTTACTGTCTGCAGGAGAATGCCAGACTCGTTGCATGCGACCTTTCCCCGCGCTCTGGCTATTCGCTATCAGCGCCGTCCCTTCCGGCGCCCCTGCCAATCCCAGACGAAACGCCTCGTCATTCGTCGAACTGATTTCTTCATAATAATATAGTTGATAGCCAATAAACTTTCCGTCAAGGTTTTGTTTTAGTTTTTCTTGATTTAACTTCATAGATTTTTTGTAGGGTGGAACAAGCGTAGCTGTTCCGCCATCATTGAAACATTCGGTGGATGCTCTTCGCTTCAGCCCCGGCATGCGCCGGGCTTTGCTTTAATTTTTAATGAAATATCCGCGGCTCGGACAGAGTGGGTAAGTTCGCCTATGGAAATCAAATCAACGCCGGTGGCGGCGATTTCAAAAACACTTTGCAGGCTCACGTTGCCGGAGGCTTCCAGAAGCGCGCGCCCGGCCACAAAATCGACAGCTTTCTTCATTACCGGAACAGTCATATTATCCAGCATGATGATATCAACACCGCACTTCAAGGCTTCTTTTACTTCCTTTAAGTTTTTGGTTTCCACTTCGATTTTCAAGGTATGCGACAGACGCTTTCTTTGCGCCTTCACTGCCGCTGTAATACCGCCTGCTGCTTCGATATGATTATCTTTAATGAGCACGCCATCATATAAACCGGTGCGATGATTGCAACCGCCGCCTATACGTACCGCCATCTTATCTAGAACGCGCAGGCCGGGCATGGTCTTGCGTGTATCGAGAATTTTTGCTTTTGTGCCACGCACAGTTTCGACATATTCCGCGGTCAGCGTGGCAATACCGGACATCCGTTGAAACATATTAAGCGCAACGCGTTCGGCCTGTAAAATATTGGATAAACTGCCGGAGACTTCGGCAATGACGTCGCCTTTCTTGGCCCGGCATCCGTCATTCATTAATTTCTTAACTTTGATACTTTTATCCAGAAGTTGAAAAGTTTCTGCAAAAACATCAAATCCGGCAATGACAAAATCATCTTTGGCAACAACTTGCGCCCTGCCCTTCTTTTTCCGGCTGACGGTGGCCTGTGTGGTGATATCGCCGGTGCCGATATCTTCGGCAAGAGCGGCTTCAATGATGTGCCTGATTTGTTTGTCCATTACACGGAAATCTCTTTTAGTTTCTTCAAGGCTTTTTCCAGGGCGGCAAATTTTTCTTGGAAGTCTTTTAATTTCTCTTTTTCCTTTTGAATAATTTCCGGCGCGGCTTTGGCGAGGAAATCGCGGTTGGCAAGTTTTTTGGAACTCTGTTCTAAATCCTTGGTTACTTTCGCCAGTTCCTTATCCAATCGCGTTTTCTCTCCAGCAATATTCACAATACCGGCCAATGGAACGAAAATTCTTGTTGCCCCGATCACACCGGTTGCCACGCCTTTGGGCTCAACCAGATTCACTTCGACTGTCAATGATTCGAGATTAGCCAAATTCAGAACATAATCCCTGTCAGTCTCAATGATTTTTTTACTTTTTTCGTCCGTGGTAGAAATTAAGACTTTTAACTTTTGTGACGGCGGAATCCGCATTTCACCGCGGATGTTGCGAATGGAAGTAATTATTTCCATAATCATCTCCATTTCCTTTTCTGCTGCTTTGTCTTCCCATGCCGCGTTGACAACTGGAAATTTACTGACCATGATGGAATCCTTGTCGCTTCCATTCAGCGCCTGCCAAAGCTCTTCAGAGAGAAAAGGCATAAAGGGATGTAAAAGTTGCAGCATTGTTTTAAAAACTTCGCGCAAAGTTCGTTGGGTAGCTTGCCTTTGTTCAGGTGTTACTTTACCATAAAATACTGGCTTGCTTAATTCCAGATACCAATCGCAGAATTCATGCCATATAAAACGGTAAATAGCTCCGGCTGCATCGTTGAAACGATATTCATCCAGACTGCGAATGACCTCTTCAATTGCTTCATTTAATTTTGCTTTGATCCATTTGTCCGGAAGTGTTTCAGAAGCAGTCAGGGGCACTGATTCATCTAAGTCCGCCAGATTGGTAAGCGTCAGCTTGGATGCGTTCCAGATTTTATTGACAAAAAATTTGTAGCCCTCGATACGTTCCGGCGATAGTCGCACATCGCGTCCCTGCGCAGTATAGGCAGCCAACGTGAAACGAAACGCGTCCGTTCCATATTGATCGATCATTAAAAGCGGATCAATACTGTTGCCCTTTGATTTGCTCATCTTCTCGCCTTTTTCGTCGCGCACCAGAGCATGCAGGTAAACATCCTTAAATGGAACGTCTTTCATCACGTAAATGCCCATCATTATCATACGCGCCACCCAGAAAAAAAGAATATCGAAACCGGTAATTAAGAGTGACGTCGGATAAAATGTTTTGAGAGCCTTGGTTTTATTGGGCCAACCCAAAGTGGAAAAAGGCCAGAGTGCGGAACTAAACCAGGTATCCAGAACATCTTCATCCTGCTTCAGAGACACACCGCCGCAATCGGGGCACTTGTCGGGATCCACAGTGGCTACAATCACCTTACCGCAGCCATCGCAGTACCATACGGGAATGCGGTGTCCCCACCACAACTGCCGGGAAATGCACCAGTCGCGGATGTTGTTCATCCAGTCAAAATAAGTTGCTTCCCAGGAAGCGGGAACTATCCGTGTTTTTTTCTTGATAACGGCGGCGATAGCCTGCTTGGCCAGAGGTTTGATTTTGACAAACCACTGTTTGGACACCATCGGCTCAATATCCGTTTTGCAGCGGTAGCACTGACCGACATTGTGCGCGTATGGTTCGGTTCCGATCATATAACCATTCTTTTCCAGATCGGCCAAAACGTTCTTGCGCGCCTCGTAGCGATCCTGTCCTTTGTATTTACCGCCGTGCTCATTGATTACGCCCTTACCGTCCATTATAGATATTATTTCCAATTGATGGCGCTGAGCCATGGCAAAGTCGTTGGGATCGGAACCCGGGGTAATTTTTACCGCGCCGGAGCCGAAATCCATCGTCACATAATCATCGGCAATTACCGGTATTTTTTTGTTCATTAACGGCAGAATCACAAATTTGCCTACTTTATCCTTGTAGCGAACGTCTGCGGGATTGACGGCCACAGCCGTATCGCCCAGCATTGTTTCCGGCCTAGTGGTAGCCACAACAATATTTCCACTACCATCGGCAAAGGGATAACGGATATTCCAAAGGAAACTTTGGTCTTGTTTGAATTCGACTTCCAGATCAGAAATTGCGGTGTGACAGCGGGGACACCAGTTGACAATATAGTCGCCCTGGTAAATCATGTCTTCGTTGTAAAGCTTTACAAATACTTCTCTGACAGCATGAGATAGGCCTTCGTCCATGGTAAAGCGTTCCCGCTCCCAGTCGCAGGAACAGCCCAGACGTTTTAGCTGATTAATGATCACACCGCCGTATTTTTTCTTCCATTCCCAAACACGAGCAATAAATTTATCGCGGCCCAGATCATGGCGGGATAATCCTTCTTTCATCAATTGCTGCTCAACCACATTTTGCGTGGCAATACCCGCGTGATCCATTCCCGGCATCCAGAGCGTGTTATAGCCCTGCATTCTTTTGAAGCGGATAATAATATCCTGTAGCGTATTATTCAAAGCATGCCCCATATGCAGCATCCCCGTTACATTAGGGGGCGGAATGACAATGGAAAAAGGAAGTGCTTCACTGTTATCCTGAGCGTGAAAATAATTATTTTTTAACCAATACTCGTATAATCTTTTTTCGGCATCGGCCGGTTCAAACGCCTTGCCTAACTCTTTTGTTGCCATTTAATATTTCTCCAATCTATAAATACATCACGGGCATACTGCCCTCCGCTTACGCGGGATACCACTGTATGCTCTGCATACAGGATAATTCCACTTGCGCTTCGAACTTCGCCAAACTCGTTCTTAGCGAGTGTCATTAGTTCGACTTACCAATCTGACTGCGCTTTGCTTGTCAGAAAGGTGTCATTAATCCCGCTGCACTTTGTTTCGCGGGATAATTCAACTAACCAATTCCGAGGCGCCTATAGTGACCTTTAGGTTATTCGCTTTCGGAATTGGAGTTTCATTAAAAAAGGGCTTGCGCCCTCTTTGACTTTTTTTATTAAACATTAAGGCGGGAAAAAATCCCACATCATCAATAATTTTGCAAAACCACAATCAGTTTAACTTTAATTCTTTTTTAAGTTTGCGAATAATCAAAAGCGCATCCACACCGGTCACCGGCTTAAACGGCGCAAATTCACCGGTCTTAGTATTTTTTGCTTCCATAATTCCCCGTGAAGTTACGGCTATGATAGCATTAAAATACGGCATATCCGAAGGCACATCCGGAAATAATGATTTTGAATTAACATATCTGGCGGCTAAATCTTTCTCACCGGTCAGTTTTATCAATACATCTTCCAACATTATGGCATATTCACCGCGGCACAAAACTTCGCCGGGATTGAAATTACCCTTCGGATCATTTTCCAAACCGCGAACGCCGGTTTCCAATATCCCCTCAATGTCCGTTTTCAAAGGATGATCCGTGATATCTTTAGCCCATAATTTAACAGGTGCAGGAAGAGGTGCCTCTGTTGGAGTTTTTTCCGTCTCCTTTACTTCTTTAGAAACTTTCTCAGCATCCTTCACCTCAGTCGACACTTTCTCCGTTTCTTTTAAAGATGCGTCTGAAACTTTCGGCTCCGGTTTTTTATAAATGTCTTTAATTTTTAATTCTTCCATAAATATAGCCGCAGCATCCGCTCTGGTAATGCGTTCCACAAGAGCTATTTTCTTTCCCGCTTCTGTAGCCGGCATAGCTTGCTGAACTTTTTGCAGGAACTTTAATTGTGTGTCGGCATCAGCCATATGCTCGGTTTTTAATTGAATAACATGGGAGAACATCTGACCGGCTTGATTAAATTCTAACGCGTTTTTGTATGTCAAACCCATAAAATAATAAGCCGGTGAATATTTAGGATCCGTTACGACGGCTTCATCAAATTGATTTTTCGCCAACTCCAGCCATTTCTGATCTGATTTATTCAAGGTGTGATAACGAATTTTGGCTACATTAACAAAAAGTTTTTCATCATCGTTCTTGGCATATTTCAAACCATTCGCCAAATTATCCGAGGCAGTATTGAATTTACCTGAATAAACATTGACCAGAGCCATGCCGGTGTAAGCCTTTGAATATTTGGCATCGAGCTGAGTAGCCATTTCAAATTCTCTCCGGGCGTCGTCATACTTTTCCTGATCAAGCAACTTCAAACCAGTGAAAGTATGATTTCCGGGAGTATCCAATTGGCTCACAGCCACCCTTGCCTTCGGTCCGCAGGAAATCAAAAATAATACAACGGCACAAAGTATAAAGAGACTGATTAATGTTCCAATTTTTTTTTGACTCGCCATAATAATTCTCTTTTTTCAAAAGATTCGCATGGATTCTTAAAAAAGATTTGCTCTCTCCATTTTCCTCAAAACTATCGGATATAATTATCTTCAGAAACGGCCGAAGTCAAGTAATATTGCATGCTCCATATTCTTAAATGGAGCTGTTTTCTTTCCAGAATTTTTCCACATTTTTACTGATTTTTTCCAATGAATCACAACCAAACCAATTTATTTCCTTGTCCGCTGCAAACCAGGTCAACTGACGCTTAGCATAATGCCAGGTATCGCGCTTAATTAAATCCAGAGCATTTCCCCAACTATATTCTTTGCGTAAAAATCCTATTACTTGCTTATAACCTAATGATTGCAATGGCTTAAGATTGTCACGGTGGCCTCGGTCTAAGATACTTTTAACCTCATCCAAAAGTCCATCGGCAATCATTTTTTCTGTGCGCATTTCAATTCTCTGTCTCAATTCTTTGCGATCAACTTGAATACCGATTTTATAAGTTTTGTAAGGACAATCGGCAAAGGAATGTTTTTTTTGTTTGGCTGAAATTGATTCTCCGGTTTGCTCCATAACTTCCAACGCACGAATTACCCTTACAGAATCATTGGGGTTTATTTTCCGGGCAGCATCCGCATCTCTTTGTTGCAATAAATTATAAAGATATTCTTTTCCTCTGCTGTCACGCAGTTGGCGATAATAATTCCTGATATTTTCATCCACGTCCGGCGTCTCAATAATTCCCCTCAGAAGCGCCCGTATATAGAGCCCTGTTCCTCCGACAATAAAGACGGGATTCCTTTGCTTGGCTAAATCAGCAATAACTATACGTGCCTGTTCGGCAAAAATGGCGGCATTAAATTCTTCGTCGGGATCAACAACATCGATCATGTGGTGTTTGACTTTATTTCTTTGCTCTTTGGATGGTTTTGCCGTGCCGATATCCAGATAACGGTAAACTTGCAGAGAATCAGCGCTGATGATTTCGCCGCCGAATTCTAATGCCAGATTAATGGCTAATTCAGTTTTACCCGTAGCAGTAGGTGAATTAATTATTACCAACGGCACTTTCTTCATCTCTATTTTTTCTACTTCCTTTTAAACATTCTTTCGATTTCGCTTAAGGAAAAATTAATGGTGATAGGGCGTCCATGAGGACAGGTAAGATTAAAAGGTGTTGCTTCCAAATCACGGCAAAGAGCGGCTACTTCTTCGGAAGAAAGAACACTGTTGGCCTTGATTGCCGCGCGACAAGCCAATGAGGCCAGTATTTTTTCTTTCTTTTCTTGTAAAGAAGGCATCTGATTTTGATCGCCTAATTGATCGGCAATATCAGAAATTATTTCTCTGGCTTGAACTTGCGACAGAATTGCCGGAATAGCTTTGACGACAATCGCGTCCCGGCCAAAAATTTCAATCTCCAGCCCGATTTCCCGCAAAAATTCAATGTAGCCGGAAAACATAGTAATTTGCCCCGGAGTCAAATTGACAATTTCCGGCATAAGAAGTGACTGACTTATAATATTCGGCCCCATTGTTTTTTTTAATCGCTCCAGAATTATCCGTTCATGCGCCGCGTGCTGATCAAGCAGAATCAGACCGTCATCGCCAGCGAAAACAAGGTAGGTATTGGCGAATTGTCCTAAATATTTTAAACTGGAAAAAATTATTGTTTCTTTCGTCTGAATATCGTCGCTATTGAAAGTGGCAACTTTTTCCGCAACGGAGGAACGCGTCAATAGATCATTGGTAATTGCCTGCTGCAAATTTTGCCGGGAAAATAAACCGAAAGATTTAGCCGGAAATTTATCCGCCGAACGCGTGTAGCTCGGAACGGATGCACTCTCTTTAGGCGCCAAACGATAAATAAAACTACCCTTCGATGTTTCAGCGCCGGCAAGACTCTGCGCAATTGTTTTGGATACCAGATCATAAACACCGTGTGAATCTTTAAAGCGAACCTCCATCTTTGCCGGATGAACATTGACATCAATATCTTCAGGCGGCAAATCAAGAAACAACACCGCGGCAGGATAGCGTCTCGGCTCAATAATCTGCCGGTATGCCGACAATGCGGCATGAGTCACACTGTTGTCGCGGATAAATCGTTTATTGACAAACAAATATATACTTTTGGAATTGGACTTGGTAAATTCCGGACGCGAGATGAATCCCGTCAAACTTAAATTTTCTTTTTGCGCGTTTATTAAAATGCGATGATTGGAAAAATCTTCACCCATGACCATGGCAATGCGTTCAGAGGCATCCCTGACCTGGGGCGTGGTAAACGCATCGCGTCCATTAACATTAACTTTAAAGCTGATCTCCGGATGGGCCAGGGCCAGGCGGGTGATCGCGTCCAGACATAAGCTATGTTCCGTGGCCTCTGTTTTTAAAAATTTCCTACGCGCGGGAACATTGGTAAATATTTTGGTCACCGATATTTGCGTACCGGCAGGACAACCCGCAGGCGCGATTTCTCTTATTTTGCCGGCTTCCAGTGTGGCCTTCGTTCCTTCCAAATCATCCTTTCGCCGTGTTAATAACTCTACTCTGGCAATAGATGCGATGCTCGGCATTGCTTCGCCGCGGAAACCAAACGAAGCCACAGAGTAAATATCTTCAAAGTTATAAATTTTACTGGTGGCGTGTCTTTCAAATACCAGAGCTACATCTTCGCGTTCTATTCCCGAACCGTTATCAATTACTTTGATTGATTGGCAGCCGCCCTTCTCCAATTCCACCCTGATATCGCTGGCTCCGGCATCAATAGAATTCTCCACCAGTTCCTTAACAATAGACGCCGGCCTTTCCACCACTTCACCGGCAGCTATTTTATTGGCAATTTCCGCGGATAAAACAACGATTCGTTTAAACAAACTTTATTTCCTTCCTATAACACCATTTTTCTTTCAAAGGATAACGCGACGGCAAGGAGGAGGCTCCGCAGGCGTATTTCTATAATACGTTGAGGAAGCCGACGATGATGCCAACAAAGTTAGCCAAAGAAAGCAAATTGGTGTCCCCATTAATCCAAAACAATCACAACCTTGCACTGCTTCAAAAAGGTAGCACTCTCAGCTGATAATCTAATATTTTGGGCATCGGCATTGCTGATGATAATATCAGATTTACCGGGGCCGCTTGTTCTCAGAGCCTTTATCGTTATTGGATTGGCGCCTGCGCGCTGATTGCTCTGTGCGGCAGTAAGGTCATGCGCATAGCCGCTCATTCCATTTTTTACCGCGTATTCAAGGTCAACACTGGCTAACCCGTAAACTTCCTTACCATCTTCATCAAATATTTTTGGTAACATTGCCGGACGCGCTTGAATTCCACGAGCATCTATAACAATGCCGGTGTAAACAACCGTCGCCGATGGAGACTCAAGTGCTTCTACAGCCGGAGCCGGTGCTGCTTCAGTCAGGGCTGGTGCCGCAGATGGCTTTACCATGGCCAGCGGCATAATTATCTGAGCCAAGTTACCGTAAAGAGGCATCCTTAATTTGACTTCGGCTTTTCCATCGGGCATGTATTGCCGATCCACGACTTCAGCGCCTTTCACCTGAGCGTTGACTTGCGTATCAATAGCATTGTTTCCCGCTGTAAAATCTTTTACTGATTTTGCCGAATCAACCTGCACACCTTTGGTAATTTCCAGCAAGTTACGCATGGCATCTTCTTTAGCAGCGCGCAGAGCTATCGGACGGGCATTTATTTTGCCTGCCGATTTTTCGGGTGGTGAGCCAATACCGACCGCTTCAATATAAGCTGCCGACCAATTAATACTGCTTTGACCAACCTTATCCACCAAGTCGGATGCACTAACCTTATCTTGACAAATACCGGTAAATGTAAAAATGAGCAATAGGCTTATAATAATTATTACAGATGTTAATCTTGACTTCATATCATTTTCCTTTGGTAATTTTCTAAGATTAAATGACTTGAAAACAATTTTAATCTCGTTAATTTTTTGCGGTCAAAAATAACAAAATATCTTCCAGGTTGCAATAAGAATTAACTACAAAACAATTTGATGTTTCCGAGTTCTTTTAGTGGCAATTGTCATTGGAAAATCAGTTTAATTATAATTGTAAATAGCCCCAATAGTGCCGCAAGGAAAGAAATAGGTCCTGCTTTATGTTCAAGTGCGCGCCGCAATAAATATAAAATAGTTAAATGAATTGGCCTTCGAAAAATAAATATTAGCGCAGATAATAAGAGGGTAAAAGCCGACAAAATAATAGGAATTATTGATACCAACACTACTAATTTCATCCATCCGGGTAGAATCAAAAGAGCCAATATGGCACCAACCGGTAATGCTACCAATATATTCTTCATAATAATTAAGATCAGACCAACCCCTACAGTCCAGAAGGCGGGGTGACTGACATATAAAAGAACCAAATAAAAAAAAGAACTCATAATTAAAGCTAGTAAAACATTTACAGTGAATCCACCAAACAATGTCCAGGAGCCTTTAGCATCAATCATTTCTCTCAAAATTTGACGTGTTATCGCAAGTGTTAAAGAGCTTAGAATAACTATACTAACAAAGCATGATAACAAAAGAACAATTGAGAAAAGGTAGGCTCCTCCCGAATTGTCCAGCTTTAGCAACCATGCATGCCTTTCCTCACTCTCAAGCCTATCCTTTCTTTGTTTCTCTAATTCTTCTGGCGTGCCAGCGCCAATGTCCATATTTTTATATACAGTAGATATTTTTCCAGTTGCTTCGATTGAAAGATCCCAGAGTTTTAAAGGAGATTTTTGTAAAAAATCGCCCTTATTTGTAGGTATGTTAGTTAACCATATGGTAGAAATAACCAATATTGTAGCAAATATCGAGGCTATATAAATTGAGCGGCGTGAGACCAGTTTTTTACCCAAATATTTGTCTAAAAAAAGTGACATATAAAAAATGGGAGATAGTGCCGTCCCTTCTGGCCCTTTCTGGCAAACTTCGTCTTCCACACTTTTCAATGCTTGCCTAAAAGACTCTTGGTTCTTTTCTGGAAGAAATAGTTCAGACGCCTTTAGAAAAATATAAGAGGCTATAATTATGAACACGATCCAAGAAATATAGTTCATTTAACCCATTACCGTTCTTTCTTGTTCTGGCTTGAATCACGACTCTAGATTTGGATATAATCATCATAGCATACATCCCTTTTTTCTAAAAGGGAAACTTGGAACATTTGTCGAAGATTGCAGGTTGAAATCAAGAATGCTCGTTGAGGTTGATGGACTCTAATTCATTAGCTATTATTTTGTTTCTTTGATATAAGTTCTGCATTCTGAATGTTATAAAAACAAGCAAGTTTTTGAAAGGGAAAAACATGAAAAAAGAAGATTGCATACTCTTTAGTGGCGGAGCTCAGGGGGCGGAAGCGGAATTTGGCGTAAACGCGGAGAGCTTTGGAATTGAAGAAGTAAATTTTACATTTAACGGACATACCATGATCCGTAAACGGGGATTGCGTATCCTCAATCACGAAGAACTGAAGAATGGCGATGTGAGTCTGGAATATGTGTCAAAATTAATGAATCGCCGTTACACTGATAATGAGACTTTTCGCAAGATCCTCCAAAGTATCTGGTACCAGATCAACAACGGTCAGGAAATTTTTGTAATCGGCGCGATACTCGACGATAAGACCGTTAGAGGCGGCACCGGCTGGGGCGCCGAATTCAGCAAAATATGCAACAAACCATTGCATGTTTTTGATCAAAAGAAAAACAATTGGTTCACCTGGAATAAATTGGAATGGGTCAAACGCAAAAAGGCAGATGAGCCTGTTATAGGCCATGTCCATTTCACCGGAACAGGAACCCGTTTCCTTGAAGAAAACGGCAAGAAAGCGATCAAGGAATTATTCGTGAGATCTTTTTCTCAATGAATTGCTGATCACGGGTATGAACCCTAAAGCAGGCTTTGGAAACAGATTCCGTAGCAAGCTGCAGTGTATTATACCCTTCGCTGCGCGGGATTGTTCAACTTACCAATTCCGCTGTGCTACGCTTTCAGAATTGGAGTTTCACAATAAACCCTGAAAATTGAAATTAGATTATCCGAGCTTTCCACTGCCTGTTGGTGGAAAGCTTTTTTATCAATGGCCACCCTCTTCTGCAAAATAAATATTATACTTGCATATTCATGCAACACACAATAATATATAAGCTATATTTAATCTACTTAGGTGTTCTTGGGAGGTTTCGATATGAACGTAAAAGGCACTGTTTATCTTACAGGAAAGACTACTGTCGTCGAAGCTTTCGGCGAGGAACGCTGGAACTCCTTCATGGCCAAGTTGGCGGCGAAGGACAAATTTTTCAGCAATGTGATCATGTCCATTACCCCCGTTCCACTTGAAAAACTCATCCTTTTTCTTGACGAAATGATTAAGGAATACTTCAACAACGACAAAAATTCATACTTGATGTTTGGTAAGGTAGCCGCCAAATTTGCCCTGTCGCAGGGAGGCCTGTACCACTCTTATCTGCTCACAAAGGATATAAAGCAGTTCGTCGAGTCGGGGCTGCCTAAACTCTGGTCGACCTATTATGACGGAGGTGCAGTTACCACACGGTTCGAGAACAACATCGTTCATCTCAAGATCACCGGACTTACAATCAAAAATTTTAACTTCGAGTCCCTTCTTATGGGTTTTTTTCAGCAGGCACTCCGTGTTTTCGGGAAGAAAACTGATGCGAAACGGGTCCGGAGTATTTCATCGGGCGATGATGATATTTATTTCCAGTTTGAACTAAAGGACTCTTGACCACAAAATATATAGTGTTTAATCTATCATAGGCATTCTTGGGAGGTTTCAATATGAACGTAAAAGGCATCGTCTATCTTACAGGAAAGACTAATCTCATCGAAGCTTTCGGCGAGGAACGCTGGAATTCCTTTATACCCAAACTGACGGCAAAGGACAAATTTTTCAGCAATGTAATTATGTCCGTTACCCCCATTCCGGTGGAAAAATTCATCCTTTTTCTTGACGAGATGATTAAGGAATTTTTCAACAACAATATGATGCAGTACGTGACGATTGGGAAGGCAGCCGCCAAATTTGCCGTGTCGCCAGAAGGTCCGTACAAATCTTATCTGCTCACAAAGGATATAAAGCAGTTTGTCGAGTCGGTCATGCCTAAACTCTACTCGACCTATTTTGACGAGGGTAAACCTACCGCACTGTTCGAGAACAACATCGTTCATTTCAAAATCACCGGACTTCCAATCAAACATACTTACTTCGAGTACCTTATTATGGGTTACTTTCAGCAGGTCCTCAAAATTTTCGGGAAGAAAACTGTTGCGAAAAAGGTCAGGAGTATTTCATCGGGCGATGATGATATTTATTTCCAGTATGAACTTAAGGACTCTTGACCACAAAATATAAAGGGCAGTGTCGATGTTTGCTCTCGTCCGTGAATTCGATAGTAAGCGCATCTCCACAGCTTGCAAATGAATTATTTTTGCAACTTGCTACTTTCCAGATAATCTTGTAATCCCAATTGCCACGGCTGCATTGTTTTTCCTGTCGTTTGAATAAATTTTTGCATACTCAATACGCTGTAAGCAGGGCGCATCGCCGGTCTTCGGAGTTGATCGGATTTGATAGGTGTAATGTCAATACCGTGAATTCCAGCTTCCTGTAATATTTTCATGGCAAATTGAAACCAACTGCAACTGCCCCTATTGGTTATGTGAAAAATTCCTTTAGCGTTTTGCTTAATCAGCAAATCTACTGCCGCCGCTAAATCTTTCGTGTAGGTAGGTGATCCTACTTGATCATCGACAACTGTTAGTTTTTTAGTCGTTTTAACTTTTTCCAAAATCGTTTGCACAAAGTTTTTCCCGTTTACCCCATATAACCAAGCTGTGCGGATCAAAATATAGTTGTCAGATAGGGATCGGAGGTAACGCTCTCCTGCCATTTTGGAAGCTCCGTAAGTATTTATCGGATTGCATTGATGATCTTCTTTGTAGGGCTGTTTGGCCGCACCGTCAAAAACATAGTCCGTACTGAAATGAATGATGCGGATATTTTTTTTGCGGCAGGCTTCTGCGATATTTTTTACTGCCTCCGCATTGACGGCAAAGCATTCGTCTTTTGCTGTTTCACATCCGTCAACATTGGTATAAGCTGCGGCATTGATAACAATATCAGGCTCTATCTCTTTAATCGCCATATTACACTCGCTCGCTGATACAATATCAATTTCTTCTTTATCCAGACCGACAACTTCATGCCCTATATTAAGTTTTAAAAGAAGGTCGCTTCCCAACATCCCTTTATGTCCGAACAACAATATTTTCACTTTTAGTATTTAACCTCCCTCAAAAACAAACCACAGGCCGGTGCAGTGACACCCGCTATGTTTCTGTTTTTAGATTCAATAATTACCCTCATTTCCTCAGGTTTTCGTTTACCACTGCCAACTTCAACCAAAGTGCCGATAATGTTTCTTACCATGTACTTTAGAAAACCGTGAGATTCCACTTTTATTTCAATGAGCCTCTCATCACAGGTTTTTATTTCCACATCTACAATTGTCCGCACGCGATCTTTAACATCAGTTCCTGTGGCGCAAAAACAGGAAAAATCATGCGTGCCGATTAATAATTTGGCCGCTTTTTTCATTCTTGCGATATCGAGAGGGAAACGAATATGCCAGAAGTAATTGCGTCCCAAAGCCGGACGCAAACGCTGATTGCATATTTTATAGACATAAATTTTGCTTTTGGCATCACGCAGGGCGTTAAAATCATCCGCGACTTCTTCCAACTCTTTAACCACAATATCCGGCGGCAAAACGCTGTTCATTCCCATGAATATTTTGTTGACGGGTAACTTTGTTGAACATCTAAAACTGCCTACTTGATTTAAGGCATGCACTCCGGCATCCGTCCTGCCGGAACCGATAAGGGCGACTTTCTGCCCGGTAATGAGTTTAATCGATTCTTCTAGCAGTTGTTGAATTGACGTGCCGTTTTCCTGCCTTTGCCAACCGCAATAAGCTGTTCCGTCATATTCCACAATCATTTTAAAGTTGCGCATATTATTCCCTGATTCTTTTCTTGCTTACGAATTTATTCGGTTTATTAAAAAAAATAAAGAAGAAGTTTTATGTTTTCTTGTTCCCCGAATAATGCTCTTGACAAATTTCATCATTTTTTCTTGCCAGTTTTTATTAAAAACGCTAGTATTGGCCTGAATTAAAAATATTTCTTTTTAACATTGAACACTTAGTAATTATCGCTGCTAAATTTGCGCTGGTCTTATTAAAGAAGATGAAGAGGAGAAATTTATGAGTGACGATTTACAAAAAGCGACAACGCAATGCAAAATAAACGACTTTGAGAAAAAAAGCCAGACCTTAAAATTAATGGGCGGTGAAAAACAGACCAAGAAACAACATGATTCTAATAAACTTACCGCTCGTGAGCGTTTGGATTTATTTTTTGACGAGGGCACTTTTCAGGAAGTTCAGCTTTTTGTTCAGCATCGATCCACTCTCTTCGGTCTGGATAAAAAAGAAATCCCATCTGACGGCGTTATTACGGGCTTCGGCAAAGTAAACGGGCGCGTTGTTTTCGCTGCGGCGCAGGATTTTACCAGTTCCGGCGGCAGTCTGGGCGAAATGCACGCGAAGAAAATTTGGAAAGTGATGGACATGGCCATTGCCGCACAAAAGCCTTTTGTAGCGCTGAATGATTCGGGAGGCGCACGTATTCAGGAAGGCGTTCCTTCGCTTGAAGGCTACGGTGGAATTTTCTATCGCAACACAATCGGCTCCGGTTATATTCCGCAGATAACAGCCATCATGGGACCTACAGCCGGAGGCGCTGTTTACTCCCCTGCCCTTGCCGACTGGGTTTTTATGGTCAAAGGAAGTAGCTATATGTATATCACCGGCCCGGATGTCATCAAAGCTGTAATCGGCGAAGAAGTTACGCATGATGAATTGGGCGGAGCAGTTTCTCACGCAACAAAAAGCGGCGTATGCCATTTTGTCACGGAAAATGATACCGATTGCATTGAAAAAATAAAAACTCTGCTCTCCTACGTGCCGGATAGCTGCCTCTCTCCCCTGCCCATGGCTGATTGCACAGATAGCGAGGAAAGAATTTGTGAGGAACTGGATACAATTATTCCCGATAAAGGCAACCGCGCATACGACATGAAAAAAATCATCAAATTAGTTGCCGATAATGGTGAAATGTTTGAACCATTCGAACTCTGGGCGCAAAATATTATCGTTGTTTTCATCCGTATCATGGGAAAACCGGTGGGCGTCATTGCCAATAATCCCCGTTTTGCCGCCGGTATTCTGGATGTGAACGCTTCCGATAAGGCAGCCCGCTTTATTCGCTTCTGCGACGCATTTAACATACCTCTTTTGACCTTTACCGATGTTCCTGGATACATGCCGGGCACCAATCAGGAATGGGCTGGCATAATTCGCCACGGCGCGAAACTTCTCCACGCTTATTCGGAAGCGACAGTGCCGAAAATAACCGTCATCACCCGCAAAGCTTATGGCGGAGCATATATCGGTATGTGCAGCAAACAATTAGGCGCTGATTATGTAATGGCGTGGCCGACTGCCGAGATCGCCGTCATGGGCGCGGAGGGAGCCTGCAATATAATCTACCGCAGTGAAATCTCCGCTGCCAAAGATCCTACTGCTAAAAGAGCGGAACTTGTTGCCGCTTATGAAGAAAAATTCAATAATCCATACTTCGCCGCATCACTGGGCATCATCGATGAAATCATCGCCCCACGCGACACACGAAAAAGAATCATAGCTCTGTTGGACGCGCTGAAAGATAAAAGAGAAACAAGAGTGTCTAAGAAACACAACAATATTCCTCTTTAGTATTTTGGGGCAGATGTGTACAACTTACTTGCCAATATTATTGTTCTGGCGCATTTCCTATTTATTGCGTTTGTTGTCTGCGGCGGTTTGCTGGTAATCCGTTGGCTGCGAATGGCTTTTGTTCACCTTCCGGCGGCAGTCTGGGGAGTAGTCGTGGAAATCTTCGGTTGGATTTGTCCTCTAACACCGCTCGAAAATCACTTCCGCCTGCTCGCGGGCGAGAGCTCATATAACGGCGACTTTATCGCTCGATATCTTATTCCTGTAATCTACCCTGAAAATTTGACAAATGAATCTCAACAATTATTAGGCGGGATCGTAATTGTTGTAAACGTAATTTTTTATACTATCGCCATAAGAAAACACAGAAAAGTGGTTAGCCACTAAAAGATTTCAGTCTCTTTAAAACTGTATCCTTTCCCAGAATAGCAAATACTTTATCGAGTTCCGGTCCGTGGACTTTGCCCGTGAGCGCCGCGCGGATGGGCATGAATAAATCCTTACCTTTTGCACCTGTTTTTTCTTTTGTGTATTTAATGGCACCTAAATAGTTTTCCTGCGGATTGTCAGCGGCAGTTTTTATATACTCGCCGAACACTTTGACTATCTGAGCGGCGTTTTCCTTCTCCAATATTTGTTTTGCCTCGACAGTGATTCCGTACTTATCATCAAAAAATATGTCTATGTGACTGCCGATTTCGGCAAGTGTAGTCAATTCAGTTTTTAGCAGTTTAATAACCTCATTGAGCCATTTTGCATCTATAGCGGCAGTTTTATAACCTGCCTGTTCTAAAAATGGTCTAAGCCGATCGACCAAATCTTCCGTTTTGCAATTTCTGATATAAATTGCGTTGAGCCAGTGGAGTTTTTCTTCATCAAATATTGCGCCGCTTTTAGAGGCGCGCTCTAACGCGAATCCGGTAATCATTTCCTCACGGGTTAATACTTCTCGGCCATCTGTGAAAGAACTTCCCAGAAGTCCCAGATAATTAATCAGTGCCTCCGGTAAAATTCCCTGCTTGCGGAATTCACCGACAGAAACAGAACCGTGGCGTTTGCTGAGCTTGGCGCGGTCTTTACCCAGAATTAAGCAATGGTGTACGAAAGTAGGCGGTACAAAACTAAAAGCCTTGTAGAGCATTATCTGCAACGCGGTATTGGATAAATGATCTTCACCGCGGATCACATGTGTAATGCCCATGAGGTGATCATCAATAACGACAGCGAAATTGTAGGCGGGCATACCATTGGAGCGGACAATAATGAAATCACCGATAGCTTCCCCTTCAAATTTCATCTCCCCACGAATTAAATCTTCAAATTCAATGACTTGTGGCTTAACCTTAAAGCGAAATGAATGTTTTCTTCCTTCTGCTTCCAGCTTTTTTATTTCATCTATCGTAAGATTTCTGCATTTACCCATGTAACGTGGCATACGCTTGCTTAGGATCAACGCTTGACGCTCTTCTTCCAGTTCTTCTTCAGTGCAGTAGCATGGATAAACCAAATCAGCGTCTATAAGCTTCTGTAGATGTTTTTTGTATATATCTAGGCGTTCGCTCTGTTTGTAAGGTCCGTAAGAGCCGTTTTTTTGTTGGCCTTCGTCCCAATCCAGTCCCAGCCAGCTCAAATCATTAAGCAGATTTACCTGATAAGATAGGGCGCTGCGTGATTCGTCGGTATCTTCGATGCGCAGGATAAAAGAACCGCCATGATGACGGGCAAACATCCAGTTAAAAAGTGCTGTGCGCGCATTGCCTACATGAAGTTCTCCCGTAGGAGACGGCGCAAATCTCACTCTAGGCTTTAGAGCCATCTTCTTTCCCTTCTGATAATGTGGCCGTAGCAAATGCGGCTATTCCTTCATTTCTTCCTGTAAAGCCCATGCCTTCGTTTGTCTTGGCTTTAATGTTCACAGAAGCTTCAGGAATATCCAAAGCAAGGGCAATATTAGAAACCATTTGAGCGGCATAAGGCGCAAGCTTGGGCATTTCCATTACAACAGTAGCATCAACATTGTTAATTGAAAATCCCCTTGCTTCGATTATTTTTTTTACTTTTTCCAAAAGGATTAGGCTGGAAATATTTTTGTACTCGAGATCGCTATCGGGAAAGTGTCTGCCGATATCACCGCATCCCGCCGCACCAAGCAGCGCGTCACAAATAGCGTGAGTGAGTGCATCGGCATCGGAATGTCCCTGAAGGCCTTTATCGAAAGGAATTTTCACGCCGCCTAAAATAAGCCTTCTGTTGGAAGCAAATCTGTGGCTATCATAACCAAATCCATTGCGAGAATTAATTTTACTTCCCATTTTCTTTTTCATCAGAGCTTCAGCCATAATCAGGTCTTCGGAAGTTGTAATTTTAATGTTTTCATAAGAACCTTCAATCATTTTTACTTTCTTTCCAATTCGCTCTACCAAAGACGCGTCGTCAGTGCCATAAAATTTTTTATCATAGGCCGTCATATATGCTTTTTTCAAAAGTTCAAACTTAAATGCCTGAGGTGTTTGCGTCATCCACAAATTCTGCCGGGGAATTGTAGCTGCGACCATATTATATTTTTTTGTTTCTTTTATGGTGTCTTTGGCCTCTACACCGGCTGATGCCGCACCTGTTGTTTTCGCGGCAGCAACAACCTGTATAATCAATTTTTGAGTAACAAATGGCCGTACCGCGTCATGGATAACTACTACATCACATTTACCGCTAATAGCCTCCAAACCATTTCTCACGGAATCCTGACGTTTCTTGCCACCGGCAACGATAGTTGTAACTTTCGTTAAGCCATATTTATCTATTAACTCTTGCCGGACTGAAACCAAATCATCCGGTGGCAGAGCCAAAATAATATTATCTATCACTTTAGATTTCTGAAATACTTTGAGAGTATGGACCAACACCGGCATATGATCTAGGAAAAGATACTGTTTAGCCACATGAGCTTTTAATCTTTTTCCTGCTCCACCGGCGAGGATTATTGCTATTGTCTTCATAAATTAATTCCTACTCTAAATCTTTGATACCATTTTTAATTTAAAAAAGAAATAGTTCATAAAAAAGGCTCGGAAAATTATTTTCCCGAGCCTTTTTAGTATTTTTTTAAAACATTAAAAAGGAATCTTAATGTTTTGTTAATTCCTTTTATCTGCCGCTTCTTTTAATTCTGTAAAAATCATTCGGCCGGCAGTCGTTTGCAGGACACTGGTCACTGTCACTTTAACATTCATGTTGAGCATTTTCTGAGCATTATCAACAATAATCATCGTTCCATCATCAAGATAAGCAACACCCTGCCCCAACTCTTTGCCTTCACGAATGATTTTAACGGTCATCTGCTCTCCGGGAAGCACAACAGGTTTCATGGCATTAGCCAACTCATTGATATTCAGCACCCTGATACCCTGTAATTCGGCCACTTTGTTTAAATTATAATCATTGGTCAGAAGCTTAGCGTTGAGCTGCTTGGCCAAAGCTACCAGTTTGCCATCCACTCCTTTTATTTTGGGAAAATCCTGCTCAACTATTTCAATGTTTATAGATGATATTTTTTGCATATGATTCAGGACATCGAGCCCACGCCTCCCCCGCAATCGTTTCATCGAATCGGAAGAATCGGCCACAAGCTGCAATTCATTCAAAACAAAACGTGGAACAATCAAATTCCCTTCAATAAATCCACTGTCACAAATATCAGCGATTCTCCCTTCAATTATTACACTGGTATCCAGAATGCGATGATCAGGATTAATTTTAGAGTCGGCACCATGAAAATTAAATTCTTCTACTTTTTTTGATCCTAAAACAAGACCGAGGTAGCCGAAGATTCCTGTTATTAGCAAATAAATCCAAGGAACCGTTTGTTGATTATCCCTTATCTTACTAACAAAGTTTAAACCAAAACCTAATATTAAAGCAATTACCAAACCGACTATCATTCCTACTACGCCGCCAATGATAACCTTGATAGATAATTTACGGATGTCCTTTTCAATTTTTATAACTAATAATGCGAGCAAAAATCCAATAATAAAGCCGCCAATTGATTCAAGAATCAAATAAGAATTTGACTCAGATGTATAATACGCAATAGCGTAACCACTTATAGAACATGCCAAGATTAAGATAACCCTAACGATCAACCGCCTCACCTCCTTTCTATTAATATTGTATTAACTTGTATCGACATTAAGCTTTTTTTCAAACTAACAATATTCAAGTAAAAAAATATGGAGGCAAAATTTACGGTTTCCCTTAAATAAGGAAAAGTAATCTGCCTATTTTCAATTTTCAAAGAGCTGTTGTTAAGAATTAAATCACGGGTATGAACCCTGAAGCAAGCTTTGGAAACGTTTCGCATAACGCTGCGGGGTTATTATACCCTCCGCTTCGGAATTGGAGTTTCACAAATAAGCGAGAGTTATTGTACTGTGAAGATCATTTGCAAGTCGTGTTCAACTTCAGCTTCTTGAGCATTGGTAGCCACAGAGATTTCTTTGACCAGCAAATTTTTAGCCGTATCCATCATTTTTCTTTCCCCGAAGGAAAGGTTCTTATCGCTTTTTAAGATAAATAAATCCCTTAAAACGCTGGCAATTTCAAATACTGAACCAGTTTTTATTCTTTCGAGATATTCCCTATAACGCTTATTCCAGGTTTGCTTGTCGATAGTAACGTCTTTATTACGCAGAATTTCATATACCTTGGGTATTTCCTTTTCTAAAATTATTTCACGCAATCCGACCGCCTTAACACTCATCATCGGAATCATTATTCTCATGCCGTTACCCATAATTTTCATAACATAAAAGGGCTGTTTTTTACCCATTACCTCCCTGTTTTCAATAGCTTCAATGACTCCGACACCATGAGCTGGATATACTGCCAAATCCCCTACTTTAAACATTCTTCTTTCCCTGCCTTTCTAGAATCATAAAAAAAATATTATATCATTATTTATACCTTTAGTCAATAATTAATACCTTTTGAATAATTAATTGATGAGGATGAATAGAGAACGAGCGTATTTTAGGCTAAAAAATATCAAATACTTGAAAGATTTTAATTCTCCATAACTAGCTTAAGGTATTATTATAATTAGTGTTTATTTGATAGATCAGGAAATATTGTTACTATTTTAATCCCGCAACTTGGAATCCCCCTGCTCCAACCGTGGAAGGAATGCGCCGTAACTCGCGAGAGGTCGCGTTATCCTCTGCTTAGCGGGATGAATTCAACTTACAAATATTGCGGTACGATGTTTGTAATATTTGAGTTTCATTCATTCAACCTGCAAGCTTCAGTTGTAGATGATCTTCAGGTTATGCACTTTGTTTATGAAGCTTTGGTCTCACTATTATAAGGAGCATCCAGTTCCTGCCTGATGGGACTCTACTCAAAAAAAAGGAGTTACTTTCATAAAAAAGTAAGTAAACTCCTCAAATATCATTGGAGGCGACACCCGGACTTGAACCGGGGAATAACGGTTTTGCAGTTATCTGGAAATTAAAACGTTAATTTATCTTTTCTTAAATGTTTATCATTTCTATTAGGAAAAATCAAGTGACAAGGGGTAGCATCTTCGAGGTTGTTACCCCTTGTTCTGTTTTGTTAGGTTCACAATTACTTCACAGTTGAAATCAATCTTATACCTACAAAGTTTCAGTAAAGAGATATTGTTAGAATTGAGGATTACCATTTGTAATCAGTTTTAGAGTCCCCCTTCAAATTAACGGCAGTCCCCCTTGCCTGTGACCATTTCTAATATTTTGCACTTTCCTAATTCACATGCTTTTTGCGCATTACGACAGCCAAGATTTTTGTTGCCCTGTATAAAATAGACAACTCCCAGGTTGTTGTAGGCTTCGGCATAATCCGGATTCAGGCGGATGACTTCATTATAGTCCTTCAAGGCAAGTTGATACTGGTTTAACTTAGTGTAAGCATTCCCTCTGTTGTAGTAGGCATTGAAATCCGGTTTCAGGCGGATGGCTTCATTATAATCTTCGATGGCCTGTTGATGCTGACCGAGATCCTCATAAGCATTCCCCCTGTCGTAGTAGGCATTGAAATCCGGTTTCAGGCGGATGGCTTCATTATAGTCCTCGATGGCACGTTGATACTGGCCTAACTTACGGTAAGCATCCCCCCTGTTTGAATAATATAAGCGATCCGGTTTTATACAGATGGCCTCGTTATAATGAAAAATAGCCTCTTCTATTTTTCCTTCGACAAACAGGGCAAGGCCAAAATTGTTATGCGCCTGAGCATTATCTTTTGTTACCTGCAAAGTGTGACTGAAAAGTTCAATACTGTTTTTCCAATAACCGCATTGATGCCACGTTAAAGCGGATAAGATAACTAAGACGAATATTCCTACCGGTAACAAAATATTTTTGCGTGTTTCTTCATTCTTAATCAAAGACGGAATACCCCAGGCCAGCATAACAGCAATGCCGATAGAGGGTAGATAAGTAAAGCGGTCGGCTATCGATTGTGTGGCGACCTGCACGAACCCAATTACGGGAATCAGAGTTCCCAAATACAAAAACCAACCGACGAATAAAAAAGGCAATTTCTTAATAGCATAAATCACAACAATGGTAATGCCAATAAAGATGAAGCAAGAAGCTAAGATTTTCCAGAACGGAAAAGTGTATTCATATGGATAAAATATGGCCAGGTCAACCGGCCAAAAAGTTTTTCCTAAATAAGAAACATAAGAAATGACCGCGTTCTGAACACGTGCAGAAAAGGGCAGATTTTCCATGGAAACAACCACGCCGAATTTATTTTGACCCCAGATAGTCACAATACTTGAAATGATGGTTAAGAAAATAAAAGGCGCCTTTTCCCATAAAAGAGAGCGAATTATTTGATAACTGCTCGTCAGCGGTATGAATTTTTTTTTCTCGTTAATAGAATCGGCTTTACGCTTTTTAGCTTTTTTCTTCGGTGCTCTTTCAGTAGCATCTATCGGCACTTCTACTGGAGTGAGAACCTTTTGCCATCGGCCCAGCGGCCAATAATCAAGAAGCAACAAAACAAAAGGCAAAGTGACCAGCATTGGTTTAGCCATCAAACTCAACGCAAATAATATTAAACAAATAATATATTGGGAAATTTTAAAATTTTCGACATAACAGGCATAGGCATAAATACTCGCTAATCCGAAAAACATACTTAAAACGTCTTTGCGCTCGGCGGCCCAGGCTACGGATTCAACCCGCAGGGGATGCAGGGCAAAAAGAGCCGCAACGAAGGCCGAAGGCCAAATATTATTTGTCGTCCTGTTTAAAAAGAAAAATAGAAGGAGAACACTGCCTATATGCAGAAGCAAACTGATTAAGTGGTAGCCACCGGCATTATCCTTAAACAAATTCCAATCCAACATGTGCGAAAGCCAAGTAAGTGGCTGCCAGTAGTATAGATCAACAGTACTAAACGCCCATTTAATACTTTCAGGATTAATGCCTGATTTAATATGATTGTTTTTGGTAATGTATTGTATGTCATCAAAATTAATAAATCCATTCCCTAAAATTCGGCAATACGCAATAAAAGAAGCAACTATTAAAAATATTACGACAAGGTAAATGTATTTTTTCTTCATTAATAGAGAATCTCCACGTAACAATTAAACAGAATAACCCAATCCCCTATATATCCTATATTTTGTTATCGATTCTAATGGTAAGCAATATAAAAAAAACGGTCTTGCATGTCAAAGGAAATAATGGCCTCAAAATGTTAAAGGTAGAAGACGATATTTGTTGGGCGTGAATTGTGTTTATTACGGATTGAAATGTTGTATAAATTAGGAAAATACGAAAAACAACATTACAGGAAGGAAGAAATAAAAATCCGATTTGCGAACCGTCAGAATTATTTCTTTCACCTACAAAGTTTCAATAAAGGGTAGTTTTCAGAATTGAGGATTACTATTTGGAGCATAGTATCCAGCATTGCGGTGCTAAAAGAATTAGTTACATAACTGAAAAGTTTTTACTCATTGCAATCAAAGTTCACTAAAACCTTGCAGTTTTCTTCAAGAAGCTTTTTCGGAGAAATTAAAAGATCACAAATTTTCTCCGGACCATTGATGATGCCGGTTACAGCAGCATCAAGGGATATGATTCCATTGCGGTACAACGTCAAAATTCTTGCAAATGCGCCGCCCAGATGCCCTCTCGACCCTATTATAGAAACCGCGTTGGTAATCATGTGGTCCACTGCATCCAATGAC
The DNA here is from genome assembly GCA_049517435.1 of Smithella sp. Classification (GTDB taxonomy): domain Bacteria; phylum Desulfobacterota; class Syntrophia; order Syntrophales; family Smithellaceae; genus Smithella. The sequence goes on along the minus strand of JBEKRZ010000001.1, from coordinate 49,676 downwards.
AGAGGCTCACCACTCCTGCCGAGAATAGCGACACGTCCGTTGGCATTTAATCTGCGGAATACCCTGTTGATATTGACCATGTTTCCGGATGCCTCTATTACGACATCAACAGATGATGGGCCATGGTTAAAGAATTCATCAATGTCGTAGATCTCATCGCTCCATTTTCCGGCCAGTTTTCGCCGGAACAAAACAGGTTCAACCATGTGCACCTGGGAGGCGCCGAAAACAGCCTTGCTCAACATGGCGGCAAATAATCCAATAGGACCGGCGCCAAAGATGGCAACAACGTCTCCAGCTTTCAGATGCGTGTTCTGGCAGGCCACATAAGCGACACTCGCCGGTTCCACACAGGCAGCTGCCTGCCGTCCCTTTTCACTTCCCGTCATATCGCTAACGTCGTGGGTAAGCATGGACGGGACATCGACAATATCGCCGAAGAGTCCATCTTTCTCCAATCCCAGCAGCAGCGCATGACGACATTGATTAAAGTCTCCTCTTCTGCACTCATCGCAGTAATGGCAGACTATAATAGACTCAAATGTGACGTAAGTGCCTGGCTGCACGTGGCGGACTTGAGAGCCTACTTCAAGAACTCTGCCCATGCCCTCGTGACCGATGACCCGGCCTGCAGCGGTGATTTGAGCCGGAGATGAACATCTTATATAGCCGGTATCCGGATGCGTGGTCACGAGATGTACGTCCGTTCCGCATATGCCGGCGTATATCATTTTTACCCGAATTTCGTCCGGACGGAGCACCGGTAACTTTCGGTCCTCCACCGATATCCGGGGGTTCTTGTACATCTGGTGAGGTCCCGGCCGGGCAATACCTTTTACAGGATCAATATCCGCATGAACAACAACAACTCTGGATTCCATAGAAAATTACTCCATTAAATTTTTACATCATCTTTGACATCAGTGTCAAGATAGATGCATAGAAATATACCCGTTCCGCATACCGGCTCGGCATGGTGGGTGGTTCCGGCCGGGATAAAAATAAGTGAGGGCGAAATGATTTCTTCCTCTTTTCCATCCAGTTCCAGTTTATATTTCAGAGTGGACTTTTCCGATATAAGCATGTTTATTTCGTCAAAGTCGTGCTTATGCGCCTGTGAATAATTCCACACTTTCTTATGAATATAAGAGCCTTCTATAATGTGCGACGCAATGTGAAATGATTTTCCCTTTATATATTCCTTTTCCAGGAATGAAAGTCTTAAGATTCCCTTAATGCCGGATATATTGTCAGTATCGTGTGCGCTCTCAATGCCTTTGAATATTTTTATGCCCATAATTCTCCTCATCTAAAGTTTAAATTCCAGCAGAGTTTGCGGCGTTGGCAGGAGCCGCATCGAGTCTACTAAAGTCAATCCGGCAACTCTGGCCATTGTTTCATATTCGGCACAAGTATAGGCATCGCCTGACGGAGTCGTTGCCAACATCCGAAAAGCAAAGGCCGCCTGCTCCGGCGGCGATATACGATCCGGATTTGGCATAAGATCTATCACGAATACAGAACCATCGATAGAGAGAGAATCTTTCGCCTTGCCGAGCAGATGAATACATCCATCTTGATCAAAATGATGTAGTATATTCGGCAGCAAAATAAGATCATAGTTATCGCCCCAGTCGATCTCTAAAGCATTACCGCTTGTTGTTTTATATCGATCAGCCATTCCTGCTAAATCAGCATTTCTTCTGGCAACTGCCAAAACATTTTCCCAGTCAATGGCCGTAACCAAAGCATCTTTTATAGCATTCGCCACTTCTATGCCAAATAGACCGTGTCCTGCCGCGACATCCAATACTTTGCGCGGTTGCATTGCTTTTTTTGCAATGTAGGCTGTGGTTCGCTTAGCCGCTACAGAAGCGAAAGGAATCATTGCCCGTGCGAATTTTACCCAAACAGGGCTCTCCGGTGAAATCTTTGTCAATCCGGAAGACCCTCCCTTTATCACATAAGATTTCGGATCATCCGTTATCATGGAGACTATCTCCGGCGCAGCCAGAAAGTCAATTACATCGCCAATGTAATGCGGCGATGTCCGATCAAGAAATCTTTTTGCTTCCATCGAAAGGTTATAGAGATTTTTGTTTTTTTCCAGCAAACCAATAGCGCAAAGAAAGTCACACAGAATGCGCACCCCGCGCAGCGAAGCGCCGGTAATATCCGAGATTTGCTCAACACTCAAATTTTGATCGCTAATTTTGGTGAAAATATCCAACTCAATTGCCGCTTTCATGGCTGCTGTCTTTTGATATGACAGACTGATATCGTACACGGGGTTGTTTGATAGTTTATTCATAATATATCAGCGGTTTATAAAATCCTTTATTTTATTGAACAGGTCTTGTGAATATTCTTCATTCCAAAAGTCGTGTTTTCCACGGCATATATTAATATAAACAGTATTCCTGGCAATCCGCCGCCACGCATATCCGCTAAATTCCAAAGAAATGTATAACACGGGTACGTCCAGCTGAAGGGTTCTATAGTTTAATAAAACATTTCTGTAATGCTGGTCTATATTTTTTTGTTCTTCGGATTTATGGTCGGGTTCTTTGTTATTGATGTGGTTGCCAATATACTCCAGAATTTTTTTTAGCGATGTTCGTTTCTGAGGCCAGGTCTCCTGACAGAAGGAAAGAGCGCGACACCAGCTATCTTTAGTCAGTCCATCCAAGCCTACCATTTTTCTCCAGATCCAGATCAGGCGCTTGTTACGCTTGCTTTTATGAAAACCCATCAGACGCATAAAGAGGTCTGCGATTATAAAAATGAACTGTGCGGACTTCCTGACTGACATTATTACCGGATCGATCATTACCACGGCTTTTACTTCCTTATCTATTAAAATAAGTTGTCTTGCCGTTTCAAATGCGACCAGCGCCCCGTTGCAGTGTCCAAGTATCATATACGGCCCATCAGGCTGTTTTTCAATAATATTGGGCAATCTTTCTTTAGCCATATCTTCTATTGAGTCCGGCATATTACCTTCATGAGGTAAATGGGGAGCTATCGCATGGATAAGGTAATCGCTGCCAAGCATTTTGGAGAAAGCTTTAATGAAAACTCCTCCAAATTCAAAGTCGCCATGGAAAAAATGAATTATTTTTCCATTTACAGAACCTATTCGGACGGAAACCTGAGGCTTAATTTTATCCGCTGACATAATTTTCTTTAACAACACCCGCACAGTGCCCGTTTCGAATATTATTGATTTCGCCAATGATTTCCCTGTGAGCTGCTCGGTCTCCAGGAACACTTGTATGGCGAGCAATGAATCCCCGCCGCACTCAAAAAAGTCGTCATCGATAGTCAAATTTTCATTCTTGAGCGCACGTCGCCAGATATCCAGAAGTTCTTTTTCCAAGGCAACGTCACTCAAATTTTCCTGTGTCATACTATTCATGAATAAAGTTCTCTTAGTGTTCTGCGCAGCGCCTTTCCACCAAGGCCTTTCGGAATACTTTCCATGATGTGGACTCGTCTGGGAATTTTGTTCCATGATAAATGCGCGCTCATAAAGCGTCGGAATTCGACATTATCCAAAATTGCCCCCGGGCGTAACACTACCGCGGCAGCCACATCCTCGCCCAGACGCGGGTGCGGCACGGCAAAGGCCACAGCTTCCAAGACATCAGGATGTTTTAATATAATTGCTTCAATCTCAAATGGTGAAATTTTTTCGCTGCCGCGATTGATGAGCTCCTTTATTCTGTCGTGAATCATTAAAAAGCCATCTTCGTCAAAACTGCCGATGTCTCCTGTCCGAAACCAGCCATTGGAAAAAGCCGTCTGGTTCAAATCCGGTCCATTCAAATACTCCCTTATTACATTTTGACCGCGAACCCAAATTTCACCTTTTTGGCCTGGCGGCAAAGCATTGCCGCCGCTCCCGGCAATAATCACGGTATCACTAGGCGGAATTCCGACAGTGCCTGATTTATACGGCCCGGGCGGAGGCAAATTTGTGGAAATCTGACTGGCCTCCGTCATGCCATAGTGTTCAAGAATAGGAATCCCCAGCGCCATCTGTAAATTTGATCGCACATTTTCCGGTAGTTGTGCTCCACCGGAACCGGCAAGTCTGAGTTGATGCTTCAGACCTGATGAGGTTGATGCTAATTTTTCAGAAATTGCCAAATGCATGGTAGGTGATGCTGAGAACCATGTCGGGCTTAGCGTCTCAAACCATTCAACTAAATTCACCTCATTCGGACTTGATGGAAACGCCACACTGCCGCCCGAAAGAAGCGGCGCCAGTATTGTGAATGTCAGGCCATGACTGTAATAGGGGGGCGCAATGCTCAGGCATCGATCATTTTTATTGAGGTTGAACCACATACAAGTGCGTTGGGCCGCGGCCAGCAAAGTGGAGTGGAAGCACGGAACTAATTTGGGTTCTGCCGTAGTTCCGGATGTTTGAAAAATGACAGCCACATCATCCAATGGGGCATCATCCGGTTGAATTTTATTTGAAATTTCCGGGACAGACATCGAAAATGAAAGTTTGTGCTTATCCTGCCGTACAAGTTCGATTATTGGAATCCTATGCTTCTCGGCGACAAGTCTGGTCGCAGTATCTTCACCGTCAAGCACGCAGACTGCATCTATGTTCAGAAGCTTGAGCCGTATCTCAATTTCTGCCGCCGCCAGATTCTGATCCAGGGGAACAGCCGCCGCAAAACACGCAACAGCTACGATTGCCAATGCGGCTGGCGCGGCATCTTTTACAGCAATTGCAATACGGGTAGAATTTTTAACTCCTGATTTGCTCAGTGTGCCGGCAACGTGGTTGATCTGCCAAGCCAGTTGCGAATACGAAAGTGGATTGTATTTTGAAGAAACTATAGCACTTGCCGCCGGATCTGCATGAGCAGTGCACTTTATCACTTCCTCAATACTATTGTTCAGTGAACGGCAATTCATCTAATCATTATTCTTTGATAAGAACTTACTTTTAAAGGAGATATAAGTTAATTATAATTATATGTCAATTAAGAAATGGTCTCAAAATCTATGGTGCGGCACCGATGATAGTGGTGGTGGCACATTGCGACATCAGTTCTTTTGAAAAATCTGCTCTTATTTTGATATTTTCCCCTGTCACAAAATATAATTCAGACAGGCTTATATTATACGACTTTTTTGCACAATGCGTTATACCACTTATATTATGGATGGCCGGAAAAGGTTATGGGATAAAGAGACGTAAAACTAATGTCTATTAGTTGAACTAAACAAGCACCTCTTTCTGCAACAATGTTTCCTTATCTTCCCAGATCACACAACATTACAATCGGAAATAATCAAAAAACTGCTGAGCTCTAACTTAATATGTGGTATGAACTATCGACGATAGGTCATAATATTATGTATTAAAAAATAATGAGGTTATTTATTTGACAATGGTTCCGGTAGCTTTTATTTGCGACAGCCATTACGTAATACCGACAGTTGTTGCTATCACTTCTTTGATTTGCAATAAGAATCCTGATACATATTATGATATTTATATAATAGCCGCTGATTTATCAGAAATGGAAATAGAAAAGTTCTATGAATTCAGAGAAAGCAAAGCCGATATTCATATAATTAAAGTATCTTTGAAAAAGTTTGAAGACATACCTAAATTTATTCACATTACTTCTACGTCTTGTTTTAAATTTGATTTACCGGATTTGATTCCCCATCAGGATAAAGTGCTGTATTTAGATGGTGATGTCATAATACAAAAAGACTTAAGCGATCTGTTTGAAGCAGACATCGATGATTATTATGCGGGAGTGATCAAAGATATCGGAATGGTTGATAATGATCTTCATATTAAAGATTATTTTAATTCCGGAGTAATGCTGTTAAATCTTAAATTGATGAGGAAAAACAATACATCAATGGCATTGTTTAATAACCGCAAATCAGCGGAAAAATTGACTTTTATGGATCAAGATTGTTTCAATATCGTGTTTGATAAGAAAGTTAGATTATTGCCGATAATATATAATTGTTGTTATAATATTCTTATGTATTATAGAGGTGGGTATACTCTTGATTATATAAACAAGTATTTTGGAACAAATTATTCATCTTGGGATAATATAAAAGAAGCTTCATGCATTATCCATTTGGCCAGCTATGAAAAGCCTTGGATTTATTTTGACAGTGATTTTGTCCGTGAATGGGATGAGTATTTCAAAAAGTCGCCGTTTAGACTTCACAAATTAAAACGAAAATCTTTAAAATTACGAAGATTTATAGATTCACATAGTTTGACAAAAATATCATATGGTTTTTTCCAATACTGGCGTAATAATGGTTTTAAATTCGCCATGGGCAAAATAAGAAAAAAATTATTAAAAAATATAAGCGGATAATAAACTCGTACATAGAAATAACAGGTATCAGCTATACAAGGAATACAATCAACATTGGAAGCTATTTGTCAATCGCCAGCGAGAGGTCATTATGTTCAAGCATAAGGTGCGACAATTTTTGGACGGTTTTTTTCTGAGTCATAAACTGGTTTCCAAAATGACATATCGACAGGTATATTTAAAAAAGACCGCAAAACAGCGCCTTACACCACAAAAACATCTGTCATATTTTGTTTTGAACATTCTTGACCATTGCAATCTTAAATGCAAAGGTTGCGAGCATTTTGCCGCGATTGCAGATGAGAGATTTGTTTCATTGGATGACATAAAAAAAGACCTTGCCCAAATGTCAAAAATACTGAAAGGAGATGTTGCACGTATCGGAGTTATGGGTGGCGAACCTTTACTACACCCGCAACTAAAAGAAATATTGATTTCTACACGGTTGTTCTTTCCCGGAACATTGATACATCTTGTAACAAACGGACTTCTATTGCTCCGGCAAGACGAAGATTTTTGGCGGATATGCCGCGAACAAAATATCGTCATTGTTAATACTAAATACCCTATCAATTTAGATTACAAAGCCATGAAGAAAACCGCAGCGGCGCATGGTGTTATATTTGAGCATTATAAAGGTACCGAAAATTTTCCTAGAGATTCTTACAAAAACCCTCTGGACATTGAGGGGCATCAAGATTCGAGAAAGAGCTTCATCGAATGTTTTCAGGTCAATACTTTTCCATTGTTGATGGAGGGGAAATTTTATGCATGCGTTGTTGCGCCGAATGTTTGTCATTTCAATAAGAGGTTTGGAACGAACATGAAACTCGAAAGTGGGGATTTTCTGGATATTTATCGTGTGGAAAAAGCATCGGAAATTTTCAATTTTTTGATCTGTCCAAAGCCATTTTGCCGCTACTGCGATGTAAGAAATCGATCATTTGGTCATAAGTGGGAACGCTCCAAACAGGAAATCAGTGAGTGGGTCAAATAGATATGAAAATATTAATATTTATTAAGCGTCTGGTTTTTAGATTCCTACCAGAGAAATATAGAACTAGCATAAATAACCTTAGACGAGTTCTACAAAATCGTTATATACGTTTGAGGTTATATGATGGTCGTGATCTGCCGGTAGCAATCAATATTGAGACCGACTGGCGCTGTAATAGGCACTGCTGGTACTGCTCCCGGCTAAATCAAGGTGTAATTATGACAGAAGAGCTTTTCCAGAGTATCATCTTCAGCCTAAAAGCTTGGGGATTTAAAGGAAGGATTTCCCTTCACAGCTATAATGAACCTCTGTTAGATAAGCGACTCTGCGAATTTATTAAATTCGTAAAAAATTATCTACCGAACTGCCCGGTCGTCATCTTTTCCAACGGTGATCTGTTGACAAAAAAGATAATGTCACAACTTATCGCCGCTGGTATGGATAAAATAATGGTGAGCATTCATGAACCCACTTCAGACAAGAAAGCGCTGGAACTGGCTCAAATTGCCTCTGAATATTCAGCTATGGAATTAATAGATATGCGAGATGATTATCGGAATTTCGCTCTTTGGAGCAGAGGAAAAGAAGAACTTAAAAATAATATTGGAGTAATAAAAAAATATTCCCCCTGCGATAAAATCTACACCTGCGTTGTAAAATCAAATGGCAACGTCATACTCTGTTGTCACGACGGACTAGAAGAGTACGTGATGGGCAGTCTTATTACAAATTCTCTTCAGGAGATTTGGGAATCGTCAAGCTTTAATAATATCCGCAAGCAGGTCTCAAGAGGTATGTTCATCCTGCCAATTTGCAGGCAGTGCGGATACCAAATTGGTAGAGAATCTATCGCATATTTCGATTAGTAATGGGTAACCATTGATCGCACTGCTTCTGCTGACTTGCAAGTGAAGTCAACAAGCACTTCTTCCCTTGATAAATGATACTGTGTATTTTTTAGAAAAATAAATAGTGCTATTATGTCTTCAACTCATGTGAGACTCTACGTGACCCCATGGTGCCCTTCAGGGTATTAAGGTTATTTAGGTTATCGGAAAAAGTGAAGTTGCAATATTGAAATTTTCTTAACAATTTTTTCAAGGAGGTATTGCCATGCAGTTATCCAAGAATTTTTATCGGCTGATATTTTCTTTGAAGCACTCCTGACTTTTTCCTTTATCATTTAAAATGGCAGCTTATTGTTATTCCTATGGAGTGACGAGTTCCGGAAAACTTAAGAAGGAATACTGCCATAATATGGCTGTTATCCGGCTGAAGAGCTGAGTGAAACAGGATAACAAAATAACAACTAAATTTTTGCGGGGGAATATTGATCTATATGAAAATAAACGAAATAATTTTTGCGCCTCGCGAAAAACCACTTCTTGTGATATTATTTTCCACCTTTTCCAAAGTATTATATTTTTTTTTAGTGTATGGCCGCCTTTTTGTTACTGGTCGGTTGATATGGCGAAAAGAATGAATCAGGATCTTTTCTGCGATCATGAAGACGCATGCTGTGATCCGGGATTTAGCCTGCGGCTCTTCCATTTAACGGATGATGCTTTACCCGGTTTCTATCGAAAGGCACGATAAAAACGATCTTATATCCAAGGAGGTTTCATATTGATGGAATCATTTTACTTAGTTATTTTTGCGATGGTCATGGAATTTGTAGATAGCGCATTGGGCATGATGTATGGAACAGTCCTTTCACCTTTTTTGATTCTTATCGGATATGATGTTAAAAGTGTCGTTCCGGCCATATTAATTTCTCAAGCTGCCGGCGGTTTTGTGGCATCATATAGACATCACCAGTTAAAAAACGCCAATTTTCAAACAGGCACAATTGATTATCACGTGACCACTACACTTATATGGTTTGGTGTATTTGCCTGCGTTATCGGTGTCTTTATTTCCATATCGATCTCGCCGAAAATTCTGAATACATACATTGCCATTTTGGTTATTGTAATCGCGTTAATGATTCTATCGGGGAAAACATTAATCATGACATCAAAAAAAATATACGCCCTCGGTTTTATCAGCGCGTTTAATAAAGCTTTATCGGGTGGCGGATTCGGGCCGCTCGTTGCCGGAGGTCAGCTTGTTTTCAAAGACAGGTCGGAAAAAGGCGCGATAGGATCGACGGACTTTGCTGAAGCTCCTATCTGTCTCTTAAGTTTTTTGCTCTGGTTGCTGCTCAATGGCACACCATCGATTTCTTTAATTGTTCCTCTGTGTGTGGGATCAGCGGTTGGCGGTTTTTTCGGTCCGATGGCTTTAAGTAAAATAGGCTCTAAAGAAATTCTGAAAAAAGGCTTGGGTGTACTGGTTTTGATTGAAGGCTTGTGGGTCATCTATAAGGTGTGGATTAGATAATCGGGGATAAGAGTTATCAATAAGTAACGGCATAGGATATACATGACTTCTTTCAATCTATCATATTTGAAGCAATTAGAATCGGAATCCATCCACATCATGCGCGAAGTTGCCGCCGAGTTTAAAAATCCGGTGATGCTGTATTCGGTGGGCAAGGATTCCAGCGTGATGGTGCGCCTGGCTCAGAAAGCTTTTTATCCTGGCAAATTCTCTTTCCCTTTGATGCACATTGATACCGGTTACAAATTCCCGGAGATGTATAAATTCCGTGAAGAATTATGCCGCAAAATCGGAGCACGCCTGATTGTGGAAAGAAATGAGGAGTGGATTGCCCAGGGCTGTCATCCACAAAAAAGCGGCGTGGACAAATGCTGCAGTTATCTAAAAACAGGCGCTCTTCTGGATGCTCTCAGAAAGTACGGATTTGACGCCGCCTTCGGCGGGGCAAGAAGGGAAGAGGAAAAATCCCGCGCCAAGGAAAGGGTTTTTTCATTGCGGGATTCTTTTGGGCAGTGGGATCCGAAGAATCAGCGGCCTGAGCTCTGGGATATATATAACACCCGCATCAATGAGGGAGAGACCATACGTGTTTTTCCCCTGAGCAACTGGACGGAGAGGGATATCTGGGAATATATCAAACTGGAGCAGATTCCTGTTGTGCCGATTTATTTCGCTCTTCAGCGGAAAGTAATTATGCAAAAAGGCATTCTCATTCCCGTTGGAAGAGATTTTGCCGGTGATAGAAAAAAAGTAAAAACAGTTTTATGCCGTTTCCGCTCTCTGGGATGCATTCCCTGCACGGGAGCCATCTCTTCATCTGCGACGACAATTGATGAAATTATCGGCGAAGTCGGATCCGCGAAAAAATCGGAAAGAGAAAACCGTGTGATTGACTTGACCTCTGACAGTTCCATGGAGCAGAAAAAGAAGGAAGGATATTTCTAGTGTATTCGAGCGAAAAATCTTTGCTGCGCTTTACCACCACCGGCAGTGTTGATGACGGCAAGTCAACCCTGATTGGCAGATTGTTATATGAAACAAAATCCATCTATGATGACCAGTTCGCGGCAATCGAAAAAACTTCCAGGAAAAAGGGATTAAAAGAGATTGAGCTGGCTTATCTTCTGGACGGATTGACGGCGGAGCGGGAACAAGGCATTACAATAGACGTTGCTTACCGTTATTTTGAAACTCCCAAAAGGAAGTTTGTCATTACCGATACTCCGGGCCATGTGCAGTACACCAGAAACATGGTGACGGGCGCTTCCAAGGCTGATTGCGCCGTTATTTTGATCGACGCCCGCAACGGCGTTTTAACTCAGTCGAAGAGACACGGATTCATTATCTCTCTTTTGCAGATTCCGCATCTGATTGTCGCGGTGAACAAAATGGATCTGGTTGATTACGCGAATGATGTTTTCAACCGTATTGTTGAAGAGTATGAAAAATTTTCCCAGAAACTTGATATTCACGATATTGTTTATATTCCCGTATCCGCTCTCAAAGGGGATAATGCTGTCGTCAAGAGCAAGAAAATGCCCTGGTATGACGGTACGACTCTGCTGCACTATCTGGAAAACATCCATGTGACGGCGGACCGCAATCTGGTGGACTTTCGTTTCCCTGTTCAGTATGTCATCCGTCCGCACCTTGATTTTCGCGGTTTCGCGGGGAAAATCGTTTCGGGAACTATCACTCCTGGAGAGGAAGTTGTCGTGTTGCCTTCAGGTAAATCGACTTCCGTCAAATCCATAACGACTTATGAAGGTGAGTCGCGGGAAGCCTTTTGTCCGCAATCGGTTGTTCTATCCCTGAATGATGAGGTTGATGTCAGCCGGGGAGATATGATTGTCCGGAAGAAAAATCTGCCTCAGATTGAAAATCGCCTGGAAGCCATGATTTGCTGGATGGATGAAAAACCCATGACCATGGCCGAACCATATATTCTCAAACACACGACCAGATCCGTCAAAGCTCATATTACCAGGATAATTTACAAGATAGATGTCGATACGTTGCACCGCCGGACTACCGATAATTTTTCACTCAATGATATCGGCAGAGTCGAGATAAACACTCTGACGCCGATTTTCTTTGATCCTTATAAATTAAACCATGCTACCGGCAGTTTTATTTTGATTGATCCTCTGACCAACAACACGGTTGCCGCCGGAATGATTAGAGGTGTCGCCAGAAATATTGAAGACTACGTGGAAACAGAACAACCCGCTGGCGCTAAAACTAAAAATTCACCGCATACGATATGGCGGGGATTAAATATAGAACTTGCCGAAAGAGAGAGGCAAAATGTTCATAAGGCTGTAGTGCTGTGGTTTACAGGCTTATCCGGTTCCGGTAAATCAACAATCGCGATGGCTCTGGAAAAAAGGTTGTTTAATCGAAACGGCAGAACAGCGTTGTTGGACGGCGATAATGTCCGGCACGGCCTTTGTTCTGATCTTGGTTTTTCCGTTTCGGATAGAAAAGAAAACATTCGCCGGGCCGGGGAAGTCGCGAAATTATTTTTCGAGCAAGGCAATATTGTCCTGTGTACGTTTATCTCGCCATTTAAACAAGACAGGGGTTTTGTGAGAAGTCTTTTCCCCGAGGGAAGATTCATTGAAATTCATGTTCGTTGTAATATTGATGAATGCCAACGGCGTGATCCGAATGGATTGTATGAAAAAGCGCACTCAGGATTAATCAAAGATTTTACGGGACTGACTTCGCCCTACGAAATTCCCGAGGCGCCGGAATTAATCATCGATACTGAAAAATACGACGTGCAAAAATGTGTTGATATGCTGGAAGAGTTTCTAATCAGTAATTCCTTAATCCCCAAAAAATATTCCCGATTAATCGAGAATAAATAAAAAATGGCTGAATCCTAACTTAATATGTGATAGGAATATTTTCAACAGGTTGTCTGCGATCCTACGTGGAATATCACTGACTTACCGAAGCGGCCGAAGTATAAAATAGAAAGGTGATTTTTATTGGGTAGCAAAATAAAACAAAACGGATTGATTCTACCTAACTTCCTGATTGTTGGAGCTGCCAAATGCGGAACATCGTCTCTTTACTACTACCTCAAGCAGCATCCTGATGTATTCATGAGTCCGGTTAAGGAGCCGAGTTTTTTTAGCAATCGCGCGGCTAATCCGGGCAAAGGTCCAGGCGACGAGGATCCTAGACTTAAGAAATATGTAGGAGGCGTTGGTTCATTTGATGATTATGTTAGACTGTTTAAAATAAACACCGGCAAGAAAGCGGTGGGCGAGGCCAGCGTGGACACAATTTTCTATTTTGAACGGACCATACCGGCCATTAAAAGCTATCTTGGTGATCCCCGGATCATTATCATTCTAAGAAATCCGGTTAAACGTGCCTATTCCGCCTATAATCATTTGGTGCGGGATGGACGCGAAAAACTGTCCTTTAAGGATGCTTTGATTGCGGAGGAACAACGCAGGAGGGATAAATACTCGTTTTTATGGCAATATCGGGAAGGTGGCTTGTATGCTCAGCAGGTACGCGCTTTTCAGGAGAATTTCAGCCGGGTAAAAGTTTTTATATACGACGACTTTATGCGCGATGCAATTACGTTTATTCAATCCTTATACGCGTTTCTTGACGTTGATCCCGGCTTCGTTCCGCATATACAACGCAGACACAATGTTTCCAGCATTCCCCGCTGGAGTCTTTTAAATAATTTTTTCAATAAAACCACTATGCTACACAAAGTCGTTCGCTTGATTGGCAAAGCGATATTAGGCGAGGATCAATGGATTCGCCTGCGAGATCGTATTCGCGACATGAATATGCAAAAACCGCTGCCCATGGACTCGGAAATTGAACAACAACTCAGGCGGTTCTATCGCGATGATATTTTAAAACTGCAGGAATATATCGGCAGAGACTTGAGTTCCTGGCTCAAAAGAGAAAATAAATGAAAATATTTAACCTAGGTGACGTGCTGCCGCAAATACCATCACTGCTGCTGAAAGGTAAATTTGATTTTGAATTCGAGATGCTGCCTTACAGCGCTGGCGGAATTCGTTCCGGTAAAGCGGCTAATTTTTTCGTTGCCGGTCTTAACCAGTATCTTCTGCCCGCGCACCCTCTTGGTTATCCTGTAATAGCACAGGTAGAGCCGGCCAATTACTGTAATTTGAAATGTCCAATTTGTTTGACTTCGTCCATGAATAAATCAAGGCCTCCCGCCCTTTTGCCTTTCGAAACATTCCAGCGGTTCATTGACGAATGCGGTGATTATCTTCTGCAGCTTATCTTCTGGAATTGGGGAGAACCTTTTCTTAATCCCGATTTGTTCCGCATGATCGCTTACGCGAAAAGAAAAGGTATTATCGTGCACACCAGCACCAACGGTAATGTCCCACTTGATGATGCGCAAACAGAAGAGCTGGTTGATTCAGGGCTTGATTCCCTGGTTGTTGCGGTGGACGGCGCCACGCAAAAGACTTACGAACAATACCGGCAGAGTGGACGGCTGGATATTGTTTTGTCGAATATTCAAAAAATTATCCGCATCCGATCATTGAAAGGCGCTCTCTCTCCGGTTGTCAATATGCGTTTTGTTGTCATGCGTCATAATGAGTCCGAAATTCCGCAGGCGCGCGAATTAGCGCAAAAACTTGGTGTGGATTATTTTACGCTTAAAACAGTGGATATGCACCCAAAGACGGGATCTGATCTGGATAAAATTTACGCTCCTGAGAAAAACAGTTACAGGAGATATGAATATTATAAGGATACGTTTCAAAGGAAACAAAAACAGTTTGTTTGTATGCGTCCCTGGAAGCGTGTTACGCTGGATGCTATGGGCGAAGTGATTCCCTGTGAATATGATTATCTTAATAAACATTCCTTCGGCAATATAAACGAAATGGGCGTTTTAAAAGCATGGAAGAGCCATGCAGGAATGGATTTTCGAAAAGCCTTTAATCTCGGCAATAATGATTTTTATTTATGCCGTAACTGCACCTATAAAAACAGCGTTGTGGATGATTGCAATGTGGAACGTCAGGTTATTGGAAAAGTTAAATGATTAATCCTTCCAGATACAGCGTTATTGTGCCAGTTTGTCACGGAGGGGAATTTCTTGCCAAAGCGGTAAAGTCACTGACCAATGTCAATTCGCCTGGAGGAGGGTTTGAGGTGATTATCGCTGGTCAAAAAGAAATGATGAAAAGCATTGCCGAATCCGACCTTGGCGGGCGGGGATGGCAAATCATTTATTGCGGCGGTAATCGTTCCGAAATTCTCAATGCCGCCTGCGCTTCAGCCAATGGTCAGGTATGGGTGTTTGCAGACGACGACTGCGTTTGTCCTTCTGATTGGCTGATAAACGTTGAAAGATCTCTTCTGGAATATCCTGATGCTTATATTTTAGGTGGATCGGACTTTTTGACGGATGGCGCTTCCGAATTTGACCTTGCCCTCGATGTAGTCTTGAATTCATGGATGGGAACAGGAGGGACACGGTCCGACCGTCGAATGAAATGGGGAGATTATTATCCCAAGCTCTGGAATATGACTGTTATAGCGGACGCCGCGAAAAGAGTGGCATTGGATGGTTCGGGTGGAGGGTTGATTTTTAATCCGGCCATTTCTGTTCACGAGGATGTCGAATTGGCGAAAAGGATCAAGGCACGCGGGGGAAAAGTGGTGTATGCGCCGCACGTGCGCGTGGAGCACAGCCGCGACACTACATATGCTTCATTTGTAAGACGCAACATGGCGATGGCGCGCATATGCAGGCAAATGGGTATCCATCGCGCTCCTCATTTAACTTTGGTAGCTGTGTTTGTTGGTGCTCCCATTCTGGGCGTTGCGTCCGTGATACTTCCCCACTTAAAGATTATTTTTGGTTTTACATACGTTCTTTATATCTTGGCCGCTTTGATGACTGGAGTCATAGGAGCAATAAAGAAAAAACGAGCGATTCTTGTTATGTTGGTTCCTGCTCTGATCGTTTCGATGCATTTTGCCAGAGCGGCCGGGTATATTTCTTCATTGAATTTCCGGCGTGGAGAGGCGATATGAAAAAAACGATGCCAATGGTCAGCGTAATTATTCCTGTTTACAATACGGCAGCCTATCTGGCCGAATGTCTTGATTCCGTTATCAATCAAGAAATCCCGGAGATGGAAATTATTGTCGTCAATGACGGCTCAATAGATGGAAGTCTCGAAATAATTCGACGATATTCGGAGCAAGATGACAGAATCATTATTCTGGACAAGGCAAATCAAGGCGCGTCGGCCGCCAGAAACGATGCCATGCGGATGGCTAAGGCTGATCATATAATGTTTCTTGATTCCGATGACGTTTTTACGGCGGATGTTGTAAAGACCGCGTATAATCGAATATGTCGCAATGCAGGCGATATAATCATCTTCAACGGCAGATCGTTTGAAGATGACGGTAAAATAAGGCGTTGGTATGATAAATTTTATTTTAATCTTGATGAGAAAGATGAAAACCATATTGCTCCGGGACTTTATTGGATAGGGCGCACCGGCGGGCGTATTCAACAACCGGGCATGAAAATATATCGCCGGGAATTTATCGTTGAAAACGATCTGAAGTTTGGCGATTCTCTTACCGGTGAAGATTACTTTTTCTTTTATATGTGTATGATTCGGGCTCAACGTGTTGGTTATATGCATTTTGAAGGTTATTGCAGACGTTACAGGCATGCCTCGCTAGAGACGGATAAATCCATTCACGGTACACAAGAAAGAATACGTTCGTTTGGGCAGATTTTGTCCACACTAAATTTCGTAAAAGATGAAAAATACCGCCGAATCATTGGTGGTCAACATGCCTATTACGCAAGTGTCTTATGGGTGCGCTGCATGATCCGTCAGGATACTTCTGAAAGAAATGTTCTTCTGAAAGAATTCTGTAGCGCCCGCCTTAAGGAGTTTATCCGTAAAAACAGAAATGATTGGAAACTTCGTGTTTTAAGTTTTTTTATTTCACTGCCGGAATCACTGCTCTGGTTGCAAATTATTTTTGCACGTGCGGTTCGATTAAGTTTTAAATCAAAAATCCGTTTGCTTTATTAATTATGAACAAGTGCAAAAAAGAAGTCATTAAGAATAAACCTCTGATCAGCTTAATACTGGTCACTATGAACCGAAAGGAGCTTTTAAGGAGATGTCTGGAATCTATTCTCCTTCAGAAATTCGCTGATTATGAAATTATTGTGGTGGATAATGCTTCAACTGACGGAACGGGAGATATGGTTCAAAGCATGTTTCCTTATGTGCGATATTTTTATCTCAGTAAGAATCTTGGTGTTCCGGGCGGAAGAAATTACGGCGTGCAGATGTCCACAGGAGAGTTCTGCGTTTTTCTTGATGACGACGCGATTTTTGCGGACGTGGAAGTACTTAACCGGTTGGTTTCGTATTTACAATCCGATAGCAGTTTGGGGTGTATTGCCTTTAGAATTGTGAAGCCTAGCGATGGTTTAGAAGAATACAAAAGCATTCCCAGAGCGGACAAAAAAATCATCAATGAAGATTATGAGTGTAGTTATTTCTGCGGCGCCGGTTTTGCTGTCAAACGTGAGATTTTTTTGAAAATAGGGATGTTCTGGGAGCATCTGTTTTTTATCGGTGAAGAACTGGATTTCAGTTATCGCATGTTGGACAAAGGATATAAAATTTTGCGTTCCTCTGCGATATCCGTTATTCATTATGAAACGCCTCAGGCGAGGATTCAGGGGAAATGGATATATTTCGGCATGCGAAGCCGGTTTTGGATTGCCTTGAGAAACCTGCCCTGGCGATATGCTGTTCCGTATACGTTTTTATGGTGGGGATATTATTTTATCTTGTCACTTCGACATCGGCATCTGATTTATTTTATTCAAGGTGTTAAAGACGCGCTGGCGGGGTGGCCTCGGGCAATGCGCAGCCGACGTTGTATTTCCGGAGAAACGATTAATAAGTTGAAAAAATTATCAGGCAGAATCTATTATTGAATGGCTTCCATGATTTTAGTAAAAAAAGGATAATATTAATTGCCCAAATCAACACCCACAATTGATGGCCGAGGCGTCGCTTCCATAGCCAGAAACTTAATCTACCTGCTTAGCGGGCAAGGCGTGTATTTTATTACGCGCTTTTTCTATATTATTATTATTGCAAGAGTTTTGGGCCCTCAAATCTACGGCATGATAAGTTATGGGATAGCCTGGTATTTGTTGTTTCTGCCCCTTACCAAAATGGGCATGGCGACAGTTTTAAGCAGAGATGCCGGAAGAAGCCGACAGAAAGGCGATCATACGGCAACGGTTACTCTGGCTCTTAGTATTGCATCAATCATTGTGACAACCGCCGCATACATCATTCTTTCTCTGTTTTTTGAGACGGACCCGGCGTCCCGTTCTATTGTCCTTGTTTTTGCTTTTGCGCTAATCGGCCGTTCGCTGTCTGCTTGGACAGGAAGTGTTTACACCGCCTATGAATGCAACCAATATTCCTTACGTCAAGAAGCAATTTTTCGTTCTCTGGAAATCGCCCTCGGTCTTGTTGTAATTTTTATCTGGAAGAAAGCTCTGCCGGTGGTTGCGGTTCATGGATTCGTCTGGTGTTGTGATGCCGTTTACGGGTTGATAATAATAAATCGCCGTGTACTGGTTTTACGACTGAATGTTAAACTCAAAGATATGAGGCGTATCTTTATGCAAGGATTCCCTCTGGGAGTTTCCATGCTTTTGATGGCCATTCCCTATCAGGGGCCTTTAGTATTTTTTCGTCATGTAGCTTCTTCCGGCGATGTTCTTGGACAACTTGCTTTGGCCATGCAGGCTTTATTTGTTCTTTCCAATATTCCGCTTGCCCTGAGCGGCGCCTCTATTCCAGTCCTGAGCAGGTCGGCAATCAGGAGAGATGGAAAAGACCGTGTTTATGCGGAAACGATGATTCGCTTTTCGGTACTGTTTGGGTGCTCGATGGCCTTGTTGGGCACAGCATTTGCTCCCTGGCTGACAGTTAAAATATTCGGAGCCCGTTATGCTCAGGCCGGCAATTTGATTGGGCCGGTATTGTGGCTGATAATTCCGTTTACAATGCGTCAGGTTTTAAACAGCGTATTGCAGGCGGGGAAAAAAGACTTGCAAATATTTCTGGGCTCGTTGCTTGGGGCAATTGCTTTTGCGCTAACCATTTCAGTAGCGGCGATTAGATATAACGCTGTAGGCGCGATAATAAGCGCGGCGGCGGCGATGTCTCTGACCGCCCTTTATTTTATGTTTTTATTACGCAATTATATCGCGATTGATCTGCGCTCTGCTCTTCTAAAACCTGGTGTAGCTGTCGTTTCCGCTGCTTTAGTGTTTTATGCTATGCGTTTTGCTGGTCCGGTAGTTTCTGTTTTGGGATCTTTTGCAATCCTGCTTTTAATATGTTATTGGTTTAAATGTCTGACACTTCAGGAAATAATCTGGCTGAGAAATTTTTTTGTATGGATAAGAAGAAAAGTGTCTTCCCTGAAATAATTTTTATCGCTTGAAAAGGAAGAAATAATGAAGCTAATTATTCAAATTCCCTGTTATAATGAGGCTGAAACTTTGCCCATTACTCTTGCTGCTTTGCCGCGGTCTGTTCCCGGTTTCGACAAGGTGGAATGGCTGGTCATTGACGACGGCAGCACCGATGATACCGTGAGAGTGGCAAAGGAAGCGGGGGTGGATTATATTGTCAGGCATACCCGCAACCGGGGGCTGGCCGGAGCTTTTACACGTGGAATACGCGAATGTATCCGGCTCGGTGCGGATGTGATTGTCAATACGGACGCGGACAATCAATATTGTGCAGACGATATTCCCGCCTTGACTCGGCCGGTTTTGGACGGAAGCGCCGATCTGGTTGTGGGCGCTCGTCCCATTGACAGTATCAGTCATTTTTCGCTGCCGAAAAAAATTCTTCAGAAGGTCGGAAGCTGGGTGGTTCGCATTGTCAGCCGGACAAGCGTTGATGACGTGACGAGTGGTTTTCGAGCGTTTAGCAGAAACGCGGCAAGGCAGTTTCTTGTATTCAATAATTACACGTATACCATCGAAACAATCATTCAAGCCGGTCTAAAAAACATGTCGGTCGTTTCTATCCCGGTGCGTGTTAATCAGGACCTGCGACCATCACGCCTGATTAAAAGTATGCCGGTTTATATATTCAAATCGTTTACAACGATTGTCCGGATTTTTATCCTCTACAGGCCTTTCCGTTTCTTTACCGCGATCGGCCTGCTTTTATTTGGCCTGGGGTTTTTAGTGGGAGTTAGATTCCTTTACTATTATTTTACAGGCTATGGCGGAGGCCATATCCAGTCCCTGATCCTCGCGTCGGTTCTTTTGGGCATGGGCTTTCAGACGATTATGGTGGCGCTTGTTGCGGATTTGCTGGCCTCCAACAGGACCCTGCTCGAGGATATCAGATTTCGGCAGGCGGAAACCAGAGATTCTCATAAATATCAAGAAATTGATTTACGGCATCGTGGAGATGGAGCGTAGAGAAAATAAAATAATAGATCATCATGGTGGTTGTAAAGTATAATCCTGACCTTAAAGTTTTGACGCTTCTCTTGACATCCGTTGTTCCGCAAGTAAAGGTCCTTGTTATTGTCAAATGATGGAGGAAATACATGCAATCTAGATACCGTCGCACACGGATAGGCCAAATGTTCAAGTATAGCCCCGATCACTTGGCGATCGTCTATCGTTTCTGATAACAGGACTGGCAGGAATGCCTATACTTGCGGGAGAATCCCATCAAATATTCATAATCGCAATCCTGGCATCTTTACTTCACGCTAAAGAATGTTAAAAGCCAGATTAACGCGACCTTTTTTAATAAAATTTATCGGGTATAAACAGATGACCAGAGTATGTCCCAAATATTAATGTTAAAAATGAACCAGAATAATATAAACAGGTAATTGAAAAAGAGATTGTTTGAATCTGCCCATATTCGTTATTTGACCAGCCGGAACATTCGTTATAAACGTCACATCCAGAAATTTATTGACCTCGTTTGGCACATACACGATGAAGCAGCGTCCACTTGAGGAATGGCTTTTGACCTCGCTGAACAACAGTTTTGTCTGCTCGTCCAGTTTCCACGGATTTTTGAGAAGCCCTGCAACGTCTTCACCGCCTGTACTTCGCCCTTTCGCCGGTGGATACGAATAGAAATGCGGACGTGGCTTTTCCTCTCTCAGGTAATATTCGAGAAATCCCCTTGTCAAGGACGTACAGAGAATTGTATCACCAGGAGCCAAACGCTCTTTGATGGTTTGCGCTATCATTTTATTCCCTTGTTGTAGATCGATTCTGTAATAATCATACAATGTAAGTAAAGAACAAACCATAATCAGCGTAACTGCTGCGTACCGTAGAAAAACGGGCCGGAACTGTTGAATACCGACAGCTGCCAAAAGACAGAAAGCTGGAAAAACAAGTTGGTCAGTGCGTCCCGGGAGGTATATATTAGAGTGTAAATAAGACACAATTCCCGCGGAAATCAGAGGAATGAAACAATAAACGGCAAGCCAGCCAACTCCTGTTTTCCACTGATCATACTTTTTGTTGAATAGAGGAATCAGGCTGGCTATCAGTAGTAAAAGCATGATAACTACCGGCAGTACAGGCATCCAGCGCATAGAATTGAGGGGCACATAGGGAGGCAGCGGACCTCCGGGAGAAAAGGAAGCAGCGCTCATGAAAAGCGATCCTCCGAAGCCGTAAAGATTCCAGAAGTAATCCCTCCATCCAGTCTTTGGGACTGCCGAAATCTGACCAGAAAGAGATGGGATCCATATGGCATAGACAGCACATATGCAGACAACACTAAAGAACCACCACAAAATCATTTGGCGTTGTCTCACAAAAAGTAGAACCAATAAAGCTTGGGCGGGAAGAAGAAATATGCCATAATTATGAGTGAAGAGGCTGAGTATAGTGAATATCCCGTACCCTGCGAGGAAGGAGATCTTCTTTTCCTGGATAAAGCGCAGCAGGTAGTACATGGACATAAGAGACATGAGGGGCAGAAGTGTGTACATCCGGATTTGCTGTGAATACATGATATGAATCGGGGCCACAGAGGCAATCAACGCAGCAGAAAGTCCCACCTTTTCGGAGAATATTCTTTTGCCGGTAAAATAAACAGCGATGATCAACAAAATTCCAAACAGAACGGACAAACTACGTAACGCCAATTCCGTTTCTCCGAAGGCATACATCCAGGAATGTAATAACAAATAATAAAGTGGAGGGCTTGCATCATGGCTCATACGGGTAATGATGCCGGAAGGATTTAGCTCCGCAATAATCACGGAATTGGCTTCGTCACACCAAACATCTTTGGCGCTTATATCATAGACTCGCAAAAAAACAGCTAAGACCACAATGGCCAATAGAAAGGCGTATCCACAATATTTAATGGCGAAATTGTCATCCCAGTGGCCTTCAACAGCCCTTTTCTGTCGTATCGGGCCATGGTCAGTCAGGGATTTTGGACTCAATGCTTTTATATCCGGCCGGCCTTTTTTTTTCTTTCCCATCGGCATAACTCATTCATCAACGAAACAGTATTTCAACAAGGTCATTACCTGGATGATTCCGTAGAATCAACATTTTTTTCCACTTTAGTAAATGATCGGGGCAGATAACGGGTATCGATTGGGGTATCTGATACTTATTTCCCTAAATTTTTAATAAGATATTGCTCCTGCATGAGCGAACAATAAGAAAAGATTTCTTATATGTCAATAAAATAATAACCGCAAAATGTAGGGCGGGAATAGTGTTCATTACTGATCGAAATATTGTATGAATCGGGAAAATAAGAAAAATGACATTATAGAAAGAAGTGCTTGCTGAGTTCAGGTTTTTTCAGGTTCTCGTTAATGTGCGTATAATTTTTTTTTATAGCGTCCATAAACTCACTTTTTTATATGTTGGAAAACTTAGGTTTTCTGAGGATTGCGTTTACGCGCGTATTACTTGGCAAAATGTTAAGTTTCCAGAAAGAAATTGAGTCTTTACTTTCAGTGATTATCTTACCTTTTAATTTTACTTATTCTTAATATTCAAAAAGTTATAAAAAGTAAGGATTTTAACTTAATGGTTTGTAAGGGGTTGAATGATAGGTTTTGATAAGTTTATAAACTTATTAGGATTCATTAGGATACGGACAGGCTAGGATTACATCCCATCTTTGATCTAGGATACGCTAACGTCTTTAACTGAGAAATACGATCCTAAATCGACAATAATCATTATTCTTCAGTCTTTATTAATGGAAGGCTCCAACTTACTCATTATCTTAGTGCTGTTAAAATCTGTCGGTATCGAGATTTCTCTTGAGGCTCTTTTGCTTTTAGGTGCCACGACAATCATCGCTGCTCGTCTCCCCATAACATACTGGGGTTTGGGAATCAGCCATTCTGGTTCTTTTCTCAAGTTACGCAACTCCTGATAAATTATTAGCAGGAAGTCTTTTAATCACTTTTGTTGATGGCCTTTTCCCCGTTTTACTGGGATTATTGTTTGTAAAACCGTTTTTGAATATCCTATTGGCAAGCAAAAAATAGGTGTGGAAGTTGTATTTTGATCTTACCCTGCCTTATTTATAAGAATGCTCTGAGAGAGAACTTTTAGGACACAAGACTCTGACAATGACCCTCCGTTATTCCCATCTTGCGCCTTCCCATAAGGTCAAAGCAGTAGATATTTGGGATCAGACCTTGACAGGCGTGCCTACTTCACAATTACTTCACAAAAAAGAAAGGGCTGCAAGTACCATGACCTTGCAACTCCTTGAAATCCTTGGAGGCGGCACCCGGACTTGAACCGGGGAATAACGGTTTTGCAGACCGCTGCCTTAGCCACTTGGCTATGCCGCCATAAAATCAATGGAGCGGGCGAACGGATTTGAACCGTCGACGTCTACCTTGGCAAGGTAGCACTCTACCGCTGAGTTACGCCCGCTCATTGAAAACGGCGCTGAATATAACAAATAGATATCTCTTGTCAATAGAAATAATGAAAACTCGCTCATAAATTAACCGATATATTTTTTTACCGGTAATTATTGATCTATTTATCGCTTCAATTTTCAAGATAATGCTTCTTGTCTATAGCAATTATCCTTATTTCCCCGTATAATCATTTTAAAATAATCACGATGTTCGCAACTAGTCATGATTATTTTTTTGTATCGTGGTTTGGTAAAATTTTATAAAATAATCAATGCCTGAATAAATCGTAAGAAATAAAGCGATATAGAGAATTACCGTTCCAACAAAATGAGCATCAATACCGAAAATAGAATAATGGATCATCAGCGCGGTTACCGCTATATTTTGCGCTAAAGTTTTTTGCTTACCTAAACTGCTGGCCTGGATATAAATTCCTTCGGAAGAAGCAATACTTCTTATTACGTCGACAATCAAATCTCGAATAATTGTTATGGCCACAATCCATGCAGGTATGCGATGGATAGGAATCATTAGAATCATTGCCGTATTGACTATGAGTTTATCAGCAATAGGATCAAGGAATTTCCCCATTGTTGTAATTAAGTTGTACTTTCTGGCAAAGTAACCATCGAATAAATCGGTAATCGAAGCGATAACAAATAATATGGCTAAAGTCAGGCTCCAGAATTCGCCGGGCTCTAAAAGTAAGATAAAAAGAAAAGGAACAATACTAACTCTCAACAATGTTATTGTGTTGGGTAAATTGAATGTTTCATGTCTTGAAATCATTATTTAACGCCTGTTGTATTTATTTCAAAAAAATATCAAAACGCTGATTAAATTTATTGTTGAAACTCCAATTCCGAAAGCGAAGCGGAGCGGAATTGGTAAGTTGAACAATCCCGCGAAGCGGAGGGGTTAATACCCCGCAGCTTGCTTTGGGGTTCATACCCGTGATTTTTTGGGCACTTTTTCCCAATCTTTTAAAAACGTTTCTATTCCTTTTTCCGTTAGTGGATGTTGAACCAATTGAGCTATTACTTTAAAAGGAATTGTAGCTATATCTGCGCCCATTAAAGCCGCATCCAAAACATGCCGAGGATGGCGGATGCTGGCCACAATGACTTCTGTTTCATAAGCATAATTTTCGTAGATAGTAATAATTTGTTCCACCAGTTCCATACCATCATGAGCGATATCGTCCAAACGGCCGACAAACGGGCTGACATAACGTGCGCCTGCTTTCGCCGCCATCAGCGCCTGCAAAGGAGAGAATATTAAAGTCTGATTTACATCAATACCCGCCTCGGCAAACATTCTTGTTGCCTTCAATCCCTCAGTGCAAAGAGGCACTTTAATGACAACATTATTTCCCAAACGTGCAAGTTTCTTGCCTTCGGCAAACATTGCTTTTGCCTCCATACTCATTACTTCCAAACTTACCGGCCCTTTTACATTTTTCAGTATATCTTTAATAACAACGTCAAAACCTTTTTTCTCTTTAGCAATAAGCGATGGATTGGTAGTAACACCGTCCACCATTCCGAGCTTAAGTCCTTCCTTGATTTCTTCAATATTAGCAGTATCAATAAAAAACTTCATAAATTCTCCTAATTGTGTTTACTTATTTTTTCCTGATACATATTTTTCACTGCATAGCTTACTGCAAAAGTAATAGTCATTACCAGATATTTCTTTTTTAAACGCTTGACTCAAAGGCACATAAGTATGACAAACAGGATCTTCAACTAAGTCTTCTCCCCCAACTGGCGATGCTTTAAATTGATAATTTTCATTTTTTACCGGCTTTGTTTGCCCGATACTTTTGATTATCCTATACACCAAATAAATCAATATTATAAATACAAAAAACCGAGACATAATAATATCCTGCTACTGGTTGATTTTTTATTGTTCAAACTCCAATTTCTAATGAAACTCAGATATTACAAGCACAGTGCAGTAATATCTGTAAGTTGTAATGAGTCCCAAATTTCAGAAGCGAAGCACGCTGAAATTTGCTGGACGAATTATCCCGCTAAGCGGAGGGTTTAATACCCCGCAGCTTGCTTTGGGGTTTATACCCGTGATTCTTTGATCATTTCGACTATTTTATTATCACTTAACCTGTCTTTCAGCCCGCGAATGGAAACACCAAAAGCAGGATGGATAAAATAAGAAGCTATTTCGCATAGTGGTTCCAAAATAAAGCGCCGTTTCTGAATTTCCGTATGCGGTACTATTAAATCAGCGTCTTGAATGACTTCCTGCCCGTAAAAAAGGAGGTCAAGATCGATAATTCTCGGGCCGCCTTTAACTTCCCTTTCGCGGCCCATATTCTTTTCAATGTTTTGTAACGACTGGAAGAGGTTATGGGCAGAAAGAACCGTCTTAATTTCGATAACTGCATTTATGAACAAATTTTGGTTCTCAATACCTACAGGCTCAGTTTTATAAAAAGACGAAAATCTTGTTATCTCAATTCCTTTGGATCGGGAAAGACTTTCAACGGCATATTGGCAGTTTTTTAAAGCGTTGCCTAAATTAGAACCAACCCCAATATAACAGATAATGCCGTTCAAATCTTATTAAAACCTTTTTTTAATTTTTATCCCTTAATCCTAAAACATCTTGCATATCATACAGACCGTTTTCCTGATTGACAATCCACTGAGCTGCGCGAATTGCTCCTTTGGCAAAATTGTCGCGATTGTGGGCACGATGAGTGAATTCCAGCCTCTCTCCGATTCCGCCAAAGATGACCGTATGATCACCTACAATATCACCGGCGCGAATTGTTTGTATCCCTATTTCTTTTTTAGTTCTCTCACCAATCAAACCTCGTCGCGAATAAACTACGGTCTCCTCCATATTGCGCCCCAATTTATCAGAGATAACTTTCGCCATTTGCATTGCCGTTCCGCTGGGAGCATCTTTTTTTAAATGATGGTGAGCTTCAATAATTTCGACATCATAATCATCTTTAAGAACCCCCGCACAATATTCCAGAACTTTTAACATCACATTTACGCCAACGCTCATGTTGGGAGTCAATACACAGCGTGTGTTTTTGGCCAATTCTTTAATTTTTTTCATTTCATCAGGAGTAAATCCGGTGGAGCCGATAACAATGGCGCGATTTTTTTCGTTGGCTATTTTTAAATAATTAAGAGAGGTCTCATGATTTGTAAAGTCGATAACAACATCTGCCTGATCAATACAATCGATTAATTTGTCGCAAACCAAAATACCCGTTTTACCCAATCCCAGCCCTTGACCTATATCACGGCCGACAATGGGGTGCCTTGCTATTTCTACTGCTGCTACAACATTGATACCTTCCGTAGTGGAAATGAGGCTGATAATTTTGCCACCCATTCTTCCACCAGCTCCGGTAACGACGGCTTTAACCATAAAATCATCTCCTTAAATTATTTAAATGAAACTCAGATATTACAAGCGCAGCACAGTAATATCTGTAAGTTGTAATGAGTCCCAAATTTCAGAAGCGAAGCGCGCTGAAACTTGCTGGATGAATTATCCCACATGCGAAGCTAAGTGGGACTACAACAAAGTGCACTGACGCTTGCAGTGCGAACAATTCTGCAAAACAGCACATTAAATCAAACCATAATTAACCATTACGTTCTTTAGCTTTTCAAAATTAGCCTCAGCCATTTTACAAAGCGGTAATCTATATTCGTACTCTATTTTACCCATCAGCGCCAATGCCGCTTTAACCGGAATTGGATTAACTTCGATAAAAAGCGCGTCGATCAATGCGCTCATCTTATGATGGAGAGCTTTCGCTCTGACCATATCACCGGCGGCAAACGCATCTATAAGTCCTGCCATATCCGCCGGCGCCACATTAGAGATAGTAGAAATAACACCAGCGCCGCCAATCGCCATTAAAGGCAAAGTGAAAATATCGTCGCCGGATAAGACAGCAAAATCATTATCGCATAGATTAATAATTTCACTCATTTGAGTGATAGAGCCGGATGCTTCTTTAATGCCAACGATATTTTTTATTTTTGCCAGCTTAGCTACCATTCCCGGCATAAGATTCACACCGGTACGGCTGGGGATATTATATGGTATTATCGGAATAGGAACGCTTTCGGCAATAGTCTTAAAATGCTGATAAAGCCCCTCTTGAGTAGGACGGTTATAATATGGACAGACGATGAGAGTTCCATCGGCGCCGGCTTCGTAGGCATGTTTGGTTAAACGCAAAGCTTCGGCAGTATTGTTTGATCCTGTGCCGGCAATAACCGGCACTCTTTTTTTTACGGCGTCAATGGTAATTTCAATAACCCGGTCGTGTTCTTCATGGGTAAGAGTCGCCGATTCGCCGGTAGTGCCGCAAGGAACAATAGCGTCCGTTCCATTGGCAATTTGAAATTCAATGAGCTCGCGCAAAGCGTTCTCATCAACCTGATCGTTTTTAAAAGGTGTAACAATAGCGACCATTGCTCCCTTAAACATAACAAAAACTCCTTAAATATATTTTTATCATTTAAAATTAATTTCTGCTGCGGATCCCTCCATGCACACGCCGGAATCGTCACAAAGCATTAAGCGATAATTGTATATCTTTCCCTGCACAATTTTTTTATCAGTAAAACTAAGGATATTGAATTCTTTATTTTCCAGCCTCATCTCTTTTACCGGCACAAGACCTATGCGTTCGAATGTCCTCGGACAATCTTTGCATTCATTTCCGGCACTGCCGACTTCGCTTCTCTCGATGGCAATATAATTAATTTTTTCATCTTTATCGCAGAAATCCCATTTTAATATTACTGCATCACCCGATGAAACGGCTTTCACATTTTGTACAATCTGCCGATGATCAGACAGCGCAGATAAGGGAATCGGATTTCCTTTCAGACCGCAGCCAGTAAAAATAATCAGCGTCATCAGGCAGGCAAATATGCTATATTTTACCGGAACTCTTTTCAAATTCCCTGATCCTTTCCAGCACTGCTGCCGTTGCCGTTCCGCCTATATGTTTACGTGAATTGACAGCATTTTCCAGTTTTATTTTTATTTGAATATCCTGAGTAAATCCTTTATAAAATTTCTGATACTCTTTTAAAGTCAAATTTTCCAATTCTTTTTTATTTTTCAGGCAATAAGCGACGATGTTTCCGACAATTTCGTGCGCCCGGCGGAAAGGCAAACCCTTTTCAACCAGATACTCAGCGACATCGGTCGCCATGGAAAATCCTCCCTTTGCTGCTGCATACATCTTTGCAGCATTAAACTTTGTGTATTTTATCATTTCTGTAAAGATTGCCAAACAATCTTTTACTGTATCTACAGCGTCAAACAGGGGTTCCTTATCTTCCTGCAAGTCCCGGTTATAAGCCATGGGTAACCCTTTGAGAATAGTCATTATCGCAAAAAGATCACCATAAACCCGAGCGGTTTTACCTCTGATCAACTCCGCCACATCGGGATTCTTCTTCTGCGGCATGATGCTGCTGCCTGTGGTATAGGCGTCGGATATTTCAACAAAGCCAAATTCATCCGAAGACCACAAAACCAAATCTTCACAAAAGCGGCTCAGATGCATCATTACCAGTGATGACGCAAAAATAAATTCCGCTATGAAATCCCTGTCCGCAACCGTGTCCATACTGTTTTTACTGACTGTCGGGAAATTTAATATTTTCGCCGTTCGCTGGCGATTAATAGGCAAACTCGTACCGGCTAAGGCAACGGCGCCTAATGGTAAAACATTGAGCCTGTTTTTACAATCATTTAATCTTTGGGCGTCACGTGCAAACATTTCTCCAAACGCAAGAAAATAGTGAGAAAGCAATACCGGCTGAGCCTTTTGCATATGCGTGTAGCCGGGCATAATCGTCTTAATTTCACTTTTTGCCATTTTAATCAACTGTACCTGCAGATTATTGACAAGATCAAGAATATTTTTAATTTCCGTCCGCAGGAAAAGCCTAACATCTAATACTATTTGATCATTGCGGCTCCTTGCTGAGTGAAGTTTTCCTCCTACTTCACCAATACGATTGATCAGTTCCCTTTCTATAGCCATGTGAATATCTTCGTCAGCCGGATTAAAGGTAATTTTGCCTTTTTCTATATCTTTTAAAATATTTTTCAGAGCAGATACAATCTTTACCGCTTCATCTTTAGATATTATGTTCTGTTCGGCCAGCATAGTGGCATGGGCAACTGAACCTTCGATATCGTAAGGATAAAGTCTCCGGTCGTAATGAATGGAGGATGTGAATTTTTCTACATTTCTCGCTGTAGGTTTTTGAAATCGACCACTCCATGGTTTTTTACTGGTAGCCATGCATTTTCTCCGCATAGTTAGAGTTTATTCCTTAATATATTTTGGATTATCAAACGCAATCCATTCAATTTGATGAATCCAGTTGCATCCTTTTGATTATAAACCTGATCCTTTTCAAAAGTAGCAAACGCCTCATTGTACAGAGAATAAGGCGATCTGCGTCCTGCAACAATACAGTTTCCTTTGTACAATTTCATTCGCGCGGTACCGGTCACATTTTCCTGCGTTGCATCGATATAAGTCTGGAGAGTTTTCATTTCCGGTGAATACCAGAAACCATTATAAGCAAGCTGGGCATATTTCGGCATCAGCGAATCACGCATCATCATGACTTCGCGATCCATCGTAATAGATTCAACAGCACGATGAGCTGCCCAGAGCACAGTACCGCCGGGAGTTTCGTACACACCTCTTGATTTCATCCCGACAAAACGATTTTCCACCATATCCACGCGGCCAATGCCATTGGCCCCGGCAATCGTATTCATATAGTCCATGAGTCTTGCCGGTGACATTTTTTTCCCATTGACAGCCACAGGATTTCCCTTTTTAAAATCAATTTCCACATATGTGGGTTTATCCGGCGCCGCTTCAGGAGATTTAGTCAGCACAAAAATATCTTCCGGTGCTTCCGCCCAGGGATCTTCCAGAATTCCTCCTTCATGCGAGATGTGCAAAAGATTACGATCAGAGCTATAAGGCTTTGATTTAGTCAACGGAATAGGAATTTTATGCTTTGCGGCATAATTAATCATTGATTCCCTGGAATCGAATTTCCAGTTATCATCTCTCCACGCCGCGATAATTTTAATCGCCGGATTTAAAGCAAGGTAAGTAAGTTCGAACCGGACCTGATCATTACCCTTACCTGTCGCGCCGTGTGATACTGTATCCGCGCCTTCCAGTTTCGCTATTTCGATTTGCCTCTTGGCTATCAACGGCCTTGCCAAAGATGTACCCAAAAGATAGGTTCCTTCATAAATCGCGTTGGCGCGCAGTGCAGGAAAAACAAAATCCCGCGCGAACTCTTCCCTTAAATCATCAATATATATTTTACTGGCTCCAGTATTGATGGCCTTCTCTTTTAAGCCGGTTAATTCCTCTTTCTGTCCCACATCAGCAGCAAAACAAATAACTTCACATTTATAAGTTTCGATCAACCAGCGCACAATTACCGATGTATCCAGTCCACCCGAATAAGCCAAAACAATTTTTCTAACTTTTGCTGACAATTTTTGTTCCTCCTAAAGTAACATTTCCAGAATTGCCTTTTGCACATGCAGGCGGTTTTCCGCCTGATCAATAACAACCGATTGAGGACCGTCGATAACATCGGAAGAAATTTCCTCTCCACGGTGCGCCGGCAGACAATGCATTACAATCGCGTCTTTTTTGGCTTCTTTTAAAAGTTTTTTGTTGATCTGGTAATTCTTAAATATTTCTTTTCTTTCTTCATGTTCGGATTCCTGCCCCATGCTTACCCATACATCAGTGTACAAAACATCGGCATTTATCGCAGCCTCCAGTGGGTCACGATAAATGGTAATGCCTTCTTTCGCTTCTTTTTTTCCCTTAGCCATTATTTTCTTGTCCGGATCATAACCTTCCGGACAAGCTAATGCTAACTCAATTGGTAATCTGGCGGCCGCTTCAATCCATGTATTGGCAACGTTGTTGCCGTCGCCGATATAAGTTATCTTCAACTTATCGTAAGATCCCCTTTTTTCCTTTATCGTAAATAAGTCGCTCAGAATTTGACAGGGATGTAAAAGATCGGTCAAACCATTAATCACCGGAATTGAAGCACAACGGGCAAATTCTTCCACACTGTCCTGGGCAAATGTCCTGATCATAATTCCGTTCAAATAACGTGACATCATGCGGGCGGTATCGGAAATACTTTCACCGCGGCCTATTTGCGTATCGCGGGAATTTAAAAATAAGGCAATCCCGCCTAACTGATACATACCTACTTCAAAGGAGATCCTTGTTCGGGTGGAAGATTTATCAAAAATCATTCCCAAAGTTTTTCCTTTGAGAGATGCGTGTTCTTTTCCTTCTTTCAAAAGTTTCTTTAGTCTGGCGGCTTTTTTCCAGATTATGTCAAAATCTGCCGTTTCCAGTTCGTAAACGCTTAACAAATCCTTTTTCATTTACCCTCCATCACTTCGTCCAGCACTTTAGTTGCTTGATCGATGTCCTGAGTAGTAATAATCAGCGGTGGAACAAAACGCAACGTCTTGCCGCCGGCAGAAATGATGAGTAATCCCCGTTGCAGGCATTCATTTACAATATCGCCACTTTCGATATTTAGTTGTGCCGCGAGCATCAAGCCCTTTCCCCTGACTTCTTTGATGATCTCATGTTTTTGTTGCAGATTCTTTAATTGTAATAAAAAATAATCGCCCATTTCCCGACAGTGCTCTAATATATCTTCCTGCAGCATCGTTTTTACAGTCGCGTTCGCCGCAGACATAGCCAAAGGATTACCGCCAAAAGTAGAAGCATGATTACCGGGAATAAAAGCTTGGGCAATCTTATCAGTCGCCAGCATCGCGCCTACGGGAAAACCGTTACCCAAAGCTTTCGCTAATGTCATAATATCCGGTTTTATCCCTGAATGTTCGTACGCAAAAAATTTTCCTGTCCGGCCCATACCGGTTTGAACTTCGTCGACGATTAACAAAATCCCATGACGATCACAAATTTCCCGCACTTGTGTTAAATAATTATCATCAGGAATGTTGACACCGCCTTCGCCCTGAATCGGCTCTATCATTATACCACAAGTTTTGTTGGATATCTTTGCTTCCAAAGCCTGTAAATCATTAAAAGGAACATATGTAAAACCTTCCAGCAGCGGCGTAAATCCAAATTGGAATTTTTCTTGTCCGGTGGCCGTGATTGTGGCCATAGTCCGGCCATGAAAGGAATCCTTCATCGTGATTAATTCAAATTTATCCGGTCCCATATTTTCATGGGCATATTTTCGCGCCAGCTTGATTGCCGCTTCATTTGCTTCCGCCCCGCTGTTGCAGAAAAACACTTTATCAGCAAAAGAATTATCAACCAGCAGTTTTGCCAATTGAGCCTGCGGTTCAGTATAATACAAATTGGAAACATGCGTTAAGTTTTCTATCTGTTCCTTTACAGCGGCAATTACCTGCGGATGTGAGTGCCCCAGATTACAAACTGCTATCCCGGCGGCAAAATCAAGATATTCTTTGCCATTGGCATCCCATACTTTTGCGCCTGAACCTTTCACCAAAACTATCGGAAAGCGCTTGTAAGTATTCATTATGTTTTCATCGGCCAAAGCCATTATTTTTTTTTCTTTCATTTTCTTACACATCTTTTTTAATTGTTTAACTACAAAACTATTTCGGTGCCTATTCCTTTATCGGTAAATATTTCCAAAAGAATTGCATGCTTCAAACGCCCGTCAATTATATGAGTCTTTTTTACGCCTCCTTTAAGCGCCTTCAGGCAACATTTAATTTTAGGGAACATACCTCCTTCAACAATGCCATTGTCAATTAATTTTAAAGCTTCTTTATTAGTCATTGTATTGATCAGCTTTTTGTTTTTGTTCAGCACGCCCGGCACATCAGTTAAAAGTAAAAGCTTTTCTGCTTGCAGGGCTGCCGCTATCTCTCCAGCAACCACGTCAGCATTGATGTTATAGGTCTCGCCTGCATCACCGATTCCCGTGGGAGCTATTACTGGAATAAATGAATTCTGGCTCAGAGATAAAATTAATTCCGAATTGATAGTCTTCACTTTTCCCACCAGTCCTATATCAATAATTTCTGGCGGCGTGTTCTTTACCTTTTCTTCGCTTAAATAATATTTTTCCGCCTTGATCAAGTTACCATCTTTACCGCTCAATCCCACAGCATTTCCACCATGCCGGTTAATCAAACCAACAATCTCTTTATTTACCGTTCCTACCAGAACCATTTCTACAATATCCATGGTCTCTTCATCAGTAACCCGCATTCCTTGTATAAACTTTGATTCTTTACCGAGTTTTTTGAGCAAAGTCCCTATTTGCGGACCACCGCCATGAACAATAACCGGATTAATACCTATATATTTCATCATGACTACGTCCTGGGCAAACTTATCTTTTAATTCATCATCAACCATGGCATGACCGCCGTATTTGATGACAATTGTCTTATTATAAAATCGTTTGATGTAAGGCAGGGCTTCCAGTAGGATATCTGCCCTTTCCATCGAATTTTGTATATCTCCCATTTTTAACTCCATTTATTAATGAGACTTAATTTTTCAATCCCGCAGGATTGCGGGAGAAGTAAAAATTTTTAGTCGAATTAATCCCGATAGCGAAGCGTATCGGGATTAAAGTTCAAATATAACTTTCTTTTTTACAAAATGTACCGGCTTAAATCCTCATCTTCTATTATCTCATTGAGCTTTTCTTCCACTTGTTGGGCATCTATTATTATTTCTTTTTTTTGCATATCGGGTGCTTCAAAAGAAATTTCATCCAATAAAGTTTCCATAATTGTATAGAGCCTTCTGGCGCCGATATTTTCCGTTCTTTCGTTGACCACTGTCGCAACTTCCGCAATGGAAGCTATGGCTTCCTCTGTAAATGATAATTTCAGGCCTTCTGTCGCCATCATTTCCGTATATTGTTTGACCAAGGCATTATTGGGCTCAGTTAAAATACGGATAAAGTCTGCTTTACCCAACGAATCAAGCTCGACACGGATGGGAAAACGTCCCTGCAATTCCGGAATCAAATCGGAAGGCTTGGAAGAAGTAAACGCGCCCGCGGCAATAAAAAGAATGTGATCTGTTTTGACCATTCCATAGCGGGTATTAACGTTGGAACCTTCCACGATTGGCAGTAAATCTCTTTGCACGCCTTCACGTGATACGTCCGGCCCATGGGATGCATCGCTGCCGACAATCTTATCAATTTCATCCAGGAAAATTATACCCGATTGTTCAACTCTTTCCAGCGCTGTTTTCGTCACCTTATCCATATCGATTAACTTTTGCGCTTCTTCTTCCGCCAGGATTTCCAAGGCTTCCGGTACTTTTACCGTTTTTATTTTCTTTTTTTGCGGAAATACGTTTCCTAACATGTCTCTGACATTGAGCCCCATATCTTCCATTCCCGCGGCGGAAAATATTTCGATCATGGGGCCGCTTCTGGTTTCGGTAACTTCCAGATTCACTAACCGCTTGTCGAGTTTGTTTTCCTTAAGCAAGTGTCTTAATTTTTCCCGCGTGGCATCAGGCTTCTGTCCATGATCTTCAGCATGTTGATCCTTTTCATCTGTTTCATCGGAATTAGTCAGCATATCGCTAACCATTTTTTCTTTAGGCCGCGGAGGAAGCAACAGATCGAGCAATTTTTCCTCCGCAATTTCCGCCGCTCTCGTTCGAACATGTTCCTGCTCTTCTGATTTAACCATATTCAGGGACAATTCAACCAGATCCCGGATCATGGATTCGACGTCGCGTCCCACATAGCCGACTTCGGTAAATTTGGATGCCTCTATTTTTAAAAAAGGAGAATTATCCAATTTGGCTAACCTGCGGGCAATTTCTGTTTTACCTACTCCGGTAGGACCGATCATGATAATATTTTTAGGCGAAATCTCATCAGCCAGATCCTCCGGCACGTTTTGCCTCCGCCATCTGTTGCGCAACGCAATAGCTACAGCCCTTTTCGCATCAGACTGACCGATTATGTGCCGATCTAATTTTTCCACTATCTCGCGGGGTGTTAACCCATTATTAGACATACTTTACTTTTTCCCCTTATCCTTACTGTTTTTTCTTTCCTTTGCTTCCATATCAATATCTATTTCTTCCAGTGTTACATGGTCATTAGTATAAATACAAATTTCCGCCGCTATTTTCATGGCTTCTTTAGCAATTTCTGTTGATGACAGATTGCTGTGACGCACCAGCGCGCGAGCCGCCGCCTGCGCAAAAGGTCCGCCAGATCCGATGGCCATAACATCATCGTCAGCTTCAATGACATCTCCATTACCTGAAATAATCAGCGATTTATCTTTGTTTACGGCAATCATCAACGCTTCTAAATGTCTTAAAACGCGGTCTGTCCGCCAATCTTTCGTTAATTCCACTGCTGCTCGCAGCAAATTGCCGTTGTATTGCTCCAACTTTTGATCAAACCGGTCAAATAAAGTAAATGCGTCCGCTGTAGCACCGGCAAAACCTACTATAACTTCATCATTATAAAGACGGCGAACCTTGCGGGCACCGTGTTTCAATACTGTAGTATCCAACGTAACCTGGCCATCACCGGCTACTGTTACCTTGCCATTATGCTTGACTGCTAATATTGTGGTGCTCCTTATTTTCATTTTTTCTCCTCAAATAAAACCCGGCTATCAACTCTTCCTATTTCGTGGATGGGCTTTATCGTAAATTTCCATCATGCGATTAATATTTACCGCTGTATATTTTTGCGTCGTCGAAAGACTTTCATGCCCCAGTAATTCCTGAATCGAACGCAAATCAGCTCCGGCGTTTAAGAGATGTGTGGCAAAACTGTGTCTCAGGGCATGCGGACTGATTTTCCGTCCAATACCGCTTTTGCTGGTTATTTCATTAACTATACGGGCAATACTTCTTGTCGTTATCCTTTCACCCCGGGCATTTAAAAATAATGGTTTTTTAAAAATATCACTATTTGTATCTTTTCTTATATCTCCGATCTTTTCTAAATATTCCTGAACAGCTTTTATGGCTGGTCCGCCAATGGGAGCTATCCTTTCTTTTCTTCCTTTACCTCTCACCTTAACGAGTTTTTGATTAAAATCAAGATCAATTAAATCCAATCCGGCTAATTCACTGAGACGCAATCCTGAAGAATAAAATATTTCCAACATAGCACGATTACGCAAACCCAAAGCTGAATTCCCATCCCGTACTTTTAGAAGCTCAAACATTTCATCAACAGAAAGAAAAGTCGGCATATATTTTTCTGTTTTTAAAGTTTGGATCATTTCTGCCGGATTATTTTTAATTTTACCGGTACGTAACACATATTTATAAAAAGCTCTCAGTGACGATACCTTGCGGTTAACCGTAACTTTTTTTACCTTTTGGCTATACAGGTAGCTTAAATATTCCCGAATATTTTCCGGCTCCACGTTAATTATTTCATACTGGCTTTTTATAAAATTGTTATTATGCAGGAAGCGGGCGAATTCCTGAATATCGGCAATATAAGCTACTCGCGTATGCGCAGAAACATTTCTTTCCACTTCCAAATAAATTTTAAAATCTTGAATTATGTTTCCCATAATATTTATACCAGCTAGTTATCAGACATAACGATAGTGCCACTTAACTTAACTTAACTTAACTTAACTTAACTTAACTTCTGAAACTTGGGGCTCAAATCCCACTCCACTCCGCTTCGGGGATAATTCGTCAAGCAAATTTCAGTGCGCTACGCTTCTGAAACTTGGGACTCAAATCCCACTCCACTCCGCTTCGGGGATAATTCGTCAAGCAAATTTCAGTGCGCTACGCTTCTGAAACTTGGGACTCATTACATCTTATACTTACCGAAATCTTCCATCGAAAGATTTTCCAGAAATTCTTTAATTTTATCATCTTTTAATTTATCTAAATCACTGAGTTTAATCCCAAAATCAACATTACGCGATTTTTCAATGACCTCTTCATCGACAAATATCGGCGCATGTGCACGTAGCGCTATAGCAATAGCATCACTGGGACGAGCATCAATCGTAAAATCTTGCCCTTCCCTGGTTAAATAAATATTAGCAAAAAAAGTATTGCTGCGAATATCCACAATCTCAATTCTATTTACAGTCACGTTTAAAGATTTCAAAAATTCGTTAAACAAATCATGGGTCATCGGCCGGGGAAAAATAATTTTCCCCAGTTCCGTAGCAATAGCACTGGCTTCAAACAAACCTATCCAGATCGGGATGGCTTTACTCTCCTGCATATCTTTCAATATTACGATGGGCGTATTGGTAATAGGATCAATGGTCAATCCCGAAACTTTCATTTCAATTAACATTACCAACCTCCTTAATCAATTTTCCTCTTAACGAATGTAAATAAGCTTTTGATATTTTCACATCCACCAATTTGCCGATCAATTCCAATTCACCTTTAAAATTGACAATTCTCCAGGAACTGGTTCTTCCCATTAAATCATTCTCAGAATTCCTGCTTTCCCCTTCAACTAATAATTCCTGTCGGCTATTTTCCAAAGCTGTGTTTTTTTCCAGTGTATGCTGATCCTGTAGAATCTGCAGTTGTTCGAGCCTTCTTGCCTTCTCGGATTCTTCAACTTTTCCCTCTAACTTTTGCGCCGCAGTCCCTTTTCTTTCAGAATACATAAATGAAAACGTAGAATCAAACCTGATTTTTTCCATCATGTCAATGGTTTCTTGATAATCATTTTGTGTTTCTCCCGGAAAGCCGACTATAATGTCCGAAGTAATGCTTATCTGCGAATTCAATTTACGTAAATGATCAACTTTTTTCATGTATTCTTCTACTGTGTAGCCCCTGTTCATTAATGCCAATATCCGGTTTGATCCTGATTGCACCGGCAGATGAATATGCTCGCATAATTTCTCTTCTTCGGCAAAACAGCGGATCAATTCATCAGAGAGGTCACGCGGATGTGATGTAGTAAATCTGATTCGTTGGATACCAGAAATTTTGCCGATTTTTTTAATCAAAGCCGCAAAATTCAATCCATTAGCCAGTGTTTTGCCATAGGAATTAACGTTTTGTCCCAAAAGAGTAACTTCTCT
Source organism: Smithella sp. (assembly GCA_049517435.1). GTDB lineage: Bacteria > Desulfobacterota > Syntrophia > Syntrophales > Smithellaceae > Smithella. The sequence goes on along the minus strand of JBEKRZ010000001.1, from coordinate 10,748 downwards.
GATGCCATAATCTGCAAGCTCTTTTATTTCCTCAATTATATCATCAGGCGGTCTGCTCATCTCCGGTCCGCGCAGATAAGGAACCACGCAGTAGGCGCAGAAATTATTGCACCCTTGCATAATCGTTACAAAAACACTGACCGCGCCGCTTTGCGGTGGAGCAAAAATACCGATGGAATTTAAAGACTTGTGAAAATCAATTTCGGTAATTTTTCTCCTTTTCTTCCGGACAGAGGCAACCATTTGAGGCAAACGATGAATATTGTGCGTACCAAAAACAAAGTCCAGATACCCCACTTTTTTATGAAATTTTGTTCCCAAATGCTGCGCCAAACAACCGCCCACACCAATAATCAATTCCGGATTTTGTTCTTTTAGCTTGCTGATCCTTCCCAGTTTACTATAGACTTTATGTGCCGCTTTCTCCCTGATGGAGCAAGTGTTGAGCAGAATTAAATCAGCCAGCTTGATATTGTCGGTTAGTTTGTAACCGCTACCGGCTAGCAAAGCCGCCATCTGTTCCGAATCGTGAACGTTCATTTGACAACCAAATGTCTGAATATACAAGTATTTATTTTTAATTTTTTCACTCATAATGTCCATTTTAACAGTAACTGAATTTGTTGCCTGATAAGAAAGAATGATATTAATTTCATTATATACTCATTTAAATCTTGTTTCCCTTATTGCTTCCCTTTCAGAAGATTGCTTAGATATCCAAATTCTTCGATGGAGAGTGTCTCACTTCTCCGTGTGCCATCAATTCCGGCCATTCTTAGCACTTCATTTAAAAACGATCCTGAAACTCCTTCCAGCAATTTCGATTTTTTTAAATTGTTAATCAGCATTTTCCGGCGTTGCGCAAAAGAATCTCTAACTAATCTTATAAAAAACTCTTCATCAGCGAGTTCCACTAAAGGCCTTTCCCGAAAAAATCCTCTCATTACTGACGATTCTACTTTGGGAGGGGGATAAAAACAACCGCCTGGAACATCTAAAACTTTTTCTACTGTAGCAAACATTTGTAAAATCACGGAAGGCACTCCATAATCCTTACCCCCAGGGGATGCTACCAGTCGCTGAATTACTTCTTTTTGCAGCATAAAGACAAAGGAATCTATAACTTTCCGGAAAGACAATAAATGAAATAATATCGGAGAGGAAATATTATATGGAACATTGCCGATAACTTTAATTTTCTGCTGCCCGCCCCTATAAATGGCTTCGAAATCAAACTTCAAAATATCACCGGAATATATTTGCACATTATTATATTTCAATAACTTATCTTTCAATACTTCAACTAATTTATCATCCAGTTCAACGGCAATAAGCTTTGCGGCATTCTGTGCTAACTCTTCCGTCAAGATACCAATTCCCGCTCCAATTTCCACAACAATATCATTTTTTGTAACCTGCGCTATTGCGGAAATTTTTCTGATGACGCTTTGCTCCATCAAGAATGATTGTCCCAGACTTTTGCGTGGTTTAATAGCGTAGTGACGGATTATTTCCTTAGGTGAATTCATGATTATCTCTCTCGTGTAGAAAAGATTAAGATTAAGTCTACGCTATAGGCCAGCGGGACACAGCATTTAAATCCAGCGAATCTCTTCGGCCGTTTTTCAGCATAATTTCGCCAATTGCCGCAATCATTGCCGCATTATCCGTACATAATATAACCGGGGGAATAAATAATTCCATATTGCGAGTTGTTGTCGCCTCTGTAAACCTCTCACGCAACCTGCCATTGGCCGCTACTCCGCCGCAGACGACTATCCTATTAATGCCATTATCTTCTGTTACTTTAATTGTTTTTTCTACCAGCACGTCTACTATCGCTTCCTGATAGCTGGCCGCTACATCAGGCAGTTGACTTTCCGCAAAATTGCAACCGCGTTTTTTCAACATTATCAGCAAAGACGTTTTCAAACCGCTGAAGCTGAAATCAGGTGAATCCTTCATTGCCCGAGGAAAAACTAATGCCTGCGGATTGCCATTTTTTGACATTTTATCAATCACGACACCACCAGGATAACCAAGATTAAGAAGTTTGGCCCCTTTATCAAATGCTTCTCCGGCGGCATCATCGCGCGTCTGACCAAGCAATAGAAAATTGTGATAATCCTTTACCAGGTAAATATTTGTATGGCCACCGGAAACAACTAAAGCTATAAAAGGAAATGACGGTGCTTTTTCAGCAAGAAATGCCGCGGCTATATGCCCTTCTATATGATTGACACCCACGAAAGGAATATCTAAAGCATAAGCAAGAGCCTTGGCCGTTGATAAACCGATTAAAAGAGATCCGATCAAACCGGGACCGCGAGTTACAGCAATACCTTCTATTTCCCGGAGTGTCACATTGGCGTCATTTAATGCCTGCTTCAATACCGGATTGATCGCCTCAATATGTTTGCGCGAGGCAATTTCGGGCACAACTCCGCCATATGGAGAATGAACCGCTATTTGCGAAGCAATAACATTAGAACACATCTTTCCATTGCTGATTACTGCTGCTGCTGTTTCATCACATGATGATTCAATTCCAAGAACTAGCATTATAAATCCTGCTTTCATTTTCTCTTTGCTAAAAATTATAAATCTCTATATAAAAGCAATGACGATTTGTAAACAAACTTTTATCAGCTTAATTTGACGGGAAAACGTGATGGAATTTAAGACAGATTTTTTAATTTTGGGCAGCGGCATTGCGGGATTAAGTCTGGCAATTAAAGTTTCGACTCTCGGCAGTGTCGCTATCGTAACCAAAAAAGAAAAAACCGAATCAAATACAAATTACGCTCAAGGCGGAATAGCCGCTGTTACCGATCAAACAGACAGCTTTGAAGAACATATTCAGGATACCTTGATTTGCGGCGCCGGTCTTTGTAAGAAAGATGTGGTCGAATTCATCGTCAAAGAAGCCCCCCCCAGAATTCAAGAACTAATAGAATGGGGCGTAAATTTTACAAAATCGGAAACACAACCCAATCTTTACGATCTTGGCCGTGAAGGAGGCCACAATCGCCGGCGGGTTTTACACGCTAAAGACTTCACCGGTCAGGAAATTGAGCGGGCGCTGAATGAAAAAGTATCTCATCTGGAAAATGTTACAATTTACGAAAATCACATCGGCATTGATCTGATCATAGAAAGAGAAGCTCTCGATAAACTCGGGTATTGCCGAGGAGCTTACGTTCTGGATATAGATAAAAGTGAAATTCATACTTACATCGCGAAATATACAATTTTATGCACCGGTGGAGCGGGAAAGGTTTATCTCATTACAACAAATCCTGATATTGCGACAGGAGACGGCCTGGCCATGGCATATCGCGCAGGCGCACAAATTTCGAATATGGAATTCATCCAGTTTCATCCCACCTGTCTTTATCATCCTGCCGCCAAAGCTTTTCTTATCAGCGAAGCCGTGCGCGGTGAAGGAGGAATTCTCAAATTAAAAGACGGATCAACTTTTATGGACAAATATCATCACATGAAAAGTCTTGCACCCCGGGATATTGTCGCCAAAGCAATCGATACGGAAATTAAACAATCCGGAGATGAATATGTTCTGCTGGATATCACACACCGCGACCGCGATTTTCTGATCAAACGCTTTCCCAATATTTATAATAAATGCCTGGAATACGGTATCGACATTACCTCACAACCCATTCCTATCGCACCGGCTGCTCATTACATTTGTGGCGGAGTTTTGGTCGATCATTACGGCAAGACATCCCTTGCCAATCTTTTTGCCTGCGGTGAAGTATCGTGCACCGGATTGCATGGAGCAAACCGTCTGGCCAGCAACTCTTTACTGGAAGCTGTTGTCTATTCGCATCGTGTCTATATGGAAATTTCCCGCGACTTTAATAAAATAAAATACAATGAAGCCTCCATTGCTCCGTGGGATTCCAGCGGAACAACGGAAAGCGATGACAGCGTGGTTGTCACACATAACTGGGATGAAATAAGAAGATGCATGTGGAATTACGTCGGAATTGTCCGTTCGAACAAAAGATTGGCAAGAGCGACCCGCAGAATTGAACTTATCCAGAGAGAGATTGATGAATATTACTGGAACTTCAAAGTCACAAAAGATCTTATTGAACTGCGCAATATTACAACAGTAGCTCGATTAATTGTCCGGAGCGCTTCTCTGAGAAAAGAAAGCCGTGGTCTACACTATAATATTGATTATCCCGACACATGCGATGAATTTAAAAAAGACACTATTATTGTCAAAGAGTCACCGGTATGAACCCCAAAGCAAGCTTCGGAAACAGATACCGCAGCAAGCTGTTGAGTATTAAACCCACCGCTGCGCGTGATTGTTCAACTTACCAATTCCGCTGCGCTACGCTTTCGGAATTGGAGTTTCAACAATAAATTTATAGAATTTATTCTTTGTCTTTGAATACACGATTGAAAATAAAATCCAAATTCTTCAGAAAATTTTTCACATTAAAAATTGCCGCCAATTCTTTCTTCTTCAGATACTTAGTTACGGTGGAATCATTTTCCAGCAAATCTCTGAATTCCAAACCTTCCTGCCAGGATTTCATCGCGTTATTCTGCACGATGGCATATGCGTCTTCTCTGGTTGTGCCTTTTTCAATGAGCGCTAACAAAACCATTTGTGAAAAAATAACACCGTGGGTCATGTTCAGATTATAAATCATTTTTTCCGGATAGATTACCAGTTTATCCATCATATTGGTAAACCTGTACAACATAAAATCAAGAGCGATTGTGGCATCCGGTCCGATGACTCTTTCCACGGAAGAATGGCTTATATCCCTTTCATGCCAGAGAGCGATATCTTCGAGAGAAGCTACCGCGTAGGAGCGCAGCAATCTGGCTAAGCCGGACAGATTCTCCGAAAGAATTGGATTGCGTTTATGTGGCATTGCTGAAGAACCTTTCTGTCCGGGAGAAAAATATTCTTCAGCTTCTCTTACTTCCGTTCTTTGTAGAAGTCTTATCTCCTGCGCGAATTTATCCAGCGAAGAGGCAATAATCGCGAGTGTTGTAAAGAATTCCGCGTGACGGTCTCGCTGAATGATTTGGGAAGACACAGGCGCAGGCTTTAGACCGAGCTTACCGCAAACATATTCCTCCACAAAAGGATCAACAAACGAAAAAGTACCAACAGCGCCGGATATTTTACCGAAGCTTACAGATTCTTTGGCCTGAACGAGACGCCGAAAATTGCGCTGCATTTCCTGATACCACAATGCCATCTTCAATCCGAATGTAATCGGTTCCGCATGAATTCCATGGGACCTGCCGATCATTAAAGTATTCTTATTTTCGAAGGCCCTCCTCTTTAAAACTGTCAATAATCGATCAATGTCTTCCAGTAAGATTTCAGCCGCTTCTTTCAATTGAACTGCGAGTGCGGTATCCAGCACGTCTGAAGAAGTCAAACCCATATGAATAAAACGTCCGTCCTCACCTACTTTTTCCGTCAGGGAAGTTAAAAAAGAAATTACGTCATGCTTTGTAGTCTTTTCGATCTCATCAATACGCTCGACTTTAATAGAAACATTTTCTTTAATATTCTTCAGCGCGCTTTTGGGTATTTTGCCCAGCTTGGCCATTGCCTCACAAGCTAATATTTCCACATCCAGCCATTTTTGATATCTGTTCTCCGGGCTCCAAATCTTTGTCATTATCTCGCGGGAATATCTAGGTATCACGTTTTTCTCCTCTAATTATTTTATCTGTATATGATAGGCATCTTTTTACCGTCTTGTGGAACTTAATATTATTACGATTTCTATCAATCAGTCAAGAATTAATACAGAATTACTTTTATTAGAGATTGACAAATTATAATCTAAGGCCTAATAATTTTACAGAATTGAGGAAGTAAATTTTATGTCTGAATCACAACCCATAGAAAAATACAGTTTTTTAGAAGAAATATTCAATAGCATAACTCATGGGATTGGAGCCTTAATCAGCATTGCCGGATTGGTTCTACTGATAGTTTTCTCCATAATGTATGGGAATTTAAATCACATTATAAGTTGTACAATTTTCGGATTTACGCTTGTCTTACTTTACACAGCTTCAACTCTTTATCATAGTTTTCAAAAACCGAATTTAAAACATGTATTCAAGATATTGGATCATTCCTGCATTTATGTTTTGATTGCCGGAACTTATACTCCTTTCCTTCTGGTAACTATACGGGGGGTTATGGGCTGGAGCATGTTTGCTTTGGTTTGGTCCCTAACTTTAATCGGGGTTTTATTCAAAATCTTTTTCGTTCATCACTTTAAGATTATCTCGACTATTGCCTATATTTTAATGGGCTGGTTGGTTATATTTGCCATTAAACCTCTTTTTCAAACATTACCCGGGGATGGTCTTACCTGGCTTGTCTGTGGTGGACTGGCCTATACACTGGGAACTATCTTCTACGCATGGGAGAAACTTCCATTTAATCACGCAATTTGGCATTTATTTGTCCTTACCGGCAGCGTTTGTCATTTCTGCGCCGTTATGTTTTACGTCATCCCACTAAAAGTATAACTAATAATCTTATAATATCAATAACTTGACCAATTGATTTTATCTTCTCAAATCATTCTTGAATTATCACTTTTTAAATGTTAGAAACGCCCACTATAAATATTTACAGCATTAAAAAAGGAGATAAATATGCGAAAAACTTTTCAATATATATTTTGTTTGGTTATTTTTCTGTTGGCTACCGGTTCAATTTGGGCGAAGGATAAATACACGGTAACCGTTTTGCCTTTTACACTATATAGCTCAGAAAATATCGATTATATCAAACAAGGGATAGAAGAAATGCTCTCCTCACGTATTTCCGTTCCTGATAAAATCAACGTCACCAATAAAAACGTTGTCATGGAAGAGATTAAAAAATCTAAAATAAGAGGGATAACTACGGCTGATGTGTATAATCTCGGCAAAAAATTAGATTCTGATTATGTGGTTTGGGGAAGCATTACCAAAATTGGCAACAGTATCAGCATTGACGGAAAGCTGGTCGATATTGCCAAAGCCAAACCTGACATCGGTATTTCTACTCAGTCGCAAACTCTTGATGACGTAATTCCTAAAATTAATGATTTTTCCCAAAGTATTGTTCAACATATTCTCGGCACAGCACCTCCATCAACTGCACCGCTTGTTGCCGCACCTGCACCCATCCCCGCCACTACCCCCCAAGTACCTTCGGGGTTGTCCCGCGAATCTCAAATAATTGCGAAAATGAAAACCGGTGGTAACAAGGGAACATTAACATCTGTAATTAATTCTGAATTAATCAACGCTCCCGAACCTCTTATTAATCGCAAAGATTTTTGGATGAGCCAAACAATTCCCACGGAATTTAAGGGTATGGATATAGGAGACGTAAACAATGACGGTTTAAACGAAGTGGTAGCAATCGACAAAAATAATGTTTACATATATCAGAAAGCAGGTAATGAACTAAAATTATTGGATAAAATCGCCGGAAAATCTTACGATAACTATATCGCGATAGATGTTGCTGACATTAACAAAGATGGCAAAAAGCAAATATTTGTCACTTCTCTTAATGATACATTGCTTGATTCCTTTGTATTGGAATTCAAAGATGGCAAATATGTCAAAATTGCATCGGATATCCGTTGGTTTTTACGTGTAATCGATACTTCATCCGGCATTCCTTTGTTATTAGGACAGGATTACGGTTCATATAAACCTTTTAACACGCAAATTTACGAAATGGTCTGGAAGGATGGCAAGTATGTTTCCGATCAAAAAATGAAAATACCTTTAGGCTTATCTATCTATGGTCTAACAATTGATGATTTAGGCATCGGCGGAGGAGAAAAAATATTTGCTTTGGATGATCTGGACTATTTATACATTCTTAATAAAACAAATACACCTTTGGGCCGACTTTCTTCTTTTGGTTTTGCCAGTGATAAACTTATCTGGAGAAGTGATGATGTATATGGTGGTAGCAATAACTACATCGAAAACATTGATAAGAGAAACGCCAATGACGATAAGGAAAAAAGCGCTTATGTCAATTTACGCATCCTTACTTATGATACAAATAAAGACGGTAAAAAAGAAATTATTATCGTTAAAAACCTATCTTCTGTAGGCCGCATTTTTAAACATCTACAAGTTTTTACTTCCAGTGAAATATATAATCTAGAATGGGATGGCATGGGAATGGCGGAAAATTGGCGAACAAAAAAAATCAATGGCTATGTAGCCGATTATTGTATTAAAGACATAGACAATGACGGCAAACCGGAAATTGTGCTGGCATTGGTTCAATCTGTCGGTGTTTCTCTGCGTGGTAGGAGTGTGATCGTTGTTTATAAGTTGGACACTCCTCAATAAGTTATTGACAAAATTTGCGCACTTAGATATAGCGTCGCACGAATAAAAAGCTCATTAAGTTGAGATAATTTTTATTACCACAAAGGCGGTGTAGCTCAGATGGTTAGAGCATACGGCTCATATCCGTAGTGTCCGGGGTCCGATTCCCTGCACCGCCACCATAATAATTACAGGGACTTAGAAGTTTTTCTGAGTCCTTCTTTTTTGCGTCCGTGCCACTTTCCGTGCCATTTTCTGTTACAAAAATGTCATCTAATACGCTTATAGCCTTCATTCTTTTTTCCTTCTGTGAATAAAGATATTTTTTAGTGGTTATCAAATTCGTATGTCCAAGAAGTTCACTGACGACCTGAACATCCGGCCTATTATTTTCACTACCCATCGCTATCATTGAGGCAAAAACATCCCTCAAGTCTTTTGAAGTGATCTTAATCCCTGTTTTCATTTTTATCTTTTTAAACATTTTATCCCGTCTCAATATTCGATCACCGTTACCGTGATGGAATATATAAGGCGATTCAGTCTTATAAGCTTCCAGCCCTTTTAAAGTCATATAAAGTCCTTTACCCATCTCCAGCTGTCTTAAAGAACCTTCAGTCTTTGTGCCCCTGATTATAATTTCCCTGTTATTATAATCTATGTCACTCCATTTGCTTGAAAGAGCCTCAGTTAACCTTTCGCCAGTAAAAAGTAAAAATCTGAAGAATAGAAGTTCTTCTTTCTCCAATGCCGATTCAGCTCTTTTTATTTCTTCAGGAGTAAAACCCTTTTTTATGATCTTTTCCGGCTTGATTCTTTTTCTGGAAACTTTCCTCATAGGATTTATGTCTATGATCTCTTCTTTCACAGCCCAGTTCAACAATGCATTAAGATCGGTCACGTAATGAGTGATAGTATTCTTTGATATATCTCTCTTTAATTGAGCATCAATAAAAGATTCAATGTCATTATGAGTAATATCTTTAAGCCGCTTTCCTGCTGTAAAGAAAGGTAAGACAAAACTATGAAAATTTGAATATAGACCGCGCAATCTGTTTTCTGATTTACCTATTCTAGCCGAGTAAGCCAAGAAACCATTCACTGCGTCAACACAGGCCATATTAGAACCGGAAGCAGCCAATGAGGCATCCCTTCTTAGTTTACCCAAATGATCTTCCGCTGCCTTTTGTGCTTCATCTCTGGTGTTCCAGCCGGAGAGCCTGTACCTGTTTGAGTGAAAGCATATCTGATAGCCCCACTTTCCGGTATCTTTCCTTTTTCTTATTTGCATCGAAATTAACCTCCTCCTCTCTCGACTTGATGTAATTTATCAAGTCAATTTTTCTGTAACGGATTAGCCCCCTGCCCTTTCCAATCCTGATTTTGACAAGACCGCACAATCTGTAAACCATATTAACTTTAACTTTTAAAATCTCTGCTATCTGGTCTACCGTTAAAAGGTCAGGATATTTATCTAAAAAAGTCATTGCTAAAATTTTTATACCTTTTTCTTCTTTTGCTCGTCACGAAGCTTTTTCTTCAAATGCTGAGGAGGCTTGTCTAAATATCTATCGTCGAAATTACCGTCTCCCATTACTTCCTTATTATATTCAGCTTTGTCACGCTTCTTATTCAATTCTTCTGCCCATGCCTTGCATTCGCTGACAGGTATAAAACAATAAAAGTTTGCATTAGCAGAAAGCTTTTTCTTTCCTTTAATAAAAAATGAATCTTTAGTAACATGATATACAAATCCAGTTAAACCTCCTGACTTAAGCTTCTTATGAATGCCGGGACGAGATACCCGCGCATAACCAGCAGCCCCGCCAGGCGAAACACAACCTTCACCATAACAAATGTCAAAAACTGCATCTGACCAATCGGAAAAACCTTCTTCGGAACCACAGGTTCTATAAAGCCTTGTCCCCGGATCTGGGTCTCCAATAATTTTTTTTAAATTCTTTGGGATCTCTACAAAGGGAAATGAATCATCTCTCATTTTTCTTCCTCCCAGTTTGTTTATGATTCATATACTACGCTTTTTTAAGGTTTGTCAAGAAAAAAAGTTTATGATTCGTAAACTATAAAAACACGACTATATTAAAAAACTAGATTCCTAATTAAGATATTGTTATTTAAGCGAATATTTTCATTTATAATTAATCTGTTGGTAATCCTCAATTTTCAAAACGGCCCCTACTGTGGATTCGTGAAAGAAACAATTTTGATAGTTCGGAAATTGGAATTTTATTTCTTTCTTCCTCCTACCACGAATTCGTATATAGAATGATGTATAATTAATTTGTAATATTAATTAGGAAGGCAGGAGGACTCATTTCTTCCTGGGCATTATAGCCCTTATTTCAGTATGTCCC